>NZ_JYMS01000034.1:0-5321 GCF_000938285.1 Bradyrhizobium sp. LTSP857 | reverse complement strand
ACCTGTCCCGCCGTCGAAGAGGTGAACTTCACGCCCAATTCCAGCGGCTGACCGTCATTGAAGGACGTCGGTGCCGTCGCCGGCGTCGATGCGCTGAACAGGCTGAAATTCTGGGACGCCGTGGTCGAGACGGTCAGGTTGAAGTTTTCGCTGGCGGAGAGGCCGCCTGCGTCGGTCGCGGTGAGCTTGACGGCGACGGTGCCGGCATCGGCAGCGGCCGGCGTTCCGGTGAAGACGCGCGTCGTGGCGTTGAAGCTGAGCCAGGTCGGCAGCGCCGCGCCTGTCGAGTTGGTCGCGACATAGGTCAGGCTGTCGCCGCTGTCGACATCGGTGAAGGTCCCGGTCGGCAGGGTCAAGGAATAGGCCTGGCCGATGACGGCCGATTGCGCCGACGTCTGGGCCGCCAGCACCGGCGCGTCGTTGGCGCCGTGGAGGGTGACGGTCAACGTCGTCGAGGAATTGGCGCCGGCGGTGTCACTCATCGTGTAATTGAACGTGTCGGTCAGCGTGTCGGTGGGGAGCCGCAGCGCCTGGACCGCAGCGTCGGTCTCGTTGATCGTATAGGTGTAGGTGCCGTCGGCGTTGAGGACGAGTCCGCCATGCGCGCCGGTCAGCGACGTGCCGAGCGCGCCCGCGGTGACTCCAAAACTGACCGCGGTGACGGTCTTGGTGTCGCCGGTGTCGGGATCGGTGTCGTTGGTGAGCACGTTGCCGGTGGCCGCGGATCCGGCAATGCCATTGGCGATGCCACCCTTCTCCGTGGCGCTGCCCGTGTCCGCGACTGCTGTCGGCGCGGTGTTCGATCCGCCGACTGGCGTGAACGCAATATCCGCCCAATAATTGCTCGCGTTATATGAGCTCGAAGGAAACACGCCGGCCGTGCTGGTCCCGCCATAGGCATAGACGCCGTTGGAGGCCGCGATCGCCGAGAGCGGGCCGCTCGTGACCGCGCCGGTGAAGTAATTTGCGGTTATCACATAGGCGCCCATGGTGTGGTAGGAGGCGACATAGGTCGTGTTGGCCGAGATCGTGACCGGCGTCGCCAGGGCCATCGTCTGCCAGCCGCTGGCGCTGGTGTTGGTGAAGGTGACGCTGGCGAGCTTTGTGCCTGTCGCGTTCCAGAGGTCGAGTACGTCGGGTCCGTTGTCGTTGGCCGAGCGATAGAATTTCAGCGCTGTCACCTGTCCCGCCGTCGAAGAGGTGAACTTCACGCCGAGCTCGACCGGCGTGTTGTCGTTTTCAGTGGCGGCCGGAATGTTCGCGGCCGAGAACAGACTATATGACGCGCTGCCTGCGGGCTGGATCGTCAGGCTCACTTGAGCGGTGGAGGTTCCGCCGCGCCCGTCCGAGATCGAGTAGGAGAACGACGCCGCGCCGGTGTAGCCGGCATCCGGCGTGAAAGTGATGGTCGAGTTCTGCGGATTGGATTGCGTGGTGAGAGTGACGGTCCCGTGCGAGGCCGCGCTCACCGAAGTGATCGAAAGGGTATCGCCGTCCAAATCGGAATCGTTGGCGAGGAGCTGCGACGCTGCAATGACGACGGCCGAGTTCTGGGCTCCCGTCAAGCCATTGTCCGCAACGGCCGTAGGCGCATGGTTTGTGACCCCCGTTGTGGGGTTGAACATCACGTCGACCCAGAAATTCGTGGAATCGAAGGTGCTCGTCGGAAATTGGCTTGTGGTCGAATAGGCGAAGACACCGGCGGCTGCGGTCAGCGGCCCGCTCTTGACCGGAGAGTCGAAGAACTCTTGCGTATTGGAATAATGCCCCGCATTGGTGTGGTAAGACACTGTATAGATCTGACCCGGCGTGATGGTCACCGGATTGGAGAAGCTCGCGGATTGCCAGCCGCTTTCCGTCTCATTGCTGAAGGTCACGCTCGCGAGCAGCGTTCCGGTGCTCGACCACAACTCGCCCGTGTGCACGCCGGTGTCCTGGCTGCTTTTGTAGAAGCGCACGCCGGTCGCGGTTCCCGTCACCGATGACGAGAATTGCAGACCGAGTTCGACGGCCGACGCGTCCGTGGTGTTGACCACGGCCGGAGTAGCACTTCCGGGAAATACAGTCAGATATGGGAAGGCTCCAACCGTGACGGTCTGTCCGGCGGACGGCGTCTCGAGATTGATGCTGTCGTCGACGGCGCGGGACTCGATGGTCACCGGGCCCGGGACCTGCGGCGACCAAGTATAGGTCCAGTGTTCGTCTCCCGTCGCGGGGTGCCAGCTCGTGCCGCCATCGGTCGAGACCTCGATGCCCGCGATCACGCCGCCGACATCAGACGCCGTTCCGGAAATGGTGACGAGGCTGCCTGCGTTGACGTTTCCGATGGGGTTAATCGTGGAGACCGGCGGCGTATGGTCCGTGCTCGGCGTGCCCTTGATGAGGCCCGACTGCAACGTTTGGGGTTGCACCCCCATGTCGGCGAACAGATTGACCATCGCCTGCTGTACGCGGCTGTCGGTCGGCGTTGCCTCGAGGTCATGATTGTCGCTCAGCCCCCAGGACCAATAGACGGTGCCTGCGCCGAAAACCAGCGCGCCGGACGGCGCCCGATACAGGCTCAGCGAGTGGGTCGCGGTGCCGTTCCCCGTGGTGTTGCCGTAGTCGAGAAGATAGGTGTTGACGTCCAGCGTGGTCGACGAAAGCTGGACGAGACCGGCGGGATCGAAGCCGTTGTCCGGCGTGGTGTCCCATTCGTAACCCAGATAATTCTGGGTCAGGGTCGCCGTCTGGCCGGGTTGCAGATTGGCGACGCTGGTGTTGCGCCAGAATCGGAGATTGGCGTCGTCGTAGGGAACCGTGATCGATTTCAGGCCGATGCTGAATCGCGTGTCGTCGACCGTGAACAATTGTCCCGTGAGACTGTTCTCGGGGGTTCCGGCGCCGGTCTCCGAAGGGAAGCGCGGGTCACGGAACGTGCCGGTCCACTGACTGCTCGGGTCGGTATCCGCATTGGCCCAGGTTTCCTTGTAGGATACCAGCGTGCGGTAATTGGTCTGGTCGCTGCTGATGCTGGGCGCCAACCGCGTCTCCCAGTACATCTCGTTGCCGCTCCAGAATTCCAGGTTGACGCCGGCGTCCCGCGCGGCCTGGACGTTGTTCCGCTGGTTTTCCGTCCAATATTCATCGTGGCCGGAATCCACGAAAACCTTGTGGTTCAAGAGCAAGCTACCGTAGCGGTCGACATCGATGCCAGACATGTAGGAAACGTCGTAGCCGTTCTCCTCGAGCCACGAGATCGAGGAATATTCCGCGCCGAACAGATAGTCCTGCGGCCCGGCGGCGGTACCAATGCCGCCGCGCGTGTCGATCGGACGATTATAGCTCACCTCATAGGCGCGCCCGGCGCCCTGGCCGGTGGCAGGTCCCTCGCCGCCGTAGAAATTAGCGATGCCCCAGCCGTTGTAGGCCTGCCAAGTCTCGTCGCTGGTCTGGAAGACCACGTCGCTGTGGCTGGAATCGTCGCGCACAATGAAGGGAATCTGGTTCTCGCCGGCCGTGCCGTCGAGGCGCGTCAGCTTGGCGATGTAAACGCCCGAGACCGCGTCCGCCGGAACGTCCCAGGTTGCGGAAACCGACCAGTTGCCGGCGTCGACCAATCCTGTCGTGGGGTCGACAAGGGGGTCAGGCTGCGTCTGCAGTCCGGTGTGCGTGATCGTGTCGACCTTGCGCGCGCCCAGTCCGCCGTAATAGCCGAGGCGGTAGATATCGATCCGGTAGTCTGTCGAATTCGTGTTGATCTTGAAGCTGATCGGCGAACCGTGGTTGACGCTGATGTCGGTGGCGAAGCCTTCGATATTACTGTCGCCCGCTCCGTCGATACCCCACTCGCTTTCGGGATTTCCGGGCTTCATGTTCTCGAGGACAATGGGATTGAGGTTTTGCACGCCCTGCAGTGATGCCGCGACGGCGGCCTGTTGCGCCGCTGCCTGTGCTGGCGTCGTGTCCGTAACCGCGCCCCCAAGGATGCCGTAATCGCCGGTCGTGTGGCCGCTGCCGGTCGGGTAGCCGCTGCTGGCCGCGGTTCCGCCGACCAGTTGTGTCGAGACCGGCATGGCAAGGTTGGTCAACAGGGATGGGTTGGCTAGACCGTCACCGGTGATTTGTCCGGCGAGTCCATTGCCGGTCAGCATTAGCTGCGTTGGACATTGATAGAACCCGCACACGCCGCAACAGCTGAGGGGCGTGACGATCGTCAGGGGCTGCGCCACCGTCGGCGTCACAGAACCGCTGCCGGACGGCGCCGAAGTGAGGATCAGGACAGGGGAAGTCGTGTCCGCCGAAGTAGGGGCGGTCGTGAGGTCTGTGGAAGTCCGAGTGAGGTTGGGCTCTGCCGAGGTATCTGGCGCGACGACATCGACTGCTGTCGGCGCCGCCGCGAAACTGTCCGGTACTGTAGACGACGGACCCGCCAGCAGAGAAGCCGTAACCCCGGCAGAAGGAATGGCGTGGGCCGATGTCAACTCGGGAACGATCGCGAGTTGCGCGGAGGCGTTGTCCGGGTCGGATGGAGACCACTCTGTGTCCCCGCGCGGCGGGAGGCGCAAGTTGAAACGCCCATCATTGAGCATTTCGTTTCTTTTGTTCGCTTTCCGAAGCTTGTCTTGCAGTACAGGAGCGCCCATCGCGTTTTCCTTCTCCACGACGGCAGGCAGTTTAAATCCGCCTGCAATGGCTCAAATGATTTCGTCAGGTTCGCATTTAAAGTTAAAATCTAAAGCTAAGTCAATTTAAATATCATTTCAAGATTTAAAATATACGTTACTGACGCAACCAGGGAAACCTCTGAACAACCTGACTGGCACACTTGGATCATTGATTCGGGGGCGCTCGGATGGATCTGCTGAGTTTTGTGTCGATCGATTATGCGGCCAAGAACTTGCGCGTGCTTACCCGAAGAGGGGCAGACTCGGAAGATCAATGGAAATATCGCGAGGTTCGCAACCGACAAGGTTTTCACAGTTTGCTTATCAGTGCGAGCCGTTACCGCCGCGAATGGCGGCGGGCGAATTACAACCCCAGATTCCTAGTCGAAGGCAGGCCGGCATGTGAAGCTGGGTCATATTTGATGCGTTTCGGAGGAGAAGCCCGATGCGCCTTGCATTGCCATATCTGGGAATTTGTCTCTGCGTGTTCCTCGCGGCGTGGCTGTCCTTGACGTTGACCTACTGACGGAGCAGGTCCGCGCCCGGCGTCAGCAGCCGCACATAGGTCCCGCTCTCGTGCAGTTCGAGCCGGCCCTTTCGATCGCGTATCGGATGCTCGCGCCGAAGTCGCCAAATGTGAAGGGTGCGTTGATCTTCTCGATGTGGATACGGCGG
>NZ_JYMS01000033.1:0-17496 GCF_000938285.1 Bradyrhizobium sp. LTSP857 | reverse complement strand
GGCGTGAAGTTCACCTCTTCGACGGCGGGACAGGTGACAGCGCTGAAATTCTATCGCTCGGCCAACGACAACGGACCCGACGTACTCGACCTCTGGAACGCGACAGGCACAAAGCTCGCCAGCGTCACCTTCACCAACACCAGCGCCAGCGGCTGGCAGACGATGGCCCTGGCGACGCCGGTCACGATCTCGGCCAACACGACCTATGTCGCCTCCTACCACACCATGGGCGCCTATGTGATAACCGCAAATTACTTCACCGGCGCGGTCACGAGCGGCCCGCTCTCGGCGATCGCGGCCTCCAACGGCGTCTATGCCTATGGCGGGACCAGCACGGCCGGCGTGTTTCCTTCGAGCTCATATAACGCGAGCAATTATTGGGCGGATATTGCGTTCACGCCAGTCGGCGGATCGAACACCGCGCCGACAGCAGTCGCGGACACGGGCAGCGCCACGGAGAAGGGTGGCATCGCCAATGGCATTGCCGGATCCGCGGCCACCGGCAACGTGCTCACCAACGACACCGATCCCGACACCGGCGACACCAAGACCGTCACCGCGGTCAGTTTTGGAGTCACCGCGGGCGCGCTCGGCACGTCGCTGACCGGCGCGCATGGCGGACTCGTCCTCAACGCCGACGGCACCTACACCTATACGATCAACGAGACCGACGCTGCGGTCCAGGCGCTGCGGCTCCCCACCGACACGCTGACCGACACGTTCAATTACACGATGAGTGACACCGCCGGCGCCAATTCCTCGACGACGTTGACCGTCACCCTCCACGGCGCCAACGACGCGCCGGTGCTGGCGGCCCAGACGTCGGCGCAATCGGCCGTCATCGGCCAGGCCTATTCCTTGACCCTGCCGACCGGGACCTTCACCGATGTCGACAGCGGCGACAGCCTGACCTATGTCGCGACCAACTCGACAGGCGCGGCGCTGCCGACCTGGCTCAGCTTCAACGCCACGACGCGCGTCTTCACCGGAACGCCGGCCGCTGCCGATGCCGGCACCGTCGCCGTCAAGCTCACCGCGACCGACGCAGGCGGCCTCTCCGCCAGCGAAAACTTCAACCTGACCGTCTCGACCACGGCGTCCCAGAATTTCAGCCTGTTCAGCGCATCGACGCCGGCGACGGCACCGACGTCCTTCAATGACGGTCAGCCGCTGGAATTGGGCGTGAAGTTCACCTCTTCGACGGCGGGACAGGTAACGGCGCTGAAATTCTATCGCTCGGCCAACGACAACGGACCCGACGTGCTCGACCTCTGGAGCGCGACGGGCACGAAGCTTGCCAGCGCGACCTTCACCAACACCAGCGCCAGCGGCTGGCAGACGGTGGCCCTGGCGACGCCGGTCGCGCTCGCGGCCAACACGACCTATGTCGCCTCCTATCACACCACCGGCGCCTATGTGGGGACCGGCAATTACTTCACCAGCGCGGTCACGAGCGGCCCGGTCACGGCGCCCTCTGCCGCCAACGGCGTCTATGCCTATGGCGGGACCAGCACGGAGGGTCTGTTCCCGACGAGCAGCTTCAATTCCACCAACTATTGGGCTGATCTGGTTTTCCAACCGAATGCAGCTTGAAAGTCATGATCGAAACGGCCGACCGAAGGTTGCCCGTGACCGTTCTTACGGGCTTCCTCGGCGCAGGCAAGACGACGCTTCTCAATCACATCCTGACCAATCGGGAAGGTCTGCGCGTCGCTGTCATCGTCAATGACATGAGCGAGGTGAATATCGACGCCGACCTCGTGCGCAACGGCGACGCGAGACTTTCCCGTTCGACCGAACAACTCGTCGAAATGACGAATGGCTGTATCTGCTGCACGCTCCGGGACGACCTGCTTGCCGAGGTCCGGCGGCTGGCGGCGGAAAACCGTTTCGACTATCTCGTGATCGAGAGCACCGGCATCGGCGAGCCGCTGCCGATCGCGGCGACCTTCTCTTTTCGCGACGCCGAGGGTTTCTCCCTGTCAGACGTCGCGCGCCTCGACGCCCTCGTGACCGTCGTCGACGCCACAAGTCTGGCTAATCATTTCCAAGGTCGAAATCTTCTGACGGACCATGGCGAGCGCAGGGATGAGGCCGACCGGCGCACGCTGGTCGATCTTCTTGTCGAACAAATCGAATTCGCCGACATCGTCGTCGTCAACAAGGTGTCGGATGCGCGCGAGGTGGAGAGCGCCAAGGCGCGATCCATCGTCGCCGCGCTGAACCGGGACGCCGTGATGATCGAAACGGACTATGGACGAGCGCCCCTGAGCGCGATTCTGGATCGCGGTTTGTATGACCCGGCCAAGGCGGCGCTGCACCCCTTTTGGCGCCGGGAACTGGATCAGGTCGAGGCCCATATGCCGGAGACGGAGGCCTATGGCATCGCCTCGTTCGTCTATCGTGCGCGCCGGCCTTTCCATCCGGGGAAGTTTCTTGACTTCCTGGGCAGGCCCTGGCCGGGAATTCTGCGCGTAAAAGGCTATTTCTGGCTCGCAACGCGGCCTGACTGGGCGGGAATGCTCTCGGTCGCGGGGATTCAGCGACGATGCGAGCCCAGCGGATTATGGTGGGCTTCGGTCCCGCGCGAAAAATGGCCGAGCGATGGAAACTTCCTTGCGTCCGTCGACAGCCGGTGGGACGCCGTTTGCGGTGATCGCCGGCAGGAGTTGGTCTTCATCGGAAGGGATTACGACGACACGGCGCTGCGGACCATGCTGGACGAATGCTTGTTCGACCTGCCGGCAACGGGGCCCGCAACTGCCGCGAAGCTCGCCGATCCATTTCCTGATTGGGGACTTCCGACGCTCCCCTGGTGGGGGACGGATTCGCAGCCGAGGGCTGAGCGCGAAAAACTCCACCGCTGACGGCTCAAAAGCGGAGAGGCAAGAGCGGAAACGGATCGGAGAACATCAACTTGGACATCGACGAGCCCCGGCCGTGAGCGCGCATTCAACCCGAGGTCATGCGACTGCGATACGGAGCGGTCAATAGGAGCTGAAAAAGGACTTCACGACACTAGACGATATCAAGCGAATGAGGGGGCTATGCCGCGTCCAAGCAAAGGAGCCCGGCTTAAGCGAAAAGCGCGATACGCCGATGGAGAACTCGTCCACCAGGCGGTCTGGATCATCAAGGATGGCGACCGCCATATCGCCACAGGATGCGTTGCGAGCCCGTCTGAAAAAAAGCCGCCAGCAGAAGCACAGCAAGCCAGGGAGCAAGCTCACTCCCCCTGAGAGAGTGACTTCCAGTTCCAGAATTAACCGGCGACGCGCGCATCAAGCTTAATTTCGGGAATGAGATGCTTCTATCGGAAGCCGCCGCTACGTTGCAACATGAGGAAACGCAACCACCAGAAAAAACAGACGAAGGTACAGCTTTTCGATCCAGAGCTTCATGCTCAATATGCCGAGATCCTCCGATTGCGGGAGCAAATCAAGCAGGCAATCAGGAAGCGCAAGAAGCAGCCCCGACCGCGCCCATGAAAGGGAGCGGTGCGGTGTCCCTGAAGGACCGGATGCGAGTGGACGCAACTCGCATCGGCCGCTATCAATCACCACCATGCTACGCAGAAGAGTATCGAACTCAGCGGGTTAATTTCGCGGACGCAGAGCAGCGCTCCGAAGCATATTCGAAGATCAATCCGATGGGCCGGGTGCTTTTGCGGTTGAAGAAGTCGCCAAAAGCCCGTTCGAGCCTATAAGCACAATAAAACCCAGATTTAATTTAAATGGAACAAATTTTAATAAAGGCTGTATTATCTAGCAGATCAAGCGGGAGTTTGGCTCCATGCACGACGAAGAACTAGCTCTTCAAGCCGTCAGCGATGCGTAGCGTATTTTGGAAGAATACCTGAAGCCGCAACCGCGTAGTAACGAGCGCGCCCTTCTCGACCAGTTGGTGGAAGTTCTGGAACGGCCAGACCTTCTTGTGGCAGTCGGGCGGATGCCTCATCGTTAGCGTCCCGAGCCAACCTCAACCATTTCTCGGCGAGGGCGAGCCAAGCTTCTTCATCTGCACTCTTGCGTGCATTGGCCGCGCGATTTCGGGATTCCCCCGCGAAGGTATTTCGCTATTTCTCGCCCATGCCGACCATACATACGGGAATGGCAAAAGTTTCCCGCCGCTGACCGCAAGATGTCTCAGAACGCGACCGCGGTTTATGAGCAATTCCTGCAGGCTGCTCTTTTTGGCACTTCCAGCAAGTGGGTGCAGCGATGACAGAGGTTGCAGTTGCCGCGTTCGCCTTCCTGGGCATCGCGATCCTTCTGGCTCAGCCTTCGCGCACCGGAAAACATCTCAGGCCGCGCGGGCGTTACGCCGCACGGCCTCAGGTGGCCCTGTCCTACCCCGCAGCCGGTTTCCGGAGCCTACGTGGATTGTATTTCATCTCGGGCCGCCAAGCCGCGTGCGGACGTCTTCCCGAATTAACAAACTAGAGAATTTGGCCTCATTCTGGACCCATTCGTGGCAAATTGCTGAGATTGCCAATGTGGGGACTGGCAAATGCCGAAAGCAATTGTGTTTGGAGTGCTTGGCGTAGTTGCAGTCTGTGCGATTGCCGCTGGAGGCCAGAGGTCGGATCCAACCGCGGAGTCGGATGCGCCCCCGCAGTTCGTTGCGCCGCCGGCGGCTGCGACCACGAACAAATCTGACAGGCTGCAAACTATCGTGGAGAGAGGCGTCGAGCTGCCCAAGCAAATAACAGAGGTCAGCTTCGTAGCTGTGCAGCAAGAGCCTCAACCGGCTCCTCCGATCAGCCATCCGAGACAATCCCCGGAATTCGTTCCTCGTCACTGGCATGATCCGTATGCTTCGAAGGCTGAAGCTCAAAAGCGCGCAAGTGTAGCAAAGAAACCCGTCAAGCGGTCCACCGAAAAAGTTCAGGCGAGTGTTGCGAAGGAATGCCCTACCGATGGGTTTGCGCCGTTCCTTAGGAAGCTCAGGTTGGCTGCTAATTGCGATACCTAGAGCAGCAGCAGCGATTTCGGGCAAAGCCGCAAGTTGCTGGCCGCGTGACACGCCGATCTGGAAGCTCGAGAGTATCGGCTTGAGTCGGACTCTTTCGGCGATTCCTAGCGTCTAGCATTCGAGAAAAAACGCCCGGTTGACCGGCAAGCTGTGCTTGCGGCGCGCGATCGTTCTGATGTCGCCCCCCGCGAAGCCAGTGAGACTCCAGCCGATGTTTCACGCGCGTTGCGAACTATCGCTATTGCCTGCAGAAGTCGACTCACGTCCTCATTCTGCTCGTCGCGCGAATTGCTACCGTGGAGGGGGTTATAGTGCATGGCGAAGCCGGTTGCATGCTTTGTTGCCAAGCTCGGGGGCTTGAGGCCGTTTTCCCTGTTGCCCAGGGTTGCGAGCTGAAGCTCTATAAATGCGCCAGCTGCGGCAGCACTCTCTGGCTGGTTACCCGAGTGAGCAAGCGGCAAACGGAAAGTCGCTCTCGCGGTGCGCAATTCACGACCATCGACGCAGTGTTGAAGGGTCTCAATCGTGCGACAGTTACTCCAAAGCTGAAGGGCCCGACCTTCTAGGCGCGTTGGGCACGCACTCTTAAAGTCTCAACTGTCTGGTGAGCCGCCATCCGCTGCCAGTCACGCTTCGTCCTCAGTCGGGTTTCGGAGATCGAGCCGCGGTTGATCTGTCGGAAGTGCGGACAACGCGGCGCCGAAGTCAGGCCCGATTTCGATCGGGCAAGCCGCAAATTGCTACGATGGGGTATCGGAGCACAAGATAGCAGCTGCTGGATCGTGCGGCCACGCTCGAAGCAGCCAAGCCGTTCTCGCTGATCGAGAGACTTCCGCTCTCGGATACGCAAAAGTTTGAGCGTCCTGCACCGTGAAACGGTGTGCGCCGCGACGCTTCAGGAACGTATTGCGTCAATCGTGTGGGCGATCAGGATTGCGACACTAACTCCGATGACGATGACTAACAACCAGATGATCACATTCGTCTCCATCCGCGTCATGGAGTGAACGCGCTCAAGCGCGCACAGTCAAAAACAACCAACCAGAAACCTTAATCCGGCGTCGGGCTGAGGATTTACGGCAACGGTTGCGGCCGTTGTCGGCCCTATTGGCGGAATGCCAGGAGGAGGAGAGCGCCAACAACGCACGCCGCGAGTAAAAGTAACAAAATACTCACGACACCCCGAACTCGTTAGGGATTTGCGTCGAAACCTAGACCATTCGGACGGCAACTTGAAGTTACCGACAGCCCGGTCGAGATCAAGACGCCGTCCGGACCGATATGGCTCTCAATGCCGAAGAGCATCGCTGACGGTCGGCCGTCGCGAAGAACCAACGGGGGTCTCGTCCTGCTAAACCGGAAAAAATGTCACTTCGCGAATGTTCCTTTACGGAACAAGAGCTTTCGCAACTCGACGAAATATTGCTGAACCAGGATCGATGCCTCAATCGGACCACCGGGGCAGGATGTTTATATCCCTTATCAGTTTCACCCGGGCCCACGTCTGCTCACGTATCTTTTTAGACTGGCTGGAATTAGCTGTTAGAAGAGCCGTCCGGCGGGCGGCCCTTTTTTCTAACCCCCGCTCTTCATGATCGCCACTGTATCAAAATGCATTTTGCCAAGGCTGACTTGAACAGCACGACGGTGAAAAGATCCGTGCGGTCCCACCGCAGCTCGAGGACACCTTCTCACCGGCGTAGCTCCCGCGGAGACGAGAGAACTCTGTTTCGAACGCGCTTGGCCGCCACGGCTCCCACAATTCGATGAACAGCAGCCCGCGGCGACATTCCGTGAGCCGCTTCTCCCCCCAACGTCGAGCGGCATGGGAAGCTGCGGCGCGGGGTTGATGCGCACCTCGGTACCCACGCCTAGTCCCACGATTGATTGCGACCCAATGTCCATCACAACCAGACAGTACCCGCGCCCGCAGACGGTCTTGATGCCGTTGTCACCGAGCACTTTGCGCAGGCCAGCGATGTGAAACCTGAGAGCGCTGCTGTCGACAGAAATAACCTGGCCAAACCCGAGCAACGAGTTCGTTCTTATCGATTACTTGGCCTTGTCCCGTCCGAGAGACTTCGTGAAGCGCGCGTCTATGTCCTGCTGCCACTGTCGCAGAAAGTCGCTGGTTTCTGACAGAGCTGGTCGTGGCAAATCCTACAAGGTTTGTTCGCCAAGGGCGGCTTGAATGCAGCCCAGCAGATCGTTTCGCCCATGCGGCTCGCCAGATCTTTCCGCGAGCGTGTTTCAGTGCCGCAATCCCAAGTCCCCAAGTCAGGCGCGCTTAACTCAGCAGTTCGTGCGTCTCCGGTACGGCGCGGTGAGCAGCAATAAAAAAGTAGCGCGCGCAGCCATATACTGTGCCGCTGGTCGGCTGCGCTCCATACCTTGCAAGACAACCTCACCCGCTTCGCCAGAAACACACCAATGCCAAGCGCGACCGCGCCGCGTGATCGAACTATCAAACAGAGGAAATTCCACGTCGCTCATGGGACGCAAACTCCAAAACGACCACCTAAAATAGCCACAATATTCAACAAATCTCATAAGATAACCTTCTTGGGTGGCGCGAAGTTCCTCCCGACTCTTCGGTCGCTTTGAAGCTTAAAGTATTTTTGGTCGTCTTTATTCGGCTTCAGAAAGCCCGCAAGTTATGTCATCCGCTCCAACCAACAGGATCGCGCTTTTTATCGATGGCGCCAATCTTTACGCGACGGCGAAAGCCCTCGGCTTTGACATTGATTACAAGCGCCTACTGAAGGAATTTCAGAGCTGCGGGGAGCTATTTCGGGCGTTCTACTACACCGCAGTCATCGAGGATCAGGAGTTTTCCTCGATCCGTCCGCTGCTCGATTGGTTGGACTACAACGGCTTCACGGTCGTCACCAAGGCGACTAAAGAGTTTGTCGATGCCTCCGGCCGCCGCAAGATCAAGGGCAATATGGATATCGAGCTTGCCGTGGACGCCATGGAGCTTGCCGAGCACATCAACGAGATGGTGCTGTTTTCGGGCGATGGCGACTTCCGATCCCTGGTCGAAGCCGTGCAGCGTCGCGGCGTGCGAGTGACGGTGATCTCCACCATCGCCAGCCAGCCGCCGATGATCGCCGACGAGCTGCGCCGCCAGGCCGACGTCTTCACCGATCTCGTCGAGTTGCAGTCCAAGCTTGGCCGCGATCCGTCCGAGCGCTCTGCCCCGCGTGATCGCGAAGCGCGTGGACAGATGCCGAAGTTCTTGCAAGAGCCGAACGGGAACAACCCTCACGACTAGAGCGTTTCATTTTTTGATAGAAGCGTATCCGGCATTAGCAAAGTAGTTGGTGCATTCGGCTGGCATAACGCCTCTGACGAGGTGACCGATGTGGTCGCAGGCGTCGTCGATCGTGCGTTTCTGTGCGATGCGCATCCAATGTTTGATTTTGGCAAAGACCTGCTCGATCGGGTTCAGGTCGGGTGAGTACGGCGGCAGGTACCACAGCCTAGCGCCGGCTTTGCGGATCATCTGACGGACTGTCGGCGACTTGTGGCTACCGAGATTATCCATGATGACGATGTCGCCCGGTTTGAGCACTTTGACGAGTTGCTGTTCGACATAGGCGCGGAAGCTTTCGCCGTTGATCGGTCCGTCGAACACGCAAGGCGCAGTGAGCTGGTCACAGCGTAGGGCACCGAGGAAGGTCAGGGTTCGCCAGTGACCGTGCGGCGCAAAGCCGCGCAGCCGCTCGCCCTTGGCTCCCCAGCCGCGTAGCGGTGCCATGTTGGTCTTGATCCAGGTCTCGTCGATGAACACCAGGCGGTTTGGATCGAGGCGATCCTGCAAGCTGCGCCAGCGCTGCCGCCGCCACACGACATCGGCGCGGCCTTGTTCAAGGGCGAACAGAGTTTTTTTTGAAGCTGAGACCTTCGCGTCGCAGAAAGGTCCACACCGCGTGGTGCGAGACTTTTACGCCTCGCGCGGCAAGTTCGTCCTTCAGCCCGTGCAGCGTTAAATGTGGCATCTGACTGATCCGCTCCACGATGAATGCTCGATGCGGCGCCAGAACTGGCTTGCGGTGTCCCCCCATCTTGCCCGGCGCGACCGAACCTGTTGCGCGATAGCGCTGCCTCCACTTCACGACCGACGACACCGCAACATCGAACCGGGCCGCCACGGCATGGCAACTCTCGCCGGATTCCACCGCCTTCACGGCTCGTTCACGAAGATCATTCGAAAGAGGTCGGACCATCCGATGCTGGCCTCCGATCCAGCCAGCATCTTGAATCACAAACCGCCGCCCGACGGAATCCCTTTCGATTCAATTAATCAATGATCCGCTCTAGGTCGTTAAGGCGGTGTCAGCTCGATGAATTCGCGCTGACTGAGTTCAATAAAACAACATCACCGACATCCACGCCGCCAGCGACGCGCAGAGACCAACTCCTAGATAAGGCAATGCAAGGCGCATCGGGTTTCCCCTCCGAGACGCGAAATATGCCTTAGCTTCGCACGTCTACCGTCAGACCGCTACGAATCTGAAGTTGTGCCGCGGCCGACGCCGGGCGGTGACTTGCCGGTGCACTCGGAAGCCGGCGTATCCACGGCACTGGTTCGCTGCTTGTGAACTTGCTCCTCAACGTACAAGAGCACCATGCGCCGCGTTTCCGGGTCGATCAGCTTCTGGAACGCCCTGATCAACCGCAGCATCTGAAGATCTTCAATGCCCTTCGCCATGGCAAAACCTCATTGAAAAATTGACTAGCTCAATCAGGAAATTATGCAGCGGTTCTGCCGATCGAGGAACGTGGAACTTCGTCGAAGGTTAAGGTCTGCCGGCCATCGCCTCCGATGCCGGCGGAGCGGCCCCGGTCCACCTGCCCCATAACCCCCAACCGGGGCCGTCTCTCCGGCGAGAGTTACTTCCACGACGTGGATCGCGCATGGGACGGTCCGCGCGCCTGCCCTTGTGTCGGCGCGGACGCGCCCTGCCCGGCTGCCCGGCCGGGGCAGATGCCACGCTGTCAATCGGCGTTGGACTGGGACCCCCGATCGGCATCCAAAGGGGGCTCTGACTCACTTTTTATGCAGTTTGGAGGATCTCTGGCGCTTTGATTAGAGGAGAATCAGCGCCATGCAGCAGGCACTCCAGCGCTCCAATCTGATGCCGAGTGGGTTTGTTGTAGAGTGCGTACTTCGAAGGTGATAAGGTCGTTATTGCGGTCCGGGCGTCGGGAAGCGTTGGTCTGTGTCCATCGTGCGGAACGGTTTCCCGACGTGTCCATAGCCGGTATCGGCGACGCGTGACCGATCTGCCGCTCTCGGGGCGGATCGTCCAGCTCCTGGTAATCGCCCGCCGCTTCCGCTGCGATGCCGTCCGATGCGGGCGCCAAATCTTCACCGAGCGCTTCGCCGAAGGGGTAGTAGCGCCATCGGCGCGACGGACGGCAAGGCTGGACTCCATCGTCCATCACCCCGGTCTAGCGCTTGGCGGTCGACCGGCAGCAGGCTTTACAAAGCGGCTAATGCTGCCGGTGAGCAAAGATACGCTTCTTAGGGTAGTTCGGCGCCGTAGCCGTCCCCTGATTGAAGCTGATCGTCTCGGACTCGGACGTCGCCGGGTAAAGCGCCACCGGGCAGGTGACTAGTGACAGGCGAAGGAAGCCTTTCCAGTTGGCTCGGGGGGCTAGCCGTAGATGTAAAGCTTAAGGAGTACCGAGGGATGGTACGATGGCCGACCAGTCGCCGCAGGCTCAATTCCATCGAAACTCATCTCGGCCAAATCAAGCGTATCGACGAACACATCGATCACCCGAACCGGATTGCTCTCGTCAATGAAATCATCGAGGCATACGGGCAACTGCGTCCATTGCCCACGATCCGCCTCTTCAACGAAGCGCCTCATCGATTCCTCCCGCAGAATCACGAGAGAATTATAAAGGGCACGGCGTTTTCACACAGCCAGGATCAGAAGCAGAAGTCGGTTACCCTATTACCTCGTCGGCGCGGCCCAGCAGCGTTGGCGGCATGGCGAGCACAAGGATCTTTGCTGTCTTTAAGTTGACTGCAAGTTCAAATCGGGTTGGCTGCTCTACCGGGAGGTCTCTTGGCTTAGCTCCTTTGAGGATTTTAGCAACGTATCCGGCAGATCGGCGGTACATTTTAGGAAAACTGGGACCATAGGATATTAGACCGCCATCGCGGGTGTAGGCTACTGCTTCCCAAATCGAAGGCAACCGATATTGGGACCATAGGTCGATTAACCGCTTGCGGTTGAAGTTGATAAACGGTGACGCTAATCCTGCGACGCCATTCACGTTTTGCTGCAAAGCCTCGGCGAATATATCAGCAAGCTTGTCAACATCGGTTACCTTATCAACCAATATTTCGAGCCCTAGCCCGCTCGCGCTCGATTTCGCTTGTTCCAAGCCAATGGTCGAGCCCATGGTCGGGTCATGTAACAGCATGACTTTTGTGATACTTGGCACACCCTCCTTCAAGATTTGTAATCGCTTTGGAAGGGCTGGTGACATTTCCGCCAGGCCGCGCCAGACTTTGTACAAATCCATCGCTGATCGGATCGCTCAGAATGGCGAACACAATCGGCGAACTAACTTTGGCCTCAAGCAATGCTCGTAGCGGCTGCCGCCCAGCTGTGACAATTACACTGCGATTTCGTTTTTGCACTGTCACCGTAATCTGTGGGAACGGACGACGTTCCAGTCAACGCGACCGAGCGCATTGTTCGCCCCTCGTGAGCGCGACAGCGTCGTCCTTGCCCAGCTCCACCGCGAGGCGCGCCAATCGAACACCTTGCTTTGTATTCCCGCTGCCGCGGCCTCGCCTTCGTAACTCTCGCCCGCGGGACCCGGAACAGTCAGCCAAGTCGAACCGAGCTATTGCTGCGGCGTCGCCACGGCGCCGCTTGCCGGCAGCAACACCACCGCCGGCTAGCTGGCTTTTGGCGCTCGCTGAGCAGCTCGTCCCTTACGCGAAGTGGAAGTCGTGGCTGTTCAGCTTGTCGAGCTGCGTGTTCTTCAGCGTGAGGGCGTCGCTCCCCGTCGCGATGACAACGTCGCCGCCTGACTGGGCCGCGTGGGAGAGAACGCTCGCAAAGGTGTCGAACACGCCCTTGCTGAACTGAACCGTGTCGTGAGCCGGTCCGCGGGCAGCGAAGTCCTTGATGACGTCCTGGCCGAAGTTCGACGCGAACACGAAGGTATCAGCACCCGCCTTGCCGACCATGACGTCGTTGCCCGAGGTGCTGGTCAGCGTATTGCTGCGGCCCGTGCCGATGATCGCCTCGCCCGAGCTGGTCCCGACCACGTGGCCCGTGGTGTCGACCTGCTCCGCGGCAAAGGCGTGGGACTTGCCCGACAGGTCGGAGGTCTGGAAGCTCCACTTGCCGTCGGCACCCGTCGTAACCGAACCGACCGAGGTCGTACTGTCCGACAGCTTGATCTGGCTGTTGGGATCGGCAGTGCCCTTGATCGTTGCGGTGTGATCCCAATGCTGACGCACATTGGTGACTTCCACCGTCGAGGTGCCGTTGGCGCCGTGCGAGCCGATCGGGGGGTCGATCGGCTGCGACAAGATGCTGGTGTTGCCGGCAGCGTCGGTGGCTGTCGCAGTGAAGGTGTGGGACCCGTGCTTGAGATTCGAGGTCGTCACGCTCCAGTCGCCGTCACTTGCGACGGTCGCCGTGCCAAGCAGGGTCGTGCCCTCATAAAGCTTGATCGAGCTCCCCGCCTCCGCCGTTCCGGACACCGTTGCGCGGTTATGCGTGGTCGGATCGCTCAACAGAACCGGAGCATGCGGAGCAGCAGTATCCACCGTGACATCCAGCGCAGTCGATGCCTTGCTGGTGACGCCAGAGGCCGTGTCCGTTGCAGTGAAGCTGTGCTTGCCGTCGGCCAGCGCAGCAGTCGCGTAGTGCCATGCTCCGCTGGCGTCCGCCGTGACGACGCCGAGCTGGGTCTTGCCGTCGAACACCTTGACCGTGCTGTTGGCAGCGGCAGTCCCCGCCAGGGTCAGTGTCTTGTCGCTGGTGATGTGGTCACCGGCGACACCGCTGTCGGTCGAGAAAGAGGCGATCTTCGGCGCGGCAGGCGCAGTGGTGCCCGTGCCCGAACCGGTGGAGCCCGAGGTTCCCGAGCCGATGACCGGATGTATGGCCGTCGACGCAGCACTGACGTTGCCCGCAACGTCGGTCGCCTTCGCCGTCAGCGCGTGCGAACCGGACGACAGGGCGGACGTCGTGACGCTCCACGCGCCGCTCGAGTTGGTCGTCGCGGTGCCGACCTGCGTCGTTCCGTCGAACACCTTGATCGCGCTGTTCGCTTCAGCAGTCCCCGACATCACGACCTGATGGGCAGTGTTGACGGTATCGCTCGCGATCGTCGGTGCAGCCGGTGCCTTGGTGTCGACGGTGACGGTCACCGCAGCCGACGCCACGCTGGTCTTGCCCGACGAGTTGGTCGCAGTCGCCGTCAGCGCGTGCTTTGCGTCACTCAGGACCTGGGTGATGTAGTCCCAGCTGCCGCTCGAAGTCGCAGTCGTCGACCCGATCTGCGTCGAGCCGTCATAGACCTTGATGGTGCTGCCTGCGACAGCGGTCCCGTGCAGGCTGACCTTGCTGGCGTCGGTGATGCCGTCGCCGGTCTTGCCCGTATCGGGTGACCAGGATGAGATGGTCGGCGTTGCCGGGATAGTGGGCGTTGAGGGTGGCGTTGTCGGAGACGTCTGCCATCCCGTGCCGAGCTCGTCGTTGTTTGACAGGACGGGCGTGTTGCCTTTGAAGTAATAGTAACCCCACTTGCCCTCACCAAGTTCGTTGTTGGTGAATTGGACGCCGGAAATCTTGTCGGTGCTGCTGAAACTGCCGTCGGAGTAAAGGGTGTAGCCGCCCCCCGCAAGATAGTTGCCGTCCACCTGAATGTTGGAGACCGGACCGAAGTCATTATTGATCATCACGGCCGAGACCCAGCTGTTCTCGTTGATGACGGTGTTGTGCCGAATAACGACGTCAGAAACGCCGCCGTCGATCTCGATGCCATCGTAGTGCGGACCACCCAATGACGTGCCGAGACGCACGTTCGGCGCATTCATGTCGTGGATATAATTGTCCTGGATAAGGCTCGAGCCGGTGGCAATAATGCCATTCTCCACGTTATGGATATCGTTGCGCAGGAATGTGCCGGAACCGACAATGCCGTTCGCGCCATCTTGACTGCTTCCAACGTTTAGAATCTCGCTATCCTTGACGACAGTTCCTGTGATGCCTTGCTTGATCCAGATGCCTGTCCAATCGGTAGACGTTATGCGGCTGTTTTGAATCGTGACGTTATCGGCCATGACCCAAATCGTGCCTTTGACATCGAGAGCGTTGATGACGGTGCCTGGCTGAGTGACAGTCACGTCGCCCGACGCAGTCAGGATAACGCCATGAGGAAGACCGGTGCTATTCGCGTCTGGAAATCCAGCAATTGCCATGTTTGTCCATCCCTGAGCAATGCACGCGCAAACTAGATTTTACGCGCAGACCATTTGATACTTCGCGGCTCAGTCCAACTTTGATCTGGTTCTTAGCCGCCCCATTAGGAACGTGGTTTCGAATTCGCACGCGCCTTTTTTGAGACGATTTATTGACCCGAGCATGGAGATTTATGTCGCGCAGCCGCAATTCCCTGCCGTCGCCCAAATTGATATTTATCGCCGAATTGGAAATTAATGATCGGGATTAAATTTCGATGGAGCGTGTTCTTTAAAAGACGGAGCGTGTTATTAAAAAATGGGAGGCGAACGACCGATTGGTTTCGGATTGGCCTTCGCTCTCGTCGAAGCTTTCGATATCGATCCTTTGACAGCCTAACTTGCCACCAGCCCGGGCGGGGCAGACTCGGTCGCAATTATTGCGGCATCCACCACTGTCGATGTCGGGTTTGTTATGGCGCAGCAGGTCGCTCGTTTTATGCTCGTCCTTATCATTGGCCTGGCTTTGTCTCGAGTCGTTGCGGATCGGGTAGCTAAGAATGTTCCGTAAGCGCTGTTCAGCGGCCACCTACCGGATGATGGGGTGATCTGCGAGTCTGCGGTTCGATTTGGACCGTTAGGCTTAGAATGGACACAGTGCATACTGCTATCACGGAGCCGGTACGGCGGCTTGAGGTCTTCACCGGCGCCGGCCGTCGGCGGAAGTGGAGCGACGAGGACAAGGCGCGGATCGTCGCGGAGATTGTGGCGAGCGGCGACTCGGTCTGTTCGGTAGCCCGACGGCATGGATTGTCACCGCAGCAGTTGTTTGGCTGGCGACGTCAGTTGCGAGAGGCAGCAGGCGGTCATTCCGAAATAGAAGAAGTGCAGTTTGTGCCGGCGGTGGTGGATGTCGCAGTGCCGGCGCCTGCTCTTGGCCGGGAGCGCAAAGTGGCGCGCTGCAAACCCAAACCGGATGTCCGAACTTGCCGTTGCGATGCCGGGATCATCGAGATCGAAGTCGACGGCATCACGATCCGGGCCGGTCGTGGTGCGGACACGGCAATGATTGCGTCGATCGTCCAGGCGCTGAAGGCGAGCCGGTGATCGGTCCGTCGGGTGCGGTCCGGGTGATGGTGGCGACCAAACCGGTGGACTTCCGCAAGGGGATGGAAGGGCTTGCGACCCTGGTGCGCGAGAGCATGGGGGCTGACCCATTCTCGGGAGCTGTCTATGTGTTCCGTGCCAAGCGGGCGGATCGGATCAAGCTGGTGTTCTGGGACGGAACGGGTCTGTGCCTGTTCGCCAAACGGCTTGAGGATGGGATCTTCCGCTGGCCGAAGATCGAGGACGGCGTGATGCGTCTGTCGGCGGCGCAATTGTCGGCGCTGTTGGAAGGGCTCGACTGGCGGCGTGTCCACGAGGTACGGGAGACGCCAGCGCCAACGCAAGCCGGATAGTTGTTGGCAGCGCTGCGGCGAAGTGAATCAGGGGCATCGAGCGCGTCGCCAGATGGCGGCGAATATGCTCTGAATTGCGTGTGAGCGACGCCCTGCCTGACGATCCCGAGACGCTGAAAGCGATGCTGCTTGCCGAGCGGTGCGAGAGCGAACGGCTGCGTCAGATCATCAAGGAATTGCAGCGGCATCGGTTCGGCCGGCGGGCAGAGACCTTGCCTGAAGATCAGATGCTGCTGGGCCTGGAAGATGTCGAGCAGGTCGCAGCGTACAGCGAGACGGCGCAGGACGTCAGCGCACCTGAAAGCCGTGAGGCTCGGGCTCGCAAGCGCCGGATCAACCGTGGCGCCTTGCCAGCGCACTTGCGGCGGATCGAGGTCGTCGTCGATATCGACAATAAGATCTGCTCCTGTTGCCAGGGCGAGTTGCACCGGATCGGCGAGGATAGAAGTGAGCGGCTGGACCTGGTCCCGGCGCAGTTCCGGATCCTCGTCACCCGGCGTCCCAAATACGCCTGCCGGGCTTGCGAGGACGGTGTCATGCAGGCGCCGGCCCCGGCCCGGCTGATCGAGGGTGGTCTGCCGACCGAGGCCACCGTCGCCCAGGTCCTGGTCTCCAAATATGCCGATCACCTGCCACTCTACCGGCAGGCGCAGATTTACGCCCGCCAGGGCATTGAGCTTGATCGTTCGACGCTGGCGGACTGGGTGGGACAGGCAGCCTTCCATCTGCGCCCGTTGCATGAGCGGCTCCTTGGCAAGCTCAGGCAGCGGCCAAAGCTGTTCGCCGACGAGACGACGATGCCGGTGCTCGATCCCGGCCGCGGGCGCACCAAGACCGGTCAGCTCTGGGCCTATGCGGCGGACGACCGGCCATGGGGCGGTGCCGATCCGCCGGGCGTCGCCTATGTCTATGCGCCCGACCGCAAGGCCGACCGACCGATCGCTCATCTGGCAGGCTTCAAGGGGATCCTGCAGGTCGACGGCTATGCCGGCTATGGCAGGCTCGCCGAGCGTGGCAACGTTCAGCTTGCATTCTGCTGGTCGCACATGCGGCGTAACTTCTACGAACTTGCCACCCCCGGTCCTGCGCCTATTGCGAGCGAGGCGCTCAAGCATATCGCCGAGTTCTATGCCATCGAGAAGGACATCCGCGGCCGCAGCGCCGAGGAACGTCGTCTCGTTCGACAACAGAAAAGCCGGCCGCTGGCGGAAGCCTTCGAGCTGTGGCTCCGCGCAAAGCTCGCGTTGATCAGCCAAAAGGGCAAGCTGGCAGACGCCATCCGTTATGCGCTCTCACGCTGGGATGGCCTGACGGGCTTCATCGATGATGGCCGTATCGAGCTCGACAATAACGCCGTCGAGCGCTCGATCCGTCCGATCACGTTGAACCGTAAAAATGCGCTGTTCGCAGGCTCCGACGGCGGTGCCGAGCACTGGGCCACCATCGCCTCCCTGGTCGAAACCTGTAAGCTGAACGACCTCGATCCGCTTGCCTACCTGACCGACGTCCTCACCAGGATCGTCAATGGTCATCCGAATAGCGAGATCGATCAGTTGCTTCCGTGGGCCTATTGCCGTCACGACCTCAGAGCTGTGGCCTGAAAACAGCGCTTAC
>NZ_JYMS01000032.1:222403-325117 GCF_000938285.1 Bradyrhizobium sp. LTSP857 | reverse complement strand
GTAAGCGCTGTTTTCAGGCCACAGCTCTGAGGTCGTGACGGCAATAGGCCCACGGAAGCAACTGATCGATCTCGCTATTCGGATGACCATTGACGATCCTGGTGAGGACGTCGGTCAGGTAGGCAAGCGGATCGAGGTCGTTCAGCTTACAGGTTTCGACCAGGGAGGCGATGGTGGCCCAGTGCTCGGCACCGCCGTCGGAGCCTGCGAACAGCGCATTTTTACGGTTCAACGTGATCGGACGGATCGAGCGCTCGACGGCGTTATTGTCGAGCTCGATACGGCCATCATCGATGAAGCCCGTCAGGCCATCCCAGCGTGAGAGCGCATAACGGATGGCGTCTGCCAGCTTGCCCTTTTGGCTGATCAACGCGAGCTTTGCGCGGAGCCACAGCTCGAAGGCTTCCGCCAGCGGCCGGCTTTTCTGTTGTCGAACGAGACGACGTTCCTCGGCGCTGCGGCCGCGGATGTCCTTCTCGATGGCATAGAACTCGGCGATATGCTTGAGCGCCTCGCTCGCAATAGGCGCAGGACCGGGGGTGGCAAGTTCGTAGAAGTTACGCCGCATGTGCGACCAGCAGAATGCAAGCTGAACGTTGCCACGCTCGGCGAGCCTGCCATAGCCGGCATAGCCGTCGACCTGCAGGATCCCCTTGAAGCCTGCCAGATGAGCGATCGGTCGGTCGGCCTTGCGGTCGGGCGCATAGACATAGGCGACGCCCGGCGGATCGGCACCGCCCCATGGCCGGTCGTCCGCCGCATAGGCCCAGAGCTGACCGGTCTTGGTGCGCCCGCGGCCGGGATCGAGCACCGGCATCGTCGTCTCGTCGGCGAACAGCTTTGGCCGCTGCCTGAGCTTGCCAAGGAGCCGCTCATGCAACGGGCGCAGATGGAAGGCTGCCTGTCCCACCCAGTCCGCCAGCGTCGAACGATCAAGCTCAATGCCCTGGCGGGCGTAAATCTGCGCCTGCCGGTAGAGTGGCAGGTGATCGGCATATTTGGAGACCAGGACCTGGGCGACGGTGGCCTCGGTCGGCAGACCACCCTCGATCAGCCGGGCCGGGGCCGGCGCCTGCATGACACCGTCCTCGCAAGCCCGGCAGGCGTATTTGGGACGCCGGGTGACGAGGATCCGGAACTGCGCCGGGACCAGGTCCAGCCGCTCACTTCTATCCTCGCCGATCCGGTGCAACTCGCCCTGGCAACAGGAGCAGATCTTATTGTCGATATCGACGACGACCTCGATCCGCCGCAAGTGCGCTGGCAAGGCGCCACGGTTGATCCGGCGCTTGCGAGCCCGAGCCTCACGGCTTTCAGGTGCGCTGACGTCCTGCGCCGTCTCGCTGTACGCTGCGACCTGCTCGACATCTTCCAGGCCCAGCAGCATCTGATCTTCAGGCAAGGTCTCTGCCCGCCGGCCGAACCGATGCCGCTGCAATTCCTTGATGATCTGACGCAGCCGTTCGCTCTCGCACCGCTCGGCAAGCAGCATCGCTTTCAGCGTCTCGGGATCGTCAGGCAGGGCGTCGCTCACACGCAATTCAGAGCATATTCGCCGCCATCTGGCGACGCGCTCGATGCCCCTGATTCACTTCGCCGCAGCGCTGCCAACAACTATCCGGCTTGCGTTGGCGCTGGCGTCTCCCGTACCTCGTGGACACGCCGCCAGTCGAGCCCTTCCAACAGCGCCGACAATTGCGCCGCCGACAGACGCATCACGCCGTCCTCGATCTTCGGCCAGCGGAAGATCCCATCCTCAAGCCGTTTGGCGAACAGGCACAGACCCGTTCCGTCCCAGAACACCAGCTTGATCCGATCCGCCCGCTTGGCACGGAACACATAGACAGCTCCCGAGAATGGGTCAGCCCCCATGCTCTCGCGCACCAGGGTCGCAAGCCCTTCCATCCCCTTGCGGAAGTCCACCGGTTTGGTCGCCACCATCACCCGGACCGCACCCGACGGACCGATCACCGGCTCGCCTTCAGCGCCTGGACGATCGACGCAATCATTGCCGTGTCCGCACCACGACCGGCCCGGATCGTGATGCCGTCGACTTCGATCTCGATGATCCCGGCATCGCAACGGCAAGTTCGGACATCCGGTTTGGGTTTGCAGCGCGCCACTTTGCGCTCCCGGCCAAGAGCAGGCGCCGGCACTGCGACATCCACCACCGCCGGCACAAACTGCACTTCTTCTATTTCGGAATGACCGCCTGCTGCCTCTCGCAACTGACGTCGCCAGCCAAACAACTGCTGCGGTGACAATCCATGCCGTCGGGCTACCGAACAGACCGAGTCGCCGCTCGCCACAATCTCCGCGACGATCCGCGCCTTGTCCTCGTCGCTCCACTTCCGCCGACGGCCGGCGCCGGTGAAGACCTCAAGCCGCCGTACCGGCTCCGTGATAGCAGTATGCACTGTGTCCATTCTAAGCCTAACGGTCCAAATCGAACCGCAGACTCGCAGATCACCCCATCATCCGGTAGGTGGCCGCTGAACAGCGCTTACAACAGTTTCGTCCTCGCAAAAGATCACATTTCTTGCATTTTCGCGCCCCTTTGGAAGTGAAGGGAGAGGTGCCAGAGCATTCATTCAAACTCATGGGCGCGTCTCGGGACCCCTTGTAGGCCTATCTGGCTGAGCAATGCTGGTCGGTCGCTCCCTTCACTTGTCCCATTCAGGCATGCCCAACCGTATTCGAGCAGCTTCGCCTGCGGCAAAGTCAGGTCTGGCAGGCGAAGCGCCGGAGCGCGGCAAGCGTCGTGGCTCGTTGATCGGCCGCGCTACCTCGCGCGCCCGCAGGAAGCTTTGGTAGATGGCTGGAAGCTTCTTAATGATGAAGTCGAGGTCCGGAGCTGGAGGACCGTACGGTTTCTTCCAGTCGAATGAAAACACATTGGACCGCAACTGGCTCCAGCTTGAAATGGTCCAGGTGAGAAGTGGGGGCAAGTCTTCCGCTGGCAGGCCGCCCTGTTCGATTGCAAGCTTCAGGTTTCGGAACGCACGAGGAGGTGGGTTCACGTGACCATCTGGCCAACGAGCCTGCATTCCTTGGTCCCAATGTTTTTGCAATGTAAGGACATCGAATTTGGGTACTCCGCGCATGCGTCTTTCATCTTGCTAGGATGAGGCTTCCAGCAAAGCTAGGTGCAGGCTTTGCTCCTTTCGAAACTGCGCCGCTGCCGTTGTTAGCGGAATGATTCGAAACTTTGATCTTTCCTTAGTGGTCGTGGGAAAAGTCAGTTTGGCGCCTGCGGGCGCGATATTAGAATTCCGTCTTTTCAGTCTACCAATCTGTTTATTAGTAGGTTGCATCCCTCGGGATAGCGAGAGATCTGTCCCGAGGGATACCGAAAGACTATCCGGGCGGATACCACTGCCGGTCTTGTGCTTTGGGCGGTGGAGATCATGTCCTTTGGGTAGTACTTCAAGGAGCTTGCTGAAAGCTGGCGGAAGTCGACCCTTGTTTCGCCGTAGCTCAACAAGAATTGAAGCCATTAGCTTCGGTTGGTTCCTGTTTATAAAGCCGATGATGTCGTGCCTCGCGACCTCGCTCGGTTCTACAGTTCGATATTGCGATGCTTCGGTCGGATGGTCGCGGATTTCGATTAGATCTTTCGCCTGAAGTCCTTTGTAGGCGGCAATTACGTTGTTGGCCTTCATGCGAAGCCGAGAACAAGTGTTTCCAGCGTCTCGGCTCCAGATTCCACCTATGAAATGCCTCAATGGGATTGCCTCCCAAGCTTTGCCAAACATGCGGGTGCGCTGGAAAATGAACGTCAAAACCTGTTGTTCGTGCTCCGTCAGGTATATGCGGTTGGCGAAGATGACCTGTCGCAAGATGGGGACGAGCGGCTTCCAATCGGGTTTCGTTTGGTCGGTCATAGGCTCTCCTCCGACCACACGAGACGAAAAGTGATCTCCTCTCGTGCCGGTTTGTTTTGCATTTCCGATATAACCGATTGATAGCATTGAGGGCCGATATGCTCGGTTTTGCAGCTAAGCCGTTGGCCGGACGAAAAAACGGCTAGCTTCCCAAGCTGCATACGAGGGTTCGATTCCCTTCGCCCGCTCCAAATCGCATCCTGAGGGCATGGGAATGCTCGATACCGTCGCCATTGCCTGTGATCACGGGGGCTTTGCCCTCAAGGAAGCCCTGAAAGTCGCTCTGCCCGATGTCGCGTGGCTGGACTTGGGCACTGATAACGCCGAGTCCGTCGACTATCCCGATTTCGCCGGTAAGCTCGCCGACGCCATCAGGGACGGCAAGGCCGCACGTGGCATTCTGATCTGCGGATCAGGCATCGGCATCTCGATCGCGGCCAACCGCCATGCGCATATTCGTTGCGCGCTCGTCCATGATGTCACGGGCGCGCGGCTGTGCCGCCAGCACAATGACGCGAATGTCTTGGCGATGGGCGGACAGATGATCGGCGAGGCGGTGGCGAAAGAATGCGTCGAAGAGTTCCTGAGCACGGCATTCGAGGGCGGCCGCCATCAAAAGCGCATCGACAAGCTGGGCTCCTGTTAGAGAGAACCCTGCTCTCCAAACTGTATGCGAGGGTTTGCCTTCCTCACCGGCTGGTCCCTTCTCAGCGGCTCGCAAATTCAAAACCGAGGCTTCAAGACACAGATCACAAGCTTCTCAGACAACGTCATAATCTCCGAACCAGTTGAGGGGCCAAACTTTCATCTGCTCCTCTTCAGATTGGGCTACATGCAAGTGATCGCCTCGTGGTCGGGCCTTCTCATTCGAGGGGCCATAACGATTGGTGATCTAGTCCATGATGACCTTGTCGTCTTCGGACCAGCGCTCAACAGGGCCTATGAACTTGAAAGCCAACGAGCAATTTATCCCCGGATCATTCTCGATCCAGACATCGGCGATACTTTTGGAGTGCTGCCTCCCTTCATGGCAACAGAAGATGGTCTGACTTTCATCGACCCCTTCACCCCTCTGTTTCTACTGAATTGGCGAGTGCAGCAGGAAAGAGTGGGGACGAGTAAGGTCATAGACGAGCGCCAAGCAGGCATATCCATAATAAGAGCTCTGCGCCGTGAGATCACCAAGCCGCTTGGCGAGCCGCAATGGAGAAAGCTGGACTGGCTATTTCGACGCGTCTGCTATGCCTTCCAAGCGGACGATCGAACAAGGAACTACGAGCGAAAGTACTTGGGAGACGGCACGTGACTAAGCCGTGCGGCTAACCCGACAGGCTCCGCAAAAACTCCACGAGCGCAGCGTTCACCTCCCTCGGCCGCTCCTGCTGCGTCCAGTGTCCGCAGCCCGGCAGCATCTTGATCTCGCGCAGCTGCGGCACAAGCTGCTTCATGTTGGCGATGTGCTCGGCGGCGCCGGGGAAGGCGATGACCATGTCGTGGTCGCCGGCGATGTAGAGCGAAGGCACGACCACCTTCACGCCCTCGAAGGCGCCCATCAGCTCCCAGTTGCGATCGATGTTGCGGTAGTAGTTGAGCGGCCCGCGAAAGCCGCTGCGGGCGAACTCGGCGCCGTAATAGTCGAGATCGGCGACGCTCAGCCATGATGGCAGTGGCACCGGCACCTTTGGCAACATGCCGTCCTTGCGCGAGACCATGCCGACGCCAGCGGTCCGCCCCTGACGCTCAGCATTGGCGCGGATCGCCGCCGCTCCTTCGCCGGAACCGCCGAACAGCATGGCGCCCAGCGTTTTCCGCGGGTCCGCCTCGAACTCCGCCTCGGCTACACCCGGCTCCTGGAAGTACAGCTGATAGAACTGCGCATCGGCTGTCTGCGGCATGACGCTGGTCGGCCGCACCGGGCTGCGCGGGCGATAGGGTACGCTGAGGATGGCGGCGGCGCGGAAACGATCGGGCCGCAAGCGCGCCGTGTGCCAGGCGATCGTTGCACCCCAATCGTGGCCGACGATGACGGCGTCCTTTGCCTCGAAGGCGTCGAGCACGCCGACGAGATCGCCGACCATGTGAAGGATCGTATACTGATCGATCGCCTCCGGCCGGTCGCTCTTGCCGTAGCCGCGCATGTCGGGCGCAACGGCGTGGTAGCCGGCCGCAGCCAGTGCCTCGAGCTGATGACGCCAGGAGTACCAGCCTTCCGGAAAGCCGTGGCAGAGCAGCACCATCGGCCCCTTGCCCTGTTCGGCGACGTTGAGGGCAATGCCGTTGGCCTTGATCGTCCGCTGCGTCGGCCCGCTCATGTCATCGCCTCCCGGTCATCTGGTTGGGCGCATCTTAATCGGCCTTACGGGCTCCGCAAAGATTCTAATATATTAGACAATCACCCCCGGCACGCGCGGCCCGTCCGGCTTAAGATTTTTGTCGCCCCGGCGGGTGCGGTCCTCGTGTCGGGCAATTCGGATGAAGACCATGGACCAGCAGAAACTCGACCGCGCGATCGGTCGCCGATTGAAGACGCTGAGGACGCAGGCCGGCATGACCTTGAACGAACTTGCGGCGCGCTCCGGTGTCAGCCGGGCCATGATCGGGCGGGTGGAACGGGCGCAGAGCAGTGCCACGGCGGCGCTGCTCAACAAGCTCTGTTCGGCGCTCGATGTCTCGCTCAGCGACGTCGTCGCACTCTCGGAGAAGCCCCCGGAGCGGCTGACGCGGCTTGCCGACCAGCCGCAATGGCGTGATCCCGACAGCGGTTACCGGCGGCGTCATGCCTCGCCGGCCGATGCGGCGAGCGGGATCGAGATCATCGTCGTCGATCTGCCGGCCGGCGCACGCGTGTCCTACAGCCCCTGGGGTCGTAACGCCTTCACCCAGCAGCTGCTGATGCTGGAGGGCGCGGTCTGCGTGCATATCGACGCCAAGGCGGTGCGCTTGCGCGAGGGCGACTGTCTCGACTTCGATGTGATGCGCTCCGTGACCTTCGAGAACGAAACCAAGCAGGATTCGCGCTACGTCGTCATCACGCGGCGCGGTACCTCTTACGGGAAAATGTGATGTCGCTGATCGTGCGGGACGCCACGCTGGAGGACGCCGGAGACATCCTCGCCATCTACAATTACGCTGCGCTCAACACCACGGCGGTCTGGACCGACGGCGCAGTCGATCTCGACTCCCGACGCGAGTGGATCCGCGCAAGACAGCAGGCCGGCTATCCCATCCTGGTTGCGATGAAGGGCAGGGATGTTGTCGGCTTCGCCTCGTTCGGCGATTTCCGCCCGTGGCCCGGCTATCGCCACACCGTGGAAAACTCCGTCTATGTCGACGAGCGGCACCACAGGGCGGGCATCGGCCGCAGCCTGGTGGCCGCGCTGATCGAGCGCGCCACCGCCATGAACAAGCATACGATGATCGCCGCCATCGAGGCCGCCAACACCGGTTCGATTGGCTTGCATGCCTCGCTCGGTTTTGCCGAGGTCGGCCGCATGCCGGAGGTCGGCTGCAAGTTCGGCCGCTGGCTCAATCTGGTCCTGATGCAGAAACGGCTTGCGAGTGAGGTGAGGCCGTGACGATGCAGATCCGCACCGGCGACACCTTTGATCCGCGCGTCGTCGCGCTGCTCGATCATCACGCCACGGCTGCGCGGGCACAGACCGCGCCGGGCAGTGCGCATGCGCTCGATCTCGCCGGACTTCGCGCGCCCGACGTCGCGTTCTGGACCGGCTGGGACGGTGAGACACTGGTCGCCACCGGTGCGCTGAAGATGCTCTCGGCTGCGCATGGCGAGGTGAAGTCGATGCACACGCTGCAAACCACGCGACGGCGCGGTTTCGGCGGCGAGATGCTCCGCCACATCATTGCCGAGGGTCGCGCGCGCGGCCTGAAGCGGCTCAGCCTCGAGACCGGCTCATGGGACTATTTTAAACCCGCGCACGCGCTCTACCAGGCGCACGGTTTTGTGCTTTGCGGCCCGTTCGAAGGTTATGCCGAGGATCGCAACAGCCTGTTCCTGACGCTCGATCTGACTGGCGGCTGAGGCCCCGGCCCCGGTGCAACCGCGGCTCGAAATGTCGCCATTCCTCCCCTTGCCCCTCAAAATGAGTTGCGTACCTCAAAACACCTCTGCTAGCCTTCAGCCATGGCCGAGGACGCTCTCACCACTGCCGCGCTGACGCTGAAGGACATCGCCCGCGAGGCCGGCGTCAGCCTCGCGACGGTGGACCGCGTCCTGCACAACCGCCCCGGCGTGCGGCCGGATACGGTTCGCCGTGTCAAGGAGACGATCGCGCGCAACGCGTTCCAGCCGCATGTGGCCGCCGCCGAGCTGGCCCGCGGCCGCGCCCGCCGTTTCGCCTTCGTGATGCCCTCGGGGCCAAATCCATTCATGCAGCAGATCGAGGCCTATCTCGGCGAGATGTCGGCCTGGCTCTCGGCCCGCCGCCTCAATGTCGAGATGATCGCAACCGACGTGTTCGATCCGTCCGTGCTTGCCGCCTCGCTGGAGGCCTTGTCGGAAGACTACGACGGCGTTGCCGTGGTGGCGCTCGACCATCCCGGCGTTCGCGCCGCGATCGACGATCTCGTCGACGCCGGCACCAAGGTGGTGACGCTGGTCTCGGACGTGCCGTCGTCGCGCCGCCACCATTATGTCGGCATCGACAACATCGCAGCCGGCCGCACCGCCGGCGCACTGGTCGGGCGGTTGGTCGGCCAAAGGTCCGGCAAGGTCGCGATCGTCGCCGGCTCGCAGGGCTTGCGCGACCATGCCGAGCGCATTTTTGGCTTCAATCAGGTGATGGCCTCGGAATTTCCTGACCTTGCCGTGCTGCCGGTGCTGGAAGGGCGCGACGAGGACGGCCGTTCCGAGCAGCTCCTGGCGCGGCTGTTCGGCAGGCATGCTGACATTGTCGGTCTTTATAACGTCGGTGCCGGCACACAAGGCGTTGCCAATGCGTTGAGCGAGGCCGGCCGCGACCAGCAGGTGGTGTTCGTCGCCCACGACGTCACCGCACTGACGCGCCGGCTGTTGTTGCAGGGCGTGATGGATGCCGCGATCTCGCAGAATCCGGGACATGAGGCGCGCGCCGCCGTGCGCGTGCTGCTCGCGCTCGCCCGCGGCGAGCCGATCTTGCGCGAACAGGAGAAGATCAGGATCGACATCGTGATGCGGGACAATCTGCCGTAACGGCAGCGTGGATTTGTGAGGACGGCCCGCGGAACAGGCGACGGAGATCGCCAGCCGGGCCAGCAAGGGAGGACGAGGCGTGTATCTCGGAATGGACATCGGCACGTCCGGTGTGAAGGCGGTGCTCGTGAGCGAAGCCGGCGCGATCGTCGCGACGGCGGCCCGCGAGCTTGCGCTGTCGCATCCCGCGCCGTTGTGGTCCGAGCAGGATCCTGACGCCTGGGTCGATGCAGCGATCGGCGCGGTCGATGATCTCTCGGCGCGCCATCCGCACGAGGTCGCGCAGGTGCGAGGCATCGGGCTATCAGGCCAGATGCATGGTGCGACGCTGTTAGGTGTGGACGGGCGGCCGCTGCGGCCCGCGATCCTCTGGAATGACGGCCGCTCGCAGGCCGAATGTGGCGAGCTCGAGCGGCGCTGTCCGTCACTGCATGCCATCGCCGGCAATCTGGCGATGCCCGGCTTCACCGCGCCGAAGCTGATGTGGGTCGCGCGGCACGAGCCGGACATCTTCGAACGCACGGCAAAGGTGCTGCTGCCGAAGGCCTATGTCCGCTACCGCCTCACCGGCGAGATGGTCGAGGACATGTCGGACGCCGCCGGCACGCTGTGGCTCGATGTCGGCCAGCGCCGCTGGTCGGCGGAGCTGCTCAATGCCACCGGGCTCGATCTCCATCACATGCCGCGCCTCGTCGAAGGCAGCGAGGCCAGCGCGGTGCTGGCGCCGAACTTCGCACAGCGCTGGGGCATGGCGAAGGATGTCGTGGTCGCCGGCGGCGCTGGTGATTGCGCGGCGAGCGCGATCGGGCTTGGCGCGATCGCGCCCGGCGATGCGTTTCTGTCACTGGGAACCTCAGGTGTGGTGTTCCGCGTCACCGATCGCTTTGCGCCGGCGCCGGCCTCGGCCGTGCATGCGTTCTGCCACGCGCTGCCCGGCCTGTGGCACCAGATGGGCGTCATGCTCTCGGCGGCGGCTTCGCTCGCCTGGCTTGCCGGCGTGATGGAGGTGCCGGCGGCAGCGCTGCTGGCGCCGCTCGGCGATCGCGTCGATGGCCCGAGCCCGATCAAATTTCTGCCCTATCTCGACGGCGAGCGCACGCCGCACAACGATGCCGCCGCGAGCGGCGCCTTCGTCGGCTTACGCGGCGCGACCGGGCGCGGCCAGATGGTCCAGGCCGTGCTCGAAGGCGTCGCCTTCGCTGCGCGGGACAATCTGGCGGCGCTGAGCGCGGCGAGCGGGCCGATCACTGAAGTCGATCTCGTCGGCGGCGGCTCGCGCTCGCCGCTATGGGCGCAGATCTGTGCCGACGTGCTCGGTATTCCCGTCCATCGCGTCGAGGAAGGCGAGGTCGGCGCGGCGCTCGGTGCCGCGCGGCTCGGCCGGCTTGCGGTCACCGGCGAGAGCCCGGCGCAGGTCTGCACGCGTCCACGGCGGCTCGCGAGTTTCGTGCCCCGCGCATCCACCGTGAGTGCCTACGACGAGGCCTATCGCCGTTGGCACGAGCTCTATCCCGCGTTGAAGGAGAGTTTTTAAGTGAACGCGCCCGCCAAATTCTTCGATGCCAACGCACCCGTCGCCTTTGCCGGCAAGGATGCTGGAAACACGCTTGCCTTTCGCTGGTACGACAAGGACCGCATGGTTCACGGCCGCAGGCTGGAGGACCACTTGCGCTTTGCGGTCTGTTACTGGCATTCATTGTGCTGGCCGGGCGGCGATCCCTTCGGCGGCGAGACCTTCCTGCGGCCCTGGCATCACGGCACCGATGCGATGGCGATGGCACGCGCCAAGGCCGATGTCGCCTTCGAGCTGTTCCGTTTGCTGGACGTGCCCTTCTTCACCTTCCACGATGTCGACGCCGCGCCGGAAGGCGCTTCGCTCAGCGAATCCGTCGCCAATCTCAACGCGATCGCCGATCTCTTCGAAGCGAAGATGGCATCGGCCAAAGTCCGCCTGCTCTGGGGCACCGCCAATCTGTTCACGCATCGCCGCTACATGGCGGGCGCCGCGACCAATCCAGACCCCGAGATTTTCACCTATGCCGCCGGCCAGGTCCGTGCCGCGCTGGAGGTGACGCACCGGCTCGGCGGCCAGAACTACGTGCTGTGGGGCGGTCGCGAGGGTTACGAGACTCTGCTCAACACCGATCTCAAGCGCGAGCTCGACCAGCTCGGTCGTTTTGTGTCGCTCGTCGTCGAGCACAAGCACAAGATCGGCTTCAAGGGCCCGATCCTGATCGAGCCGAAGCCGAAGGAGCCGACCAAGCACCAATATGATTTCGACGTCGCGACTTGCTACGGCTTCCTGGCGCGCTACGATCTGCTCAAGGACGTCAAGCTCAACATCGAGCAGAACCACGCCATCCTCGCCGGCCATTCCTTCCATCACGAGGTCGTGCTCGCCGAGGCGCTCGGCGTGTTCGGCTCGCTCGACATCAACCGCGGCGACGATCTGCTGGGCTGGGACACCGACCAGTTCGCGATGAACGTGCCTGAACTGGCGCTGGTGTTCCACGAACTCCTGAACCGCGGCGGCTTCACCTCGGGCGGACTCAATTTCGACGCCAAGATCCGCCGCCAGTCGATCGATCCCGACGATTTGATCCATGCCCATGTCGGCTCGATGGACGCCTGTGCGCGGGCGTTCCTCGCCGCCGCTGACATGCACGATGCCGGTGCTCTCAGCGCGCCGCTCGTCGAGCGCTATGAGGGATGGGCCGGCGCTGAGGGCCGGGCCATTCTCGGCGGTCAGCGCTCGCTCGCCGATCTCGCCGATCGGGCGCTGAGCCCCGGCTTCGACCCGCAGCCGCGCTCGGGCCGACAGGAATATCTGGAATCACTCGTCAACCGCTACGTCTGAGCGAGGTCGCTGATGGCAAGTGCTGACGCAACACCGGTCCTCGAACTCTCCGGCATCGGCAAGGAGTTCGGCGCAATCCGCGCACTGCATGGTGTCGACATGCAGGTGCTTCCGGGCGAGGTGGTCGGCCTGATGGGCGACAACGGCGCGGGCAAGTCGACGCTGGTCAAGATCATCGCCGGCAATTTCCGCCCCACCCATGGCGAGATCCGCTTTGCCGGCAGCGCGGTCCATTTCAACCGGCCGATCGACGCCCGCGCGGTCGGCATCGAGGTCGTCTACCAGGACCTTGCGCTCGCCGACAATCTGACGGCGGCGGCCAACGTGTTTCTCGGCCGCGAGCTGAAGCGCAAGTTCGGACCCATCGCCTTGCTCGACCACAAGGCGATGGCCGCGCGTGCGCTGGAATTGTTCGGCGAGCTACGCTCGGAGACGCGGCCCGATGATCTCGTCAAGCAGATGTCGGGCGGCCAGCGCCAGGCGGTCGCGATCGCGCGGACGCGGCTCTCCAATGCGAGACTGGTGATGATGGACGAGCCGACGGCCGCGATCTCGGTCCGCCAGGTCGAGCAGGTGCTCGGCCTGATTCATCGGCTGAAGGAGCAGGGTGTCGCCGTGATGCTGATCTCTCACCGCATGCCCGACGTGTTCGCGGTGTGCGACCGCGTGATCGTCATGCGCCGCGGCGAGAAGCGGGCCGACAAACCGATCGACACGACGTCCCCTGAGGAGGTCACCGCCCTCATCACCGGCGCGAAGGAGGCGGCGTAATGGCCATGCCCTTGGAATCCCCGGTCAGCTTCTCGAACGTCGGCAAGATCAAATGGTGGCAGCGCGGCATCTTCGCTTCCCAGACCGGCTATGTGCTCGTGGCGCTGGCGGTGCTGCTGGTGATCATGCATTTCGCCAGCCCCTATTTCTTCACCGAAGGCAACATGCAGAACGTGGCGAAGAATTTTTCCTTCATCGCCATCGCCACCCTTGGCGTCACCTTCGTCATCATCACCGGCGGCATCGACCTCTCGGTCGGCTCGATGATGTGCTTCTCGGCCATGATCACCTCGATGGTCATGACCGAGCTGTCAACGCCCGGCGGGCTCGGCGCATCGCTGTTCGTGCATATGGCTGCCGACGGCAAGACCGTGCTGGCCAACGCACCGGGGCTGATCCTGCTGGTCTCGGTCGTGGCGGGGCTCGGCGTCGCGCTGATCGCCGGCCTCGTCAACGGCTTCTGCATCGCGGTGCTGGGCCTGTCGCCCTTCGTCACCACGCTCGGCATGCTCTCGATCGTGCGCGGTCTCGGCTATGTCGTCTCCAACGGCCGCGGCAGTTTTCCAGGCGGACCTGATGCCGATTATTTCTATGCAATCACCTCAGGTGATGTGCTTGGCGTGCCCGCGCCCTTCATTTATCTCGTGATCCTCGCGCTCGTCATGGCCGTGATCCTGCACCACAGTGCCTTTGGCCGTCATGTCTTTGCGCTCGGCGGCAACGAGAAGGCGGCCGAGCTGACCGGTATCCCGGTCGTGCGGGTCAAGATCGAGGTCTATGTGATCTGCGCGCTGGCCGCAGGGCTCCAGGGCATCATCATCTCCGGCTGGCTGGGCTCGGCGCCGGCCAACATGGCGACATCCTACGAGCTCAACGTGATTGCGGCGGCCGTGATCGGCGGCGCCAATCTGGCCGGCGGCATCGGCGGTCCGCTCGGCGCCATCGTCGGCTGTGTGTTGCTCGAGGTCATCCGCAACGGCCTGGTGCTCGCGCAGGTCAGCTCCTACTGGCAGCAGACGCTGGTGGGCGTGATCATCATCCTGGCGGTGCTGGTCGACCGTATTCGCTCGCGGATGATTTGACGTGACGTCGTTTCGGGATGGCAACGAAAATGTCGCCTATCCGCTTCCCGGACGATCCTGAGAGGATAGGCGTCAGAAAAAGGGTGGAGGAGACGATGAGGAAAATTCTTCTTGCCGGCATCGCCGTGGCGATGATGGCGACGCCGGCGTTGGCCGCGAACTACCGCTTCGTGATCGTGCCCAAGGCGATGAACAACCCGTTCTTCGACTTTGCGCGCGATGGCTGCCAGAAGCGCGCCAAGGAGCTTGGCAATATCGAGTGCATCTACAAGGGGCCGGTCGAGCATGAGCCGGCCACACAGGCGCAGATCATCCAGGACTTCGTCACCCAGAAGGTCGACGGGCTTGCGATCTCGGTCGCCGACGTCGCAGCCATGACCAAGACGATCGAGGCGGCAACTGCGGCCGGCATCCCCGTCATCACGTTTGACGCTGACGCGCCGGGCTCCAAACGCATCGCCTACATCGGCACCAACAACAAGGAGTTCGGCGTCGCGCTCGGCAAGCAATTGCTCAAGCTTCGGCCCGACGGCGGCAAATACGCCATGGTCTCGGGCGGCCCGGGCGCAAAGAACCTCGCCGAGCGCGTCGATGGCGTCCGCGAGGCGCTGAAGGGATCGAAATGGACCGAGGTCGCGGGCTCTCCGACCTTCTGCAATGACGATCCCGCGCTCGCGGTTCAGCAGATGACCGACGTGCGCACCGCGACGCCCGACCTCGCCGCAATCGTCCCTGTCGGCGGCTGGCCGATGTTCGCGCCCGAGGGCTTCAAGGCTTTTGCCTCCAGGTCCAAGAAGGACATCGACAGCGGTAAGTTCACCCTCGTCGTCGCCGATACGCTGAAGATGCAGCTCGAGCTGCTGCGCGACGGCTATGCCAATGCGCTGGTCGGCCAGCGTCCGTTCGAGATGGGCGAGAAGGCGATGGACACGCTGCTCGCCATCAAGAAGGGCGAGAAGGTGCCGGAGATCGTCTACACCGGCCTCGATCTCGTGACCAAGGACAACGTCGCGCAGATGTTGAAATAGCAGATGTTGAAATAGGAGTGTCGCCAGCCCCACACTCCTATGCTCTCTCCCGCTTGCGGCGTTCGCAGGCGGGAGAGACACTGGCTTCTGGAAGGAATGGGAATGAAACGATCGCGGCTCGGCTCACTCGACGTCACCTCAATCGGTCTCGGTTCCGCGCCGCTCGGCGGTCTGTTCGCACCGGTCAGCGATGCCGATGCGGAGTCGACCATCGCGCAGGGCTGGTCGGCCGGCATCCGCTTCTACGACACCGCGCCGCTCTATGGCTTTGGCCTGGCGGAACGGCGGCTGGGCGCTTTCTTGCGGCGACAGCCGCGCGAATCCTACGCCATCTCGACCAAGGTCGGTCGCCTGCTGCGAGCGCCCGACGGCACTGCTGCCGAGGACGATCATTACAAGGGCACGTCGCGCGAGCGGCCGGTGTTCGACTTCAGCTATGACGGCGTGATGCGCTCGGTCGAGGAGAGCCTGATGCGCCTCGGGCTCGACCGCGTCGATGTCCTGCTCGTGCACGATCCGGACGATCACTATGACGACGCCGTTACCGGCGCCTTCCGCGCGCTTCAGCGCCTGCGCGCCGACGGCACGGTCAAGGCGATAGGCTCAGGCATGAACCAGTCGGAGATGCTTGTGCGCTTCGCGGAGGCCGTGCCGGTCGATTGCTTCCTGCTCGCCGGCCGCTACACGCTGCTCGACCAGGGCGCGCTGGACGCACTGTTTCCGGTCTGCCGCGAGAAGAACATCGGCATCCTGCTCGGCGGCATCTACAACAGCGGTATCCTTGCCAATCCGCATACGGGCGCAAAGTTCAACTATCAGGACGCCGATGCGGTGCTCGTTGCGCGCGCGCTCGCGCTCGACGAGCTCTGCCGCAAGCACGGCACCGAGCTGAAGGCGGCCGCGCTCCAGTTCTGCATGGCCCATCCGGCCGTGACCGTCGCTGTGATGGGCGCGCGCAACGCCGCCGAGGTCGCCGACAACATCGCGATGTCGGAGAAGGTGGTTCCGTCGGCCTTCTGGCAGGAGCTGCGCGCGCGAAAACTCGTCGACGTGCGGGCGCCGTTGCCTGGCGGAGCGTGAGCCATGATCATCGACGGCCACCAGCATTTCTGGGATCCCACGCGCGCCGACTATCCCTGGATGGATGCGCCTGAACTCACGCCGATTCGCCGCGCCTTCGGCCCCGCCGATCTCGCGCCGCTGTTGAAAGCGAACGGCATCGAGGCGAGCATCCTGGTGCAATGCCGCTCCGCGCTGGAGGAGACCGAGGAATTTTTGCGGATCGCGCGTGCCACGCCTTCGGTCATCGGTGTGGTCGGCTGGGTCGATCTGACCAGCGGCTCGCTTGGCGACACGCTCGACCGCCTGCGAGCCCTGCCGGGCGGCGAAAAGCTCGTCGGCATTCGCCACCAGGTTCACGACGAGCCCGATCCCGACTGGCTGTTGCGCACGGATGTCCAGCGCGGCTTCGAGGCAGTGTTCACCCGCGATCTCGCCTACGACTTCCTCGTCCGCACCCGCGAGCTGCCGGCCGCGATCGCGACCGCAAAAGCCTTTCCCCAAGCACGCTTCGTCCTCGACCATGCCGCAAAACCGCCGATCGCCGATGGCTGGAGTACGGAATGGGCCGATCGCATCGCCGCACTCGCGGCCCGCGGCAATGTCTGGTGCAAGATCTCGGGGCTGGCGACCGAAGCAAAATGGAATGATTGGGATGCGGAACGGCTGTTTCCATTCGTCGCGCATGTGGCGAAGTGCTTTGGCGAGGATCGCCTGATCTTCGGCTCGGATTGGCCGGTTTGTTTGCTCGCGGGCAGTTACGGCGAGATCAAGAGTGCGCTGGAGGCGTGCCTGACAAAGCTCGGAGCGAGCGTGCGCGACAAAGCGTTTGGCGTGAATGCGAAGGTCGCGTATCGGTTGGTGGGCTGAATAAGCCGAGCAAGCGCCTAATCAAAGGTGTCGTCCCGGCGAAGGCCGGGACCCATAACCACAGGGAGTAATTTGACGAAGACCAGTCGTTCGGTACTCCCACCGCGCGCAATGGATGAATCACGCGGTATGGGTCCCGGCCTTCGCCGGGACGACGGCTGTGATTGAGGAGGCAGTACGCCCCTCACACCCCCGCGGGCACCTGATCCAGAAATCCCGTGATGCTCTTGATGCGGCCGCCCTTCAGCACGGCGAAATCGGTGCCCTTGATCGGGCTGTCGACACCATCAGGGCCGAGGCCCCAGGAAAAACGCACATTGTCGCCGTAGCCGTTGGGCTCGCCGATCAGCTTGAACTTGAACGCGGGAAAACGCTGCTGCACGCCGGCGATCAGTGCGTCGACGCCGTCATAGCCGTCGCCGTTCATCAGGGGATCGACATAGCTCGCATCCGCGGTCCAGTTCTCGGTGAGCAATTCGCGCCGGCGATTTTGTGCGCGCTCGTTCCAGAGATCGATGTAGCGGCGGGCGATGGCGATGGGATCGGTCATGATGCTCTCCTTCGATGGTGCCGTTTGGTTCGGCTGACGGTGACTATCGAAGGTTTGCGCGCGCCGATCGATTACCTCTGAGGTCATGCGCATGATCCGGGAAAGTGTGAAGCGGTTTCCCGATAAGATCATGCGCCAAAAAGATATCTGAAGCGCGATGATATTTTATCGCGCTTCAGGCGCGCGCTAATCGTGCGCGAAATTACTTCGCTGCGGTGACCATGATCTCGACGGTGTATTGTGGCGCCGCGAGCTTGGCTTCGACGGTGGCGCGGGCCGGGGTGTTGCCGGCCGACACCCAGCCGTCCCACACCGCGTTCATTTCCTGGAACGTCTTCATGTCGGTGATGTAGATCGTGGCCGACAGCAGCTTCGACTTGTCGGTGCCGGCCTTGGCGAGATGGCCATCGATCGTCGCCAGGATGTCCTGGGTCTGCTTGGTCACGCTTTCGCCGGCGGCGTTGTTGGCGACGACACCGGCGAGATAGACGGTGTTGCCGTGCACGACGACCTGGCTCATGCGCGGGCCGGTTTCAAAACGCTGAATGCTCATTGGGATCTCCTGTAAATGGCGGCCCTGTCTAGCGCAGCGGCTTGCGCTGAGCCACCCCCGGCACGCATGCGTTGCCCGGCACGCATGCGTCGCCGGCTATGCATGCGTGGCGCTTCACGGAAACTGGCTGAAGAACGCCCAGATCGTCTCGGCGCCGTCGATGTCGCCGTTCTGGGGGCCGAGCAGGCTGGCCGCGAGTTTTGGGAAATGCGCGTCGGGAAACAGCCCGGGCATGCGATGTCCGCCATTGTTGACACGGTAGAGCACGACGTCATGCCCGGTCGGGCAATGCGAGGAAATTCGCGTGACCGTGGACTGGTCCGCGGGGTTCTTGTCGGGGAGATCGGTCACCGCCGCATCGTTTGTATCGCAACCATTGATGTTGCGCCAGAACGCCAGCGTCTTTGTGGTCGACCAGAACCCATCGGCGGCAAAATAGCTTGCGCCGCGGCCACCCTCGTAGGGGATCAGCGGATCGACCGTGCCGTTCATCATCAGCATCGGCAGCGGCCGCGACGGATGGCAGGCCGCAGCCGATTCGTCGGTGAGGTTCATGACCGCGCTCGCCCCGGCTGCAAACAGGTCGGCGCGCGCACAGACGAGCGTCATGGTCATGGCGCCGCCATTGGAGATGCCGGTGACATAGACGCGCTTTGCGTCCGCAGTCCCGTCGGCCACCAGCTTCTCGACCAGCTTGGCGATGAAGGCGACGTCATCGGTGCCCTCCGGCGGGCCGCGGCTGGCGCGTCGCTCCTCGGGCCGTGCATCGGCCCAGGCATTGTTCAGCCCATCGGGATAGACGACCGCGAAGCCGTCGCGTTTGGCGATCAGCGGCCATGCGGTCCGCGTGATCATGTCGGCGCCACGCTGGGTCTTGCCGTGCAGCACGATCACCAGCGGTGCGGGCCGTGCCGCCGGCAATTGCACAACATACGAGCGCTTTACGCCGTTGATCTCGATCGTGTCGGCGGATGTCGGCGCTGCGGCGAATAGCCCCGCGACGATTATTCCGACGCGCATCCACCACCGCATGATTTATCCCACCGCTTTCGCTGCCGCGCGGCCGGCATTGCGGCCGGAGAACAGGCAGCCGCCGAGGAAGGTGCCCTCCAGCGAGCGATAACCGTGCACGCCGCCGCCGCCGAAACCCGCGGCTTCGCCGACGGCGTAGAGCCCATGGATGATCTGGCCTTCCTCGCCGAACACGCGCGAGTCGAGGTCGGTCTCGAAGCCGCCGAGCGTCTTGCGGGTGAGGATGTTGAGCTTGACTGCGATCAGCGGCCCCTGCGCGGGATCGAGGATGCGGTGCGGGGACGCGGTGCGGATCAGTCTGTCGCCGATATAGCGCCGCGCATTGTGGATGTTCATCACCTGCGCGTCCTTGACGTAGGGATTGGCGATCTCGCGGTCGCGCGCTTCGATCTGCATCCTCACCTCATCAAGCCTCAGCAGGTCGTTGCCGGCGAGCTTGTTCATCTCCGCAACAAGATCCTCGATCTTGTCGCGCACGATGAAGTCGACACCATGGCGCTTGAACGCCTCGACCGGCGCCGGCGCGCCCTTGTTGGTGGCGCGGCGCAAGGTCATGCGCCAGCTCTTGCCCGTGAGATCGGGATTCTGCTCCGAGCCCGACAGCGCAAACTCTTTCTTGATGATGCTCTGGGTCAGGATGAACCAGGAATAATCATAGCCGGTCGACATGATGTATTGGAGCTGGCCGAGCGTGTCGGAGCCGGGAAACAGCGGCGCCGGCAGCCGCGCGCCGGTGGCGTCGAACCACATCGAGGACGGGCCGGGCAGGATGCGGATGCCGTGGCGCGGCCAGATCGGCGACCAGTTCTGAATGCCCTCGACATAATGCCACATGCGGTCGCGGTTGATCAGCCGCGCGCCGGCCTTTTCCGTGATGCCGATCATGCGCCCGTCGACATGTTCGGGCACGCCGGAGATCATGAACTTTGGCGGCGCGCCGAGCCGCTTTGGCCAGTTTTGCCGCACCAGATCATGATTGCCGCCGATGCCGCCGGAGGCGACGATCACGGCCTGCGCGTTGAGCGCAAACTCGCCGACGACATTGCGCGACGAGCTCTTGCCGCGCTCGGCATTGTCGGGCGCGAGAATGGCGCCGCTGACGCCATCGACTGTTCCGTTGGTGATGGAGAGCGCATCGACGCGATGGCGGAATTTGAAGATTAGCCGTCCGCTCTTGGCCGCTTCGCGCGCGCGGCGCTCGAACGGCTCGACGATGCCGGGCCCGGTGCCCCAGGTGACGTGAAAGCGCGGCACCGAATTGCCGTGGCCCATCGCGTCATAGCCGCCCCGCTCGGCCCAGCCGACCACGGGAAAGATACGATGGCCCATCGCGCGCAGCCAGTCGCGTTTCTCGCCCGCCGCGAACGCCACATAGGCCTCGGCCCATTTGCGTGGCCAGAAGTCATCGTCGCGGTCGAAGCCGGCAGTGCCGAGCCAATCCTGCATCGCGAGCGCGAAGGAGTCCTTGATGCCAAGCCGGCGCTGTTCCGGCGAATTGACCAGAAACAATCCGCCGAACGACCAGAACGCCTGGCCGCCGAGCGACTGCTCGCCCTCCTGGTCGACCACGATGACGCGCTTGCCGGCGTCCGCGAGCTCGGTCGCCGCCACCAGTCCCGATAGTCCTGCGCCGACAACGATGACGTCCGCCTGCTCAGCCATGTATTCCCCCCTCCATAAGTTCCCCCCTGTAGTTGTCCGGATTGAAGCCAGCGGTTGCAACTGAGATCAAGGGCTTGTCGCGTAAGACATCGTTAACTTGTTCCAGTTTGGGACCGAGGTTTGGGACCAAGGGCTGCCAAGGGCTGCAAAGTGCAGCGCGGACGCAACACTGGATTTGAATTTGTTTTGAGCGAGCCGGCGCGCCTAGACAAAACCTTGGTTACGACAGACGCTAGCGGCGCATCACCACCTGAGACGCAGATTCGAATTTCGACTGGGGCGGGGGATAATGAAGCTTCTGACGGGGTTGCTTACGGCGGTTGTTCTGATCGCTTGTATGGGGGCTTCTCACGCCGTGGTCCGGATTGCGGATGATCGCGGTGGCCGGATCGGGACCTACGTCGACAAATACCAGGACCTGCGCCAGTCCGGCGACACCGTCATCATCGACGGTCTCTGCGCCTCGGCCTGCACCATCGTCCTCGGCGCCATTCCTCACGACCGCATCTGCGTCACCTCGCACGCGACGCTCGGCTTCCATGCGGCCTGGGATTTCGGCACCAACGGCCGCGCCGTGACCAATGCCGAGGCGACCCAGATGCTCTACGCGATGTATCCCTCGCAGGTGAAACGCTGGATCAACCAGCGCGGCGGTCTCACCCCGCACATGCTGTTTCTGAAGGGCAGGCAGCTCCAGTCCATGTACAAGCCCTGCTATCTCGACGCGCAGGCTTCGGCGGTCAAGCCGTCGCGCGGGTCTCTCCCGCAAGCGGAACAGCTTGAGTCCGCCCGGGGCCAGCTCCTTCACTGACATCCTCAGCATGACGGGATCCCTTTGGCCCGCCGGCGGCGCCTTGCCCGCAGGCGGCCCAAAGCCTATCTGAAAGGCAGGGAACCGGGGCCTTCGCTCCGATCATTGTCATGGTTCAACCACTGCACCCCGCCCATCCGATACAGGACAATTCGCCCACTGCCGGCCGGATGCCGTCCGTGCTGCTGTTGGCCGGCGCAGGCGTCGGCGTGCTCGCCGTGATCGGCGCGCTCGCGCTCTGGTTCCACTACGGCAGCCAGGTGTTCTTCGAAATGATCAGGACCGGCTTTGCCGCCTGCTTCTGACCCGCGACAGGAAATTTTCCGCTCATGAACTCCACCGCCCGTCCGCTGGTGATCGCGACCGCCTTCGCCGCAAGCCTCGTCGTCGGTCTGCTCGTGTTGTTCTGGGCCATGGGCGGGGTGAGCAAGGTGGCGCAGCCCGCCGCGATCGGCGGCCCGTTCCAGCTCACCGACCAGAACGGCAAAGCCGTTACCGACAAGGACCTCAAGGGCAAGCCGACCCTGATCTTCTTCGGCTACACCCATTGCCCCGACGTCTGCCCGACCTCGCTGTTCGAGATCTCGGAAGTGTTGCGCGCGATGGGCAAGGATGCCGACAAGGTCAACGCCGTCTTCATCTCGGTCGATCCCGAGCGCGATACGCAGGCCGCGATGAAGGACTATTTGTCGAGCTTCGACCCGCATCTCGAAGGCCTCAGCGGCGATCCCGCCGAGACCGCCAAGGTGATCACTTCCTACCGGGTCTATGCCAAGAAGGTCCCGATGAAGGACGGCGACTACACCATGGATCACACCGCGCTGATCTATTTGATGGACCGCGATGCCCGCTTCGTCTCGCCGTTCAACCTGAAGCGGAGCCCGGAAGAGGCCGCGACCGAGCTGAAGCGGTATCTCTGAACTCCCTGGTTAACCGCAATCGGCGCTCGCGTTCCCGGCCGGATGGTCTATAAGGCCCTCCGATCCCAATGAAATTCGTTCATTTCCCGCCGATGGCCCCGTCGCGACAGGCAAAATCGTCCAAATCCGCTTGTGGCCTCCTGACGGGGCTGGTCGTCAGCGCTTGCCTGCTGGCAGTCGCGCCGTGCGCGAAAGCGCAGATCCCGGCCAAGCAGCCTCCGGCGGCTCCGCAAGCCGCGCCTCAGGTGGCCCCTCAAGCCGCCCCGCAGGCGGTGCCCGGCTTCTGGGACCCGCGGCGGCGTCCGGAGCGGCCGGACCTGTCGCGCCTGACCGTGATCCGCTTCCTGACCGAGACCGACTATCCGCCGTTCAACTATACCGGTGCCGACGGCAATCCGGCCGGCTTCAACGTCGATTTCGCCCGCGCGCTCTGCGAGGAGATCAAGGTCACCTGCACCGTGCAGATGCGCCGCTTCGAGACGCTGGTCGATGCGCTCGCCTCGAACCGGGGCGACGCCATCATCGCCTCGATGGCGGTGAGCCCGCAGCTCCGCGCGCGTGTCGACTTCACCGATCCCTACTATCGCGTGCCGGCGCGCTTCGCCTCGCGCAAGGACGCGGTGATGCCGGAGATCCGTCCCGAATTGCTCGAGGGCAAGAAGGTCGGCGTCATCGCGGGCTCCGCACACGAGGCGTATCTCAAGGCAATGTTCACCGACGCCGAGCTGCACGGCTATCCCAATGACGACGCCATGCGCGCCGCTCTGCGCAAGGGCGAGGTCGATTTCATCTTCGGCGACGCCATCTCGCTCGCGTTCTGGATCAACGGCACGGATTCCGGCGATTGCTGCGCCTTCTCCGGCGGCCCCTTCGTCGAGAGCCGCTTCTTCGGCGAGGGTATCGGCATCGCTGTCCGCAAGGGCAACGACGTGCTGCGCCAGGCCCTGAACTGGGCCATGTTCCGCGTCTGGGAAAAAGGCCGCTACACCGATTTGTGGCTGCGGTATTTTTCGGTGAGCCCGTTTTAGCTTCTTCGCTGCGTCCTCCACCGTCATTGCGAGGAGCGCAGCTGCCGTAGGGTGGGCAAAGGCGCGTGAGCGCCGTGCCCACCATCTATCCGCTTCGCTCAACGTTGGTGGGCACGCTTCGCTTTGCCCACCCTACGATTCCGCAATAGTTGCCCAGCACCTTTTGCATTCTGCCCGGAAATCGCTATTTTCCGCGGCCCGGAGGCCCCTTGATGTCTGTTATCGATCCCAGCATGAGCCCGAGCGATCTTCGTGCGCTCGCCGAACAATCCAACGCCTGGCCGTTCGAGCAGGCGAAGGCCATTGTCGGGCGGCTGAAGAAAAGCCCGAAGGACGAGGTGCTGTTCGAGACCGGCTATGGCCCGTCCGGCCTGCCGCATATCGGCACCTTCGGCGAGGTCTCGCGCACCTCGATGGTGCGCCACGCCTTCCGCGTGCTCACCGAGGACAAGATCAAGACGCGTCTGCTCGCCTTCTCCGACGACATGGACGGCTTCCGCAAGGTGCCGGACAACGTGCCGAACAAGGATATGCTGGCGCAATATCTCGGGCGTCCGCTCACCGCCGTGCCTGACCCGTTCTCGAACGAATATCCTTCGTTCGGCGCTGCTAATAACGCGCGCTTGCGCGCGTTTCTGGATCATTTCGGCTTCGACTATGAGTTCGCGAGCTCGACCGATTATTACAAGTCGGGCCGTTTCGATGCGACGCTGCTGAAAATGCTCGCGGCCTACGATCAGGTCATGGCGATCATCCTGCCGACGCTGGGACCGGATCGCCGCGCGACCTATTCGCCGTTCCTGCCGATCAGCAAGACCACGGGTGTGGTGCTGCAGGTGCCGATGATCCGCCGCGACGTGAACGCGGGCACGATCACCTATGTCGATCCGGACAGCGGCGAGGAAGTCGAAACGCCCGTCACCGGCGGAAATGTAAAATGCCAGTGGAAGGCCGACTGGGCGATGCGCTGGGTCGCGCTCGGCGTCGACTACGAGATGGCCGGCAAGGACCTGATCGATTCGGTGAAGCTGTCCGGTGCGATCGCGAGGGCGCTCGGCGCCACGCCGCCCGAAGGCTTCAACTACGAGCTCTTCCTCGACGAGAAGGGCCAGAAGATCTCGAAGTCGAAGGGCAACGGCCTCACCATCGACGAATGGCTGCGCTACGCCTCGCCGGAATCGCTGTCGCTGTTCATGTACCGCGAGCCGAAGGCGGCGAAGCGGCTGTACTTCGACGTCATCCCGCGCAACGTCGACGACTATCAGCAATTCAGCGACGGCTTTGCCAAGCAGGATGGCAAGCAGCAGCTCGGCAATCCCGTTTGGCACATCCATAGCGGCCATCCGCCGAAGGCCGACATGCCCGTCACCTTCCAGCTGCTCTTGACGCTGGTGTCGTCGTCGAATGCGGAGAATGCCGAGACGCTGTGGGGATTCATCGGTCGCTATCGTTCCGGCGTGAGCCCGCAGACGCATCCGAAGCTCGATGCGATGGTCGGCTACGCCATCAACTATTATCGCGACTTCGTGGCGCCGACGAAGCAGTTCCGCCAACCGACCGATGTTGAGCGCGCCGCGTTGCAGGATCTGCGCGACGCGCTGTCTCAGCTGCCGCAGGAATCCTCGGCCGAAGACATCCAGAACGTCGTCTACGAGATCGGCCGCCGCGAGCCGTTCCTCGACCAGGTCAAGAAGGGCAAGGATGGCCGGCCCGGCGTGACGCTGGACTGGTTCAACATGCTCTACCAGGTGCTGCTCGGCCAGGAAAAAGGCCCGCGCTTCGGCTCGTTTGTTGCGGTGTATGGCGTGCAGAACGCGGTGAACATGATCGACGGCGCACTGGCAAGGAGTGCTTAGCCGCATCCTCACTGTCATCGTCCGCGAAGGCGGACGATCCAGTATTCCAGAGGCGGCTGCGATTGAATCGAGACGCCGCGGCGTACTGGATTCCCCGCTTTCGCGGGGAATGACAGCGGAGCAAGCTCACTGACTCGCCCAAACAATCCGCGCCACCCACGCCACCTCGCTCGCCGCCATCGTCCGTTCGGCCTGCGTCGCACCCAGCGGCTGTAGCTCAAGCGCCTTCGCGGTGCGGCGCTTCAGCGTCGCGACCGTCACCTCGCCAGCTCTGGTCTTCACCACCACGCGATCGCCCTTGCGGATCGGTGTGCCCGGCGACACCAGGATGACGTCGCCGTCGCGATAGGCCGGCGCCAGCGCATCGCCGGAAATCTCCAGCGCAAAGGTGTGGCTGTCCTCGGCGGTGGGAAGCGCGACTTCGGTCCAGCCCTTGCCGGACGGAAAGCCGGACTCGTCGAACGCACCGCTCGCGCCGGCCAGCGCGAAGCCGAGCAGCGGCACCGAGCGGCCATCGCCTGCGCCGTCGCCGATCAGCCTCACAAAGGTCTCCATGGACGAATCGGCCGCCGCCAGCGCCTTCGCGATCGATTCGGTCGAGGGCCAGCGCTCGCGGCCGTCGGAGGTAACCCGCTTGGACTTGTTGAAGGTGGTGGGATCGAGCCCGGCGCGCTTGGCGAGGCCGGACGGCGACAAGCCGGCACGCTCCGCCAGCCGATCCAGTGCGACCCAGATCTGGTCGTGAGAGAGCATCCTCTGCGCTTTGGCCTGTCTGACCATGGAAGGTCCAGCCCGTCGCAACTCAGGAAAACTATCCTCAAATCAACCGGTTTTCCGTTTTCCGTGCAAGGGCCGATAGGCCCGAGCGTTTTCAAGCGAGGTGGATACCGGTTCGCGTCGAGAAAACGCGTCAAAACGGGAATTTAGAGCCCCGTTCCGATTTCATCGGAACGGAATAGGCTCTAACGCTTGAGTTCGGAAGGGGCCGCCTTTACGGTCGCGCCGGGTTTTAAGACCCGCGAGAGACGAAAAACCCCAAGAGACTCAAAGGGCTCCGCAAGCGGTGGTCAAGATCTACAAAATCTGTCCGGCCTCGGCCTGGCGCGAAGCGGAACGGCAGGGTGTCTACCGGGGCAGCGCCGACGATGCGCGCGACGGTTTCATTCATTTCTCGACTGCGCCCCAGGTTCCCGAGACCCTGCGAAAGCATTTTTTCGGGCAGCGCGCGCTATTCCTGGTCGAGGTCGACGACGAGGCGCTTGGAGCCGGCCTGCGCTGGGAGCGCTCGCGCAATGAGGAGCTGTTCCCGCATCTCTATGGCGAGCTCGATCTCGGCGCGGTGATTTCGGTGACGAACCTCAACATGCGCTCCGATGGTGGTCACGACATTCCGGAGCTTGTGCCGTGATCCGCGCCTTTGACGCCTTCTCGCTGCCGGTGCTGCGCTGGCTCGATCCGGAGGATGCGCATCGCCTCGCGATCCAGGGCCTGCGTTTCCTGCCGCCGGGCAAGCCGCGACCCGACGATCCCAAGCTCGCGGTGCGCGCGTTCGGGCTCAATTTTCCCAATCCGATCGGCATGGCCGCGGGCTTCGACAAGAGCGCCGAGGTGCCCGACGCGCTGCTGCGGCTCGGCTTCGGCTTCGTCGAGATCGGCTCGGTGACGCCAAAACCTCAGAGCGGCAATCCGCGGCCGCGGCTGTTCCGGCTCGAGCGCGACGAGGCCGTCATCAACCGCATGGGCTTCAACAATGACGGCGCGGACGTCGCGTTGCGCCGGCTCGCCGCGCGCGCGCAGCACGGCGGCCTCGTTGGCGTCAATGTCGGCGCCAACAAGGATTCGCCGGATCGCGTCGCCGATTACGTCAAGCTGATCGAGACCTTTGCGCCGGTCGCGAGCTATTTCACCGTCAACGTCTCCTCGCCGAACACGCCGGGCCTGCGCAATTTGCAGGAAGGCGCTCTGCTCGACGATCTCCTGGCAAAGGTGATCGACGCGCGCGAACGGGTGCGCCAGAAGGCCGGCGACACGCCGGTGCTGCTGAAGATCGCACCGGACCTCAGCCTGGCCCAGCTTGACGACGTTGTGCAGGTCGCGCGCTCGCGCCGGGTCGACGGCATGATCGTGTCGAACACGACGATCGCGCGGCCGAACACGCTGCGCGAGGAAATGCGCGCCAAGGAACAGGGCGGCCTGTCCGGGCGGCCGCTGCTCCGCCTGTCGACGCGGATGGTCGCGGAGACCTATGTGCGCGTCGAGGGCGCATTCCCGCTGATCGGCGTTGGTGGTGTGGACTCCGGTGGTGCAGCGCTGACAAAAATCCGCGCTGGTGCCAGCCTGATCCAGCTCTATTCGTCGCTGGTCTACAAGGGCCTCGGCTTGGTCGAGGAGATCAAGCGCGACCTCACCTCGACGCTGCTGCGCACGGGCCGGGATTCGCTGTCGGAGATCGTCGGCGCGGATGCGGCGACACTGACGGCGGAAGACTGGCCGGGGATGTAAGGCACCGCCGCGTAGCCCGGATGGAGCGCAGCGCAATCCGGGAATCTGGCTGCGAGCTCAAAGGCCCCGGATTACGCTGCGCTGCATCCGGGCTACGGCTGCAGCGCGTCCGGGACACGATCGTTAGATTTTCGGAAACGTCGCCCGAAACAGCGCCGGATAGCGCGCGCCCTGCAAGCCGCCGCGCGCGACATAGAACGCGATCAACGCCCACCACAGTCCGGCATTGCCGAACGATTGCAGTGCCCACCACACCCCCAGGAAGATCGCGAGCGAAGCCAGCATCAAATTGCGCATCTCGCGCGCCCAGGTCGCGCCGACATAGATGCCGTCGAAGCCGAAGGCGAACACGCCGGGCACAGGCGCGAGCACGATGAACACCAGGAAGTCGCGCGCGGCCCCGCGGACGTCTTCGCTTGCGGTCATGACATTGATCAGTGCGGGGCCGAACAGGGCGAACAGCACCGAGACGACCAGCGCGAAGCCCAGCCCCCACAGCAACACTAGCCGCGTCGAATCGGCAAAACCTTTGGCGTCGCGCGCGCCAAAGGTGCGGCCGCAGAGCTGCTGCGCCGCATTGGCAAGGCCATCGAGGAAGAACGCGCTGACCAGCAGGAAATTGTTGAGCACGGAGTTCGCGGCCAGCGTGACGTCGCCGGCGCGCGCGCCCTTGGCGGTGAAGAACAGAAATACGGCGATCAACGCTGCGGTGCGGATCATGATGTCGGAGTTCACCGCCAGCATCCGCATCAGCTTCTCGCGGTCGAACAACGTCGCACGCGGGACTGCGAAGCCGCCCTCGGCATAGCGCCGGCAGACGGTCACGCCGAGCACGAAGCCGATCGTCTCCGACAGCAGCGCAGCGATCGCCGCACCGGCAATGCCGGTGTCGTAGACCAGCACGAGCACCAGGGTCGCCGCCGTGTTGATGAGGTTGATGACGATCTGAAGCAGCAGCGCCGGATTGGCGCGGGCCTGGCCGATCAGCCAGCCGAGGATGACGTAGTTGGCGAGGACCAGCGGCGACGACCAGATCCGGATCATGAAATAGGTTTTGGCGGCGCGCGTGACGCCCGCGCTGCCGCCCATCAGGTCGAACAGCACGGCGGTCAGCGGCAATTGCAGTGCGATCAGCGCGGCGCCGATCAGGCCTGCGACGATGAAGCCGCGCACCAGGATCGCGGTCAGCTCGCGCGCCTCGCCGGCGCCGAGCGCCTGCGCGGTGAAGGCGAGCGTGCTCATGCGCAGGAAACCGAACAGCCAGAACAGGCAGTCGAAGATCACCGAGGCCATCGCGACGCCGCCGAGCAGTGCGGCGTCGTCGAGCCGTCCGATCGCGGTGGTCGAGACCACGCCGATCAGTGGCGTGGTCAGGTTCGCGACCATCGCGGGCCCGGCGATGGCGAAGACCTGGCGGGAGCCGACCTTGGGATGAACGGGCGCGTGCATGTCAGAACACCAGCACCATGCCGTCTTCGGCGGCGAGGTGCGGGATATCGTCGAGGCGCGACAGCACATCGTCGCTCATATGGGTGAGGACGAGGCGCTTGGCGCCGATCTCGGGCAAATGCTGTTCCAAGGTCTTCAGGCTGAGATGGTTCTTGACCACCTTCTCGTACATGTAGGCTTCTGCAATGAAAAGGTCGGCGCCATGCGCCAGCGGAATGAGCGTCTCCGTCCATTCGGTATCGGCGCTGTAGGCGAGGATGCGGCCTTCGGCCTCGACGCGATAGCCGAGAAAGGGACCACCGGATTCGCCGTGCACGACCGGGTAGGGCGTCACCGTCACCGCGCCGAAGCTCTGGCTTTGCTCCGGTGCGAGCTCGACGACGGAGAGGTCAAAACCGCGCTTCCGCTTGGTGGAGTGCTCGAACAGCGCCTCCATCACCTCACGCAGCCGAGCCTCGATGCCTTGCGGGCCGGCGATCGTGAGCGGCTGCGTCCGCCGCGCAAACTGCGCCTCGATCAGGAAGAAGGGCAGCCCGGCAAAATGGTCGCCATGGAAATGCGTGATCAGGATCAGGTCGATGGCGTCGCGCTCGATCTCGAGCCGCTTCAGTGCCGGGAGCGAAGAGGCGCCGCAATCGATCAGGAAATTGGCGTCGCGCCCCGACACGTGGAAGCAGGTATTGAACCTGCCGCCCGAGCCGAAGGCGTCGCCGCAGCCGACAAAGCGCAATTGCATCGGCTGCTTGGCTCCGTGAGGGGTTAGCGCCGCGGCGTGCCGAAGACGCGCATCAGCAGCCAGATCGGGATCACGATGACCGCGCCGAGCAGGAAGTAGCGCCACAGCCAGTTGACGGTATCGAAGCCGAGATCCCACAACCGCTGGAACAGCAGGCGTATGCTGTAGATGATGTTCCAGGGATCGAAGCCGACCGCCGCCAAGACGACGCCGACCAGGATCGAGAGCAGGACCAGGCGAAACGCGACCGCCAGCGGCGAGCCGCCGAGAAAGCGGTTCAGGCCATCGCTGCGGCCGGCCGGCAAATCTCTGACGTCTTGGACCATCTCAAACTCCTCAGGCGGATTCGACCCCATTATAGGGCACGGCGAGGCACATGGGGAACCCGCAACGGGGCGTCAATCGGCTTACGGGATTTTAATTCTGGCAAGCATATGCCGCGGGCTGGCTGCAACCTCTCCCGCTTGCGGGAGAGGTCGCGCCGAAGGCGCGGGTGAGGGTTCTCTCCTCTTGGGGATTCCCAATGCGGAGACACCCTCTCCCGCAAGCGGGAGAGGGAGCGCACCGACGTCGTGGCCGTCATCGAGCCATCACGCCTCGACCTCAGCCGTCTCCCCCTTCAGCATCTTTTCCAACGTTTCCAGCCGATCGGCCTCCCGCGGCGGCTTGTCCCAGCGTAAGCGGCTGATGCGGGGGAAGCGCATGGCGACGCCGGATTTGTGCCGCGGTGAGCGTTGAAGGCCCTCGAAGGCGACTTCCAGCACCAGCCCCTTGTCCGCCTCGTGCACGACATGTCGGACGGGACCGAATTTTTCCGTGGTGTTGCGGCGAACGAAGCGGTCGATCTGCAAAAGCTCCTCGTCGGTGAAGCCAAAATAGGCCTTGCCGACCGGGACCAGCTCGTCGCCACTTTCACCCGCGGTCCAGACACCAAAGGTGTAGTCGGAATAGAAGGACGAGCGCTTGCCGTGGCCGCGCTGCGCATACATCAGCACGGCGTCGATGATGTGCGGATCGCGCTTCCACTTCCACCACTGGCCCTTCGGCCGTCCCGGCAGGTATGGCGCATCGCGTCGCTTCAGCATCACGCCTTCGACCGCATCGGCATCCTCGCCGGCACCCGAGCTCGCCGGATCGGCGCGCGCGGCGGTGAGCGCATCCCAGCTTTCGAAGGGGACGGTGGGCGAGAGATCAATGCGGGGATCGTCGAGTTTCCCGATGAAGGTCTCCAATCGCTCGCGCCGCTCGGCGAACGGCAATTCGCGCAGATCGTTCGCATCGTCGCCGAGCAGATCGTAGGCGCGCAGATGGATCGGGAATTCCTTGATCAGCTTCGGTGAGACGATCTTGCGGTTGAGCCGTTGCTGGAGAACGTTGAAGCTCTGCACGCGGCCTTCGCGCAGGATCAAAAGCTCGCCGTCGATCGCACCGGGCAGGCGCAGCGACGGCACCAGGTCCGGAAAGCTCCCCGTGATGTCCTCGCCGGTGCGCGAATAGAGCCGCGCCGTGATTTTGTCGTGCTCGTCGCGGCCCGCAACCGCCTGCACGCGGATGCCGTCCCATTTCCATTCGGCGACGTAGTCGGCGGGATCGAGGTTTCGGAAGTCGGTGTCCTCGATGGCATGCGCCAGCATCACGGGACGGAATGGCGCGGGATCGCGATTGACGGGCTTTTCGCCGCGCCCTTCGAGCCACGCGAACAGGTCGAGATAGGGCGGGCTGAGGCCGGGCCAGATCAGCTCGACCTCATGCGGATCCTTGTTGCCGAGCGCCGCGGCTGCGGTCTTCGCCAGCCGCGCGGAGATGCCGATGCGCAAGCTCCCGGTGACGAGTTTGAGCAGCGCCCAGCGGCCGGTCTCATCGAGTTCGTCGAGCCAGCGTTCGAGTTGTCTTGGTAGCTCAGTCTTGCCGAGGGTGCGGAGCGTGGTGACGACTTCAGTGAGGGTTGGAGGAGGTGGGTTGTTGTGGTTGCGAGAGTGGGTGGACTCATCAGCATCTCGCCCGCGGTACCCCTCTCCCTGCCCCTCCCCCGCAAGGGGGGAGGGAACGGAGAGAGTTGTGCCCCCATCACTCGCGGGATCACGATCAGTCGTCGATCTCGTCTGCCGCTGCACGCGCAACTGCGCTCCCTCCCCCCTTGCGGGGGAGGGCGGGGGAGAGGGGTGGCCCGGAAAAGACTCGTCATGACGAGGCACCCGCCTCGGCCACATCAGCGCGACCGTCTCCGAGAGGTCGCCGACATAGTCATAGGACAATCCAAACAGCACCGGGTCAGTCCGCGACGCGATCAAATCGCGGATCAGCGCCGGCTTGGCGTGCTTGAAGCTGAGTGCGCCGGTCAGCGCGGCCAGCGCATAACCGCGATCGGGATCGCCGACCTCGCGGAAATAGCCGGTGATCAGCCGCAGCTTGTTGTTGCGGCCGGGCTCGTAGGCGAGGCGGTCCAGCAATTCGGCGAAGCGGTTCATGCCTCGGCCTCGTCTTGAAGCGGCGTCTCGCTCTCTCCCTCGTCGCCATAGCCGACGAGATCGAGCGGCTTTGCCCGCAAGCCCTTGCTTTGGCACCAATGCACCAGCGCATCTTCCTGACCGTGGGTCACCCAGATCTCGCCGGCGCCGGTAGCAGTGATGGTCGCGGTGAGGCCGTCCCAGTCGGCATGATCGGAGATCACCAGCGGCAATTCGATGCCGCGCTGCCGCGCACGGGCGCGCACGCGCATCCAGCCGGAGGCGAAGGCGGTGATGGGATCGGGAAAGCGCCGGGTCCAGAGATCCGATGTCGCAGACGGCGGCGCGAGCGTGATGGTGCCGGCGAGCGCCGCCTTCTTCACGCCCATCACCGGCCGCAAATCGCCAAGCGCGATGCCGCGGCTCTGATAGTACTGCGTGATCTTCTCCATCGCGCCATGCAGGTAGATCGGCGCATCGTAGCCGGCCTGCCGCAGTAGCGCGATCACGCGCTGGGCCTTGCCAAGCGAATAGGCGCCGACGAGATGCGCGCGCTCCGGAAACAGCGCGACGGAGGCGAGCAGCTTCTTCACTTCGTTGGCGGCATCCCCATGCCGGAACACCGGCAGGCCGAAGGTGGCCTCGGTGATGAAGACGTCGCAGGTGACGAGTTCGAACGGCGTGCAGGTCGGGTCTGGCGCGTCCTTGTAGTCGCCGGAGGCGACGATGCAAATATCCTTGGCTGTTACGGCGACCTGCGCCGAGCCGAGTACATGGCCGGCCGGGTGAAACTTGACGCTGACGTCGCCGAGCCGGATCTCCTCGCCATAGCGGATCGCCTGCGTCGTCCCGGCAAAATTCTCGCCATAGCGCAGCCGCATCATGTCCAGCGTTTCCTGCGTCGCCAGCACCGCGCCGTGGCCGGCGCGGGCATGGTCGGAATGGCCGTGGGTGATCACGGCCCGCTCCACGGGCCGGACGGGGTCGATATGGAAGCCGCCGGGCTTGCAGCAGAGGCCGCTCGCAACTGGCAGCAGGATGTCTTGCGGACGCATGCCTGTTATATAGGTTGCGCCATCGCGTCTTCGAGTCATCCGCCCGCTTCCCTCCCTGGTTCTCCAATGCCCTTGCGCCTGTTCCACTCCTCCGGCGATCTCATGGCCGACCGCCGTTTCGAGTTCGCGCGCGACCTCCAGCTCAAGGGCGATCTGCCCGCCGCCGCCGACCTGCTGGAGCAGGCGCTCGAGCTCGCACCCGATTTCACCTCCGCCTGGTTCACGCTTGGCGAAATCCGCAGCCAGCTCGGCGAGCGCGACAAGGCGATCGCGGCCTTTCGAAAATCGCGCGAGTCCGATCCCGACGACCAGCACGGCGCCCATTTGCATCTGATACGGCTCGGCGACGCGCAATTGTCCGAGATGCCCAAGGCCTATGTGCAGGCCTTGTTCGATCAATATGCACCGCGCTTCGAGCATGTGCTGATCAACGATCTCGACTACCGCGCCCCGTCCCTGATCTTCAAGGCGGTGGTGGCTGCGCGCGTCAGCGCGAAGAAGCCGGCTCTGTTCAAGCGCGCCATCGATCTCGGCTGCGGCACCGGGCTCGCGGCCGCTGCCTTCGCAAAGCAGGTCGATCGTTTCACCGGCATTGATCTGTCGCCCGGCATGATCAAGCAGGCGCGCGCCACAGGCCTCTACGCCGAGCTTGAAGTTGTCGACATGATCGAGGGCCTGCGCGGCAAGACTGACGCGAGCGCGGACATCGTCGTCGCGGCGGATGCATTCGTCTATCTCTCCGATCTCGCGCCGGTGCTGACTGAGGCCAAGCGCGTGCTCGCGCCCGGTGGCGTGCTCGCCTTCACGCTGGAGACGCATGACGGCGGTGGAATCGTTCTCGGCGAAGGGCTGCGCTATGCCCATTCCGCGGAATATGTGCGCGGCACCATGACGAAGGCCGGACTCAAGCTTCTGACATTGGAGCCGGCATCGCCACGCATCGAGAACAACGAGCCCGTGCGCGGCCTCGTCGTGGTCGCCGAGAAAACTTGAGTCTAGGCGCTAGCCCCGGGGCGATTTGAGCGTCATTGCGTCGCAAAGCGACGACTTCCCACTTGCGAGCCGTGCGGCGATGTCAGCACAATGCGCGCACCAGGGAGAAAACAACAATGACAAAGAATCCATCGCGGCGCGATGTCAGCGCCGCCGCGCTCGCCGCCATCACTGCATCCGTCCTGCCCGCGCCTTATGTCCGGGCTGCGGAGAAGAAATACGACGCCGGCGCCAGCGATACCGAGATCAAGATCGGGCAGACCGTGCCGCATTCCGGCCCAGGCTCGCTCTATGGCGTGTTGGGGCGCGTCGGCGAAGCCTATTTCCAGATGCTGAACGAGAAGGGCGGCATCAACGGACGCAAGGTCAAGTTCCTCACCATGGACGACGCCTACAGCGCGCCGAAATGCGTCGAGGCCACGCGGCGTCTGGTCGAGCAGGAGGAGGTGCTGGCGCTGTATGGTTCGCTCGGCACCGCGCCGCAGACGGCCGTACACAAATATCTCAATTCCAAGGGTGTGCCGCAGCTGCTGCTCAACACGGGCGCGTCGAAGTGGAACAATCCGAAAGAGTTCAAATGGACGATGGCGGGCCTGCCGCTTTATCCGACCGAAGCGCGCATCCTGGCGCGGCACGTCCTCAGCGTGAAGCCGAACGCCAAGGTCGGCATTCTCTACCAGAACGACGATTTCGGCCGCGACTTCCTCGGTCCGTTCAAGAAGGTGCTGGCCGATGCCGGCGGCACCGCGCAGGTGATCATGGAGCAGACCTACGATCTGACCGATCCGACCGTCGATTCCCAGCTCATCAATCTCTCGAAGTCGGGCGCCGACGTCTTCTACAACATCTCGACCGGCAAGGCGACGTCGCAGTCGATCCGCAAGGTCGCCGAGCTCGGCTGGAAGCCGTTGCAACTGCTGTCGGCCGGCTCGACCGGGAAGTCCATCCTCAACGCCGCCGGCCTCGAGAATGCCGTCGGGATCGTCGCCATCCGTTATTCCAAGGATGCCGGGCCCGGCCCCTGGGAGAATGACAAGGATGTGGTCGCATTCGATACGCTGCGCAAGAATTACCTGCCGAACATCGATCCCGACAACACCATCGCCTATGCCGGTTACGGCCAGGCGGTGACCATGGGCGAGATCTTGCGCCGCTGCGGCGACGAGCTTACGCGGGAGAACGTGCTGAAGCAGGCCGCGAACCTCAACGGCTTCCACTCGCCGTTCTTCCTCGACGGCGTCGACTACAACTACACGCCCGACGACTACACCCCGATGAAGACGTTGTTCATCTCAACTTTCAACGGCAAGGACTGGCAGGTCTCCGACAAGCCGGTGACGGAGTAGGGCGGGGAGCGCCGTAGGGTGGGCAAAGGCGCCCTTGCGCCGTGCCCACCCCCTCGACGAACCCACCCCCACGGCTTACCTGTGATGCCGTGCCGCCCCGTATCCTCAAAATCTCGGCCGAGCCGGCCGCGCTGTTGCCCGACCGCTTCCAGGCGTGGTTTGCGGCCCGTGGCTGGTTGCCGCGCGCGCATCAATTGGCGCTGCTGGAGAAGGCGCGCGAGGACGCTAGCGCGCTGCTGATTGCGCCGACCGGCGCCGGCAAGACGCTCGCGGGATTTTTGCCGACGCTGGTGGAGCTGAGCTCCGCGCCGGCGGTCTCGACAAAATCCGTGGTCTCCACCGGCCGGGCCCTGCAACGCAGCGGCGGCCTCCACACGCTCTACATCTCGCCGCTGAAAGCCCTCGCCGTCGACATCGCGCGCAATCTGGAGCGGCCGGTCGCCGAGATGGGGCTGCCGGTCAAGATCGAGACCCGCACCGGCGACACGCCGACGTCGCGGCGGCAGCGGCAGCGGCGCTATCCGCCGGACATTCTGCTGACGACGCCCGAGCAGCTTGCACTGTTGCTGTCGTCCGACGATGCCCCGTTCCTGTTCTCCTCCTTGAAACGTATCGTGCTCGACGAGCTGCACGCGCTGGTGACATCCAAGCGCGGCGATCTTCTCTCGCTGGGCCTTGCGCGGCTGTGGCGGCTGGCACCGCAGATGCGCGCGATCGGCCTGTCGGCGACGGTGGCCGAGCCGGAATCGCTGGCGCGCTTCCTGGTGCCGCAGCCGAAGGATAAAGCGGAATCAGCCGATATCGTCATCGCCGGCGGCGCGGCACCGCCGCTGGTCGAGATGCTTGATACGCGCGAGCGGCTGCCCTGGGCCGGTCACAGTGCGCGCCATGCGCTTCCCGAAATCTACCAGCTGATCAAGGCCAACAAGACCACGCTCGTCTTCGTCAACACCCGCAGCCAGGCCGAGATGCTGTTCCAGGATCTCTGGCGCATGAACGACGACAACCTTGCGATCGCGCTGCATCACGGCTCCCTCGATGTTGCCCAGCGCCGCAAGGTCGAGGACGCGATGTCGGCAGGGAAACTGCGCGGCGTGGTCTGCACCTCCTCGCTCGATCTCGGCGTCGACTGGGGCGATGTCGATCTCGTCGTCAATATCGGCGCGCCGAAGGGATCCTCGCGGCTAATGCAGCGCATCGGTCGCGCCAACCACCGCCTCGATGAGGCTTCGCGTGCGGTGCTGGTGCCGGCCAACCGTTTCGAGGTGCTGGAGTGCAGCGTTGCGATCGATGCGATTGCCGAGAACGCGCAGGACACGCCGCCGCTGCGGACCGGCGCCCTCGACGTGCTGGCCCAGCACGTGCTCGGCTGCGCCTGCGGCGAGCCGTTTCTCTCTGACGAGCTCTACGACGAGGTCCGCACCGCTGCGCCCTATGCCGATCTCGCGCGACAGGATTTCGACGACGTCGTCGATTTCGTCGCCACCGGCGGCTATGCGCTGAAAACCTACGAGCGTTTCGCCCGCATCAAGCAGGACAAGCAGGGCCGCTGGCGCGTCGCCAATCCAAAGGTGCGGCAGAGCTATCGTATGAATGTCGGCACCATCGTCGAGGACGATATGCTGAAGGTGCGGCTGGTGCGCTCGCGCGGCGGCGGCCAAGGAAAGGCAGGCGGCTCAACCGGGGTGATCGCGCGCGGCGGGCGATTGCTCGGCGAGATCGAGGAAGCTTTCATCGAGGGCCTCTCGCCCGCCGACACCTTCGTATTCAGCGGCGAGGTGGTGCGCTACGAGGCTTTGGTCGAGGATCAGGTCTACGTCTCGCGCGCCAACGACAAGGATCCAAAGGTGCCGTCGTACATGGGCGGCAAGTTTCCGCTCTCGACCTATCTCGCCGAACGCGTGCGTCGCCTGCTCGATGACGGGCGCGCCTGGCATGCGCTGCCGGAGCAGGTGCGCGACTGGCTGTCGCTGCAAAGGGACGTCTCGCGCGTGCCGGCGGTGCGCGAGCTCCTGGTCGAAAGCTTTCCGCGCGCCAACAAGCATTACATCGTCTGCTATCCCTTCGAGGGGCGCCTCGCGCACCAGACGCTCGGCATGCTCTTGACGCGCCGGCTGGAGCGCGCCCGCGCCCGGCCGCTCGGCTTCGTCGCCAACGAATATGCGGTCGCAATCTGGGGGCTCGGCGACATGTCGTTCATGATCCGGAACGGCAAGCTCGACCTCAACGCGCTGTTCGATCCTGATATGCTTGGCGACGACCTCGAAGCCTGGCTCGCCGAGTCGGCGCTGATGAAGCGCACGTTCCGCAATTGCGCGATCATCTCGGGCCTGATCGCGCGCCGCCATACCGGCGAGGAGAAGAGCCGTCGCCAGGTGCTGTTCTCCACCGATCTCGTCTACGACGTCTTGCGCAAGCACCAGGCCGATCACGTGCTGTTGCGCGCCGCCCGCGCCGATGCCGCCACGGGTCTCCTCGATCTGCGCCGCCTCAGCGACATGCTCACGCGTATCCAGGGCCGCATCACGCATCGGGAACTCGATCACGTCTCCCCGCTCGCCGTCCCCGTGATGCTGGAAATCGGCCGCGAGTCAGTTTATGGCGAAGCTGGCGACGAGCTGTTGGCGGAGGCCGCCGACGAGCTCGTCAAAGAGGCGATGGGATAGCAGGATAGAACGTGACGGCAGGCGCGCTGGTTTCAGGGGATGATGAGGACATGCGCGTTTCGAAGGTCAGCATCAGCGGCGTGACGTTCGCGGCCGACCTCTCCGGTGCTCTCTTCTGGGAGGAACAGCGCCTGCTCGTCGTCTCTGACCTGCACCTGGAAAAAGGGTCCAGCTTCGCCACGCGCGGCGTGCTGCTGCCGCCCTACGATACCATCGCGACGCTCAGTCGGCTCGCTGCTGTCATCTCCCGCCATGAACCCCGAATCGTCATCGCGCTCGGCGACAGTTTTCATGATCGCACCGCGCATGGACGCCTGACGGCGGAGGATCGCGCTGCCGTGGGCGCACTCCAGTCGGGGCGCGACTGGATCTGGATCTCCGGCAATCACGATCCGGCATTGCCGCGCGATCTCGGCGGCACCGTCGCCGACGAAGTCGCGATCGGCTCGATCACCTTCCGCCACGAGCCGACCGGCGCGCACGGCGAGATCGCCGGCCATCTCCATCCCAAGGCGCGCGTTTCCACGCGCGGCCGTTCGATGGAGCGGCGGTGTTTTGCCAGTGACGGCGAACGCGCCGTGATGCCTGCCTTCGGCGCCTATGCCGGTGGTCTCAGCATCCGCGACGCCGCGTTCGCAAAGATCTTTCCGAAGAACGGTTTTGTCGCGCATCTCCTCGGCGACCGCCGCGTGCACGCGATCGCGGCGTCACGGTGTTATTGAAGAGGCGCGCTGCGGGCTGCTCGCACAACTGCGCTCCCTCCCCCCTTGCGGGGGAGGGCGGGGGAGAGGGGTAGCCAAGGAAAAGGTGCGCGTTAGGCGGCCGGACATTCGCTTGAATCGAGAGAGTCCCTGTGTGGCACCCCTCTCCCTAGCCCTCCCCCGCAAGGGGGGAGGGAACAGACCGAGCTAGTGGCGACTACGCTGCCTTCGCCTGCACATCATCGCAGAACTCCGCGAGCCGATCCGCAAGTCGCAGCGTCGCGGGGCTGGCGCCGGGCGAAGCCATTAGCGCCACTTCGGTCCGGTTGATCGGCGCAAAGCCATCCTTCGCCGTCAGCACGCGGTGATCCGCCTGGATCGACATCTCGGACAAAATGCTCAAGCCCATGCCGGCGGCGACCGCGGCCTGGATGCCGGCGAGGCTCGATGAGGTGTACGACATGTGCCAAATGCGCCCCGCGCTTTCCAGCGCGTGGATGGCGCCGGCGCGATAGAGACAGCCGAGCGGAAAACCGATCAGCGGCACGGAAGCGACATCCGCGTGGATCGGATGGCTCTTGCTGGTGACCCAGTGCACCTGCTCCGGCCACACCGCAATGGCGCCCTTCTCGCCGGCCTCGCGCTTGTAGAGCGCCAGATCAAGCTCGCCGCGTTCGAGATCGCGGGCGAGATTCTTGCTCTGGTCGGCACGCACATCGAGCCGCAGGCCCGGATGCGAACGCGCGAACGTCCCCAGCAGTTTCGCCAGTTGATACGCGGCAAAATCCTCGGGAATGCCGAGCCGGATCGCGCCTTCGCTGTCGGGTTCGCGCAGCACGTCGCGCGCCTCCTCGGCGAGCGTGAGCAGCCGCCGCGCATAAGACAGCAGCCGCTCGCCGGCCTCGGTCGGGCGCACGTCCTTGCCGTCACGATGCAGCAGCACCTGGCCGACATCCTCTTCCAGCCGCTTGATCTGCTGGCTCACGGTCGATTGCGTGCGGTGGACGCGCTCGCCGGCGCGGGTGAAGCCGCCGGCATCGACCACCGAGACGAAACTGCGCAGAAGCTCGAGATCGAGCATGGGCGCCTCCATTCGAAAATCCACTGATCAGAAGTTAATCATTTAATTTCCAAATGACAAGCCGGGTCTCTAGATCGAAGGCTCAGGAGAATGCCCTCATGTCGCTCGCCACCTCGCTTCCCGCTCCCCGCAGCCGCTTCAACACCCTGCCGCTCGCTATCGGCGTGTTCTGCCTGCTCTGGAGCTATGCCTTCGTCGCCGGCAAGATCGGCGTCACCCATTGTCCGCCGCTGATCCTGCTCGCCGCGCGCTTCTCGCTCGCCGGCATTTTGATCCTCGGCGCCACGATGATCCGCGGCGACTGGTCGCTGTCGTGGCGCGATGCCGCGATCTTTGCCGTGCTCGGCATTGCCAACAACGCGCTCTATCTCGGGCTTGGCTATACCGGCCTGCAATCGGTCTCCGCCGGCCTCGGCGGCCTGATCGTCTCGGCCAATCCGGTATTCACGGCGGCGCTCGCCGCGCTGCTGCTCGGCGAAGGCATGACCTGGCGCAAGGCGAGCGGCCTCCTGCTCGGCATCATCGGCGTGACGGCGATCGTCTGGCACCGCCTGTCAGTCGGCACCGACTCACTGCACGGCATCATGTTCACGCTGGCTTCGCTCGCCTCCATCGTCGCCGGCACCATCCTATTCAAGCTGCTCGCGCCGAAGGGGAGCCTGTGGATCGGCAACGGCGTGCAAAATCTCGCCGCCGGAATCGTGCTGACACCGATCGCGCTCACCTTCGCCGACGTCCATGCGATCGATGTCACACCGGGCCTGATCGGCGCCTTCGCCTTCCTCGTGCTTGGCGGTTCGATCCTGGCCTATTGGCTCTGGTTTCATCTCCTGAAAGTGTGTGGCGCGACCACGGCAAGTGCCTATCATTTCGTCATGCCGCCGCTCGGCATGCTGTTCGCCTTCCTCGTGCTCGGCGAGCATGTCGAGGCGCGCGACCTGCTCGGCATCGTCCCGGTCGCGCTCGGCATTTATCTGGTGACGCGGCCCGCCAAATCGATCTCTTAAGAGGAGTTGATCATGCCCATTTCCATCACCCTGATCGGCGGTCCCACCGCGCTGATCGAGATCGACGGCTTTCGCCTGCTCACGGACCCGACGTTCGATGCGCCCGGTGCCTATGAGCTGCCGCATGTGAAGCTGGAGAAAACGATCGGCCCCGCGTTGAAGGCTGACGCGATCGGTCCGGTTGATGCGGTCCTGCTGAGCCATGACCAGCATTCGGACAATCTCGACAATTCCGGTCGCGAGTTTCTCAAGCATGCGAAGCGTGTGCTGACGACAGAGGCCGGCGCCAAGCGCCTCGGCGGCCATGTCGAGGGCCTCGCGCCCTGGGCCACCGCCCACCTCAAAGACCGAGACGGCAATGCGCTGACGATCACCGCAACGCCCGCACGCCACGGCCCGGCCGGCATCGAGCCGTTGTCAGGTGACGTCATCGGCTTCGTGGTGTCGTCGAGCCGCAAGGATACGCGCCCGGTCTATATCAGCGGCGACACCACCTGGTTCGACGGCGTCGCCGAAGTTGCGCGCCGCTTCAAATGCGGCGTGGTGCTGCCGTTCGCGGGTGCTGCGCAAACGCGCGGGCCGTTCCATCTCACCATGGACACCAACGATACCATCGAGACCGCGCGCGCCTTTCCCGATGCGATGATCGTGCCCCTGCACACCGAAGGCTGGGCGCATTTCCGCCAGAACAGCGAGGATCTGCGCAAGACGTTTGACGTGCTGGGCTTCGGGCCGCGGCTGCGATTGCTGGAGCCGGGCGTGCCGACGGTGGTGGAGGCGCCGTAGCCTCAGCTGTCATGCCCCGCGAAGGCGGGCATCCAGTATGCCGCGGCGGATGTTGTGAGAGCGAGCCCTCCAACGCAAGCCTCTGGATACTGGATCGCCCGGTCAAGCCGGGCGATGACGAGAGGGGCGAGTGGAGCTCCCTCAATCCTTCCGAAACACGATCGACGCCATCCACCCCGTCATCAACGCCATCGCCGCCGTGACCAGGCCATAGACCAATCCGTTCTGCCGCGCGGTCGTCGCGACGAATGCTCGAAGCCGACCTTGACGATCTCGAATGTCGTCGCGGTCTTGCCGACGAACGCGCCGTTCGCGAACAGCTTGATCTCGACCTCATAGGTGCCGATCGGCACCTCCGCCGGCAGCGGAATGCCGGTGCGGAACAGTGTTGGCGTCAAGAACGTCACCGCACTCGCATCCTCGCGATAGAGCCCGCGCTGCGTGCGCAGGCGGATGAAGGCGGAGCGGAACGCGTCGTTCGGCACCACGTCGGCAAAATCGCCGCTGACGCGTTGGGTCAGCAGCACGTTGTTGAGGCCGATCTGCTGCCGCCGCGCGATCTCGGGCGAGGTGATGCGGTCGAACGGACGGTTGGCGAACAGCGCGAGATAGCTCGGGACCTGCAAGAACTGCCGGTAGTCGGTATTGATCCAGATCCCGAAGGTGCGCTCCCTGCGCCGCGTCACCATGTCGGCGCGCGGGCCCATCACGGTGACCACGAGGTCATAGCTCGAGCGGTCCGCGGGCGTCGTGGCGTCCTTCTCCACCGAGCCGAACAGCACCAGCTCCTCGCCGGAATAGTTCGGCGTCACCGTGACGCGGTGGTTGGAGACCGACACGATCAGCCGTTCGGCCCGCGCGGCGGAGCCGAACAGCAGGACGAGGAGAGCCGCTAACAGCGCGCGCATCATCCGCTCGCTCCCATCTCGCGGATGGTGAAGAGATCCTCGGGCCGGATCACCAGCTCGACCGCAAAGCGGATGCCGACCGAGAGGATCAGCAGGCCAAGCAGTAGCCGCAACTGCTCGCCGCGGATTTTCTGGCCCGCGCGCGCGCCGAACTGCGCGCCGGTGACGCCGCCGACCATCAGGATCAGCGCCAGCACGGCATCGACCAGGTGATTGGTCACGGCATGCAGCAGGGTCGCGAACAGCATCGTGACCAGCGTCAGGACCATCGAGGTCCCGATCACCGTCGAGGTCGGCACCCGCAGCAGATAGATCATGATCGGTACCAGGATGAAGCCGCCGCCGATGCCCATGATGGCGCCGATAAAGCCGATCACGAGGCCGACGATCACGACGGGAATCACCGACAGATAGATCTTCGAGCGCTTGAACCGCATTTTCAGCGGCAGTCCGTGGATCCAGTTGTGCGTGCGCCGTGGCGGAATGGCGCCACGGCGGGTTCGCATCAGCGCGCGCAGGCCTTCGGAGAACATCAGGCTGCCGACCGTGCCGAGCAGGACCACGTAGGACAGCGCAATCATCAAATCGAGCTGGCCGAGTGCGCGGAGCTGCGTGAATGTCCACACGCCCAGCGCCGTGCCGGTCACCCCGCCACACAACAGCACGCTTGCCAGCGCCGGATCGATCGCGCGCCGTCGCCAATAGGACAGCGCGCCGGAGAAGGACGAGGCCGCGATATGGCTCGCAACGGAAGCGACCGCGACCGCCGGCGTGATGCCGATGAAGATCAGCAGCGGCGTCATCAGAAATCCGCCGCCGATCCCGAACATGCCGGAGACGAAGCCGACCGCGGCGCCCATCGCCAGCACCAGGAACACGTTGACCGGCAGATCGGCGATCGGAAGATAAAGCTGCATCGGACCACGCTCCGGCGAGACGGATCGATTTCGCGGAATGCTCGGAGGAAGGGCAGAACGATTGCCGCGCTCTTCAATAGCCGAATTCGCGAGGGCCCGGATCAGGAATTTGAGGCGTGGTGAATGGGCGTGACGAGGGTATCGAAGCGCCGTAGCTCTCCAATGTCGTCCTGGCGAAAGCCAGGACCCATTATCCCGATCGGTTGTTATCGCGGCGAGCTGTGGCCACAGCGTCCTTCAACGACGACTGCTTGTGGTAATGGGTCCTGGCTTTCGCCAGGACGACTTGGAGAGAGACGACTTGGACAGATTTGTCGTCAGAGAGGGCTGAGCGACCGCTCTCAACGCACCGCGGACGCTGACTTCTTGCTCGCGACCGGCTTCGGTGCCGGCTTCGTGCTCGCCTGCGGACTACCGTCCCAGCCGCCAGCGGGCGTCGTCACGTTGACGGCGTCGTCGGGCTGCGGCTCGGTGCTGAAGGTCTGGATCGCAAGCTTGGCGGCGGCGAGCGACTGCGGATCGAGACGCTTGGCGACGTCGTCGCGCTTGCCGGCAGCATCCGCGTCACCCTGGGCGGCCGCAAGGGTGAACCATTTGTAGGACTCGGCGAGGTTCTGCTCCACGCCGATGCCGCGGGCATAGAGGATGCCGAGGTTGAACTGGCTGTCGGCGACGCCGCGGTCGGCGGCCTTGCGGAACCACTGCGCCGCGCTCTTGTAATTGGCGCCGCGTCCGCCGCCATCGGCGTCGAGCACCGCGAGATTGTGCATCGCCTTGGCGTTGCCGCGCTCTGCCGCCTGCGTGTAGTAGCGGCGGGCGATGTCGGCGTCCTTCTTCACGCCGAGGCCCTTTTCGTAGAGCGTGCCGAGGCGGAAGGTCGCGGGCACCACGCCGGCCTGCGCCGCGCGGTCATACCATTTGGCGGCTTCGTCGTAATTCGCAGCCACGCCCTTGCCCTCGGCAAAGCGCACGCCGATCTCGTAGGCCGCGGTCGCATCGCCCTTCATCGCGGCGGTGCGCAAGCTTGGGCCGCCGATGCCGTCAGGCAGCTTCTCGCTCGGCGGCACCTGGACGACGCCGAGCCGCGCGCGGCTCGCGCCCGACAGCGCGCCGGTGACGTCGCTGGAAGGTGGCGCTGCGGCGGGGGCGGGCGGGATTTCGACCGAAGCCGTCCCACTGGGGTTCGTTGCAGCCGGGGCGGGATTGTTGAGGGACTGCTTTCCGATCGGCGTCGGCGAGGTCATCGATGGGGTGACCTGCTCGGGCGCGGCGGGCTTGATCTCGACCGGCGGCGGCGCCTGCGGCGCGGGCTCGCTGGAATTCTCCATCGCCTGCGGCGCCGGCTGCGTGCTGCCGCCTTCGAGTAGGTTCATCGCCATCTTGAAGGTGCCGAGCACGATCACGACCACGCTCGCGCCGACCAGCAGCGAGCGGATCTTCGAGGTGATGGTCGAGCCGCCGTCCTGGCCCTTGTCCTTGACGCGGGCCGCGATTGCGGCCTTGACGCCGCGCGCGGGCTTTTCGGGCGGTTGTGCGGCGGCAGCCTGCGCCGCGCGGCGCGCGGCTGCGATGAAGCTCGACGACGACACCGGCTCTTTTGGTGCGGCAGGAATTTCGCTGATCGCGCTTTCGGACGCGGCAATGCGCTCCGACGGCGTGGCGGCGCGTCCGCCCGGACGGGTGCCCGGCTCGAGCGGATGATCCGGCGGCAATTCGGGCGTTATCGCGGCGCGCGCAGGTGCGGTGTGCGGCTCCAGGATTTCGCTGATCGCGCGCGGCGGGACCGGCGGCGCCATCGGCATCGGCGGCGGCGCGGCAGGTGCAGCGGCATGGAATTCGCGCGGTGCGGCCACGAAAGCGCTATGCGCGTGTTGCGCGGCGGCGGGATTTTGCAGCTCGGGCTTTGGATCGTATTTCGGCTGCTGTGGCTGCGGCCGTTGCTCGCGCGCGATCGGTGCCGGCTCGACCTGAGCAGCCATCGACATGGGCTCGGGCATCGCCTGCTGCATCGGTTGCGGCGCAGGGGCCGGCGGCGCGGTGCGCACCGCGCGCAGATCACCCTCGATCATGGAGAGGCGATCGACAACATGGCCGAGCGTGTTGTGCACGGCCTCCAGCGAATCCTGGGTGCTGCGGTTGGTCTCGGCGTGGCTGAAGCGGATGTCGGAAAGCTCGCGCTTGACGAGGTCGACCACGCCGGAATCGGCTGGCTGCGACGAACTGCGGCTTTCAGCGAGCGCGGAATAGGTCGCCTGCTGCCGCTCGAGGTGGCGCAGGATGTCGTGCAGCCCGTCTTCGACGCGGCTGAAATTGCCGCCGCGCTGATCGGAGGTGGCTTCGATCCGCTCCAGCAGATAGGAGACCCGCTGTTCGAGATGCGTAAACGTAGAGGCCGAGTCGTTGCCGACCTGCATGCGGTCGAAACGCTCGGACAGCGCACGGATCGCGCTTTCCAGATGCTCGGTGCTCTCGGTGGCTTGCGGCCGCTCGCGCGTTTCCAGCGCGGCGGTGAGCGCCGCAATGCGCTGCTCCAGCACCGCAAAACTGTCGCTGTGGCCAGAGGCGCGGGTGACCTGGTCGACCTTGGACGACAACAGCTGCACATCTTCGGAGAGTCGTGCCAGCGCTTCGTTGGAGGCGACGTTCGAGACGATGCCGCGCAGCGCCGAGATCGCGCCCTCGAGCTGACGCACCGTCGAAGGATCGTCATTGGCGCGCAAAATCAAGTCGAGCTTGGTGCCGAGATTGCGGATCGCCTCGTCATAGCCGGTGAGCTGCTCGGCCGGCGTCAGCGTGCGCAGCACCTGCTTGATGTCGGATAGCGCGCGCTCGATGCCGGCGAGGGCCTGCCCGTCGGTGCCGTTGGAACGGGTCTCGTCGATGCGACGGTGCAGCGAGCGAATTTCGTTCTCGATCGACTCGATCGCGCGGCGCGGCATCGCCTCGGTGATGGCGGTGCGGATCTCCGCAAGCTCGGAGCGGAAGGTGTTGACCGCCTGTTCGGTATTGTCAGGACGCTGGAGCGACTCGATCTGGCTCGTGATCTTGAGCAGGTGCCGTTCGAGCAAGGAGAAATCCGGCCCCGGCTGCGGTGGCGGCGGAGCGTAGGCAGGCGTGGGCGGTGCCATCGGCGGCAGGGGCGTAGCATAGGCCGCTGTGGGCGCAATCGACGGCGCGGCGCGCGGCGGCAGCTGCCGCGGCGCAAATCCATCGAGCTCGCTCTGCCGCGCCGTGATCTCGGCGACTGCGACGTCGAACGAAGCGGGGCTGAGCGGTGGTGAGTTGCGGTAGACTTGCGCTGCCGCGCGCTCGACCAGATCGGCCTGGCGCTGGCGCGTTTCGACCGGTGCCGGCCGTGGCGCCTGGGGCTGCTGTGGCTGGGATTGTTGTGGCTTTGAGATCTGCGACAGCCGCGCATCGAGGCGCGAGATCGCGTCGTTGAGCTGGCGCGCGACGCCCTGCTCGCGCGCGACGTCTGGTCGCGAGGAGTCCTGGCGCGGTGCAGGTTTTGAAATTCGTTCGATCTGCTGGGTGATCGCGTCGAGCCGCTGATGGATGTCGGCGACTTCGCGGCTCTCCTGGCTAGGTGCTTGGCTTGGCATTTGCGGCGAACGCGGATCGGGACGCTGGTCCTGACGTTGATCTTGACGTTGATCTTGGCGCTGCTCGTAAGGTCCGCGAAAGTTCGGCGGGGCAGTCTCGCCGAGCGTGGAGTTCAGCCAATCGTTGAGGGACATGCCGGCGCGACGCGCAGCAGCTTCGGCCCGCTCCCTTACGGATGGATCGATGCCGTCAACACTCCACGATACGCGCGAATTCATGACTCTGTCCGGTTCCGACTCCGGCGCCCCACCCGGCGCCTCCAGTCTCCCCACGCGTGCCGGTTGTAAGACAACCGAATTCGGCGCGGGTCGTCTGCCTCGAAAACCGACTTTTGTCCGTTACGGTAAATAACGGGTTAAGGAACGCGTCGCCGCTGGCTTAAAGTTGGGCGGCGGGAACCTGGAGGACGGCTTGCACTGATGCTCGTCATGCCCGGGACAAGCCCGGCCATGTCCCCGTAGGCGTTAGCGCCCCGGCGGGTGTAAGCGCGTGTCCAGGGCGAACGGCTCTTGGGATCTCAGCTCGTACAAGCCGGCGGCATTCGCGGCGGCGAAGATCAAATTCCAGCTCGCCGTCGAAACCACGCTCGGAATCACAACGAACCCGTGCCTGGCGAGCAGATCATCCCCGAATGCCTGCTGGCCGGCACTCGGTATCCCCGGCCTCAGCCAATTGGGGTTTGGCACAGCCGTGGGCTCGACCACGAAGACTCCGGCCGGATCGATGATTGCCGCCGTGATGACGTGAGGCACCGTGTCCAGTGCGCGAAATCCCTTATGCACGGCGACCTCCAGAATCGCCGTAGCGGGATCAATCGAACAGTACACGGCTCGAACGCCCCTGCTGTTCCAGCGGCCGCCGACGAGAAACGCGCCCTCGCCACGGTCCCAGGTGGCTGCATATTTGGATTGATCCAGACGCCAGGCCACCAGCTCGGAGCCTCCGAGCGGTGCGGGAAGCGGCGTCACGCGTAAACGCCGTACTCGAGCCGTGCGAGAAAGTCTTCGACGAGTTCGACCCCGGCAGGGGTCGCCAGCAGATCGATCGGCTTGCGTTGGTCGAGGCCGATGGCGGGGCGCTCCAGCCACTGCTCGGCCTCGTCCTTCGATCCGAAAATCGAAGTCGCCTTCGCCAATATCTCTGCAAGCTTCCATGTGCGCCCGCTCTGCTCGGAGCTGAGCTGCCGAATATCTTCGGCGGTATGGCGCTGGTAGGTTCGGTGGCTCATTCCGATCGCCTTGGCGAACGAATCGTCCCAGCGTAGAAACACGAGGTTATCGACGAAATGCAGCAGCGCCTTGGATGGAAGGCCGTGCAGGAGAATCTCGTGGGCCTCCAGCGGGCTCCGAGGCATCTTGCGGAAGGTCGAGGTCCCCCCGAGAAGTCGGGCGACCGCTGCCAGCCGGACGACGTCAGAAGATTGAGCAAGTTCGTCCATCAGCTAGTCTCGCCAATTGTCGTTCCCAATATGACAAGTGTCGCGGCAGCTTTCAAGTGATGGCCCGGAGGATTCCAGCCGTACTGGCGACCTAGCCCTTGCCCTCGCGCTTGCTGTCCTCCAGTGGCACCACCGTACCCTTGCCGCTCATCGCCGACAGCGCTTCCAGCGTCTCCTCGCAGAAGTCGGCCACCATCTGCTCGTGCCGGGCGCCAAGGCGGAGCAGGAGCAGATTGCCGAGGTCGAGCACGCCTGACGCCGTGCCTTCCGGGAAGCGCTTCTTCAGGATCCGCTCGTAGTTCTCGTGGCGGTCGCGATGGTGCTCCAGCCGGGCCATCAAATCGGTCCGCATCGGCTCGATGTCGATGCTGTCGAGCGTATGCAGCCGCACCAGCAGGTCATCCTTGATCGAGGGCGGCGTGCTTGGCCGCGCGGCCCAGTGCCGCAGCGCTGTTCGGCCCTCGGGAGTGAGCGTATAGATGAGTTTATTGGGCTTGCCGGATTGCACGACCTCGCGGCCCTGGATGTAGCCGCGGTCGCGCAGCTTGGAGAGCTCGCGGTAGATTTGCTGGTGGTCGGCCTTCCAGAAGAAGCCGATCGAGGAGTCGAACGTCTTGGCAAGCTCGTAGCCCGTCATCGGACGTTCCGTCAGGCATGCGAGGATTGCGTCGCCGAGTGCCATGGCACCAGCTCCCTTGAGAAGTCTCGACCAATTGACTTGACTTTATGCGCATTGGTGCATATGCGTCAATATGCATATGAAGCGGGCCCGGAAAGAGGCTCCCAAAACCTCAATGGAATCAGCGTTCGCGCTACTGTGCATGGGGTTGTTTTTCAGCTTTTTGCCACGGCCTTTAGGGAGGCACCTGACCATGACCGGCCTCGACGCCTGGTACGGCTACATGAAGTCCCATGATCGCACCGCGCTCTGGGACCTCCTGCATCCCGACGCCGTATTCGAAAGCCCCGTCGTGCACTCGCCCCAGCGCGGCCGCGACATCACCTTCAAATATCTCGCGAGCGCCGAGAAGGTGCTCGGTGGTCCCGGCTTCACCTATGTCGGCGAGTGGACCAGCGCCAACGGCGCCGTGCTCGAATTCAAGACCATGATCGACGGCATCGAGATCAATGGCGTCGACATCATCACTTTCGACAGCGAAGGCCGCGTCACCCATTTCAAGGTGATGGTGCGTCCGCTCAAGGCGATCAACATGCTGCATCGCCTGATGGCGGAGCAGCTTGCTGCCCAGTCATAAGCTAACATCATCACTTCAAGGCCCTTGCCGGGAGACCACCATGCCGATCTACAAAGCCCCCATCGAAGACGTGAACTTCCTGCTCAACGACGTCTTCCAGATCGACCGCTATGACAATCTCGCCGGCTTCTCCGATGCGTCGAGCGACGTGCGTGAAGCAATCCTGGGCGAAGCCGCAAAGCTCTCTGAAGAGGTGCTCCAGCCGCTCAATCGTGTGGGCGATCTCGAAGGCTGCAAGCGTGCCGATGACGGCAGCGTCACCACGCCGAAGGGTTTCAAGGAGGCGTTCAAGCAGGTCGCCGAGGGCGGCTGGCTCGGCCTGTCGGCTCCGACCGAGTTCGGCGGTCAGGGCCTGCCAGTGACGCTCTCGCAGGCGGTCAACGAATTCCAGATCTCCGCCAACATGGCATTCTCGATGTATGGCGGTCTCACCATGGGCGCGACCGCAGCGCTGATCGTTCACGGCACCCCGGAGCAGAAGAAGACCTACGTCCCGAAGATGGTGGCGGGCGAGTGGACCGGCACCATGAATCTCACCGAGCCGCAATGCGGCACCGATCTCGGCATGCTCCGCACCAAGGCGGTGCGACAGGCTGACGGCAGCTTCAGGATCACCGGCACCAAGATCTTCATCTCGGCCGGCGAGCATGACCTCGCTCCCAATATCATCCACCTCGTGCTCGCCCGCGTCGAGGGCGCACCGGCCGGCATCAAGGGCGTATCGCTGTTCGTGGTGCCGAAATTCCTTGTCAATGCCGACGGTTCGGTCGGCGCGCGCAATGGCGTGGTGTGCGGCTCGATCGAGCACAAGATGGGCATCCACGGCAATTCCACCTGCGTGATGAACTACGACGGCGCCACCGGCTGGCTGATCGGCGAAGAGAACAAGGGCATGCAGGGCATGTTCGTGATGATGAACGAGGCCCGCCTCGGCGTCGCCGTGCAGGGTCTCGCGCAGTCCGAAGTCGCCTACCAGAACGCGGTCGCTTACGCGCGCGAGCGCATCCAGGGCCGTTCGCTCACCGGGGTAAAGGCGCCGGACAAGCCTGCCGATCCGATCATCGTGCATCCCGACGTGCGCCGCACGCTGCTCTCGATCCGCGCCTTCAACGAGGCCGCGCGCGCCTTCGTGATGTGGACGGCGCTGAAGAGCGACGTCGCGCATCGCTCGGAGGATCCCAAGGATCGCCAGGCCGCCGACGATCACATGGGCCTGATGACGCCGGTGCTGAAGGGCTTTCTCACCGAGTACGGCTTCGCCAACGCGGTGCAGGCGCAGCAGATGTATGGCGGCCACGGCTACATCGCCGAGCAGGGCATGGAGCAGTTCGTGCGCGATGCGCGTATTGCGATGATTTACGAGGGCGCCAACGGCATCCAGGCGCTCGACCTCGTCGGCCGCAAGCTGCCGCGCGACGGCGGCCGCGCCATCATGGCGTTCTTCGGCGAGGTCATGGCCTTCGCCAAGGAGAACGGCGGCGACGAGGCGATGAAGCCGTATGTCGCGCCGCTGTCCACCGCGCTCGGCCATCTCCAGCAGGCCACCACCTGGCTGATGCAGAACGCGATGGCGAAGCCCGACAATGCCGGTGCCGCCGCAACCGATTATCTGCATCTCTTCGGCTTCGTCGCCCTCGGCTACATGTGGACGAAGATGGCGAAGGTGACGCAGACCAAGATTGCCGAGAGCGGGGCCACGCCCTATCTCTCGACCAAGCTCGTCACCGGTCGCTTCTTCATGGAGCGGATGCTGCCGGAGACCGCGGCCAATCTTGCGCGTATTCAGGCCGGCTGCGCCACCATCATGGAACTGCCCGCGGAAGCGTTCTGAGAGTTTTCGCTTCATCCATCATCTCGATCGCGTCGCGGTCGTAACCAATCGCTGCAATCAGGAGGCTCCCATGGCAGATGCCTATATCTACGATCACGTCCGCACCCCTCGCGGTCGCGGCAAGGCTGATGGCGCACTGCACGAGGTGACAGCGCTCGCGCTTGCCACGGTGCCGCTGAAGGCCCTCAAGGATCGCAACAACCTTCCTGAAGACTGCGTCGATGACGTCGTGCTCGGCGTGGTCGATCCGGTCGGCGAAGCCGGCAGCGACATCGCGCGCTTTGCCGCGCTGAAGGCGGGTCTCGGCGAAGCCGTGCCCGGCGTGCAGATCAGCCGCTTCTGTGCCTCCGGCCTCGACGCCGTGAATTTTGCTGCCGCCCAGGTGATGAGCGGCCAGCATGAGCTCGTGATCGGCGGCGGTGCGGAATCGATGAGCCGCGTCGGCATCGGCGCCTCCGGCGGCGCCTGGCCGATGGATCCCTCGATGGCGGTGCCGTCCTATTTCATGCCGCAGGGCGTCTCGGCCGATCTGATCGCCACCAAATACGGCTTTTCGCGCGATGACGTTGATGCCTATGCGGTGCAGAGCCAGCAGCGCGCGGCCAAGGCCTGGGATGAGGGCCGCTTCAACAAGTCCGTGGTGCCGGTGAAGGACATCAACGGCCTCACCATCCTCGCCAAGGACGAGCACATGCGTCCCACCACGACGATGCAGTCGCTGGCGCAGCTGCAGCCGTCATTCACGATGATGGCGCAGATGGGCGGTTTCGACGGCGTCGCGGTGCAGTCGCATCCGGAGATCGAACGCGTCAATTACGTGCACCACGCCGGCAATTCCTCGGGCATCGTCGACGGCGCCGGCGCCGTGCTGCTCGGCAGCAAGGAAGCGGCCAGCAAATACGGCCTGAAGCCGCGAGCCAAGATCCGCGCATTCGCGAATATCGGCTCGGAGCCGGCGATGATGCTGACCGGCCCGGTCGACGTCACCGAAAAACTGTTCGCGCGCTCCGGCATGAAGAAGTCGGACATCGACCTGTTCGAGCTCAACGAGGCGTTTGCCTCCGTCGTGCTGCGCTACATCCAGGCCTTCGACATCGACAACGCCAAGATCAACGTCAATGGCGGCGCCATCGCACTCGGCCATCCGCTCGGCGCGACCGGTGCGATGATCCTGGGCACCGTGCTCGACGAGCTCGAACGCACCAACAAGTCGACCGCGCTTGTGACGCTGTGCATCGGCGGCGGCATGGGCACCGCGACCATCATCGAGCGCGTTTAACTTCGTAGGGTGGGCAAAGCGAAGCGTGCCCACCACTGACGTCTCAGCAAATGATGGTGGGCACGGCGCAAGGGCGCCTTTGCCCACGCTACGAGATCACCGTCAACCGCCGCGCCTGAGATCGGCTGCAGCACCGAGGAGCAACCAACATGGCTTACAAGAACTTCAAGGTTGAGACCGACGCCGACGGCATCGCGCTCGTGACCTGGGATATCCCGGGCCGTTCGATGAACGTGCTCGACGAGACCTCGAGCAGCGAGCTCGAGGCGATCGTGAAGGAGACCACGGCCGACGCCGGGGTGAAGGGTGTCGTCATCACCTCGGCCAAGGAAGCATTCTGCGCCGGTGCCGATTTGTCGATGCTCGAAGGCATGAACCAGGCTTACGCAAAGGTCCTCAAGGAACAGGGCGAGACCGCGGCGAACCAGATGCTGTTCGACCAGAGTCGGCACCTTTCGCAGGTGCTGCGCTCCATCGAGACCTCCGGCAAGCCCTGGGCGGCCGCGATCAACGGTCTCGCGCTCGGCGGCGGCTTCGAGATCACGCTGTGCTGCCACTATCGCGTGGCGGCGGAGAATCCCAAGACGCGTCTCGGTCTCCCCGAGGTCAAGGTCGGTCTGTTCCCGGGCGGAGGCGGCACCCAGCGCGTGCCGCGTCTGGTGCAGCCGCAGGACGCGATGACCATTTTGCTCAAGGGCGATCCGGTCACGGTCGAGAAGGCCAAGCAGCTCAATCTGATCCACGCCATCGTACCGGCAGCTGATCTCATCAAAGCGGCGAAGGACTGGATCAAGAGCGGCGGCAAAGCGGTGGCGCCCTGGGACGAGAAGGGCTTCAAGCTCCCCGGCGGCCCTGTGTTCTCCAAGGCCGGCATGATGTTGTTCCCCGCCGGCAACGCGATCTATCGCCGCGAGACCTACGACAACTATCCAGCGGCGCGTGCGATCATGAGCTGCGTCTATGAAGGCTTGCAGTTGCCGATCGATGCCGCGCTCCGCGTCGAGTCGCGCTACTTCACCTCGGTGCTGCGCTCGAAGGAGGCGGCTGCGATGATCCGCAGCCTGTTCCTGTCGATGCAGGAGCTCAACAAGGGCGCGCGCCGTCCGAAGGATGTGCCGCAGACCAAGGTGAAGAAGATCGCCGTGATCGGCGCCGGCTTCATGGGCGCGAGCGTCGGCTATGTTTCGGCGCGTGCCGGCCTCGATGTGATCCTGATCGATCGTGACCAGGAGAGCGCCGACAAGGGCAAGGCGCATGCGCAGAAGGTGATCGAGGATCAGATCAAGAAGGGCCGCGCCAAACCCGGCGACGCCGAAGCGCTGCTCGCGCGCATCACGCCGACTGCGGACTATGCCGCGCTCAGGGATGTCGATCTCGTCATCGAGGCCGTGTTCGAGGACCGCAAGGTCAAGGCGGAGACGTTTGCCAAGGCGCAGGAGCATATGAAGCCGGACGTGATCTTCGCGTCGAATACGTCGACCTTGCCGATCACCTCGCTTGCTGAGGCCTTCAAGGACCAGGGCAAGTTCGTCGGCATCCATTTCTTCTCGCCGGTCGAGAAGATGATGCTGGTCGAGATCATCAAGGGCAAGAACACCGGCGATGTCGCGCTCGCAACCGCACTCGATTACGTCCGGCAGATCGGCAAGACGCCGATCGTCGTCAACGACTCGCGCGGCTTCTTCGCCAACCGCTGCGTCGGCCGCTACGTTGCCGAAGGCAACGAGATGTTTTTGGAAGGCGTGCCGCCGGCGATGATCGAAAACTGCGCCAAGATGGCCGGCATGCCGGTCGGCCCGCTCTCGCTGTCCGATGAAGTTGCGCTCGACCTCGGCCTCAAGATCATGAAGGCGACGGAAGCCGATCTCGGTCCCAACGCCATCAACCCCGATCAGAAGAAGCTGATGGTGGAGATGGTCGAGAAGCAGGGCCGCCTGGGCCGCAAGAACAGCAAGGGCTTCTACGACTACCCCGAGAAGGGCAAGGGCCAGAAGAGCCTGTGGCCGGGCCTCTCGGCCTTGCAGCCGAAGCAGCTCGATCCTGACACGCTCGACATCGAGGAGCTGAAGCAACGCTTCTTGGTGGTGCAGGCGGTGGAAGCCGCGCGCACGGTCGAGGATCACGTCATCACCGATCCGCGCGAGGCGGATGTCGGCTCGATCCTCGGCTTCGGCTTCGCGCCGTTCACCGGCGGCACGCTGTCCTACATCGACTTCATGGGCACGAAGACGTTCGTCGAGCTCTGCCACAAGCTGGAGGCGAAGTACGGCTCGCGCTTCACGCCGCCGAAGCTTCTCGAAGAGATGGCTGCGAAGGGCGAGACCTTCTACGGCCGCTTCGCGCCGAAGAAGGCCGCTGCCTAGGCGCAGCTTGAAGCGTCTCACGCATTCGTGAGAACAAGAAAGGCCGGATCAATCGATCCGGCCTTTTTGTCGTTTACCGATCCCGGCTTAGGCAGCCTGCGTCAGCCCTTCCTTCTTTAGGGCTTCCTGCACCTTCGGCCGCGCGGCGACGCGGGCCTTGTAAGCGGTGAGTTTCGGCATCGCCGAGAGGTCGAACTTCATCCGGTCGCCCCAGGTCAGCATCGTGAACAGGTAGCCGTCGGCGACCGTGAACTGCTTGCCCATGAGGTAGTCGCGGCCGGCGAGCTCGCTGTCGATGTGCTTCAGCTTGCCCATGACGCGGTCCTTGAAGAACGCCTTGGCATCGTCGTTCAGTGCCGGCGCGAACAGCGGTCCGAAGCTCTTGTGCACCTCGGAGGTGAGGAAGTTCAGCCATTCGAGCAGCTTGTAGCGCTCGGAACTGCCGTGGGCGGGCGCGAGTGCCTTGGCCGGGGCCTGGTCGGCGATCATCTGGACAATGACCGGGCCTTCGGTCACGATCTCGCCGCTGTCGAGGCCCAGCGCGGGGACCTGACCTTTCGGATTCACCTTCAGATAGTCGTCACCGTTCTCGAGCTTCTTGGCCCGGATATCGACCTTGACCAGCTCATAGGGCAGGTCGGCCTCGAGGAGCGCGATGTGGGGGGACAGTGAGCAGGCGCCGGGCGAGTAATACAATTTCATGGAATTTCCTCCTCTTTTGGCTTGGCTCAGACGAAACTACGCCTACATGCACCTGCATGGAATAGCAAGATTGATGCAGGTGCATCGAGTGGGGTAAGAAGCGGGCGACGAGTTTGAGCGGGACCATGAAACGCAAACCATCGACTGAGGCAACTGCCGCCTGGATCCGCCTGATGCGGGTGCAGAGCCGTGTGCTCGACTGCGTCGAGCAGGACCTGAAGAAGGCCGGCTTCCCGCCGCTGGCCTGGTATGACGCGCTGCTCGAACTGTCGCGGGCGCCGAGCGGAGAGCTGCGGCCGGTGGAACTCGAACGGCAGATGCTGATCCCGCAATACTCCACCTCGCGGTTGATCGATCGTCTGGTCGACGAGGGGCTCGCTTCCCGGCGCGAATGCAAGATCGACAAGCGCGGCCAGTTCGTCGAGATCACGGAAGCTGGCCGTGAGTTGCAGAAGCGGATGTGGGGCGCCTATTCGGCCGCGATCGAGAAATATGTCGGCTCGAAACTGTCCGACGCCGATGCCATCAAGCTCAGCGGTCTGCTCGACCGGCTGGGCTGCTCGTGCGGCGAGATGAAGCTGCCGCCCGTCGTCAACGTCAACGAAAGCACGCCGTCGCGATGATCGCGCGGCAAACCAGCACATCCGCGCAGCCGGTCGGTTCGCGGACCATCCCTGTCACCCGCGCGCGTTCGGTCGAAGCGCTTTTGATTAGAGTTTGATATGGCGCGAGACCAGATCGATATGACACCGCTGCAATCGCGCGACGAGCTCGTTGCGTGGTTCGAGGCAGGCTGCAAGGACCCGTCCGAATTCCGCATGGGCACCGAGCACGAGAAGACGCCGTTCACGCTCGACGGCCACCGTCCGGTGCCCTACGAGGGCGCCCGCGGCATCGGCGCGCTGCTCGAAGGCATGAAGCTCCTGCTCGGCTGGGAGCCGATCATGGAGAAGGGCAACATCATCGGCCTCTATGACGTCACCGGCGGCGGTGCGATCTCGCTCGAGCCGGGCGGTCAGTTCGAGCTCTCCGGCGCGCCGGTCGAGAACGTGCATCAGACCCAGAGCGAGTTGATGGCGCACCTCGCACAGGTGCGCGAGATCGCGACCCCGCTCGGCATCGGTTTCCTCGGGCTCGGCATGACGCCGTCCTGGTCGCGCGCCGACATCCCGGTGATGCCCAAGGGCCGCTACAAGATCATGACCAATTACATGCCGAAGGTCGGCCAGTACGGCCTCGACATGATGTACCGGACCTGCACGGTGCAAACCAATCTCGACTTCTCCTCGGAAGCCGACATGGTCAAGAAGCTGCGCGTGTCGCTTGCGCTCCAGCCGGTCGCAACCGCTTTGTTCGCCAATTCGCCGTTCACCGAAGGCCAGCCGAACGGCTTCCTCTCTTTCCGTTCCGAGATCTGGCGCGACACCGACAATGCGCGCTCCGGCATGATGCCCTGGGCGTTCGAGGACGGCATGGGTTTTGAGCGCTATGTCGATTACGCGCTCGACGTGCCGATGTATTTCGTCAAGCGCGGCGACGACTACATCGACGTGTCAGGCTCCTCGTTCCGCGCCTTCTTCGATGGCCGCAACAACAATTTGCCCGGCGAGCGTCCGACACTGTCGGATTGGGCCAACCATCTCTCGACGATCTTCCCGGAGGTGCGGCTCAAGCGTTATCTCGAGATGCGCGGCTCTGATGGTGGCCCGTGGGGCCGTCTGCCGGCGCTATCGGCGTTTTGGGCCGGGCTGCTCTACGACGATGTGTCGCTCGATGCCGCCTGGGACATGGTGAAGCACTGGACTGCGCCCGAGCGCCAGTCCCTGCGCGACGACGTGCCGCGCTTCGGCTTCAAGGCGCGGATCAAGGACCGCTATCTGTTCGAGATCGCCAAGGAATGCCTCGTTCTGGCACATGCCGGTCTGCGCCGGCGCGGCCGGATCGACCAGCTCGGCCGCGACGAGACCCGGCATCTGGAGCCGCTCGATCGCATCATCGATTCCGGCCGGACGCCGGCCGAGGAAATGCTCGAGAAGTTCAACGGCGCCTGGAAAGGCTCGGTGGAACCGGCCTACGCGGAATACGCGTTCTAGACCAACGACCAGGATTTAGGCTGTTCATCGCCCATACAGGTTTGCGGCGATCAAATGACCGGCTGAAAAAAAACTGAGCGTCGTCAATAACTCGAAAGCTGTTCCGATGGGGAAGGGCCGCCTGCCCGGGGCTGTCATGGCAAGCGCGTTGGCATGCGTCTTGGCCTGCGCCACGCTGCTTTCGCTCCTGTTTGCGAGCGTGCCCGCGCGTGCCCAGACGGCGTTCGACCGGCCCGGCGGCGACTATTTCAACACCCCGGTCACATCAGGCGATCCCGAGGATTGCGCGCTGCTGTGCGAGCGCGATCGTAAATGCCGCTCGTGGAGCTTCAGCTATCCCGACATCGACGGCGCCGCGGCGGTGTGCTGGCTCAAGAACACCGTGCCGCCGCGGGTGCCGGGCAGTTGCTGCATCTCCGGCGTACGCGGCGCCGGCGTAATCGAGCCGCGTGTCGAAGGCGTAGAGACCTCGATTGACCGCCCCGGCGGCGACTTGCGCAATTTCGAGCTCAAGGAAGGCGAGGGCGAAGACGTCTGCAAGGCCGCCTGCACCGCCGACAACAAATGCCGCGCCTTCACCTACGCCCGTCCCGGCTACACCGGGCGCGAAGCGCGCTGCTTCCTGAAAAAGGAAATCAAGCCGCCGCGCAGGAAGGCGGGATTCACGTCGGGCGTGGTGAGATAGCCAGGGTGCAAGGATGGGCAAAGGCGCGAAGCGCCGTGCCCACCATCTCTCTGCAATCACGTTACTCGTGGTGGGCACGCTTCCGCCTTCGCTCTTCGAGCTATGGCGGACAAGTCGCCTTGCCCACCCCACGGCATCTCACTCCGCATCATGCTTCGCCCGCGCCGCTTTCGAAGCGAGCGCGAGCCAGCGTCGCCGCAGGAACGGCTCGACGATCGCGCGCTTGGCCTTGGACAGCCGGATCAGCACGATCGGATAGTCGGCGTAGTGATCGGTGAAGTAGAAGATTTTCGGCCGGCTCTCGACCAGCATTGCGCGCTCGTCGATCGGGACGTCCGGCATCACCAGACTGTCGCCATCCTCCCTCAAGCGCGCCAGCATCTTCTTGCGCACTTTCAGTGCGCGCGTGCCGTAGGAGGTGCCGTCCTCGACCTCCGGCCACGTCAGCGCAAATTTCCTGACGTCGTCGAAGGTCATTTGATCAAGGTCTTGGGATCAGCTCAGCGCACGGCGGTGAAGAACCGCGCCATGCGGAAGCCGGACAGCCAGGTCCACACCGGCTGGCCGCGCATGCCGAGATCCCAGGATCCGAGCACGGCGTCCGCACGACCGACCAGATTGTCGACCGGCAAAAGGCCGACGCCGCCGGAGCGCAAGGGCACGCGGCTGTCGGCCGAGTTGTCCCGGTTGTCGCCGAGCACGAACAGATGGCCGGCCGGCACCGTGACTTCTTGCGTGTTGTCGAGCGGGCCGTTGTCGCGCATCTTGAAGATCAGGTGCGCCACGCCGTTCGGCAGCGTCTCGACATAGCGGTAGGCGGGTTCGCTGCCGCCATTGTCGTCCTCGGCCGCACCGACGCCATCCGGCTTCAGCTCGGCGGGACGGTCGTTGACGAAGAGCTGGCCCTGCCGCATCTGGATGCGGTCGCCGGGAAGGCCGACCACGCGTTTGACCCAGGCCTGCGAGCGATCGCCGGGCCAGCGGAACACCACGACGTCGCCTTGCTTCGGCGTTTCCGCGAACACGCGGCCGGTCTCGGGCAGGTTGATCTGGATCGGCAGCGACGAGGTGCCGTAGCCATAGGGGAATTTCGAGGCGAGCAGCGCATCGCCGATCAACAGCGTCGGCTCCATCGAGCCCGACGGCACGTAGAACGGTTCGGCCAGCGCGCCCTTGGCGATGAACACGGCGGCGACGATGCCGGCGAGTTGCACCAGCTGGCCGGCCCAGCCGCTGCTCTTCCGCTTCGTCGTGACAGTCACTTTTTCAACGCTCATGCGCCCGTTCCACCCACCGTAATGCGCTCCATCAATAGCGAGGGCTGGCCGACGCCAACCGGCACGCCCTGGCCGTTCTTGCCGCAAGTGCCGATGCCGGTGTCGAGCGCGAGGTCGTTGCCGATCATGCGGATGCGATGCAAATCGGTCGGCCCGTTGCCGATCAGCATGGCGCCTTTCAACGGCGCGCCGATCTTGCCGTTCTCGATCTTGTAGGCCTCGGTGCACTGGAACACGTACTTGCCCGAAGTGATGTCGACCTGTCCGCCGCCGAAATTCGCGGCGAACACGCCGTTCTTCACCGAGGCGAGGATCTCGGCCGGGTCGCGGTCGCCCGCGAGCATGTAGGTGTTGGTCATGCGCGGCATCGGCACGTGGGCATAGCCCTGCCGGCGGCCATTGCCGGTCGGCTTCATGTTCATCAGGCGCGCGTTCTGGCGGTCCTGCATGTAGCCGACGAGAACGCCGTCCTCGATCAGCACGGTGCGGTTGGTCGGCGTGCCTTCGTCGTCGATCGAGAGCGAGCCACGGCGCGAGGCGATGGTGCCGTCGTCAACCACCGTCACGCCCTTGGCCGCGACCTGCTGGCCCATCAGGCCGGCAAACGCCGATGTCTTCTTGCGATTGAAGTCGCCCTCGAGGCCATGGCCGACCGCTTCATGCAGCATCACGCCGGGCCAGCCGGCGCCGAGCACGACGTCCATTTCGCCCGCGGGCGCCGGAATCGATTCCAGATTGACCAGCGCCTCGCGCAGTGCGCCGTCGGCGGCATCGCGCCAATTCTTGCTTTCGATGAATTCGGCATAGCCGGCGCGGCCGCCATAACCCTTGCTGCCGCTCTCCTGGCGGTCGCCCTGGCCTGCGACCACGGAGACGTTGACGCGCACCAGCGGGCGGATGTCGCGATAGCTCTCGCCGTCGGGCCGCAAGATCTCGACCACCTGCCAGGTCGCGCCCAGGCTGACGCTGACCTGCCGTACCCGCGGATCCTTGTCGCGCAGATAAGCGTCGATCTCGGCGAGCAGCTTGACCTTGGTCTCGAAGCCCGGCGCATCCAGCGGGTTGTCGTCGCCATAGAGCCGCACATTGGTGTGCGGGGGCGGCGCCGCAAAACTGCCGGAGTAGCCGCCGCGCACGGCCGCGACGGCGTCGGCGGCGCGAATCAGCGCCGGCAGCGACACGTCGGAGGAATGCGCATAGCCGACCGCGTCGTCCTTGACCGCGCGCAGGCCAAAACCCTGCGAGGTGTCATAGGTCGCCTGCTTCAGCCGCCCATTGTCGAACATCAGCGCTTCGGTCTGGCTGTATTCCAGGAACAATTCGCCGTCGTCGGCGCCGGCAAGCCCACGCGCGAGCTCGCTGCGAACCTGGTCGCGGTCGAGATTGGCGCGGTCGAGCAGGGAGGCTGTGGCAGGGTTGGTCATGCGTCCGTCCATTATCTGGAGATGTGGGGCAAGATAATGGTTTCGGACTGGTTCCGCGAGGGGCGGGCCGTCACATTACGGAAACGATAGGATTGCCAAGGATGTTGGCGAAAACGCTGGCCGCAAGCACCAATCCATCACCGTCATCCTGGGGTGGCCGCTTCTTTAGCGGCCCTCGAAGGGCGACGGCCCGGCTGGCAGCTCGGCCGTTCATCCTTCGAGGCTCACCTTGCGATGCTTCGCATCGCAAGCCTCGCGCCTCAGGATGACGGGACCAGCGTTCGGATTACTGTAGCCACCTCTACGGCAGCTTGTCGTACCCCTCGCCAAGCCCGTTCAGGCTGAGCGGGAAGCCGATGCCTTCTTCGGGGGTCTCGAAGATGATGAAGGTCGCGGTCTTGGCGCTGCGGAGCTGGCCGAGCAGCTTGTCGTCCATGACCACCTCGGCGACGCAGCCATTGGGCAGGCAGCGGACGAAGCCGGCGCGGCCGACGTCCTGGTTGTCGAGCTTCAGCCCGAGGCCGGAGGGCAAGAGCACGCCGAGGGGGGCCACCACGCGCATCAGGCGGCTCTTCTGGTCGGCGGTCTTCAGCACGATCACGGTGAGGCCGGCATTGGAGCGGTCCTCCGCCACCACGCTCTGGATCAGGGCGCATTGCTCGGCCTGAGCGCCGGGCGGCGTGTCGCAGCGGATCTGCCAGTCGCCATGGACGGAGCGCACCGCGCCCTGCGCATGGGCGAGGCTCGGCAAGGCAAGGACTGGCAAGGCAAGGAGAAGGGCGGCGGCCAGGGGGCCGATCAGCGCCTTAAGGCCGTTAGCCAGCGTTGCCATGCATCTCGAAAGCCCCATCGGGGTCGGTCCCTCTGCTCGCTTGGGTCGCTCGCGCTGGTGGACTGATACGGGAATGACGGCGTCTTGAAGGCGATTCCCAAGCAAATCCCGCGCCGCCTCGGTCCGCCATCGCCGGCACGAATCAGGTTCCTGCGTAACTGCCCGCCAGTGCCTACCGCGAGCAATTCAGCTGTCAAGCCGCGGCATCCCGGGAAACGGTATTTTTGTCTGATGTTGCTGGGAATTATCTTGCGGGTGATGGCAGGCAGACCAAGCCCAAGACTGCATTGCGATAGATCAAGAATTATGGTTTGAGAGGCTTGATTTCGGCGTTTGAGCGATCTGGCCCCAATTCCTCTTAGAGGTATTCTTGAGTGGCAGTTTGACGGACGGGCGGGTCGAATAAGCATTTCCCGGAAATAGGGCAATGCACTTGGGGTGATTTCGTTAGGGGAGCGCGAACGGCATGAGGATGTCGATAGGTCGGGTGGGCCGGCAGTTGCTGGGAATGGCCACCATCGCCTTGGCGGCGGCTGGCGTCACGCTGGCGACGGGCGGCGTGGCATTCGCCGAACTCGGGCAGCCGGAGCCGTGGGAATGGCACCTTCAGGCCTCCGGGTCTCCGGTGATGGACAATATCGTCTGGTTCCACGATTTCTTGTCCGTGCTCATTATCGTGATCACGCTGTTCGTGCTCGCGCTGCTCGTGGTCGTGGTCGTGAAGTTCAATTCGAAGGCCAATCCGGTGCCGTCGCGGACCACCCACAACACGCTGATCGAGGTGGCCTGGACGCTGGTTCCGGTGTTGATCCTGGTCGGCATCTCGGTGCCGTCGTTCCGCCTGCTGTTCCTCGAGCTCGACGTGCCGAAGGCGGATATGACCATCAAAGCCACCGGCAAGCAGTGGTATTGGTCCTATGCCTATCCGGACAACGGCAAGTTCGAATTCGATTCGCTGATGGCTGCGGACAAGCAACCGCGGCTGCTCGGCGTCGACAACGAGATGGTGGTGCCGGTCAACAAGGTGGTCCGGGTTCAGGTCACCGGGGCTGACGTCATCCACGCCTTCGCGTTGCCGGCTTTCGGCGTCAAGATCGACGCCATTCCGGGCCGGCTGAACGAGACCTGGTTCAAGGCCACCAAGACCGGCATGTTCTACGGCCAGTGCTCGGAGCTTTGCGGCAAGGACCACGCCTTCATGCCGATCGCCGTGCGCGTGGTGAGCGACCAGGAGTTCGCCTCCTGGGTCGAAACGGCGAAGAAGAAATATGCGAGCGGCGGCACCAGCACTTTCGCCTCCGCAGCCGGCCCGGCGCAGTAAGCGTCGGGTGAAGGCTCAAGGGACTGAAAGCGACATAAAGGGCGGGACCTCCGAAGGTCCGAATGGGACGCAAGGCAGGATTTGACAATGGCAACGAGCGCAGCGGCACACGGCGATCACGCGCAAGACCACGGACATGACGAGCACGCCCATCCGACCGGATGGCGCCGCTACGTCTATTCGACCAATCACAAGGACATCGGCACGATGTACCTGATCTTCGCGGTCATCGCCGGCATCATCGGTGCCGCGATGTCGGTCGCGATCCGTGCCGAGTTGATGTATCCGGGCGTGCAGATATTCCACGAGACGCACACCTATAACGTCTTCGTGACCTCTCACGGCCTGATCATGATCTTCTTCATGGTCATGCCGGCGATGATCGGCGGCTTTGGCAACTGGTTCGTCCCGCTGATGATCGGCGCGCCGGACATGGCGTTCCCGCGCATGAACAACATCTCGTTCTGGCTGCTGCCGGCCTCCTTCGCGCTGCTGCTGATCTCGACCTTCGTCGAGGGTGAGCCGGGCGCCAACGGTGTCGGCGCCGGCTGGACCATGTATGCGCCGCTGTCGAGCTCCGGCCATCCGGGCCCGGCCGTCGATTTCGCGATCCTGTCGCTCCATCTGGCGGGCGCGTCGTCGATCCTCGGCGCCATCAACTTCATCACCACGATCTTCAACATGCGCGCGCCGGGCATGACCCTGCACAAGATGCCGCTGTTCGTGTGGTCGATCCTGGTGACGGTGTTCCTGCTGCTGCTGTCGCTGCCGGTGCTCGCCGGTGCGATCACCATGCTGCTCACCGACCGCAATTTCGGCACCAGCTTCTTTTCGCCTGACGGCGGCGGCGATCCCGTGCTGTTCCAGCATCTGTTCTGGTTCTTCGGTCATCCCGAGGTGTACATCCTGATCCTGCCCGGCTTCGGCATGATCAGCCAGATCGTCTCGACCTTCTCGCGCAAGCCTGTGTTCGGCTATCTCGGCATGGCCTACGCCATGGTCGCGATCGGCGGCATCGGCTTCGTGGTCTGGGCGCACCACATGTACACGGTCGGCATGTCCTCGGCGACGCAGGCCTATTTCGTCGCCGCCACCATGGTGATCGCGGTTCCGACCGGCGTGAAGATCTTCTCCTGGATCGCCACGATGTGGGGCGGCTCGATCGAATTCCGCGCCCCGATGATCTGGGCGGTGGGCTTCATCTTCCTGTTCACGGTCGGCGGCGTCACCGGCGTCGTGCTGGCGAACGCGGGTGTAGACCGCGTGCTCCAGGAGACCTACTACGTCGTCGCGCACTTCCACTACGTGCTGTCGCTCGGCGCCGTGTTCGCGATCTTCGCCGGCTGGTACTACTGGTTCCCGAAGATGACGGGCTACATGTACAACGAGACGATCGCGAAGGCGCACTTCTGGGTCACCTTCATCGGCGTCAATCTGGTGTTCTTCCCGCAGCACTTCCTCGGCCTGTCGGGCATGCCGCGCCGCTACGTCGACTATCCCGACGCGTTCGCGGGCTGGAACCTGATCTCGTCGCTCGGCTCCTACATCTCCGGCTTCGGCGTGCTGATCTTCCTCTACTGCGTGCTCGACGCCTTCATGAAGAAGGTCCCGGCGGGCGACAATCCCTGGGGTGCTGGCGCCACCACGCTGGAGTGGACGCTGCCCTCGCCGCCGCCCTTCCACCAGTTCGAAGTGCTGCCCCGCGTGCAGTAAGCCATCTTCCGCGGCGCCCGTAACGGGCGCCGCGGCTCTATAACGAAGCAAGCAGGTCTAAGTGTCCGTCCTCGATCAGAACGCAGTCGACATCAATCCCCGGATCTCCGAAGCGGAGGTCGGCGACTACATCGCGCTGTTGAAGCCGCGGGTGATGTCGCTCGTGATCTTCACCGCGCTGGTCGGGATGGCGATGGCGCCCGGGCATTTCCACCCCGTGCTCGCAATCACCGCGCTGCTCTGCATCGCCGTCGGCGCCGGCGCCTCCGGTGCGCTCAACATGGCGCTCGAGGGCGATATCGACGCCAAGATGTCGCGCACGGCGAACCGGCCGATCCCGCGCGGCCGCATCACCCGGCCCGAGGCGATGACGTTCGGCATGACGCTCGCTTTCTTCTCGGTGATGACGCTCGGCATTCTCGTCAACTGGATCGCTGGCGCGCTGCTCGCCTTCACCATCTTCTTCTACGTCGTGATCTATACGATGGGCCTGAAGCGCTGGACCGCGCAGAACATCGTGATCGGCGGCGCCGCAGGCGCGCTGCCGCCGGTGGTGGCCTGGGCCGCGGTGACCGGCACGGTCGACGTCGAGCCGCTGCTGCTGTTCGCCATCATCTTCTTCTGGACGCCGCCGCACTTCTGGGCGCTCGCGCTGTTCCGCTCCGACGACTACGCCCGCGCCGGCATTCCGATGCTGCCCAATGTCGCCGGCCCCGATGCGACGCGGCTCCAGATCCTGCTCTACACCATCGTGTTGATCGCGGTGGCCGCAGCCCCGTGGGCGCTCGGCTATTTCGACGCCATCTACGGCGTTACCTCGCTGGTGCTCGGCGCCGGCATGCTGGTGCTTGCCATCAACGTCTATATCCGCCGTGAGCGCAGCCAATCGCTGCGCGCGACCCGCAAGTTGTTTGCTTTCTCCATCTTTTATCTGTTTGCGCTGTTTGCGACCCTGCTTGGCGAGGTCGTGTACCGGGCGCTTGCTCCGATGGTTGGGGGCGCATGAGAACCGGATGGCTGACAAAACCGAGCCAGATGGAATCGTCCTCACCGAGGCGCAAAAGAAGAGCCGTCGTCAGCGTTCGATTGCGATCGCGCTCGCGCTCGGCGTGCTCGTCGTACTGTTCTTCGCCGTCACCATGGTCAAAGGACCAGCGGTGCTAGTTCGCCCAATGTGAGAGAGATGGATCGAGAGCCCACTATATCGCAGGACGTGACCCCCAAGGCAGCGGTAGCGGTGCGCCGTGGTTTGGGCCGTGACGCGCTGGTCGCCTCGCTCTGCGGCGGCTTGGTCGCGCTGATGGTCGGTGCGTCCTACGCGGCGGTGCCGTTCTACAATTGGTTCTGCCGCGCCACCGGCTTCAACGGCACGACCCAGGTCGCGACCTCTGCACCCGCGACCGGCCCGATCGCGCGAAAAATTGCGGTGCGCTTCGATGCCAACGTCGCGCCCGGCCTGCCCTGGAAGTTCGAGCCGGAGCAGACCGAAGTCGAGGTCAATATCGGCCAGGTCACCACCATCTATTACACCGTCACCAATCAGGCCGCGCGCACCACCTCAGGCCAGGCCGCCTACAATGTCGCGCCGCTGACGGTCGGCTCCTATTTCCAGAAGATCAACTGCTTCTGCTTCACCGAGCAGACCATGGCGCCCGGCGAGAAGCGGGAGATGCCCGTCGTGTTCTACGTCGATCCGTCGATCGTCAACGACCACGACAATGACGGGCTCGGCACCATCACGCTGTCCTACACGTTCTATCCGGTGCGCGATCCGGTGGTGAAGCCGCTCGCAGCCAGCGAGGACGACAAACGCAAGGGAAATCTCTGACCGCCGGGTTCACGCTGCAGGGGTCGGAAAAGGGGATAAGTGCCGAACAGGCACGGGATTGAGGAGAGAGACCGAAATGGCCACCGCGCAAGGCAAGCATCACGACTATCACCTGGTCGATCCCTCTCCGTGGCCGGCGGTCGGCTCCGTCTCGGCCTTCATCATGGCGGTCGGCGCGATCACCTGGATGCACCACATGTTCTCGGCCGCGCCGATCATCTTCGGTGTCGGCACCATCGGCGTGCTCTACACCATGGCGAGCTGGTGGGGCGACGTGATCAAGGAAGCCCAGTACAAGGGCGACCACACCCGGGTCGTACAGATCAGCCATCGCTACGGCATGATCCTGTTCATCGCATCCGAGGTGATGTTCTTCGTCGCCTGGTTCTGGGCCTATTTCAACGCGGCGCTGTTCCCCGGTGATCCCGTTCACGCCACCCGCGAAGCGCTGTTCGGCGGCGTCTGGCCGCCGCATGGCATCGAGACTTTCGATCCCTGGCACCTGCCGCTCCTGAACACGCTGATTCTGCTCACCTCCGGCACCACGGTTACCTGGGCGCACCATGCGCTTCTGGAGAACGATCGCCAGGGTCTGAAGTACGGCCTGATCCTCACCATCCTGTTGGGGGCGACCTTCACCTGCGTGCAGGCCTTCGAGTACAGCCATGCGGCGTTCTCGTTCGCCGGCAATGTCTACGGCGGCACCTTCTTCATGGCGACCGGTTTCCACGGCTTCCACGTGCTGGTCGGCACGATCTTCCTGATCGTGTGCCTGGCGCGCACCTATGCCGGTCACTTTACGCCGACGCAGCACCTCGGCTTCGAGTTCGCCGCCTGGTACTGGCACTTCGTCGACGTGGTCTGGCTGTTCCTGTTCCTCTGCATCTATGTCTGGGGACACGGCGCCGAGACCATGGCCCACGGCGCGCACTGAACCGCGATAGATCGATTGGCAAAGGGCGGCCGCAGGGCCGCCCTTTTGCTTTCCAGCGGCCGAGGCTTCGGCGGAAACTGTGATAGACTTACGCGTCATGAACGAAACGCCCGGCCCCTCCGAGTCTGAGACCACCGTCCTGCAAAGCGCGCTGCGCGGGCTTGCCTGCAAATGCCCGCGCTGCGGCGAGGGCAAGCTCTATGCGGGCTTCCTGACGCTCGCGCCTGCCTGCGACCGCTGCGGCCTCGACTATGCCTTCATCGATTCCGGCGATGGCCCCGCGATCTTCATCATCATGCTGGCCGGCGCGATCGTGGTCGGCTGCGCGCTCGTGGTCGAGGTCAAGTACCAGCCGCCGTACTGGCTGCATGCGGTGCTGTGGCTGCCGCTGATCCTCGCCACCACGCTGCTGCCGCTGCGCGCCATGAAGTCGCTGTTGATCTCGCTGCAATTCCACCACAAGGCGGCGCCGGGCCGGCTGGTCGACCGCGCGAAATGAACGAGACCGCGCGCAAGCCTCGCGTGGCCGGCTTCGCGCTGTTCACGCTGTTCCTGACGGCGGCCTTCGTCGCGCTCGGTGTCTGGCAATTGCAGCGCCGCACCGCCAAGCACGAGTTGATCGCCGCGCTCACCGAGCGTCTTGCGGAGGCGCCGATCGCGCTGCCGCCGCCGGCGCAATGGGCCGGCCTGAACGCCGCACGCGACGAGTTCCGCCGCGTCAATTTCACCGCGACCTACGCGGCCTCGCCGGATGCGATGGTCTATTCGCCCGGCTCGGCCGTGCGCAAGGATGCCTCCGGCCCCGGCACCTGGGCCTTCCTGCCGGCGCGACTGCCGGGCGGCGAGATCGTTGTGATCGATGCGGGCTTCGTCGAGAACACGATGCAGGATCGCGGCGTCGAGGATCGCGCGGTGAAGAAGCTCGTCACCGGGGCGCCCCTCGCGCTCACCGGCTATCTGCGCTTCCCGGAAGCACCGGGCTGGCTCACGCCGGCCGAGAACCACGACAAGCGTCTCTGGTTCGTGCGCGATCATGAGGCGATCGCAAGCGCGCTCGGCTGGGGCGCGGTCGCGCCGTTCTACATCGATCTGGAGCAGCCGGCGCCCGAGAACGGCATCCCGCGTCCGGGTTCGCTCGACGTGCATCTGAAGGACGACCATCTGCAATACGCCATCACCTGGTTCACGCTTGCAGGCGCCCTGTTGATCGCCTTCGCGGTCTGGGTGAGGGGACGGCGGCAGAGTGAAGCGAGCCCGTAGGTTCCCGGACGGAACCCGGAATCGCCCGGGCTTTATTATTCAGCGCATATTCACGAGTGTGATCCTAAGCCGCCTTCGAAATTTTTCGCGGCAGACAGGATTTTCGGCGTGCGCGATTTTGATCAGATGGGACTTGTCGTCGATTGGGTGGATGCCTGCCGGAAAGGCGACCTCGCGACGCTGCTCGACCTCTATGCCGACGACGCCGAGCTCGAATGCACGTGCAACGGCACGCATTTCCTCTATCGCGGCCGGCGCGAGCTCGAGACCTATTGGGGGCCGAGGCTCAGCGCCTTCTCGTCAGCGGGCTTCGGTCTCGAAGAGATCAATCCCGTGCCGCACGGCATCGATCTCGAATATTCCGTTGCGGGCGCATTGCGCATCCACGCCTCGTTTCGCTTCAGCCCGGAAGGCAAGATCCACAGCACGCTTTGCGTGCCCGCGCGGCAGGGCTCGCACGATTGCGGTGCGTGCTAGAGCGTTTTCCAGCGAAGTGGATACCGGTTCGCGTGAAGAAAACGCGTCAAAACAAAAATCTAGAGCTTCCGTTCCGATTCTATCGGAACGGAAAAAGCTCTAGCCGGATACAGGTGCGCTGCGTATCTCCCCGATCGGCAGACGGCAGCGCACATAGGTTCGTTCGTCCGCGCGCAGGAGTGACAGCGATCCGCTGAGCGCGCGCACGCGTTCGTGCATGCCGGTCAGGCCGCGGCCGAAGACATTGTCGGCGGGAAAGCCGCCGCCGTCATCGGAGACTTCGACCGCGAGCGCATCCCCGGCAATGGCTGCCTCCACATGGGCGTTGCTCGCTCTCGCGTGGCGCAACACGTTGGTCAGCGCTTCCTGGATCACGCGGTAGACGGTCTGGGCCAGCGGCCCCTCGATCCCGTTGAGATCAGGATCGATCGTCGCGGTCAGGCCGATATGCGGCGCCTGCCTGCGAAAATTCCGGACCAGCGTCTGCACGCTGGTCTCGAGCCCCAATTCCTCGATGTAGAGCGGCCGCAGCCGGTCGAGGATGCGGCGGTTGGTCTGCTGGAGTGCCTCGACCGATCGCAGCACGTCTTGTGCCGAACTGCCGAGATGTCCCGACGGCGGCATGGCCTCGATCAATGCGACCGTGCCGGCGCGGATGCCGAACAACAGGGGACCGAGCTCGTCGTGCATCTCGCGGGCGAGATCACGCCGTTCGTCGTCCTGGAGCGACACCAGCCGGTGCAACAGCTCGCGATTGTCCTGGCTCAATTGCGCGAGCGTTGCGGCGAGCGCATTGGCCTCCTCGCAGCTCTGCCGGATCTCCGGCGGTCCGCCGACCGGGATCGGCTTTGCATAGTCGCCGCGGCGCATCCGCGTCAGCCCTTCGCCGAGATTTTGCAGGGGACGCAGCGCCGATCCCGCGAAGACATAGGCGATGATTCCGGTGAACCCCGTCAGCACGGCGACGAGGCCGGTCAACGCCAGGAAGCCGACCCATTTCTCGAACAGGTCGGCCGACAGGTCGGGCCGGAACACGATGTCGCCGACGCGCTTGTCGTTGATCATCACCGGTGACGCGGCATTCACGTCCGGGATGGTGAGGAGATCGACAAACCATCGTGGCACGCCATGCGGGTTGCGCAGGGCGTCATCCGCGGGAGAGGCGGGAGCCGCCTCCAGAGAACGGAATTGGATATCCGAGGCAGCGTCCATGGAGTGGACAAAGGCCTCGAGTGTCTGCCGCGGATTGTTGGAGGCCCGCAGGGTGTTGTTGAGGGCGGCCGCGACCATCCTGGTCGAGCGCTGCCCCGGCTCGCTCTCGTCGGCCAACTGGCCGGTCGCGAAGGTCTGGAGCAGCACGCCGCCCATGATCAGCGCGGCGGCGAAGCTGACGCCCAGCGGAAGAAGCAGTTGCGTTCTGAACGGGAGTCGTTGCCACATTAGGTCAATTCTAACGCGCATCTGCGGGATTCTCTCTTTCCATTTGTTCCCGCCGGTCTATGAGTCCAGAGAACAAGTGAGCGCGCGATGCAAGATACTGCCAAGCCGGCGACCAGGGTCCTGATCGTCGACGACCATCCCGTGGTGCTTTCAGGTTGTCGTACCCTGTTTGCGTCCGATCATTCGATCCGCATCGACGAGGCAAGCGACGCCAAATCCGGGCACCGGGCCTATATCAGCAAGCGTCCAGACGTCACCGTCATCGACATCAGCCTGCCCGATGTCTCCGGTTTCGAGCTGATGCGTCGGATCCGCAAGGACGACCCGGACGCCAAGATCATCATGTTCAGCATGAATGACGATCCGGCCTTCGTGGTGCGCGCGGTCGAGCTGGGTGCGCAGGGCTATGTCTCCAAGGGCGACGATCCCCGGATCCTGCTCAAGGCAGTGCGCAAGGTGGTTGCAGGCGACAATTTCATCTCGCCGCAGCTCGCGGAGGCCGTGACGTTCTCGGGCGCCGCAATCAAGGCCAATCCGGCCTCGCAGATGACGCCGCGGGAGCTCGAGATTCTCCGCCTGCTCGGGCGTGGCAACAAGATCGTCGAGGTCGCCGAGGCGCTCGGCATCTCCTACAAGACGGTCGCCAACACCACGTCCCTGCTCAAGCAGAAGCTGGGCGCCAAGAACCATTCCGACCTGATCCGGATCGCGGTGGAAATCGGGATGAACTGACCCGTCAGGGGCCGAACCGGCTGCTCCAGGATGCAGCCGGTTCGGCCGACGGATCGGCATGGCCGGGCGCCCGGGCAATGCGTGGACGACGGCTGACACCATCCGCCGACATAATGGGCCGACGCGATGTTCGTTCCTCGCTCTGTGCGATCAATCGGGAAAAAGCGGCAAGGTGGTCGGGCGCGGGGCTGTCGGATGGGCAGCACAGCCGACGTGTATCGGGAAAAACAGGAACATTCGGCGGCGCGCGCCGTTTTTGTCCTTGACGATCCCATGACAGGCGACGATAGCTCGAACGAACCATTTCTGGGGGCGGCGACCCCGACGACGAAAACCGGGTCTGCACACATCAACGACAGACCTTCCAAGAGGGGGCTGCGGCATCGCCGCAGCCCTTTTTCGTTGGCGGGGAAGCGGTTTCCCGATGCAGCAAAACACTCTATGGTGCCGGGAAGCTTCTGGCTGGAAACTAGGAACATCGTGAAATCAAAGGCTTAAGGCCCCGGATTCAGGCTGGGCCGGCCTTTGGAGGGCAGTTTGACTCGTTACATTTCGACCCGGGGCGAAGCCCCCGAGCTTGGCTTCTGCGACGTGATGCTGACCGGGCTTGCCCGCGACGGCGGCCTCTATGTGCCGGCCACCTGGCCGCAGCTTTCGGCTGAGACGATCGCGGGCTTCTTCGGCCGCCCCTATTGGGAGGTCGCGGTCGACGTGATCCGTCCCTTTGTCGGGGGCGAGATTTCCGACGCCGAGCTCGGCCGCATGGCGAACGAGGCTTATGCGACCTTCCGCCATCCGGCAGTGGTGCCGCTGCGCCAGATGTCGCCGCATCAATTCGTGCTGGAGCTGTTTCACGGGCCGACGCTCGCCTTCAAGGACGTCGCGATGCAGCTGATCTCGCGGCTGATGGATCATGTGCTTGCCAAGCGCGGCCAGCGCACCACCATCGTGGTCGCGACCTCCGGCGACACCGGCGGCGCCGCTGTTGATGCGTTCGCGGGGCTGGAGAATGTCGACCTCATCGTGCTGTTCCCACACGGCCGCATCTCCGAGGTGCAGCAGCGCATGATGACGACGACGGGCGCAGCCAATGTCCACGCGCTCGCCATCGAAGGCAATTTCGACGACTGCCAGGCGCTCGTGAAGGGGATGTTCAACAATCATCGCTTCCGCGATGCGACGTCGCTGTCCGGTGTTAATTCCATCAACTGGGCGCGCATCGTCGCGCAGGTGGTCTACTACTTCACGTCGGCGGTCGCCGTCGGCGCGCCCGCGCGCGCGGTGGATTTCATCGTGCCGACCGGCAATTTCGGCGACATCTTTGCGGGCTATGTCGCCAAGCGCATGGGTCTCCCCATACGGACACTTCGCATCGCCGCCAACGTCAACGATATCCTCGCGCGCACGCTCAAGACCGGGATCTACGAGGTGCGCGAGGTGCACGCAACCGCGTCGCCGTCGATGGACATCCAGATCTCCTCGAATTTCGAGCGGCTGCTGTTCGAAGCAGGCAAGCGCGATGCGGCCGGCGTGCGCCGGCTGATGGATTCTCTGAAGCAGTCCGGGCGCTTCGTGCTGCCCGACGCGACGCTGGCTGCGATCCGCGGAGAGTTCGATGCCGGCCGCGCCGACGAGACCGAGACCGCGGCCGCGATCCGCGCCGCCTGGCGCGAGTCGGGCGAGCTCGTCGATCCCCACACGGCCGTCGCGCTCGCGGTCGCCGACCGTGACACCACCGATACGACCGTGCCCAGCATTGTGCTCTCCACCGCCCATCCGGCCAAATTCCCGGACGCCGTGGAGGCCGCCTGCGGCCAGCGGCCGCTACTGCCGGCATGGCTCGACGGTCTCATGACCAAATCCGAACACATGAAGGTGGTGAAGAACGATCAGGCCGAGGTCGAGCGGTTCGTGCTGTCGGTCAGCCGCGCCGCGAAACAGGGAGTTGCCGGATGAGCGTCGAGATCTCCAAGCTTACCTCCGGCCTGACCGTCGTCACCGACAACATGCCCCACCTCGAGACCGCCGCGCTCGGCGTCTGGGCCGGCGTTGGCGGTCGCGACGAGAAGCCGAACGAGCACGGCATCTCGCATCTCCTGGAACACATGGCCTTCAAGGGCACGACAGGGCGCTCCTCGCGGGAGATCGTCGAGGAGATCGAGGCCGTTGGCGGCGACCTCAATGCCGGCACCTCGACCGAGACGACGTCCTATTACGCGCGAGTGATGAAGGCGGACGTGCCGCTGGCGCTCGACGTGCTCGCCGACATCCTGGCCAATCCCGCCTTCGAGCCTGAAGAGCTCGAGCGCGAGAAGAACGTCATCGTGCAGGAGATCGGTGCTGCGCAGGACACACCCGACGACGTCGTGTTCGAGCATCTCAACGAGCTCTGCTATCCCGACCAGCCGATGGGCCGCTCGCTGCTCGGCACCGCCAAGACGCTGAAAGGCTTCAACCGCGACATGCTGCGCGGCTATCTCTCGACGCATTATCGCGGGCCCGACATGGTGGTGGCGGCTGCCGGCGCCGTCGATCACAAGCAAGTCGTCGCCGAGGTCGAAAAGCGCTTTGCAAGTTTCGAGGGGACGCCGGGGCCGAAGCCCCAGGCTGCCATGTTCGGCAAGGGTGGCACCAAGGTGGTGCATCGCGAGCTCGAGCAGGCGCATCTGACGTTGGCGCTGGAAGGCGTGCCGCAGAACGATCTGTCGCTATTCTCGCTGCAAGTCTTCACCAACATCCTCGGCGGCGGGATGTCGTCGCGGCTGTTCCAGGAGGTGCGCGAGAAGCGCGGCCTCTGCTACTCGATCTACTCGTTCCATGCGCCCTACACCGACACCGGCTTCTTCGGCCTCTATACCGGCACCGATCCCGCCGACGCGCCGGAGATGATGGAGGTCGTCATCGACGTCATGAATGATTCGGTCGAGACGCTGACCGAGGCCGAGATCGCCCGCGCCAAGGCGCAGATGAAGGCGGGCCTCTTGATGGCGCTGGAGAGCTGCTCGTCGCGCGCCGAGCAGCTTGCCCGGCATGTCCTGGCCTATGGGCGGCCACAGACGGTGCAGGAGCTGGTGGCCCGGATCGACGCCGTCAGCGTCGAATCGACCCGCGATGCAGCGCGTGCACTGCTTTCGCGTAGCCGCCCTGCGGTGGTTGCATTGGGCAGTGGCAGGGGTCTGGACACGGCGGTGTCTTTTGCGGAAGGATTGACCAAGGCGCGTGCCAAGGCGCGGCTGCATTAGGAGCCGCGCACGGGAGCCCCGCCCCGGGAAGCATCACCATGGCCCTCTTTCGCCTGCCATCCAGTGGACCTGCCGCCCTCGCCCCGCGCGGCAACGGGCTCTTGCTGCGCGCGCCGCAGATGTCCGACTTTCTGCAATGGGCGCATCTGCGCGAGACCAGCCGCGACTATCTCACGCCCTGGGAGCCGATCTGGCCGTCGGACGATCTCACCCGGTCCGGCTTCCGCCGTCGCCTGCGCCGCTATTCCGAGGATATCGCCGCGGACCGCTCCTACCCCTTTCTGATCTTCCGCGAGCTCGACGGCGCCATGGTCGGCGGCATCACGCTTGCCAATGTCCGTCGCGGCATCGTGCAAGCGGGGACCATCGGTTACTGGGTCGGGCAGTCCCACGGCCATCGCGGCTACATGACGGCGGCGCTGCGGGTGCTGCTCCCGACGCTGTTCGGCGAGCTCAATCTGCACCGGGTCGAGGCCGCCTGCATTCCCACCAATGCGCCCTCGATCCGGGTGCTGGAAAAGTGCGGCTTTTCCCGCGAGGGCCTGGCGCGCCGCTATCTCTGCATCAACGGGATCTGGCAGGACCATTTGCTGTTCGGCCTGCTGCATGAGGATTTCCGCGGCTGAGCCGGGCCTTCCCTGCGGTCAAAGTCAGTCTTTTCCTGCCTCGGTTTTACTGCCTTGGGATCGCCGATTTTGGCGATATAACGCGCATCGAGCCGGTGACGTGCCGGGATGGTGTCATGGAGTACAGGCGTTCATGAAAGAGCTTCGGTCATTGCGGAATGCGCTGCGGCGAGGTCCGGTGATCGCGCTGGCGCTGTCGGTCTCACTGGCAGCCGTCTCGCCGGTCGCGGCACAGTCGCTGACCGACCGCTTCAAGGGCCTGTTCGGCGGCAAGTCGGACGAGCCGACCAAGCCGGCGCCCGCGCCGGGCCAGCCGGCGGCCGATGACGACGTCGATTGTCCTCAGGTCACGGTACGCGCTGGAGCGTCCACCTACGGGGTCGGGGCGACGGGCAAGCCGGCCGTCGGCAATGATGTGCGATTCCAGGCCACCATCACCAAGATGGCGCGCGAATGCACGCGCAATGGAGCCGATATCACGGTGCGCGTCGGTATCCAGGGCCGCGTCATCGCAGGCCCCGCCGGCGCGCCTGCCACGGTCGAGGTCCCCTTGCGCGTCGCCGTGGTGCAGGGCGGCGTCGGCGAGAAGGTGATCGCCTCGAAGGCCTACCGGACCACGGTCGAGATGTCGGAGGGCGGCAGCGTGCCCTTTACCTTCGTCGCCGAGGATTTGTCCTATCCGGTGCCGTCGGCCGCGACCGCCGATTCCTACGTCTTCTATGTCGGCTTCGACCCGCAGGCGCTGGCGCCCGAGCCGAAGGCGCGGGGGAAGAAGAAGTAAGGCAAGCCACACTCTCTGCCGTCATGCCCCGCGAAAGCGGGGCATCCAGTACGCCGCGGCCTCTCTTTTCGTCACGACTGTCTCTGGAATACTGGATCACCCGCTTTCGCGGGTGATGACGTCGAGTTTGCGGTTGTCGTACCAGGTCAACAAAAAAGCCGGCACTCATCGCGCCGGCTTTTTGATTGGTGAGGCGTTCGCCCTCAGTTCAGTTTCTGCCGAACCTCGGTGATGCCCTTGGCGAGCAGATCGTCGGCGACCTGGCCTTTGACCGACTGCGACAGGATCGTGGAGGCGGCCTGGACGGCGGCTTCCGCGGCTGCGGCGCGAACGTCGGCAAGCGCCTGGGCCTCGGCGAGCGCGATCTTGCCCTCCGCGGTCTTGGTGCGGCGGGCGACGAAGTCTTCCATCTTCGCCTTGGCCTCAGTCGCGATGCGCTCGGCTTCGCTCCTGGCGTTGGCGATGATGTCGGCGGCCTCGCGCTCGGCCGAAGCGGTGCGGGCCTTGTAGTCGGCGAGCACCTTGGCGGCTTCCTGCTTGAGGCGCGTCGCGTCGTCGAGCTCGGCCTTGATGCGGTCGGCGCGATGGTCGAGCGCAGTCATCGCCTTCTTGAAGACCCCGAGATAGCCGAACAAGACCATCAGGATCACGAAAGCGATAGCGACCCAGGTTTCAGGATCGAAGAACATATCGATTAACCCTTCAAGGACGCATCAACGGCGGCATTGACCGACGCTGCATCCGGAACGACGCCCGTAAGCTGTTGCACGATCGAGCCTGCCGCATCGGCTGCGATGCCGCGGACGTTGCTCATGGCAGTCGTGCGGGTCGAGGCGATGGTCTTCTCCGCCTCGGCGAGCTTGGCCGCCAGCTGCTCTTCCAGAATCTTGCGCTCGGCTTCCGTCTGCGCATTCGCCTTGTCGCGGGACTCGTTGCCGATGGCCTGCGCCCGCGAGCGCGCCGAAGCGAGCTCACCTTCATAGGCCTTCAGCGCTGCGTCGGACTGGTCCCTCAGCTTCTGCGCTTCGGCGAGGTCACCCTCGATCTTGTTCTGACGCGCCTCGATCGCACCGCCGACGCGTGGCAGGGCGAGCTTGGACACGATCACATAGAGCGCGACGAAGAAGATCGCGAGCCACACCAGCTGTGAAGCATAGGTGCTGCTCTCGAACGGCGGAAAACCGCCACCGTGACCGCCTTCGGCCTCGGTGTGGGCGCCCGCCGCCGGACTTTTCGCCCCGCCATGACTCTCAGCCATGGAGTACTCCTGTTGCTGTCATGCGCGCCGCTTCGGTCGAAGCGGCGCGAAAATTCGTTCTCAGAGCGGAACGAACAGCAGCAGCAGCGCGATCAGCAGCGAGAAAATGCCGAGCGCTTCGGTCACGGCGAAGCCGAAGATCAGGTTGCCGAACTGGCCCTGAGCGGCCGACGGGTTACGAACGGCCGCGGCGAGGTAGTTGCCGAAGATCACGCCCACGCCGACGCCCGCACCGCCCATGCCGATGCACGCGATGCCCGCGCCGATAAGTTTTGCTGCTGCCGGATCCATTTTAGACTCCTTGGAAGAAAGATTGGGTTTTGGGTGGAAATTCCCCGGACCGCTCAGTGTCCCGGATGAATTGCGTCGTTGAGGTAGATGCAGGTCAGGATCGCGAACACGTAGGCCTGCAGGAACGCGACCAGAATCTCGAGAGCGTACAGCGCGACCGTGAGCGCCAGCGGCAGCACGCCGCCGAACCAGCCCAGCGCGCCGAGCGAGAAGCCCAGCATGGCAACGAAGCCCGCGAACACCTTCAGCGCGATGTGGCCGGCCAGCATGTTGGCGAACAGACGGACGCTGTGGGAGACCGGCCGCAGGAAGAACGACAGGATCTCGATGAACATCACCAGCGGCAGGATGTAGCCGGGGACACCGTGTGGCACGAAGATCGAGAAGAATTTCAGGCCGTTCTTGGCAACGCCGTAGATCAGGACGGTGAAGAAGACCAGCAGCGCCAGGGCTGCAGTCACGATCAGGTGGCTCGAGATCGTGAAGGTATAGGGGATGATGCCGACGAGATTCGAGACGCAGATGAACATGAACAGCGAGAAGATGAGCGGGAAGAACTTCATGCCTTCCGCGCCGGCGGTCGAACGGATGGTCGAGGCGACGAACTCGTAGGAAATCTCGGCGACCGACTGGAAGCGCCCGGGAACCAGCTGCGTGCCGCTGGCGAGCATCAGGATCGAGATGATCGCCACCGCCACCAGCATGTAGAGCGATGAATTGGTGAAGGCGATCGTTTGATTGCCGATATGGCCGATCGTGAAGAGAGGCTCGATGTTGAACTGGTGGATCGGATCGATTTTCATCGGCGCGGCATCTCTTGGTCTGCCGGGCTAGCCGGCTGGTCTCGGTCTGCCGGCCGGGCCGGCCCGCACCGGCGAAGCCGATGCGATCATTCCTCTCCTGTGCGGATCGCTTAAGAACCACCGCGCCTGTTTTGACCCGCGCCCGCCGTTCTCACCACATTCACCACGCCGGCCACGAAGCCCAGCAGCAGGAACACGATAAATCCGAAAGGCGACGTCGACAGCAAGCGGTCGAAACCCCAGCCAATCCCCGCCCCGACAACGACCCCGGCGACCAACTCGGAGGATAACCGGAAACCAAGCGCCATCGCCGAGGCTCTGGCCGCTTTGTCTTCACCGTCACCTGCGGGTTGCTCGGTCTTGATGTGGCGGCCGCGAAATTCGGACAACCGCTGATCAAGATTTCCGAGCCGTTCGGAAAGCGCAGCTTCCTCGGGCGATCTATCGCGATCTCCATTCTCGCCGCGTCCCGTGTCTTGAGCCATGCCACGAAGACCCGAAACGCTGCGGTTGAATGGAAATTACGCCCGCCACCCTCAAAAGCCGCGCGGACCATACTGACCGCTCATAATCAAGTCAAGCCAAGTCACGATCGCGTCGTGTTCGATTATGTAGTTGATTTGATTGGTGATATTGCCTTGCACGCCAGCGCTGCACACAGCGTGACGCCGCACCGCAGCGCTCTCCGCGCGATCCGCCGATATGGCCGACATTTCGCCGCGCTGCCGGGATCAAAGGGCGTGCTGCGATCGTTGATTTCGCAGATGCGTTTTTGGTGGCGGATTCGGCAGGCCAAGCGATGCGTCATCGCCCGCCGAGGTGTAGAATTTGGTGATGTGCCACCTGCGCATCGTGGCGGAGAGCGCGATGAGACCAGCGACATCATCCACAACATCATGGCTTGCGACGGCGGTGATTGCCGCGGTGATGGCCACCAGCGGCGGCCTGGTGGCCGCGCAATCAGCGCCCGACAGCGAAAACGGCCGCTACACCATGACGCCGATTCAGGAGGGCGTGCTGCGGCTCGACACCCGCACCGGCACGGTCTCGACCTGCACCAGGAGCGGCGCCGGCTGGGCTTGCTACGCCGTGCCCGACGAACGTTCCGCGCTCGATGCCGAGATCGGCCGGCTCCAGGCCGAGGTCGAGAAGCTGAAGGGACAGCTTGCGGCCGGGCCGACCGTGTCGGGCAAAGTCGACGAGGCGCTGCCGAAATCAGATTCGCTGAAGAAGGCGGAGCCGAAGGTCGCCGAGGGCGACCGCAGGATCGAGATCCCGCTGCCCAGCGACCAGGACCTCGACCGTGCGATGTCGTTCCTAGAAAAGGCGTGGCGGCGGCTGATCGACATGGCCAACCGCGTGCAGAAGGACGTTTCGGGGAAGATTTAGCGCGCGGCGGGACGCCGTAGGGTGGGCAAAGGCGCCAAGCGCCGTGCCCACCAACTCGACCTCTTTGCGTGAATTCGGTGGGCACGCTTCGCTTTGCCCACCCTACGGCGGCTTCTGGAATTGAGAGAGATTTGATGACATCAGCCAGATCACTGACACGTTCAGCACCATCGACGGTGCAAGCCACCATCATCTCATCCTCACTGCTCACCGTGCAGACTCCGGGCCGCGGCTTCACCGATCTCACCGCGGAAGTCGCCAAATTCATCAGGGATGTTCACGCACGTGACGGCGCGCTGACGCTGTTCATCCGCCACACCTCGGCCTCGCTGACGATCCAGGAGAATGCCGATCCTTCCGTGCTCGTTGATCTCACGACGGCCCTATCGCGCCTAGCGCCCGAGAATGCGCCCTGGACTCACGACACCGAAGGGCCGGACGACATGCCCGCGCACGTCAAGACGATGCTGACGCAGACCTCGCTGCACGTGCCGGTGCTCGACGGCGTACTCGCGCTCGGCACCTGGCAGGCGATCTACCTCATCGAGCACCGCGCGCGTCCGCATCGGCGCGAAATCGTGCTGCAGTTCATCGGCAACAATCAATAAGCCCCAAAAGAAAACCGGCCGCGGATCGCTCCGCGGCCGGTTGACGAGACGCGTTGCGACGCGATCAGGTCTTGGTGATGTCGACGTCCTTGGTCTCGGGGACGAAGATCAGGCCGACGATGAAGGTCATCGACGCGATCGCAATCGGATACCAGAGACCTGCGTAGATATTGCCTGTTGCTGCGACCAGCGCGACCGCAATCGGCGGCAGCAAACCTCCGAACCAGCCGTTGCCGATATGATAGGGCAGCGACATGGAGGTGTAGCGGATCCGCGTCGGGAACAGCTCGACGAGAGCCGCAGCGATCGGGCCGTACACCATGGTCACGAGGATCGCGAGGTAGGTCAGGACGACGATCAGCATCGGCATGTTGATCGCGGCCGGATCGGCGCCCTTGATCGGGTAGCCTGCTTCGCCGACCGCAGCGGTCACCGCGGTCGTGAACGCCGTGCGGGCGGTGGCGAACGCCTTGGGATCAGCGCCAGCGCCGTTCACCGAGTCGAACGACTTGTTGCCGACCACGACCTTGGCAAGGCTGCCGGGCGCGCCCGGCTCCAGCTTGAAGTTCACCGACGACGCGATCAGCGCGTTGCGGGCGACGTCGCAGGAACTGGTGAATACCCGGCCGCCGACCGGGTCGAACAGCACGTTGCAGTCCTTCGGATCGGCGACGACGGACACCGGTGCATTGGCCAGCGCCTTCTCGAGCGCCGGGTTGGCGGCGGACGTCAGCAGGCTGAAGGCGAAATGATAGGTCAATGCGCCGAGCAAACAGCCCGCCAGGATGATCGGCTTGCGGCCGATCTTGTCCGAAAGCCAGCCGAAGAACAGGAAGCCCGCGGTCGCAATCGCCAGCGCGATAATGAGCGCGATGTCAGCCGAGTTCGCCGGGACCTTGAGCGTATTGACGAGGAAGACGCGGGCGTAGAACTGCCCACCGTACCAGATCACCGCTTGGCCCGCGGTGAGGCCGAACAGGGCGATCAGCGCGACCTTTCCATTCTGCCAATTGCCGAAGGCTTCCGACAGTGGCGCCTTGGAGCCCTTGCCTTCGTCCTTCATCTTCTGGAACAGCGGCGATTCGGACAGCTGCATGCGGATCCAGATCGAGATGCCGAGCAGCAGGATCGAGAGCAGATAGGGGATGCGCCAGCCACCCGAAAGCCCCGAGTCGCTGAATGCATCGGCACTCATGCTGTTACGGACGATGTAGACGACGAGCAACGACATGAACAGACCGATCGTGGCGGTGGTCTGAATCCAGGCCGTGTAAAATCCACGACGGCCCTGTGGCGCATGCTCGGCCACGTATGTCGCGGCGCCGCCATACTCTCCACCGAGCGCGAGGCCCTGCAGCAGACGCAAACCGATCAGGATCGTCGGAGCCAGCCAGCCGAGCGTCTGGTAGCCGGGCGTCAGGCCGACCAGGAAGGTCGACATGCCCATGATGGTGATCGTGACGAGGAAGGTATATTTGCGGCCGACCAGGTCACCGACGCGGCCGAACACCAGCGCGCCGAGAGGGCGAACCAGGAAGCCCGCCGAAAAGGTCAGGAGTGCGAAGATGAATTGCGTGTTGGCGTCGAATGCCGAGTAGAACGCCTTGCCGATCTGCGCTGCGGTCCAGCCGTACAGATAGAAATCGTACCATTCGAACACGGTACCGAGTGAAGATGCGAAGATGACCTTCTTCTCTTCGCCGGTCATTGTCCGCGCCCCGACGCCGCCGGCGGCCGCTGCCATTGTCATAGTTAGACTCCCCGAATTTCGTTTCCTCGCGTCCCGGCTGTCCGGCCATGCCGGATCAACCTGGGTCCTACCCCCAAGGTAACATCGGCGTGAAACCGGTCCCAATACGACTTTCGGCCTTGCGCACTGACACGCAACTGACGGTGCGGACCGGTAGTGCGGCGCCGTTGCACATGACTTGCGGATTAACCCCTTTCCCGTAAAGGAATAATGTGCCCTTGCATGCCACGGCCGGTCGGGGAAGAATTGACCATTGCGCCGGTCCGGACTACTGGCCCGGTTGCGAACGACAGCAAGAGATCGATGAGCGCTCCCTCCACCCATCTCGTCATCGCCGATGACCATCCGCTGTTCCGCGATGCGCTGCGGCAGGCGGTGGCTAGCGTCCTGAGCACGGCGAAGATCGACGAGGCCGGGTCGTTCGAGGATCTGACGAAACTGCTGGAGCAGACCTCCGACGTCGACCTGATTCTGCTCGACCTCTCGATGCCCGGCATCTCCGGCTTTTCCGGCCTGATTTATTTGCGCGCGCAATATCCGGCGATCCCGGTGGTGATCGTCTCGGCCTCCGACGACAGCGCCACGATCCGCCGCTCGCTCGATTTCGGCGCCTCCGGCTTCATCCCGAAGCGGTTCGGCGTCGAGACGCTGCGTGACGCCATCCTCAAGATCATGGACGGTGACGTCTGGGTTCCCGCGGACACCGATCTGTCAGCCGCCGCCGACCCCGACATGACGCGGCTGCGCGACCGCCTAGTGACGCTGACGCCGCAGCAGGTGCGGGTGTTGATGATGCTGTCCGAGGGATTGCTGAACAAGCAGATCGCCTATGAGCTCGGCGTCTCCGAGGCGACCATCAAGGCGCATGTCTCCGCGATCCTGCAAAAGCTCGGCGTCGAGAGCCGGACGCAGGCGGTGATCGCCGCGGCCAAAATCTCCGGCGGCCAGTGGAAGTCGGGCACGCCGACGGGGTGATCCATAATTTCCGTCATCCTGAGGCGCCGGAGCGTAGCGGAGGCCTCGAAGGATGAACGGCCCTGCTGTCTCCTCGGCCGTTCATCCTTCGAGGCTCGCCATCCGGTGCGTCGCACCGAATGGCTCGCGCCTCAGGATGACGGGTCACGCAAGGCCGAATTGCAGATTTCGTTCGAGGCCTCACTCCGCCGCCACCATCTGCTGCGTCCGCCATTGCCCGAGCAAAGCGCGCAGCGAAGCCGGCTTCACCGGCTTGTTCAGCACCGCGATCTTTTCCTCGCGCGCAGCCATCTGCACGGCGGGGCTGCGGTCGGCGGTGATCAGGATCGCGGGGATAGAGTCGCCGAAGCGGCGGCGGATGTCGCGGATGGCGGCGATGCCGTTGCCGCGGTCGAGGTGATAGTCGACGAGCAGGCCGGTGACGCGTTTGCCGGCGGCCTCGATCGCGGCGATTGCGCCCTCGGGATCGGTGACCGCGATCACCTCGGCATCCCAGGCCTTCAAGAGCGTTCGCATGCCGTCGAGGATCGCGGCATCGTTCTCGATGCAGACGATCAGCGCGCCGGAGATCGACATGCGCGCCAACGGGGTCGCGCTGGTCACCGCCGCGGTCAGCGTCACGGCCTTCGCCGTCGGGACGGTCACGGAGAACGACGAGCCGCGGCTCCTATTGGCGTCGATGGCTATGCCGTGGTTGAGCACGCGCGCCAGCCGCTCGACGATCGAGAGTCCCAGCCCCAGCCCGCGCGCGATCCGCGCGCCCTGCTCGAGGCGATGAAATTCCTTGAAGATCTCGCCGCGCTTGGCCAGCGGTATGCCGACGCCAGTATCGTAGACGCAGATCTTGAGCGAGGGGCCTTGGCGGCGGCAACCGACCAGCACGCGTCCGCGCGGGGTGTATTTGATCGCGTTGGAGATCAGGTTCTGGAGCAAGCGTCGCAGCAGCAGCCTATCCGACTCGACCGGCAGCGAGCTGGGCACGAAGGCGAGCTCGAGGTTCTTGGCGCGCGCGATCGGCGCGAACTCGATCTCCAGCGAGCGCATCAAATCGGCCATCTTGAAGCTCGAGATCGAGGTCGCCATCGCGCCGGCATCCAGCCGCGAGATATCGAGCAGCGCGCCGAGGATCTCTTCGATCGCCTGGAGCGATTCGTCGATGTTCTCGACCAGCCGCGTCTCCTCGCCGCTGTGCTGGCGCTCGACCAGGCTCGTGACATAGAGCCGCGCCGCGTTGAGCGGCTGGAGAATGTCGTGGCTGGCGGCCGCGAGGAAGCGCGTCTTGGAGATGCTGGCGTCTTCAGCCGAGCTCTTCGCCTGCGCCAGCTCCGAGTTCAGCCGGGTCAGCTCCTCGGTGCGGTCACGCACGCGCTTTTCGAGCGTCGCATTGGCGCGCTCCAGCGCTTCGGCCGCTTCGAAGGTGGGCGTGACGTCGGTGAAGGTGATGACGAAGCCGCCGCCGGGCATGCGGTTGGTCAGGATCTCGATCACCATGTGGCGTTCCAGCAGACGCTCCAGATAGGGCTCGCCGTCGGTGGTGTAGGCGGCAAGCCGCCGCTCCAGCATGGCTTCGCGCTCGATCGGATCGTCGGGATTGCTCACGCCCATGAATTCCAGGATCTCGCGCAACGGCGTGCCGAACTGGATGAAGTGCGGCGGCACGTTGAGGAGATCGCCGAACTGCCGGTTGGAGCAGATCAGTTGCAAATCTGCGTCGAACACCGCAATGCCCTGGCGCACATGGTTGAGCGCGGTCTGGAGGATCTCGCGGTTGAAATGCAGCGCCGCATGGGAATCGTCGAGCAGTTTTAGTGCGGCTTTGGCCGAGACCGTTCGTTTGCGCAGCAGGAGCGACATCACGAGGCGCGAGGACGCCGCCCCGATCGAGGAGGCGATCAGATGCTCGGCGTGCTGCAACAGCTCGAAATCGGCGGGTGCGGCGAGCTCCAGCCGCATATTGCGCCGCGCCGAGAACGCCTCGAAGGAATGCCGGGCGCGATCGGGGCCGAGATATTGCGCGACCGTGGTCTGGATGTCCTGCACCGTGATGGTGGTGCGCCAGCGGCGGAAGTTCGGAGCGATCGGGGCGAGCGTGTTGGGAACGAACAGATCGGCCTGCACGAGCTCGATGGAAGAGGGCCGACGCGCCAGCGACAGCAGCACGTAGGTGAGGATGTTGAGCGAGAGCGACCAGACGACACCATGCATCAGCGGCGGCAAATCGGCGCCGAACAGCGCCTGCGGCCGCAACGCCTCGATGCCGAAGGGGCCGTGCTGGAGCAGCAGGATTCCGGCCGTCGAGGAATCCATGAAGCTCGGAATGAACAGCGTGTAGAGCCACACCGCGAAACCGACCAGCATGCTGCCGATCGCGCCGCGCGCGGTGGCCCGGCGCCACAACAATCCGCCGAAGAAGCTCGGTGCGAGCTGCGCGATGGCGGCGAAGGAGAGCAGGCCGATCGCCGCGAGCTGGGTGTTGCCGAGCGCGCGATAGTAGAAATAGGCCATCACCATGATGGCGAAGATCGCGAGCCGCCGCGACCGCAGCAGGAAGTCGCCGAAATCCGCGCCGCCGGTGCGGCCCTCCGGCCGCCGTTGCAGCACCAGCGGCACCACGAGGTCGTTCGAGACCATGATGGAGAGTGCGACGCATTCGACGATCACCATCGCGGTCGCTGCCGACAGGCCACCGACGAAGACGGCGACGCTAAGCAGATCCGCGCCGCCCTCCATCGGCAGCGCCAGCACGTACATGTCGGGATCGGCGGCGCCGAATGGGAAGCTGACGAGGCCGGCGAGCGCGATCGGGATCACGAACAGATTGATGACGACGAGGTAGAGCGGAAACAGCCAGCGCGCGCGGCCGACCTCGGCATCCGAGGAGTTTTCGACCACGCTGACGTGGAACTGGCGCGGCAGCAGCATGATCGCACAGAGCGACAGCAGCGTCATGGTCAGGAAGTTGCCGATTGACGGCGAATAGTTGATGGCGCGCACCGCCTCCGGCGTCTTCATGGCGCGCTCGATCAGCTCGTGCGGCGAGAACATCCAGAAGGTGACGAAGATGCCGGCGGTGAGGAAGGCGACCAGCTTGATAATGGATTCGGTCGCCACCGCCAGCATCAGGCCGTGCTGGTGCTCGGTGGCGTCCGTGTGCCGCGTACCGAACAGCACGGCGAAGGCCGCCATCGCCAGCGTCACCATCAGCGCCATGTCGCCGAGGATCGGGATGTGGGAGAACGCCTGGTCCTCGCTCAGGATAACTTCGAGCGAGGAGGCGACCGCCTTGAGCTGGAGCGCGATATAGGGCACCGAGCCGATGATCGCGATCAGCGCCACGGTCGCCGCCACCGCCTGGCTCTTGCCGTAACGCGCGCCGATGAAGTCGGCGATCGAGGTGATGTTGTGGGCCTTCGCAAGCTGGATCACGCGGCGCAGCACGCCGGCGCCGAGCCCGATCATCAGGATCGGGCCGACATAGATCGCGAGGAAGTCGGTCGAGGTGCGGGTGGCGAAGCCGACCGAGCCGAAGAAGGTCCAGGAGGTGCAGTAGATCGCCAGCGACAGCGGATAGATCAGCCCGGACGCGCGACCGCGCCCGGCCGGCGAGCGGCGGTCGCCGTGGCTCGCCACCAGAAACAGGAAGCCGATATAGCCGAATGCGGCGGCAATCACGCCCCAATCGTGCAGCATGGTGAGCGCGCTCTCCCTGGACGCGGCAGCCCCGCGCCAGATCTCATTTTCCAAGCAAATTTCTAAGTAAATCTAGCGCGTTGGCCGGGCGCAAGCGATAGCGAAATGCCTTGTGGATGCAGGAATTGGCATTGTCGTTAAGCTGCTAACCCGGATGTCGTCCTGGCGAAGGCCAGGACCCATAACCACAGGACAGGCGTATGGGCACGCGGGTGGCTCCAGCGATCTGCAACAATTCACAGTCGGGGTAATGGGTCCTGGCTTTCGCCAGGACGACGATTACTCCGCCGCCAGCGACTTTTCGCGCAACGGCAGACCCAGGCGGTCCCAGACTTGCAGCAGGGCTTCGGCGAGCTGATCGATCAGGCCGTCATCGTGATAGGGCGACGGCGTGATGCGCAGGCGCTCGGTGCCCTTGGCGACGGTCGGATAGTTGATCGGCTGGATGTAGATGCCGTGATTTTCGAGCAGCAGGTCGGAGGCCTGCTTGCACTTCTCGGCATCGCCGATGAACAGCGGCACGATGTGGGTGTCGCTCGACATCACCGGCAGGCCGGCGGCATTGAGGATCGCCTTGACGCGGGCGGCGCGGTCCTGGTGGCGCTCGCGCTCCCAGTTCGAGGTCTTCAGATGCTTGATCGCGGCGGTCGCAGCCGAGCAGATTGCCGGCGGCAGCGCGGTGGTGAAGATGAAGCCCGGCGCGTAGGAGCGCACGGCGTCGATGATCTGGCCGTTGGCGGCAATGTAGCCGCCGAGGCAGCCGAACGCTTTTGCCAACGTACCTTCCAGAATGTCGATGCGATGCATCACGCCGTCACGCTCGGCAATGCCGCCGCCGCGCGGGCCGTACATGCCGACCGCATGGACTTCGTCGACATAAGTCATCGCGCCATACTTCTCGGCGAGATCGCAGATCTTGGCGAGCGGGGCGATGTCGCCGTCCATGGAGTAGAGGCTCTCGCAGGCGATCAGCTTCGGCCGGGCAGGGCCTGCGGCCTTCAAGAGGTCTTCGAGGTCGGCGAGGTCGTTGTGGCGGAACACGACCCGCTCGCAGCCGGATTGGCGGATGCCTTCGATCATCGAATTGTGGTTGAGCTCGTCCGACAGGATCAGGCAGTTCGGAATGAGTTTTGCGATGGTCGCGATACCGGTCTGGTTCGAGACATAGCCCGAGGTGAACAGCAGCGAGGCTTCCTTGCCGTGGAGATCGGCGAGCTCGGCCTCAAGCTGCACCAGCGGATGGTGCGTGCCGGCGATGTTGCGGGTGCCGCCGGCGCCGGTGCCGACCCGGGTCGCGGTCTCGACCATGGCGCCGACCACTTTCGGGTGCTGGCCCATGCCGAGATAATCGTTCGAGCACCAGATCACGACGTCGCGCTTGCCCTTGGGCGAGTGCCAGAGCGCATGCGGGAACCGGCCGGCGATACGCTCCAGGTCGGCGAACACGCGGTAGCGCCGCTCGGTGTGGAGACGATCGAGGGCGGAATTGAAGAACTGGCTGTAATCCATCGGCAAAAACCTGCAACGGAACCAAGGGGTCGCACTTTTTAGAGCTTTTCCAGCTCTAATGTCTATGCGCTATCCCACATTTGGGCAGGCGCGGCATTTGGGCAAAATGCCCTATCGGGCCCCGACATGGCTTGAACCGGATTGACGCGTTCACAGTGGTTTGTGCTCCTGCGGAGCGGTGTCCGTACACCGGCCTGATCGGCCTTTGCCTTTCTTGCGGGGGATCGCTCATGTTGCTGTGCGGTAGCAGCGGGCGCGAGTCCCCGCCGTGCTCGGCGGTTAAATATTGAAAGGACCTTCCATGAAACGCGTGATGATCCTCAACGGTCCCAATTTGAACCTGCTCGGCGTGCGTGAGCCGCACATCTATGGCATGACGACGTTGGCAGAGGTCAATGCGAGCTGCGAGGAGGCGGCCGTCAAGCTCGGGCTCGAGGTCGCCTGCCACCAGTCCAACCATGAGGGCGTTCTCATCGACCTGATCCAGGCGGCGCGGCAGGATGCCGATGCCATCATCATCAATCCGGCCGGCTTCTCCTTCACCTCGGTCTCGATCATGGACGCCATCAAGGCGTTCGAGGGCCCGGTGCTGGAGGTCCACATCTCCAACATCCACGCCCGCGACGAATATCACCGGCACTCGAAGATCTCGTTCGTGGCGACGGGCGTGATCTGCGGGCTGGGGCCGTATGGCTACATCGCGGCCATGCACGCGATTGCGCAGATGAAGTGATGAGTCGTGTGAGCGGCCAGTCGTTCCGCAAACTCGTCATGCCCGGGCATCCACGGACTCGTTTCAGCGTGAGAAGACCGTGGATGGCCGGGACAAGCCGGCCATGACGGTACCGCTCACGTCGTCCTGAACTGGAGCACGCCGTCTTTCGTCTCGGCCGTCAGCCGGCCCTCGACCAGCATGTAGTTGACATGGGCGACCAGTTCGCCGGCGGCAAAACCCATCTGGTGTTCGTCCAGCACATGCTTGTTGAACACCACCGGCACCAATACGCGCGAGGTCTGCGGCACTTCGCGGCAGGCTTCCGCGATCAGGCGGCAGCGCTCCTCGTGATGGTCGGCGAGCTGCTTGATGCGGGTCTTGAGTCCATAGAACGGCACGCCGTGGCCGGGCAGCACCAGCAAATCATAGGGCAGCGTAGTGGTGAGGCTTGCGAGCGAGGCCAGATATTCGCCGAGCGAGTTCTGGTCGGGCTCAACCGCCCAGACGCTGACGTTCGGCGAGATCTTGCTCAGCACCTGGTCGGCGGAGAGGAACAGCTTGTCGTCGGCGCAATACAGCATCACTTGGTCGAGCGCATGCCCGCCGCCGGTGATCACCTTGAAGCGCCGCGTGCCGATCACGACCTCGTCGCCATGCGAGATGCGACGGTAGGACGGCGGCAGTACCGACACCTGCTTCAGATAATCCTGGCCGCGGCCGAGCAGCTTTTCGGTGAGCGACTCGTCCATGCCGTGGCGGCGGAAGAACAGCCGCTGCGCGTTGCGCCGCTCCTCGGTGCCGCGGTTCTGGTGATAGACCGATTGCAGATATTCGACCTGCGACATCACCAGCGGGCAGTTGAACCGCTCGACGATCCAGCCCGCGAGCCCGACATGGTCGGGATGCGAATGCGTCACGATCAGCCGCGTGATGTGGACGCCCTTCAGCGGGCCGTCGAACAATTTCGTCCAGGCCTCGACCGTCTCTTCGTTGCCGAAGCCGGCATCGACCATGGCATAACCGTCGCCGTCGGCGAGCAGGTAGATGTTCACGTGGTTGAGGCGGAACGGCAGCTTCAGCCGCACCCACAGCACGCCGGGCCGTATCTCCACGACCTCTTCGGGGCTGGGATGCTGTTCCCAGGGGTAGCGCAGGGCCTCGGCGGAGGACTGCGCGGTGTCGCTCTTTGAATTCATGCTTCCGGCTTAAACCCAGAGGCCGCGCCGCGCCAGCCGAAAAAGGACGCGCGCGTGGCCTGCATAGCGGTCATTCCGGGTTACGGAACGGCGCCTTACGCCGCCCGCATATTGTTGAGGAACGCGTCGATCTCCCCGCGCAGCATGTCGGCCTCGCGGCGGAGCGCATCCGAAGCGCCAAGCACTTCGCTGGCCGCAGCACCCGCCTCGGCGGACGCCGTGGAGACGCCGACGATGTTGCTGGAGACCTCGCTGGTGCCGCCGGCCGCATGCTGGATGTTGCGGGCGATCTCGCGGGTGGCCGCGCCCTGTTCCTCGACCGCAGCTGCGATCGTCGTGGTGACGTTGTCGATCTCGCCGATGATCCGGCCGATGCCCTGGATGGCGCCGACGGCAGAGGTCGTGACCTGCTGCATGCTGGCGATCTGGGTACGGATCTCCTCCGTCGCCTTCGCGGTCTGGCTCGCGAGGCTCTTCACCTCGGAGGCGACCACGGCAAAGCCGCGGCCGGCTTCGCCCGCGCGCGCGGCCTCGATGGTGGCGTTGAGCGCGAGCAGATTGGTCTGCGATGCGATGGTCTGGATCAGGTCGACCACGACGCTGATGCGGCTGGCGCTGTCGGCAAGGCTCTGCACCGTGGCGTCGGTGGCACCTGCTTCTTCGACCGCCTTCTTGGCGATCGCCGCCGAGGTGACGACCTGCTTGCTGATCTCCTCGATCGAGGACGAGAGCTGCTCGGTGCCGGCCGACACGGTCTGCACGTTGACCGAGGTCTCTTCGGCCGCAGAAGCGACCGCATTGACCAGCGCGTTGGACTGGTCGGCGGTGTTCGACATGCTCTGCGCGGTCGACTGCATCGAGTTGGCCGATTGCGCAAGATTGTCGAGCGCGGAACGCACCGCGCCTTCGAATTCGGCGATCTTCGCCTCCATCTGCGCGGCACGCTCGGCCTTGACGACACGATCCTTGTCCTGCTCGCTCGCAAGCGCCCGGGCCTCGATCATGCTGTCGCGGAACACCGTCAGCGTCTCCTTCATCGCGCCGATCTCGTCATTCTGCCGGGAGCGGACGATCTCGGTGTCGAGATCGCCGGCCGAGAGCAGCTGCATCGCGTGCTGAAGTTCGCGGATCCGGCGCAGGATGTTGCGCCCGACATAGAGCCAGACGAACAGCGCCGAGCCGATCAGCGTCAGCGCACCCAGCGCCAGCGTCGTCGTGGTGGCGAGCGAAATCTCCCGGCGGGCCTGGAAGGTCGACGCATCAGTCTCCTTCTGCACGCCGTCGACCAGCTGCTGCACGCTGATGCCGAGACCGACATTCAGTTTGCGGGTCTCATCCAGGATGGTCTGGCCGTAATCGATCGAGTCGAGCTCTTTCTCGCGGATCTTGAATACGCCGGTCTTGCCCTCGCCAAAGGCGAACAGCTTTTGCACGGCGTCGCGCACCGCCTGCATCGAGGGAATGTTCGGGAGATCCTCGAGGTTCGACTTGACGCGGTCGCGCGTCGTCTTGAACTCCTTCTCGATCGCCTCCAGCGTGTCGCTGCTGTTGGCCGAGAGCGCGGCCATCATGTCGGCGGCCATCAGATTGCCGTTGGCGGAGACGGTCGAGATCTGCGCGACGGTGCGGGCGGCTTCGGTGGCATCGTCCGCGGAGAGGTCGGCGGCGCCGAGGATCGCGTTCAGGCGGGTCTGCGCGTCCAGCATCGCGGGACCGGCCGCGCCGGTGAAGGCGAGCTGGGATTTGCGCAGCGCCTCATACTGCTTGTCGTGCAGCGCGCCGGTGTCGAGCCGTTCGCGCGCGGCCGAGACCAGACTCTGCGTCGCTTCGTCGATGCTCTTGGCGGTGTCGCGCAGCGCGGTTGCGGTCTGCTTGTCGGCGCCGAGCTCGATGATCTCGCCGAGCTTGGCCATGGCGAGTTGCTGGATTTCCTGCACCTTCTTGGTGCGCTCCTTCAGTGCCTCGTCGGACGGCGATGCCAGGAGACCCGGCCCCTGCGCCGCGAGCGTCGCGCTTTGCGAGGCGAGCTGAAGGCTTGCGGAGAGGCGCGGGATGTCGCGGCCGCTCAGATCCATCATGGTCGAGCCCAGATGGTTGAACACGAAGCCGGCGCCGGCTGCGATCACCAGGCCCATGCCTGCGATCACCGCGAAGGCTGCAAACAGGCTGCCGCGCAGGCCCACTTTCGGCATTTTGAAACGAGGCCTGAAACGACCAAGGAAACGGCCAACACTCAGACGGATCGCCATCGAAATTCCCCCACACCCGTGATCTCTTATATTTTCGGCGCAGAGTATCCGTGGGGCGGGTTAAAAAATCGCAAGTTGCACAATTGGTTGGCTTGTTCCGCAGAGCGAAAAACGAAAGGGCCGGCAAAGCTGCCGGCCCTTGATAGCGAAGAGATTTTGACGCGCGATCAGTAGCGCGCGACGACCGGGCTCGCCCAGTTGAAGCGGTAGTTGACGCCCGCCTTGAAGGTATGGTCGTCGGTGGTGAAGTTGCCGGTGCCCGCCAGAGGGCCGCCAGTGAAGTGTGCGTCGCCGAAATTGTAGTACTGGTACTCGGCCTTGGCCGACCAGCTCGGAGCGAACATGTATTCGAGGCCAGCGCCGACGGTGTAGCCGTTGCGGTGATCGCCAGCGATGACGAAGGCCGCCGGCACGCCGCCGACCGTTACCTTCTCGTTGTTGTCCGAATAGGCGTAGCCGCCCTTTACGTAGAGGAGGCCCGGACCCCAGGTGTAGCCGACGCGACCGGTGATCGAGCCGAGGCCGCGCTGGTCGTTGGTGTAGGCCACGCCGCCCGGGAACACCGCGCCGACATTGCCGGAGAGCCAGGAATACTGGGCTTCGGCGCCGATCACGAAGTTCGGGTTGACCTGCCAATCAGCACCGGCCTGCAAGCCGCCGAGGAAACGGCCGTTGCCGTTGTTGCCGGTGGAGAGGCCGCTGAAATTGTTGTCGCTGGAGAACGCGCCGCCGACATGCGCACCGATATAGAATCCGGTCCAGTTGTAGATCGGCGCGGCATAGGCCGGCGCAGCCTTGTTGTAATAGGGGCGGGCGCCGAGATCGGCACCGACGGCCGGCGCGGCTGCGCCCACCACGAGCAGCGCCACGGTTGCAAACAGAATCTTCTTCATAGTCCAAACTCCAACACTCAGGTCCCCGGCAGGCGCGCTTTCCGCGCCGTCGTTGGTTTTGCAGATAGCTTGCTTTTGACGAAAATGCTGTCACATGCATGGCACAGCGACGCCCAACCTAACTTATTGGGCTGCAAATGATTTTCGTACTTAATGTCGGCTTAAGAAGTGCTGAAGGAAGGCTTAATTCGAGAGCCTTCGGGTAACTTGCGCGCGCCTTTCATTAACCAAGACGCCGCCGCGCCTCGTCGCGCATCTGCTCGCGGAATGCCGCGCGCTTTGCGGGCCGGTCTTCCTCGCGCACGTCGTGGCGGTCGAAGATGTCGAACTTCTCCAGGATCGGATAGCGCTCGCTTGCCATCGCGAGTACGCGCAGCACCTTGGTTGCCTCCACGGTCGGACCGCTCACCTCCCAGCGCCTGATCGTGACGGCGCCGGTCGGCGCCGGCAGGCCGCACAGTTTTGCCATGTCGGCAACCGTGAGCTCCCGGCCGAGCACCTCGGACAGGTCGGCGCGCAATTGCTTCAGTTCAGGGCCGGTCATGTCACCTCGATACGCGAAGTCGTTGAGGTGAATGCACTAGCGCTGATTCGGGTCCATCCGAAGGCAGGCATGATCGTGGTAGTGTTTCCGCGCCGGTCGAGCGTCAGCGAGGGGAAATCGTATGCCCGTGTTCAAGCTGCCCCTGTCGGGGGATGTGGTCCAGTCGATCTATCCGTCGTTCTTCAGTCCGACCGGTGGCCAGTTCGGCCTCGTCAACATCACCGTCGGGCAATCCTCGGCGCCTGATGTCGAGAAGGACGTGCTCTCTGACGTCGCCGGCTACGGCAAGCAGATCGGCCAGATCGCGGATGCTCTCCTCGCCGTGATCGAGCATCTGGAAACACATCCCGAAAATGTGCTCGCGGAGGACAAGGCGATCGCAGCCTTCAAGGAGCTCATGCATTCAGTCGCGACCGTCAAGGAGCGCCATGGCCGCAAGGCGTGCCGCCCGAAGCGGCGGTGATCCCTTGCAGCGTTGCTTCGGCACATTTGCGCATACACGGAGTTATGAACGGAGGCCTCTGGAACTCCTCCGCTGAGTGAACAGATGGCGCAATGGGCCCGCAGTGAATGAAGGAATCAGCCATGACAAGCATCAAACTCGCGATTACCACACTCATCACTGCCGGACTCCTTACTGCACCTTTTGCGGCTGAAGCAAGGAAGCACAGATCCAGCAGGCACTACACTACGAGCGTGATGGGCCCAACCTATGGAGGCTCCGGCGTGGCCGCGACGCAGCCCCGAGCGTACGGGGCGTCCGGACAGACGGTTGGGACAGTCACCGCGCCTTCGATCGGAACGTATAATTGGCCGTCGGTCGGCGTGACCAATTCAGTCCCGACCTGGAGCAACACCAACCCGAAGTAAAGAGGGCGCCTCTCCGCGCGAGAGACGACGACTTGCGGCGCCAGCAAATGCCGCCCATTCAGGTGCTGGAGGATTTGGTGCGAGAAGCCGTGCGATGCAAGGCCGGCTCAGACGCAGAGGTGATCGATACCTCCTGCGGCGAACGCTGCGCGATCCATCGCCGATATTGTCGCGTCCGGAATACGGTGGCGATTTGTTGCAGGATCAATGCCCGTAGCGGCGACACTTTTGGATCAGGGCTTCCGCCCCGGCTCAATCGCCGCAATTGGAATTTGACCACGGCCATGTTCGCGAGCGAAGCCAGGGTCTTGTTCTTCCATGTGATCGGCGGAAGTTGGGGCGCACTGTCCTTGCCGAGACGCCACTCGCGTGGCAAATGCGGGTCGATCGCCAGCGCCGTGCCGATGCCGACCATGTCGACGCCACTGTCGAGCACCTGATCGGCAATTGCGCGACGGCGGATGCCTCCGGTGATCATCAGCGGCATGCTGGCAACCGTTCTGATGTCGCGGGCAAAATCCAGAAAGTATGCCTCGCGGGCAAGCGTTCGGCCGTCGCGCGACTGGCCTTGCATCGCCGGCGCCTCGTAGCTCCCGCCCGAGAGCTCCACGAGGTCCACGTCGAGATGGTTGAGCATCTCCACCACCTGCCGGGCGTCATCGCTGCTGAATCCGCCGCGCTGGAAGTCGGCGGAGTTGAGCTTGACGGCGACCGCGAACCCCACTGATACCCGACCGCGAACGGCCCTCACGATCTCCAGCAGCAGGCGAGCCCGGTTCTCGAGCGAGCCGCCCCACGCATCCGTTCTTCGATTGGTGAGCGGCGAAAGGAATTGGCTGAGCAAATAGCCATGAGCGGCGTGGATCTCCACTCCGGTAAATCCGGCCTGCTCGCCCAGTTGAGCCGTCCGCGCGAAACGCGTGATGACATCAGCGATGAGATCCTCGGTCATCGCCTCCGGCATGGCGAAGCGACTGGACATCTTGCCGAGGTCCATCGGTACGGCCGAGGGTGCCCATGTCGTCTGGCCAAGATTGGCCTGCATCTGGCGACCCGGATGGTTGATCTGAAGCCAGACCTGCGCGCCTCTGGATCGGCCGATCTCGGCCCAGCGCCTGAACCTGTCCAAATGCCTGTCGTCCTCCAGCACGACGCCGCCCGGGCCTGTCATCGCGCGCCCGTCGACCATCACGTTGCCGGTGAGGATCAAGCCGGCCTCGCCATCTGCCCAGGACGCGTAGAGACGCATCAAGTCCTGCGACGGCGCCTGGTCCGCGTCGGCCATGTTCTCCTCCATCGCGGCCTTGGCGATGCGGTTGGGAATGACCGACCCATTGGGGAGCGTCAGCTTCTCGAACAGTTTCATGGAGCTCGTTTCATCGAAGAGTTGGCTTGATCGTGGCCCGACCCTACCCTTAAAGTTAACTTTAAGGTCAACCCCCGTTGAGGTCCGGTATGAGGATTGGAGAACTGGCGGCCCGTAGCGGCCTGACCGCGTCCCGCATTCGCTTCTACGAAGCGAGCGGCCTGATCAGTGCCGTCGAGCGCGGCGCGAACAATTATCGCGAGTACACGCCGGACGCGGTGCTGCTGCTGGAGATCATCACCAGCGCGCAGAATGCCGGATTCTCGCTTCAGGAGATTCGCCGCCTGATGCCGCCAAGGTTCGATGCAAGGTTCGATGCCTCGCACCATGACGAGCTTGTGGGCGCGCTCAAGCGGAAAGTTGCCGAAATCGAGGCGCTGCGCGGGCGGCTGGCTGAGAGCCTGGAGCGTCTGCACGGCATCATCGACACCATCGAGAACAGACCGGAAGGGTTGAGCTGCGGCGACAATGCGAAGCGAGTGATGACACGCTTCCGCAAACAGGGCGCGTCGGCGCCGAAGACGCGAAGAGCGCCCCGCGCGAGGTCGTCCTAGCGCGCGTCTGCGGAGCAATGCAACGTCAGCCTTCCGCGCTGCCCGCGGCAATCCCGAACACGAGACACGTCGTCGTCGCGTGCGCGAGCAGGCGGCCTTTTGCATCGGTGATTCGCGCTTCGGCGGTGGCGACGCGGCGGCCGGCGTTGAGCACGCGGCCTTCGGTGCGGATTACGCCGCTCGCTTCGCTCATGCCGCGCACGAACGAGATCTTGAATTCCAGTGTGGTGTAGCCGGTGCCCGCGGGCAGCGTGCTCTGCACTGCCAGCCCCATCGCGGAATCCAGCAGGATCGCGGCGTAGCCGCCATGGACCGAGCCGATCGGGTTGTAGTGGCGCATGCCCGGCACGCTGTGGATCACGACGATGCCGGGGTCGGCCGTGCAGTCGAACGGCTCGACCGTCTGCATGATTGGCGGCTCGGGCAATTGCCGCGCGAAGATCGCGCGGACGAAATCAAGGCCCGACATCGATGCCATCACCTCGATAGGTACGACGCCGTATTGAATTACCTGCTTGCTGGATTTGTCGTCCACCATCGCTCGCCCCCATGTCGCCATCCGCGGACTCGATGCGGGCATCATTCTTCAGAAGAATGGAGTTCCGGGTCAAGACCGGCAACGAGAATGCAACCCGCGAGCGGCCCTAAGCTCCCCGGCCTTCCTGTTTGCCAATCACGCAGCGCCATGCTGCCAGTCGTTCGGCCGGATGCTGGCGCATCCATTCGGCGAGCTGCGGCGCGCCCATCAGACAGGACTGCATCGAGACGTCGGCGAAGTCCGAGGTAGTGACGATCTGCTCGTGGCAATTGGCTGGAGAGGACAGACTACAGAGCACGGCGATGATTTTGATCACGAGAGATTGCTCACGCCATCACCGCCGATCGCCGCCTTGTCGTGCCGCACATTGACCGGATCAGCCGGCGGGAAGATGCTGTCATAGATCGCGCGTGCTTCCTGGATGAGGCGAACGCGTTCGCGCTCGGATTTTGAGACAAACTGAATAACCTGGCCCATGTCGGCCTCCAAATAGGTTGGTAGATTCATCATAAGATGACGAATATCATTCAATAGAGACATAGGGAGGGGGCTGCAGGTTTGCAGCTGCGCGGGTGGTCACGAGGGATAAAAAACCCGTGACTGCTTTGTTGTGGGGGCGGAACGGGATACCGGAACGATGCGCCGCCTCGCAGCGGCAGCGCGCACTCCTTCCGTCGCTGCATCGTGATGGAGTGTTGACCCAGCAGTATGATCGTGTTGTGGCACATTTTCGCACGCGTGGCGTTGTAAAGTGGCTCAGTGCAGGAGCGGTTCGACGAACGGACGGCTGACGCGACTGAGGCTTCGCGCCGGAAAGGATCAGCCATGACAAGAACGAGACACTTCGTTGCCGCACTTATCGCCGTCGGATTTGCCGCATCGCCGTTTGCTGCAAGCGCGCAGACATCTGCGACGGGCGCACAAAGCAGCACGCACAGCACCCCCGGAGCGCCGGTGCAGCAAGGCACGATTGGAAATTCCGGGCAGACTGTCGGGACGGTGACGGCGCCGTCGGTCGGAACGTCTACTCAGCCCTCTGTCGGCGTGACCAACTCAGTCCCCACCTGGAATAACACCAATCCCCGAGCCAAGTAGCGACCCGCGATCGGCGGCCCTCACGCCGCCGGCGCGCGCGCCTTCTGCCCCGGCACCGCCGCAAGCAGTTCGCGGGTGTAGGGATGCTCCGGCGCGGCGAAGAGCTGCGCGGTCGGCTTCAGCTCGACGATGGCACCGCGCTGCATCACCGCGATGCGGTCGCAGATTTGCGCGGCGACGCGGAGGTCGTGGGTGATGAACAGCATCGAGAGTCCGAGGCGCGCCTTGAGGTCTTCGAGCAGCCTCAACACCTGTGCCTGCACGGAGACGTCCAGCGCGGAGACGGCTTCGTCGGCGACGATGATCTCCGGCTCGAGCGCGAGCGCACGCGCGATGCCGACGCGTTGGCGCTGGCCGCCGGAGAATTCGTGCGGGTAGCGATCGAGCGCGCCGGCGTCGAGGCCGACCATTTTGAGCAGATCGCGGGCGCGCTCGAATGCCACCTTCGGATCGGTACCGGCCGCGATCGGGCCGTCGGCGATGATGTGCCCGATCTTGCGGCGCGGATTGAGCGAGGCGAACGGATCCTGGAAGATCATCTGGATGCGATGGCGCTCGGCGCGTAGCGCCTTGCCGGAAAGTGATGTGAGGTCGGTCTCGCCGATCCGCACCGTGCCGCGATCGGCCTCGATCAGCCGCATCACCAGCCGGGCCACGGATGATTTACCCGACCCGGACTCGCCGACGAGGCCGAGCGTCTCACCCTTGAGGATCGTGAAGTTGACTTCGCGCGCAGCATCGACGCGGCGGTCTTCGCGAAACCAGCCGCCCGAGGTGACGTAGGTCTTGTCCAGTCCGATCACTTCGACGGCCTTGGCCTGGTCATCGAGCGGCTCGCGCGCCGGCGGGTCCATCGTCGGCACGGCGGCGAGCAGTGCCTTGGTGTAATCGTGCTGCGGATTGTTGAAGACGGTCGCGGCCGGGCCTTCCTCCACGACCTTGCCATGCCTGAGCACCACCACCTGGTCGGCGATATCTGCAACCACGCCGAAATCATGGGTGATGAACATCACCGCCATGTTGCGATTGCGCTGGAGGTTGCGGATCAGCTTGAGGATCTGCGCCTGCGTGGTGACGTCGAGCGCGGTAGTGGGCTCGTCCGCCACCAATACGGCCGGTTCGAGCGCGAGCGCCATCGCGATCATGGCGCGCTGACGCTGGCCGCCGGAGAGCTGGTGCGGATAGGCGCGCACGATGCGCTCGGGGTCGGGCAGGCCGACCTCGCGGGCAAGCGACAAAGCCTTGGCGCGCCGGTCCCTCGGCGTGAGCAGGCCGTGGGCCTCGAACATCTCCGCCATCTGATCGCCGATCCGCATCAAAGGATTGAGTGCGGTCATCGGCTCCTGAAAGATCATCGCGAGCCGGCGGCCGCGCAGATCGCGCCAGCCATCGTCGTCGAGCTTGAGCAGGTCGCGGCCTTCGAACATGATCTCGCCGGAGGTGACCTCGACCGTATCAGGCAGCAGACCCATCAGCGCATGCGCGCACATCGATTTGCCGGAGCCGGATTCGCCGACCACGCAGACGATCTTGCCAGCCTTCAGGTCCAGCGAGATGCCGTCGACCGCGAACTGCCGCTCAGCGCTCTTGGGCAGCGCGATCCGCAAGTTCTTGATGGAGACGGTGGCGGGTGCGGTCATGGTCAACGCCCCTCGCGCGACAGCCGCGGATTGAGCGCATCGTTGAGGCCTTCACCGATCAGGTTCAGCCCGAGCACCGAGATCAGGATGGCGACGCCGGGAAACACGGTGATCCACCAGGCCTGCCGGATCACGGTGCGGCCAGCGCCGACCATGTAGCCCCAGGAGATCAGATTGGGATCGCCGAGGCCGAGGAATGACAGCGAGGATTCCAGCAGGATCGCAGTCGCGACCATCAGCGAGGCCAGCACGATCACCGGCGACAGCGCGTTGGGCAAAATCTCGCGGAGGATGATCCAGGTGTTGCTCTGGCCGGTGACGACGGCCGCCTGAACATATTCCCGCGTGCGCAGCGACAGCACCTCACCGCGGACGAGACGGGCGACCGGTGGCCAGCTCACCACCGCGATCGAGGTCACGATCGAATAGATCGAGGGTTGCAGGATCGCGACCAGCACGATCGCTAGCGCGAAGCTCGGAATGGTCTGGAAGAATTCGGTGAAGCGCATCAGGGCGTCGTCGACCCTGCCGCCGAAATAGCCGGCCATGGCGCCGATCGGCACGCCGACGATCAGTGCGACCAGCGTCGACACCAGGCCAACGAGCAGTGATACCCGTGCGCCAAAGATCATGCCGGCAAAGACATCGCGGCCGAGCGCGTCGGTGCCGAGCGGCACGGTAGAGAGCGTGAAGGGCGGCAGGAACGGCCGCTGCACCATGCGCCAGGGCGAGTTCGGAAACAGCAGCGGTCCGAACACCGCAATCGCAATGGCGAGCAGCAGGATGACGAGCCCGATGACACCGCTCGGGCTCTTCAGCATCGATTTCCAGAACTGTTTCATGTGGCGTATTCGATGCGCGGATCGACCAGGCGATAGACCAGGTCAGTGATGAGGTTGAAGATCAGGACCATGACCGAGCAGGTCACGAAGACGCCGAGCAACAGATTGTAGTCGCGCTGGAGCAGCGCGTCGTACATCAGCCGCCCGATGCCGGGCCAGGCGAACACGGTCTCGGTGATGACGGCGCCGCCGATCAGCGTGCCGGCATGCACGCCGGCGAGCGTCACCACCGGCAACAGCGCGTTGCGCAACACGTGGCGGCGCTGAATCACGGCGTCCGAGAGGCCCTTGGCGCGTGCGGTCTTGACGAAGTCGAGCCGCTTCACCTCCAGCATGGAGGCGCGCGTCATGCGGGTGTAGGTCGCCATGAAGAACAGGCCGAGGGTCATCGCCGGCATGATCAGATGCGCGCCGACGTCGAGCACATGGGCAAGCCCGGTATAGTTGGCGCCGACCGTCTCGTAGCCGAAGCTCGGCAGCCAATCGACCGTGACCGAGAACAGCAGGATTCCCATCAGAGCCACCCAGAAGATCGGCATGGCGTAGAAGATCAGCGCGAAGACGGTGATGGCGGTGTCGAGAAAGGTTCCGGCAAAGCGCGCGGCGAAGGTGCCGAACAGCACGCCGAGCACGAGCGAGATCGTGAACGCCGTCAGCGTCAAAAGCAGTGTTGCCGGCAACCGCTCGAGAATCAGCTTCGATACCGGTGCCTGCTGCCGGAACGAGAAGCCGAGATCGAACGTGGCGATGCCTCTGACGTAGATGAACAGCTGCTCGGGCAGCGGCTTGTCGAGGCCGAATTTTTCCCGCAACTGCTGGACGAAGACCTGATCGCTGGCCCCGGCCTCGCCCGCCATCACGGCAGCGGGGTCGCCGGGCGCAAGCCGGATCAGGAAGAAATTGAGGACGACGATCGCGAGCAGCACGATCACGCCCTTCACGACACGCTGAGCGACGAAGGAGAGCATAGTTAGAACGACGCTTGTTTGACTTGAGTGCCACCGTGGTGACGGTGTGCTCCCTCTCCCGCTTGCGGGGGAGGGTTGGGGTGGGG
>NZ_JYMS01000032.1:5000-222366 GCF_000938285.1 Bradyrhizobium sp. LTSP857 | reverse complement strand
ACCCGCCGCGCTTGGGTCGATGCTTCGCATCGCCCGGCGCGCGTCGACCTCCCCCGCAAGCGGGAGAGGTGCACCTTTTCCGTGGCCGGAGCGGCAATCATTCGGCGAAAGCTATAGCAAGAAAGATCAGACGCGAAGCGCGTCCTCACTTGTCGAGCCATGCGTCCTTGAAGCCGTCATTGACCCCGATCCCCGTGGTGATCAGGTTCTTGACCTTGCAGCGCGTGATGGTCGGGAATTGCAGCTCGAGCATCCAGGCCACCGGCACGTCCTCGACCAGGATCTTCTGCGCCTTCTCGTAGATCTCCTTGCGCTTGGAATCCGGGGTTGCGACCGCACCGTCGGCAAACAGCTTGTCGATCTCCGGATTGGAATAGCCCTCGACATTGTTGAAGACCTGGCCCTTGGCGATCGCGCTGGAGACGTAATTGCGGCCGACGCCGAGCGCGGGATCGCCGTACTGGTAGAGATAGGTGAAGGCGATGTCGTAATCCCAGTCGCCGATCTTCTGGTTGCCACCGGCGACGTCGGTCGAGATCGTCTCGATGTTCATGCCGACGTCCATGAGGTTCTGCTTGACGGCTTCACCCCAGCGCTGCCAGGTCTCGCCATAGGCGAGCGGCAGGATGCGGATCTTCTCGCCCTTGTAGCCGGCTTCCTTCAGGAGCGCCTTGGCCTTGGCCGGATCGTACGGATATTTCGGCACGTCGTCGGTGTAGAACTTGATGGACGAGGCGGAGGGACCGGTGGCGACCTTGCCGAGCCCGTTCCAGATCACGTCCTTGGCGAAATCGCGGTCGATCGCATACATGACCGCCTGCCGCACCCGCTTGTCGGCGAGCGGACCCTGGCGGTTGTTCAGCCACAGCCAGGCCAGCGGCGAGAAGAACTCCCAGCCGGCGCCGGTGACGCAGGTGTCCTTCAGCTTGGACAGCCGCGGCACGTCAAAATTCTCGACCGAGCCGCCGGGCAGCACGTCCACCTTGCCGGTCTCATACGCCACCGAGCGCGCGGCGGCGTCGGGGATGATCTGCCAGTAGACCTCATCGAGATAGGGCTTGCCCTTCTCGTGGTAGTTCGGGTTCTTGACCATACGAATGAACGAGCCCTTCTGCCATTCCTTGAACATGAAGGGGCCGGTACCGACCGGTGCGTTGTTGTAGGGATTGGTCTTCCAGTCGGTGCCTTCATAAAGATGTTTCGGCACCATCGGCATTGAGCCGACCTCGAAGATGCCGAGGAACGGGCCGAACGGCTGCTTCAGCGTGAACACGACCGTATAGTCGTCGGGCGCCTCGACCTTGTCGACCTGCACCAGGTTGGCGCGGGCGCGCGCATGCGTCTGCTTCAGCATCTCGATCGAGAACAGCACGTCGGCGGCGGTGAACGGCTTGCCGTCATGCCAGGTCACGCCCTTCTTGAGCTTGAAAGTGTAGGTCTTGGCGTCCTCGCTGACGGTCCAGCTCTCGGCGAGCTCCGGCTGCGGCTCGAGCTTGGGGCTATAGCGCAGCAGGCCCTCGAAAATGTTGCCCGAAACCATCTGGGTCGGGCCGTTCTGGATCATCGCGAGCATCAGGCTGGGCGGCTCGGGCTGGATCACGGCATTGATCACGCCGCCCATTTTCGGCTCTTGCGCCAGCGCCGAGGCCGAGAGGCCGCAAGCCAGGAGGACACCAAGCAACACTCGTTTCGACATGTCGTATCTTTCTCAAGCGAGACCAGCCGTAAACGCTTCGCAACGTCCTCGCGCGCGAAACGACGGCCGGCCCATCCCAGTCCCCATCCACCATCGAGGCTCACATAGTCTCATTCGGCGCCGCAAGATGAAAGTCTCAACAGTGTTCGCACAAAAAATGTACAGCGCGTCCTATTTTCACTTGATTCATGGTCCTGTCACGGAGACAAGTCGGCCATGGACAATGCCACACGCTCCGAACGATCCCGCAATGCCGCGCTCGAAGCGGCCATCGCGATCATCGCGCGTGACGGGCCCGGCCGGTTGACGCTCGATGCGATTGCGCGCGAGAGCGGGCTGAGCAAGGGCGGTGTGATGCACCAGTTCCGTACCAAGGAGGCGGTGCTGAAGGCGCTGCTCGAGCGTCAGATGGCGCATTTCGAGGAGTTTTCGAGCCGCTATCAGGCGAAGGTGAGCGCCACCTCTGCGAATCCCGAGCTCGCCACCCAGCTCGCGACGGTGCGCGAAGCGGCGACTGCGCCGAATTCGGCGGCGCTGGCGTTGGTCGCGGCCATGGTCGAGAATCCAGGCCTGATGTCGCTGCCGCGCGACAGCGAAATGAAGCGGGTCGCGGCCATCAAGGCCGAAGCCGCTGATCCGGATCTGGCGCTGTTGCGCTGGGCGGCGGCGCGGGGGCTGCTGTTGAGTGGCCTGTTCGGCATGTCTCCGCTCAGCAAGGCGGAGCACGATCGCCTGTTCGCGCGCCTGCTCGACGACGCGCAGTGGACAAGCCTCGAAAAGCCGGCCAGGGCTGAGCTTACCAAGGCGCGCGCCGCCAAATCCGGTGCGCTGCCGCCGGCAAAGGCTGCAACCTCGCGCAAGCGCCCCTGATTCATCGTTAACAAATTCCAACCGGCCGCTGCCCAAAGCCGCGCCTGCGGCCAAATGCGCCAGGCCGTCGTTTTCGCACTTTACAAACCAACTAGTCGGTTTTATATGTGGGAACACTGAAGCGGCCCAGGGCGTCTGACATGGCCCCGGACGATGCCTTGGGTTGGCAATGGTGAAGGCCGCAACCGCGTCTGGTCCCACACGTGGTTGCGGCCGCCATCGCATTTCGAAAAGCCAGAGGAGTTTTGGAATGGATCGCTCGATCGCCCTGCGCGGTCTGGGAACGCTGGTGCTTGGCGCGGCCGTCGCCGGCTGCGCCTCGGTTGCGCCCGTGCCCTATTCGGAGATGGCGTCCTCAGCCTATATGGCGCCGGACAAGTCGGACGCCTCCGGCCGCGTGCCCTACCGCTACTCCACGCCCGTCGACTGGCGCGCATATAATAAAGTGATCCTCGAACCCGTCGTGGTCTACCGCGGCAAAGATCACCAGTTCGGCGACATGTCCGACAAGGACAAGGCGGCGCTCGCCGCCTACATGCAGACTCGCTTCGCCGAGCGACTGCGCGGCCGCTTCATGCTGGTGCGGGAGCGCGCGCCGAACACGCTGCGGATCCGGCTGACGCTCACCGGCGCCGTCACCAACACGCCGGTGCTCGGCACGCTCTCGCGTTTCGACATGGCCGGCGCGGCCTACAACGGCGTGCAGGCCGCGCGGGACGGCGAGGGGATGATGACAGGCTCGGTCATCTACGGCGTCGAGATCTTCGACGCCGCGACCTCGCGCCTGATCAGCGCCTACGTCACCAAGCAATACCCCGGCGCCTACGACATCAAGGCCAGCGTCGGTGCGCTCGCGGCTGCCAATGCCGGCGTCGACAAGGGCGCCGACGCGCTGATGGCGCAACTGAACTGACACCCCTAAAGCCCTGCCAACGAAAGGCGCCGCTGATGAACATTGTCCTTCGCTTCGTGCTGCGCGTCGCCATCACCATTGTGATGATGGTCCTCGGCGGTCGCGCCGGCGCCGTCACGCCCAATGATCCCAGTGGCACCTGGCTCGTCGAGGACGGCCGCGCCCGTGTCCGTCTCGAGCGCTGCGGACCGTCGCGCGACCGCATCTGCGGCTTCATCGTCTGGATGAAGGAGCCGGCCGACAAGCGCGGCCAGCCTTATCGCGACAAGGAAAATCCAGACCCCGACAGGCGCGCCCGCGCGCTGCTCGGCCACCAGCTCATCATGGGCTTGCAGGCGACGCCGGAGGGCCGGTTTGCCGGCGACATCTACAATGCCGAAGACGGTAAATTCTATTCGGTCTCGCTGTGGCGCGAATCCGGCGACCGCCTCAAGCTCAAGGGCTGCCTGATCAAGCTGTTGTGCCAGACCCAGACCTGGCAGCAGACCCTCGACGCCCCGCCCGGCCAGCTCGTCGGTCTCACCGGCGATCTCAACGGTCCCCGCGCCGACAAGGAATGGGCGGCCGTGCCGGCGCCGAAGCCGATGCAGGCCAAGACGGAAGTGAAGACGAAGTAGAAGATTGCTTCTCTGTGCGCCCGAATGACGACGTGGAGGCAATCGCGCACTAACCATGCCGATTTCCTTGATGGGTGGCGCCGTCTCACGCGGCGTGGCAGATTGGTTCGTGATCTCTGTCGAGAACCAGATCGGTACGCCTCATGAGTGACCAGCCGTTTCCGGGCCCGGATCTGCGCCCGCTCAATTTGCAGATCGGCGCGCAGACCATTGCGGGCTTTGAGAGCGCGGGCGCGGGACGCCCGATCCTGCTGATCCACGGCAACTCATCCTCGTCCCACATCTGGCAGAAGCAGTTGCAGGGGCCGCTCGGCGCCAAATACCGCGCGATCGCGATCGATCTGCCCGGCCACGGAGCCTCCTCGCCGCCGCCCCATCCGGAAAGTGATTATTCCGGCCGTGGCTATGCCGCGGCGATTTCGGCCGTGGCGCGCGAACTCGATCTCCGGAGCACCATCGTCGTCGGCTGGAGCCTGGGTGGCCATTCCGTACTCAATGCTGCCGGCTCGCTGCCGATGGCGGCCGGCCTGATGATCTTCGGGACGCCGCCGATCGGCCGCGGGCCCGAGGGCTTCGCCGGCTTCAAGGGACTGTCAAAAACGGTGTTCACGGCTTCGCCGAGCGAAGCCGAGATTCAGGAATGGGCGCGGTCGGCGTTCGCGCCCGGCTACAAGCCGATTCCCGATTTCCTCATCGAGGATTTTCGCAGGACCGACGGCAACGCCCGCGCCTGCCTCGGCGCCAGCGCGCAAAGTGGCGGTCTCGTCGACGAGGTCGAGATCGTGCGCAACCTGAAGATCCCGATCGCGATCGTGCAGGGCCGCGAGGAGCAGATCGTCGATCTCGGCTATCTCCAGCGCCTGCCCGCGCCGACCCTGTGGCGCGGCACTGTCCAGGTCATCAATGGCGCCGGCCATTCCCCGCACTGGGAGCAGGCGGATGCGTTCAACGAAATGCTCGACGCATTTGCTGCAAGCGTGTGATTTTCTTCAGCGGAGCCCCGCCCGCCGAAATCCTTCCAGATAATGCTCGCGATCGGCATCATTGGCCCACGGCAGTTGCGTCGCGATCCAGTGCAGCGAGATGCCGGGCTGGGTGCGGCGGAGCTCTTGCAACGCCATCTCCGCAAGCGCGCTGTTGCCGGTCATGCCGGCGGAGACGGCGAGCACGCGATAGGCGCCGGTGAGGTCGCCGCGATGGCGGATCGCCTCGCGCGCAAGCGTGATCGCCTCGTCATAGTGCCGTTCGGTGAAGCGTGCATAGCCGGCGATACCGTAATAAATCGCCAGCGACGGATCGCGCGGTGAGAGCCTGATCGCCTTTTGCGCCGCCTCGAACGAGTCGTTCGGTCGCCCGGCATAGGACAGCGCCAGCGCGTAATAGCCCTGCGCCAGCGAGAAGTTCGGATTGAGTGCGAGCGCCTGCTCGAACTCGGACAGCGCGTCCGCGAGCCGTCGCGTCGAGAAGCAGACGCTGCCAAGCGCGGCATGGGCCCAGGCATCCTCATGGTCGCAGCGCACCGCGGCGAGCGCGGCGGTTTCCGCGATCGGTGCCGTCGTGGCGAGCTCGGCCCAGCCGAGATGCACGCCGAACATGTGGCTCGCCGCCAGCACCGACAGCGCCTGGCCGTAATCCGGGTCGATCGCGATCGCGCGTTCGAGCAGCGCCTGCGCCGCGATGTGGTCTTGCGGCGTCACCCGCCAGTAATGCGACAGCGCCCGCATCAGCAGGTCCCAGGCATCCAGGCTCGCTGGCGGCTTGCGATGGCTACGAAAATTCTCCGCGGCATGGATCTGCGGCTCGATCGCCGCGACGATCCGCTCGGTGATCTCGTCCTGCACGGCGAAGACGTCGACCAGCTCGCGGTCGTAGCGCTCGGCCCAGAGATGGCCTCCGGTGGTGGCGTCGTTGAGCTGCGCGGTGATGCGCACGCGGTTGTCGACCTTGCGTACGCTGCCCTCGACGATATAGCGGACGCCGAGCTCTTCGGCGACCTGCTTGATGTGGACGGCGCGGCCCTTATAGGTGAAGGACGAGTTGCGGGCGATCACCATGAACCAGCGTTGCTTCGACAGCGCGGTGAGGATGTCCTCGCTGATGCCGTCGCCGAAATATTCCTGGGCGGGATCGCCGCTCATGTTCTCGAAGGCGAGCACGGCGATCCCCGGCCGCTCCGTCACGACACGCGCGGAGGCCGGCGCGGCCTCGGCCGGCGCAGGCGAAGGTGCCACCTCTTGTCGGACTTCGCCGACGAAGCGAAAGCCCTTGCGCGGGATCGTCTTGATCAGCCGCTGCGTCGCGCCATCGTCACCGAGCGCCTTTCGCGCGGCGTTGATCCGGCTGTTCAGCGCGGAGTCCGAGACGATGCGGTCGCTCCAGATCTGGCTGATCAGGTCATCCTTGCTGACCACACGGGTGCGCTGCGCGACGAGATAAAGCAGCAGATCGAACACCTGCGGCTGCAACGGAACAGCCGTGCCGTCGCACGTCAGCTCGCGCAGGTCGCCGTCGAGCACATTGTTTTCAAAGAGAAATCGCACGTTTCTGTCGTCTCAAGCAAAAATCAAAGTCGTCTCAGGCGAAAATCAACCGTCTGCGAAAGTCAGGGGACGTCCGATGCGGCATGGTGCAGCGACCAATGAAGTGCCGACGTTTTGGCACAACGGAGCTGTTTATGACCCAAATTGATCATCATGTTGATTCCCTGGGCCCCGAAGTCTCGGGCTCGAAAGTTTTCAAGTTCATCGCCTTTCTGTACGGAATTGCGGCATATCTCGTGTTTTTCGTTACTATTCTCTACGCCATCGGCTTCGTCATGGGCCTGGTGGTACCGAAGACCATCGACACCGGAACCGACACGCCGACGGCTGAGGCCGTCATCATCAATCTCCTCCTGATGGCGCTGTTCGCGGTTCAACACAGCGTGATGGCGCGGCAGCGTTTCAAGGCGTGGTGGACGCAATTCGTCCCCAAGCCGGTCGAGCGCTCGACCTATGTGCTGTTCGCGAGCCTGTCATTGCTGCTCCTGTTCTGGCAGTGGCGTCCGTTGCCGTCAGTTATATGGGACGTCGCGAATCCGGATCTCGCCGTGACGCTGGTCACGCTGTCCTTGGCTGGCTGGGTGCTGGTGTTCACCTCGACCTACATGATCAACCATTTCGAATTGTTCGGATTGCATCAGGTCACCAATCATCTGGTCGGCAAGGAAGCGGCACCGGTGCGCTTCAAGACGCCGCTGCTCTACAAATTCGTCCGGCATCCGATCTATCTCGGCTTCATCATCGCGTTCTGGGCGGCACCGACCATGACCGCAGGCCATCTGCTGTTCGCGGCCGTGACCACGATCTATATCCTGCTCGGCATCGCGCTGGAGGAGCGCGACCTCGTCGATCTCTTTGGCGACGAATACCGGCAGTACAAGCAACGTGTGTCGATGCTTATTCCCTGGCGCAGGTCAGTATAGGCGTCGCCTCTCCCGGCGCGCGTCCGCCGAACGGAGGATGCGCTCCCGAACTTCATTTCCATTCAGGAGAAACCCAAATGAAACATGTCGGAAATTGCTTCTGCGGCGCGGTCACGATCGAGGTCACGGGCGAACCCGCGGCGATGGGCTATTGCCATTGCCGCTCCTGCCGCTCGTGGTCTGGTGGGCCGGTGAATGCCTTCAGCCTGTGGAAGCCGGAAGCCGTGCGCATCACCGAAGGCGCCCAGCACGTCGAGACCTTTGCCAAGACGCCGCTAAGCCAGCGTAAATATTGCGGGAAGTGCGGCGGTCATCTCATGACCAATCATCCGCCGCTCGATCTGATCGACGTCTTCACCGCCACCATCCCGACACTCGCCTTCACCCCCGGCGTCCATGTCAACTATGCCGAGACGGTGCTGCCGATGCGCGACGGCCTGCCCAAGCTGAAGGATTTTCCCGCCGAGTTCGGCGGTAGTGGCGAAATGATGCAGGAGTAGATGATACAGGAGTAGGAGTTCTTCCTCTCCCCGCAAGCGGGGAGAGGAAGCTTTCATTTCATTCCCGCGCGCCTAAATCCTTCCAGATAATGCCCGCGATCCTCTTCCCGCAGCATCGGCAGCTCGCGCATGATCCAGGCGAGTGAGACGCCGGGCTGAGCGCGGTGTAGTCCTTCCAGCGCGGAAGCGGCAAGTGCGCGATCACCCAGCATGCCGGCGGCCGCCGTCAGCACGCGATGTGCGCCGACGAAATCGCCGCGCTGACGCATCGATTCGCGCGCCATCTGCATGGCTTCCTCGTAATTGTGACCGATGAACTGGGCATAGCCGGCGACGCCACAGTAGATCGCCGCGAGCGGATCGCGCGGGCTGAGCCGCAGCGCGCGGCGCGCCGCGGCATCGCCATCCTGCCATCGTCCCGCGTAACACAGCGTCACGCCGAGAAAGGCGTGCGCCATCGCGAAATTCGGATTGAGCTCCAGCGCCAGTTCGAACTCCGCCAGCGCGTCGTCGAAGCGGCGGCGGAACAGGTAAGTATAGCCGAGGCCGCAATGGGCCCAGGCATCCTCGCGATCGGCTTCCACCGCCGCAAGCGCCGCGCGTTCGGCAACCGGGATGGTCGCGACCATGTCGGCCCAGCCCATATGCGCGCCGAAGATATGGCTGGTGGCGAGCAGGCCGAGCGCCTTGCCATAGGCGGGATCGATCGCGATCGCCTTTTCCAGCAGCGCTTGTGCCACCGCGTTGTCCTCGCGCGTGATGCGCCAGTAATGCGACAGCGCTCGCATCAGGAGGTCCCAGGCGTCCAGACTGCCCGGCGGCTTCTGCTGCGCGCGAAAATTCTCGGCAGCGTAGAGCTGCGGCTCGATCGCGGCGACGATTGCCTCGGTGATCTCGTCCTGCACGGCAAAAATGTCGGCGAGATCGCGGTCGTAGCGCTCTGCCCAGAGATGGCTGCCGGTCGAGACGTCGTTGAGCTGCGCGGAGATGCGCACACGATCGCCGCTCCGCCGTACGCTGCCTTCGACCACGTAGCACACGCCGAGTTCGCGCGCGATCTCGTGGATGTGCACGGCGCGGCCCTTGTAGACGAAGGAGGAGTTGCGCGCGACGACGAAGAACCAGCGCAGCTTGGACAGCGCGGTGATGATGTCCTCGCTGATCCCGTCGGAGAAATAGTCCTGCTCGCGGTCGCCGCTCATATTGGTGAAGGGCAGCACCGCAATCGCGGGCCGGTCGGGCAGCGCGAGCGTGATCTGCGGCGCAGTGACGCTGCGGTCCGGTTCCGCCGCCGCACCGAGCTTGGTCTCGACGTTGCCGACGAAGCGAAAACCCTTGCGCGCGATGGTGCGGATCACTGCCTGGTTCGCGCCATTATCGCCGACCGCCTTGCGCGCCGCGTTGATCCGGCTGGTCAGGGTGGATTCGGAAACGCTGCGGCCGTGCCAGATCTTGTCGATCAGCTCGTCCTTGCTGACCACCCGGTCGCGATTTTCCATGAGGTGCACGACCAGGTCGAAAACCTGCGGTTCCACGGACACAGGAACCTGCTCGCGGCTCAGCTCGCGCCGGTCGGTATCGAGAAGGTGATCCCGGAACAAAAACTGCACGTCGAAAACTCAGACCTCACTACGACATCAGGCAATCATGAAATCAAAATGGATTTCGAACCGAGTCTGTGAGTCCGCCGGGAAGTCGGTCCGGTTCATCGCAACAGCAGGATGGCTGCTATGCCATTTGCGGGGAGGAATACAACCTGAATTAGAATGTGGCGCGTGTCGGTCAAATTGTCGCGGCATCCGGACGTGACCCGGATGCCGCGACAGTCATCATGGGCACGGATGGCGCCGACCATCGTTGCCGAGATACATGCCGGTGTTCGGATTGTACGACTTGTAACGCTGCATGCAGTACTGCACGTCACCCTCCGGCGGCGGTCCATAGGCGACGGGCGGGGGCGGATAGCCCGGCCCGTAATAATAAGGTGAGCCGTAATAGTAGGGCGCCGCGACCGCGCCGCCGATGATCGCGCCGGCTGCGAGGCCGCCGACGAACGCGCCGCCGCCCCAGCCGCGATGCCCGTACCAGCGCACTTGTTCGATCTGATTGGGCGCAGACTGCGTCATCGCGAGCGGCTGGCCGATCGGCGCCGCCGATGCTTCAGTCAGTGTTGCAGCCGACAGGCCCGCAAGCAGACAAGCTCCAGCAACGAAGCGAAACGATTTCAACATTGTGGTCTCCTCGTCATGCGGCGGCTCTGCGCGCCGCAGTCCAAGTGATAGTGCAACTCGAGAAGTGCGTTGAATTAAAATTTGGACAGGAAGGAGACTCGCGCCGCTGTCATTGCGAGCGACCAACTATCACCGTCACCCCGCGCAACCGCGAAGCGGTTGTCGCTGGAAGTGGCCGCTTCTTCGGCGGCCCTCGAAGGGCGACGAGCCCGGCTTTCTCCGCACGGCATCAGCGTGGCCGTTCATCCTTCGAGGCTCTCCATGCGACGCGTTGCGCCGCATGGCTCGCGCCTCTGGATGACGGGGGCGACTGATGCGCGGTGGTGATGTCCTCGCTTGCCATCGAATGTGTGTCAAACGGTGAATGTCCATTGCCGAACACCGCCGCCCGCGTAAGCTATCTTCCACACAAAACGCCAACCATAAAGAAACGCCCATGACCGCCTTTCCCGCTTCGACCACCGTGCTCGATTCCATCCTCTTCCGCGACGCCTTCGGCACGCCGCAGATGCGGGAGGTGTTCTCCGACGTCGCGCTGGTGGCACGTTATGCTGAGGTCGAGGTGGCGCTGGCCAAGGCGGAAGCACGATGCGGCGTGATCCCGCAGGAGGCCGCCGACGCGATCGCGGCGCGGACGAATGTCGCCCCGCTCGATTTCGAGCTGTTGCGGCAGGAGACTGACATCGTCGGCTATCCGATCCTGCCGCTGGTGCATCAGATGGTGAAGCAATGCGGTGAGGCGGGCCGCTACGTGCATTGGGGCGCAACGACGCAGGACATCATGGACACCGCCGTGGTCCTGCAACTGCGCGCCGCCTTCGAGATCATCGAACGCGACATCGCCGAGCTGCGTAAAATCCTTGCTGACCTCTCCGAGCGCCATCGCGACACGCCAATGGCCGGCCGCACCCATCTCCAGCAGGCGCTGCCGGTGACGTTCGGCTACAAGACCGCGATCTGGCTTGCGATGTTCGATCGCCACGCCGAGCGTCTCGCGCAATTGAAGCCGCGCGTGCTGGTCGGCCAGTTCGCCGGCGCCGCCGGCACGTTGGCCTCCCTCGGCAACAAGGGTTTTGAGGTGCAGGAGGCGCTCTGCGCCGAGCTGAAGCTCGGCGTTCCCGCCTCGACCTGGCACGTCGCGCGCGACGGCTTTGCCGAAGCCGTGAACTTCCTCGCGCTCGTCACCGGCTCGCTCGGCAAGATCGCGCTCGACATCATGATCATGGCCTCGACCGAATTCGCCGAGGTCTACGAGCCCTTCGTCAAGGGCCGCGGCGCCTCCTCGACCATGCCGCAGAAGCGCAACCCGATCTCTTCGGAGCTGATGCTCGCGGCCTCCAAGGCGGTGCGCCAGCACGCCGGCCTCATGCTCGATGCCATGGTGCAGGATTTCGAGCGCGCCACCGGTCCGTGGCACGCCGAATGGATGGCTATCCCTGAGAGTTTCGTGCTGACCGCAGGCTCCCTGCACCAGGCCAAGTTCGCGCTTGGGGGCCTCATCGTGGACGAGACCAAGATGAACGACAATCTCGCCCTTAGTCGCGGTCTGATTGTGGCCGAAGCGGTCATGATGGGGCTCGCCCCGCAGATCGGGCGCCAGGAGGCGCATGACGTGGTCTATGACGCCTGCCGGCTCGCCAACGAGAAGGGTTTGACGCTGGCCGATGCGCTGTCGGCCGATCCGCGCGTGACGGCCCAAATCGACCGCGCAAGCATCGAGGCGCTGACTTCACCGAAAAATTACCTTGGCCTTGCGCCTGCCATGGTCGACCGGGTGCTGAAATCGGCAACGCGTTGAAAACCAAGATGCGTGAAACTGCGTATCTTTCGCCGGCCCCAAGACGCTCGCGCACTTGTGTCTCGTGATGCTAGACTTAGATTGAATCACAGACGCTCGGCAGAGGACCCCGCATGACTGATCACCGCAATTCCGCCACGCCCATCGATCCTGTGAAACTCGACCGGCTGGCCGAGGTGGCGGTGAAGGTGGGATTGGGCTTGCGGCCGGGACAGGACCTTCTCTTGACGGCGCCGGCGATCGCGCTGCCGCTGGTGCGGCGAATCGCCGTGCATGCCTACAAGGCGGGTGCGGGCATCGTGACGCCGATTCTCTCCGACGAGGAGATGACGCTGGCGCGCTATCGCCACGGCCACGACAACAGTTTTGATCGCGCCGCCAACTGGCTCTACGAGGGCATGGCCAAAGCGTTCTCGAACAACACCGCGCGTCTCGCCATCGTCGGCGACAATCCGATGCTGCTGTCGGGTGAAGATGCTTCCAAGGTCGCGCGCGCCAGCAAGGCCAATTCCATGGCCTATCAGCCGGCGCTGGAAAAGATCGTCAATTTCGACACCAACTGGAACATCATTGCCTATCCGAGCGCGGCCTGGGCCAAGTTGGTGTTTCCTGACGATCCCGAAGACGTTGCGATCGGCAAGCTCGCGGACGCGATCTTTGCGGCGTCCCGCGTCGATCGCGAGGACGCGCCGGCCAATTGGGCCAGCCACAATGCGGTGCTGCGCGAGCGAACCAATTGGCTGAACGGCAAGCGCTTCCGCGCGCTGCATTACACCGGCCCGGGCACCAATCTCACCATCGGGCTCGCTGACGGCCATGAATGGGAGGGCGGCGCCTCGTTGTCCAAGAACGGCATCAGCTGCAACGCCAATATCCCGACCGAAGAGGTCTTCACCACGCCGCATTGCCGGCGCGTCGAAGGCCATGTCGTGAGCTCGAAGCCGCTGTCCTACCAGGGCACGCTGATCGACAACATCGCGGTGCGCTTCGAGGATGGCCGGATCGTCGACGCCAAGGCCTCCCGCGGCGAAGAGGTGCTGAACAAGGTGCTCGACACCGACGAGGGGTCGCGCCGGCTCGGCGAAGTGGCGCTGGTGCCGCATTCCTCGCCGATCTCGCAGAGCGGGCTGTTGTTCTACAACACGCTGTTCGACGAGAACGCGGCGTCTCACATCGCGCTCGGCCAGTGCTATTCGAAATGCTTCGTCAACGGCGCGCAGCTCACCCCGCAGCAGATCGCGGCGCAGGGCGGCAACCAGAGCCTGATCCATATCGACTGGATGATCGGCTCGGCCGAGACCGATATCGACGGCATTCTGGCCGACGGCAGCAAGGAACCGGTGTTCCGCAAGGGCGAGTGGGCGAAGTAGTCCGCTCGCTCCCCTCACGCCGCCGCGTTGCGCAGCATCGGATTGCTGTCGATGCTGAAGCGGTTGAATAGCGTCGTGAACGGACTGCCGTCGGTGGTCCGTACGATGGCGTCGGAAGCCGCGACCGTCTCGTAAAGCGCACCAACCGGATCATCCGGTTGCGGCAGGTCGAGCGCTCGGCGCAAGTCCGCGCGGGCCTCGTTGACCTCATCCTTATCATCGAGCGTGGTCTCCAGCGCGTGGGCCGCGCGCCGCATCTCCGCGAGGTCGCCGCCGGCGGAGAATTTGAGGATGTCCAGCCAATAGGGGCAGGCGACGACGAGCTGGACGAACGCCTCGAAACTGTCGGCGATGATCCCGGCGCGGCCTTCGGATGAGACGTAGAGCACTTCCTGGGACGGCAGCAGCACGAAGGCGCCGCCGGAGCCGTCGCTGCCGATCTGCCGGGGACTTTCGATGCCGTCGATGGTGAACCAGGGCTCTTCGTCCGGCTCGAAGGCGACATCGAAGGTCCCAAGCCGTGTGACGACCTCGCTGTTGGCGCTCAGGCTCTCCGGACTGAGGGGCATCGGCGTGGCTCCTTCCTGGTGGTGTCGCGCATTTTGTCGCACCCAGGAAAAGATGGGTTCATATCCGCGAATTTGCAGGCAAATCGCGTCGTTAGGCCCTTCGCGCTTGCAACTTGCGGCTGATTGTCGGGGCCTGCGTAAGAAAGAATTAAAAGCCGGCTACTAGCGTTCTCAACACCTTTTGAAACAATCCGGGTCCGCCCCGGGCATACTTATTCTATCCCCTGGGGAAACAGATGTCGCGCGCGTTGATTGAAATCGGTAGTTGCAATGTGGATCTGGAGCTGCGGCCGATTGAGCCGGCCTGGATCATCGAGGGTAACCCGGTGTCGCGTTCGCACATCCTGTCGACCAGCGCCGACGGCACCTCCTCGACCATCATCTGGTCCTGCACCGAAGGCCGTTTCAACTGGTACTACGATTTCGACGAGACCATCATGATCCTGGAAGGATCGATCGTGCTCGAGAGTGACGGCATGGCGCCGAAGCGCTATGGCGTCGGCGACGTGATCTTCTTCCGGGACGGCGCGCACGCCAAATGGCACGTCGAGGGCCACGTCAAGAAGATCGCCTTCTGCCGCAAGACCAACCCGGCGCTGATCGGCTTCATGGTCCGCGTCGTCAACAAGCTCAAGCGGATGTTCCTCTCGCCCGGCGAGCGCCGCCCCGCGACGCTGATGGGTGCCAACTAGCCCTTTCAAGGACGCTTCCCAGCGGCCACGACGGAAGAGGGGACGGGACCAACATCCCGGCCCCTCTTTCGCGTCATGACGGCAGTTCAAGCTGGTAGACATCCGTCGCTGTCTGCGAGAACAGCGCGGTCTTCTCAGGCTCGCTCAAGGGCGCTGCAATGCGTTTGAAGGCGTTGAAGATCACCTGATAGCTGCACTGGCCCTTGTCCGGCGGAAAATTGCTCTCGAACATCGCGCGCTTTGGCCCGAACGCCTCGATGCAGGTTTCGATATAGGGCCGCCAGGCGGCGGCAAGCTCTTCCGATGACGGCGGCCTCGCGCGCAGATGGAAGTCATAGCCGAGCAGGCACATCGCGAGCCCGCCGAGCTTGACCACCACGTTCTCGCATGTCGCGATCTCGCGGATCGAGGCGCGCCATTGCGGGAAAACCTCCTCGCGCCGCCCCGCGAACCGGCCGACGCCGGCCGGTCCGCCGCAATGGTCGAGCACGATTTTGGTGTCGGGGAAGGCACGCGCAAGTTCGGTCAGCTCGCCGATCTGCGGATGAAACAGCCAGGCATCGAAGCTCAGGCCAAGCGGCGCGAGGCAGGCAAAGCCCTTGCGGAAAGTCGGATCCTGCAAAAGCCCCTTCGGCCTGTTCGCATACATGCCGGCGACGGCGGGATCTTCATCCCAGGCCGAGGAATGCCTTATGCCGCGGAAGCGGCCGTTGCCGGCGGCGATCTCCGCCTCCAGCACCGGCTTGGCCGCATCGCCCAGCAAGAGGTTCACATGGCTGACGATGCCGGCGCAGATCGCGGCCGTGCCGTAAGCACCGCTCGCGCTCATCGCAGCGACGCCGTTGGCGAACTCGACCTCGCCCACCGGCCGGAACGCCTCGGGCCCATGTGCGCGGTACATCGAGCGGCAGTCGACATAGACGGTGGCGATGATGTTGTGGCCGGAGCCGATATCTGCTGCCATCTCCTCGATCAGATAGCGATGGCCGCGATTCCAGAGATGGTGGTGGGGATCGACGATCGGCCGCAAGGGATCGATGATCTCCTCCTGATGCAGCGCGAGCCAATCCTCACGCGGGTCGACGAAAAGCCCGCTCGTGTTGGCGGGTAGACCACTTGCAGCCATTGGCGTTCGCTCCCCTCATGTTTTGTGGAGGAAGCCTAGCACCTTGTCTGCGTACGCAGCAGCGCGTGCCGCGCAACCGCGCCCATCAGTGCGAGCACAGCGGGCGCGGTTGCCGGTTCCTGGGCGTCAGACCCCGTCGAGGATGATCACCGTCGGCGTCGACGGCAATGTATCCCGCGAGATCCGCAAGGACCGCTCGGTACGGCGGTCGATCTCGAACTGCTGACCGATCAGGCGCATGAACTCGTCGAGCGGGGTGGCGAAGCGGTGCATCGGGAGCACCACCGAGGCGCGTAGCCGCTTAGTGATCTCCGAGACGCCGTCGAGCGACATCGTATAGGTGCCGTCGATCGGCACCATCACGATGTCGAGCCGCCCGATCTGCGCGAAATGGCTGTCGTCGAGCTTGTGGTGGAGATGGCCGAGATGGCCGATGCAGAGGCCCGCGACCTCGAAGATGAAGATCGAGTTGCCGTCGCGGATCATGTCGGTGCCGGAATCATCGCCGAAATAGCGGCGTATGTCGGTCGTGACGTTGCGGATCAGGGTGTCGCCGATGCGCTCCGAGACCACCGCCGGCTTGCCGTCCTCGCCCCAGCCATGCAGCACATGAGGAATGCGCTTGTCGGGATTTAGCGAGTAGTGGGTGCTGTGGGCCCGATTCATGGTGACGACGTCGGGCAGTCGGCCGATCTGATAGGCGCCACTATAATCGGTCGCGATGCGCACCCCGCCCGGCGTGTCGATGAAATAGGTGGAATGGCCGGCATAGGTGATCTCGACCTCGGCCGCGGCTGCCGCCTGCCGGAAGGCGACCGGCATCGCGCGGGGCGCCGCGTTCGCCATCGCCAGGCATTCGCTGCGCTGAGGCTGCTGGGCGAGGGCAGGGGAGAGAGTTGCGCCGAACAGCGCCAGAACCGCCGAAACAAGTCGCCACATAGATCCGTCCCCGATGACGCTCGGGAAAGTCTAACGTGCAATGCAGCACATCGCCAACAGATCAGGATCAACAGCGCGTCAGTGCCGCAGGTCTACCGCTCGCCCGCCCATCCCGCAGCTATAATTTCATTGATCTCCTCGATCGAGAGAGGAGGGCCCTGCCTCTGCGTGTGCAAGAAGCCAAAAGCGTCTGAAATCTTGCCCCTTGGGGCTGCTCTCAATTCGGCGCTTCCATTGGGAAGTTCACTTGCAACGAGCCTATCGCCCGGCTGCACACCAAGGTGCTCAAGCAACTCGGCGGTCAGCGTCACTTGTCCGTCAGCGGCCACCTTGAATGTTTGCATTGCCCATCAATAAGGCAGAATGCACTCGCCTTAAAGGGGTAAATAAACGTCGCCCCTCACTCCCTGCGCGGGCTGAATTTCCATGTAATCGCAACCAGGCCCGCAGTGATCAAGCCGCTGATGAGGCCGGCGATCGGGAGTGCGAGGAGCAGCGCGGCAGTGGCGGCCCAGCCGATCGAGGAGAAGGCCTCGGCGAAGGTCGCAAGCCGCGAGGAGGTCTGGCGGCGGCGGAATTGGCTGCGGCGGGCCTGAACGCGGAACCAGAGCTGGATCGCGGTGGCGGAGGCCGCGCTGATGATGACCGCGGCCGCGGTGATCGCGGCCTGGGCCGGCGAGGCGAATGCCAGCACCGCGACCAGCGGGCAGAAGATGACGGCGATCGCGATGAGCACCACCTCGATCTTGGCGCGGATGATACCGGAGGGCGTCAGCGGTGCGGTCGCGACCAGGTCGGGCGCGTCCTCGCCCGAGATGGTCAGCCAGGCGAGTCCGCCGGCAAGCTGTCCCGCGGCCATGACGATGACCGGCGTGATCAGCGTCAGCGCCGCGGAGCTGTCGGCAAAGCTGCGCCAGAGCAGCAGCGCCGGCGGCACCAGATAGAGCAGCTGCATCAGGGTCTGCGAGATCAGCCAGGGATCGCGCCACAGCAGCGTAAATTCCTTGCGCCGTAGTGCCTGCTGCCGTGATCCGCCGCGGAACGGGCGCTCCTTCGCGATCCGGCGTCCTGACTTGCCGTAGGCGGCTGCTTCGATCGCAGTGTCGGCGAAGCGGCCTGAGAAGATCGCCATCACGCTTCCGAGCAGCACCAGCCCGAGCGCCAGCAGAAGCAGCAGCGCCTCGCTGTCACCCATCGTCGCCCGCGCGGGCCACCACCAGATGCTGTCGACATCGGGGGCGTGTTCGGCAAAGGCACCGGAGGTCAGGATGGTGAAGCGCGACAGCGTACCATAGGAGATGATCGCCGCGACCTGGAGTGCGATCACGAAGCCGGCGCCGATGATCGCGGCCAAGATCTGGGCCACGAAGCGCGTCCGTGCCGGACCGATCAGGCGAAACAACAGGATGGTGACGGCAATCGCGATCGCCGCTGCCGACAGGCCCATCGCGACGACCACGCCGAAGGCTGCCAGCCAGCGCGGCCCGCCGCCGATCACAAGCACGTCGATGAAGGGCGTTGAGAACAGCAGCGCCATCGTTGTGACCGTCAGCGCGATCGCTGCGATGCGCACCGAGAACAGATTGGCCAGTGTCGCCGGCGACGACATGATGAGGTCGAGATCGGCGCGGGCGTAAAACACCCGCGTCACCGACTCGATCGCCTGCGACAGCATCAGCGTCCAGGCGAGGAAGATCGTCGCCGAGATCACGATCAATGAGGATTTGTCGAGCGGCAGCTGCAGATCGGCAAAGCGGCCGATCACCGCCCAGGCCGGCACGTGCAGGAGTGCCGCGAACAGCAGCAGGCCGATGACCGCGACACGCGTCCGCCGGCGCCGGCCGCCGGTCATCATCGCCAACCATTCGCGCCAGGCGAGCCGGAGCTCGTGGCGGGCAAACCACGAAAGCGCCGTCGCCGAGCTCATGCGGCTTCCTGGAGCGTCACCAGCGCGATGAAGAGATCTTCCAGGCTGGTGTCGGCATGGCCGTTCTGCTGGCGCAGCTCGGTCAGCGTGCCTTCGGCAACCAGACGTCCCGACGCGATCACGCCGATGCGGTCGGCCATGCGTTCGGCAACCTCCAGAATATGTGTGGTCATGATGATGGTACAGCCGGCACGGACGCGCTCGCTCAGGAGGCCCTTCACATGGCGGGCGGAAACGGCGTCTAACCCGGTCAGCGGCTCGTCGAGGATGATGAGGCGGGGATCGTGCACGAGCGCGCCGGCCAGCGCCACTTTCTGACGCATACCCTTGGAGAAACCTTCGCAGCGTTCGTGCCGGTGCGGTTCTAGCCCGAGCGAACTGAGGAGCTCCTCGGCGACCGGTTCCGAAACCGACGGCGCAATGCCCCAGAGGCCGGCGACGAATTCGAGGTACTCAAGCGGCGTCAGCTTGTCATAGATCATCGGCTCGTCGGAGACCCACGCCATCAGCTGCTTGGCGGCGACGGGATTTGCGAGGGCATCGATGCCGAAGATCGAGACGCCCCCGGCGTCGGGCCGCAGCAGGCCGGCGACCATGCGCAGGGTGGTGGTCTTACCGGCGCCGTTGGGGCCGACGAGGGCATAGAATTCACCGGCGTGAATGGTGAGATCGAGGCTATCGACCGCCAAACGGTCAAAACGCTTCGTTAACCCCAGAACTTCGAGCGCCGAGCTGTCGGGCTTCATGACGGCCACACCATCCGGTTTTGCATTGCTCGCGACCATGACCCGAAGATGTTTCGGCACGGTGAATCGCGCTGCCACAAATTCCGGCATCCGCCTTGGACTAAAGGCAAGTCACCGTTTGTTGACAGCGCTTGGCGGTTCAGGCTGAATTGACGCCGGGACAAATGGCGCTCACGCGGCGAAACGACTGCGTAGCGGCTGGACACAAGATGCGGCAAGGCGGTCACGAAGAACCGCTGGTTGCATCGGGAGGAAGCGCGGCGATGCTGGATTTCGTTCAGCAGCTGGTCAGCGGTGTTGCGCTCGGCTGCGTCTACGGCCTGATCGCGCTCGGATTCGTGCTTGTCTACAAGGCCACCGAGGTCGTCAATTTCGCCCAGGGCGATCTGATGATGCTGGGCGGCTTCTTCGCCTTCACCTTTATCGGCATGATGGGCCTGAACTACTGGGTCGGCTTTGCCGGCGCGGTGGCCGCGATGGCGCTGTTCGGCATGCTGGCCGAGCGGATCGTGGTGCGGCCGATCCTCGGCTATCCGCAATTCTCCATCATCATGGCCACGATCGGCCTCGGCTATTTCCTGCGCTCGGTCGCTGGCATGATCTGGGGCACCGACGATTTCAAGATCGACACGCCGTTCAGCCAGGGCGTGCTGCGCATCGGTTCGCTGGTGCTCGCCCATGACAAGCTCTCGGTGATCGCGGCGACAATCATCCTGTGCGCGCTGCTCTATCTCTTCTTCAACAAGACCATGCTCGGTACCGCGATGCGCGCCAGTTCCGAGAACATGCTGGCAGCCTATTACATGGGCATTCCGGTCAAGCGCGTGGTGTCGATCGTCTGGGCGATCAGCGCAGCGGTCGCGACCTGCGCCGGCGTGCTGCTCGCGCCGATCACCTTCATCCACTCCAATGTCGGCCTCGTGCTCGGGCTGAAGGCGTTTCCCGCCGCCGTGCTCGGCGGCTTCGGCTCGATCCCCGGTGCGGTCGTCGGCGGCGTGCTGATCGGCGTGATCGAGAGCATGGCCGGCTTCTATCTGCCGGAGGGCTGGAAGGACGTCGCGCCCTATATCGTGCTGCTCGCGGTGCTCTTGCTCAAGCCCGAAGGCCTGTTCGGCCTTCACGTCCGCAAGAAGGTCTGAACGCCATGCGGTTCCTGTTCAAGACCGACTATGAGGACGACATCAGGCTGTTTCCGCATTCGGGCTATTTGGTCTCATACGGTCTGCTGCTCGCCGTGCTGCTGGTCGCGCCTTATATGCTCTCCAGCTATCTGATGAGCCAGCTCGTCTTCGTCTGCATCTATGCGACCGTCGGCGTGGCGCTGTTGATCCTGACCGGCTTTACCGGGCAAGCCTCGCTCGGGCATGCGGCGTTCCTTGCGATCGGCGCCTACACCGCCGCCTATTTGCAGAAATATAATGTGCCCTTTCCAGTCTACTTCCTCGCTGCCGGCGCGCTGACCGGCCTGATCGGCGCGCTGGTCGGCTTTCCCGCGCTACGGCTCCAGGGCATCTATCTCGTCATCGCCACCATCTCGTTTGCCTTCATCGTCGAGGAGATCCTGGCGCGCTGGGAGAGCGTCACCAACGGCAATGAGGGGATGCGGATCAAGGCGCCGTCGCTGCTCGGCGTCACGGTGCCACGCGACAGCCCGACCTTCTATTTCCTTTGCCTTGCCGTGCTGGTGCTGACCATCGTCGGCACGCTGAATTTGCTGCGTTCGCCGACAGGCCGCGCCTTCGTCGCGATCCGCGATAGCGAGACGGCGGCACGAAGCATGGGCATCAACGTTGCGCTGTACAAGGTGAAGTCCTTTGCGATCTCGGCTGCGATCACCGGCTTTGCCGGCGTGCTGTTCGCGCACAAGCTCTCCTTCATCTCGCCGGAGATGTTCACGCTGCAGCTCTCGATCGAATTCATCATCGTGATCCTGATCGGCGGCACCTTCAGCCTGCACGGCGCCGTGCTGGGCGCGATCTTCATCGTGATGATCGACCCGTTCCTGACTTATTTGAAGGACGACATGCCCGGCATCATCGCCGGCATTGCCGCCGCGTTCGGGGCCGGCACGCAAGGCGCGGCCAACGTCCAGTCCAAGGTCGCAGCGTTCGCCTCGCTGAACGGGCTGAAGGGGGCGATCTACGGCATCATCATCGTGCTGTTCGTGCTGTTTGAGCCGCTCGGGCTCTATGGGCGCTGGCTCAAGATAAAACTCTTCTTCCAGCTGTTCCCGCTCTACAAGCGCGCCACCTTCAAGCGGCAGAAGATCTACGTGAAGTCGGAGCGCAACCGATGAGCTATTTCCGCGCCGAGAATTTGTCGCTGCATTTCGGCGGGCTCAAGGCCGTCGATGCGGTGTCGTTCGCGGTCGAGAAGGGCGAGATCCTCTCGATCATCGGGCCGAACGGCGCCGGCAAGAGCTCGATCTTCAATTTGATCTCGCGGATCTACCGGCCGACCTCGGGCCGTATCTTCTTCGAGGACCAGGACATCACGGAGCAGCCGCCCTACGATATCGCAAGGCTTGGCATCGCCCGCACCTTCCAGAATATCGAGTTGTTCGAGAATGCGACCGTATTGTCCAATCTCCTGGTCGGACGCCACCGCCATTCGACCACGCAGCTCTGGCAGGAGCTCCTGTTCTTGCCAAGCGTGCGCGCCAACGAGAAGCTGCATCGCCGCCGGGTCGAGCAGGTCATCGAGTTCCTGGATCTGGAGCCCTACCGCGACAAGCTGATCTCGGGCCTGCCCTACGGCGTGCGCAAGGTGATCGAGCTCGCGCGTGCGCTGTGCTCGGAACCAAAACTGATCCTGCTCGACGAGCCGTCCTCCGGCCTCAATGTCGAGGAGACCGACGACATGTCGTTCTGGATCCGCGATATGAAGAGCGAGCTCGGCGTCACCGTGCTGATGGTCGAGCACGACATGTCGCTGGTCAACCGCGTCTCCGATCGCGTCATCGCGCTGAACTATGGCCGCGTGCTGGCGATGGGCTCGCCCGCCGATGTGCAGCAGCACCCCGACGTCGTCGCTGCGTATCTAGGAGCCTGACGCAATGGATGCCGCGGTGACATCGGACATCATCCTGAGGCTTTCCAACATCGAGAGCTATTACGGGCCGATCATGGCGATCCGCGGCATTTCGCTGGAAGTGCCGCGCAGCCGCATCGTCACACTGCTGGGCGCCAACGGCGCGGGCAAGACGACCGTGCTGAAGACCATCTCGGGCATTCTCGATCCGCAGAAGGGCTCGATCGAATTCATGGGCAGGCCGATCCAGCGCATGGAGGCCGACAAGATCGTGCGTCTCGGCTTGAGTCATGTGCCGGAGGGGCGCGAAGTATTCCCGTTCCTCTCGGTGCGCGAGAACCTGATGATGGGCGCCTATCCGCGCCGGGATCGCGACGGCGTCGCAGAGGACATCGAGCGCGTGTACGGCTACTTCCCGCGGTTGAAGGAGCGCCTCAACCAGCCGGCAGGCCAGCTCTCCGGCGGCGAGCAGCAGATGCTCGCGATCGGACGCGCGCTGATGAACCGGCCGACGCTGCTGCTGCTCGACGAGCCCTCGCTCGGCCTGTCGCCGATCCTGGTGAAGGAGATTTTCACCATCATCCGCCGCGTCAACGAGGAGCAGGGCATGTCGATCCTGCTGGTCGAGCAGAACGCCAGGGTGGCGCTGGATACGGCGCACTACGGCTACGTGCTGGAAATCGGCCGTATCGTGATGAACGACAGCTGCGACCGCTTGATGCATTCCCAGGACATCCAGGAATTCTACCTTGGTGCCAAGGAACAGGGCGCGCGAGGCGAGCGGCGCTGGAAAAAGAAGAAGACTTGGCGTTAGGAGAAGATTTGGCGTTAGATGAACCTGCTCATCCGCAATAGACCGCCGGCAAGGCAGGCAGCGGAGGGAAAGCGACAAGGAGGAAACGCGCATGGCCCGACCGGCGGTGCTGACGGTCGCCGATACGATCGCGAGGAGTTTTCTACGCGCAGCGGAGGTGCGTGGGGACAGGCCTGCGATCCGCGAGAAGAAATTCGGCATCTGGCAACCGACAAACTGGCGCGAATGGCTGCAAATCTCAAAGGAGATCGCCTACGCCCTCCATGCGATCGGCTTCAGGCCCGGCGATGTCGCCTCGATCGTCGCCAACGCCGTGCCCGAATGGGTCTATGCCGACATGGGCATCCTGTGCGCCGGCGGCGTCTCTTCCGGCATCTATCCGACCGATGCCGCGGCGCAGGTCGAATATCTCCTCAATGATTCCGCGACGCAGGTGATCTTCGCCGAGGACGAGGAGCAGCTCGACAAGCTCCTGGCCTGCCGCGCGCGCTGCCCCAGCCTGCAAAGGATCATCGTGTTCGACATGGAGGGCCTCAGCGGCTTCTCCGACGACATGGTGATGTCGCTCGACGAGTTTCGCGCCCTCGGCCGCAACCACATGGTCGGGCGCGAGACGCTGTGGCAGGAGATGATCGACAGCCGCAGCGCCGGCGATCTCGCCATTCTCGTCTACACCTCCGGCACCACCGGGCCGCCCAAGGGGGCCATGCATGCCAACCGCAGCGTCACGCACCAGATGCGGCACGCCAACGATTTCATTTCGGCGCGAGAGGACGAGGACCGGTTGATCTTCCTGCCACTCTGCCACGTCGCCGAGCGGGTCGCCGGCTACTACATCTCGGTCGCGCTGGGCTCGGTGATGAATTTCGCCGAGAGCCCGGAAACCGTGCCGGATAATCTACGCGAGGTGCAGCCGACCGTCTTCTTCGCGGTGCCGCGCATCTGGGAAAAATTCTATTCCGCCATCACCATCGCGCTGAAGGACGCGACGCCGTTGCAGCAATGGGTCTACCGCCATGCGATTGGCATCGGTTACCGCATGGTCGATTGCCGGATCGAAGGCAAGACGCCGCCGCTGTCGCTGCGCATCGCCAGCCGCATCGCTTATCGGCTCGCATTCCGCAACATCCGCCGCATGATCGGGCTCGACCGCTGCCGCATCGCCTTCACAGGCGCAGCGCCGATCGCGCCGGATTTGATCCGCTGGTATCTCGCGCTCGGCATCGACATCCACGAGGTCTACGGTCAGACCGAGAATTGCGGCGTCGCCACCATGATGCCGGCGGAGCGCATCAAGCTCGGCTCGGTCGGCACGGCCGTGCCCTGGGGCGAGGTCGCGCTCTCGACCGACGGCGAGATCCTGATCAAGGGCGACTTCCTGTTCATGGGCTATCTGAACCAGCCGGAGAAGACGGCGGAGACCATCGACCCGCTCGGCTGGCTGCGCACCGGCGATGTCGGCACCATCGACAACGAGGGCTTCGTCAAGATCACCGATCGGATGAAGGACATCATCATCACCTCCGGCGGCAAGAACATCACGCCGTCGGAGATCGAGAACCAGCTCAAATTCTCGCCCTACATTTCGGACGCCGTGGTGATCGGCGACAAGCGGGCCTATCTCACCTGCCTTGTGATGATCGACCAGGAGAACGTCGAGAAGTTCGCCCAGGACCACGACATCCCCTTCACCAATTACGCCAGCCTGTGCCGGGCGACGGAGATCCAGGATCTGATCTGGCGCGAGATCGAAACGGTCAACGGCAATTTCGCCCGCGTCGAGACCATCAAGAAGTTTTACCTGATCGAGCGCCAGCTCACGCCGGAGGATGAGGAGCTGACACCGACCATGAAGCTGAAGCGCAATTTCGTGAACAAGCGTTATGCCGCGGAAATCGATGCGATGTATCACGCGCGGGCGGTTGCCTGAATCTCGTTTGAAAAAACAGCGAAGGAGCGATGGCCCTCGCCCTTTGTACAACACGGGCCCAAGGAGGAGACGTCAATGTCGAGATCGTTGAGAGCGTTCGGCCTTGCGATGGGCGCGGTGGCGCTCACCTGTCTGCCGGCCGCGGCGCAAACCAAGGTCACCAATGAAGGCATCTCGGCGGGCGAGATCGTCATCGGCACCCATCAGGATCTGTCGGGTCCGATCAAGGTCTGGGGCGTGCCGGTCTCCAACGGCATGAAGATGGCGGTCGAGGAGATCAACGCCGCCGGCGGCATCCAGGGGCGCAAGATCAGGATGATCCTGGAAGACAACGGCTACGATCCGAAGAAGGGCGTGCTGGCCTCGCAGAAGATGGTCGAGCGCGACAAGATCTTTGTGATGATCGGCTCGATGGGATCGGCGCCGACGCTGGCCGCGCAGGACATCCTGTTCGAAGCCGGTGTGCTCCAGCTGTTTCCGCTCACGGCCGCCGAGTTCACCTTCAAGTTCGATCCGGCCAAGCCGCAGGAGCGGTTGAAGTTCAACAACCTGCTGCCCTACGTCGAGAGCACGCGCGCAGCGCTGAAATACATGATCGAGTGGAAGGGCTTCCAGAAGCCCTGCATCATGCATCAGGACGACGAGTACGGAAAGAACGTGCTGGACGGCTTCAATCAGCAATTGGTTGCGATGAAGGTGCAGCCGGCCTCGGTGACGAGCTACAAGCGCGGTGCATCCGATTTCAGCGCGCAGGTCGCCAAGATGAAGTCCGACGGCTGCGACCTCGTCGTGCTCGGCACCGTGATCCGCGAGACCATCGGCGCGATGACGGAAGCCAAGAAGCTCGGCTGGGACGTCACCTTCCTCGGCGCCACGCCGACCAACGTGCTGGAAGTGCCGACGCTGGGCAAGGAGGCGGTCGAAGGGCTCTATGCGGCGTCGGGCTTCGAGATTCCGTATGAGGACACCGCCAAGGGCAAGGTCCACGACTGGCTCATCAACTACAAGAAGATGTTCGGCACCGACGCCAATACGCAGGCCATCATCGGCTACAACGCGGTGACGACATTCGCGTTCTATGCGGACAAGGCGGGCAAGGATCTGACCGGACAGAAGATGCTAGATTCGCTGGAGTCGGGCGAAAAATTCCTCGACATCTTCAACTCGCCGCCGACGAAGTTCTCCAAGACCGACCACCTCGCCAACACCATTACCCAGGTGCAGCAGGTCAAAGGCGGCCGCTGGGTGCTGGTGAAGGACAATCTGATGTTTTGATCTCTCGCCGCACGAGCAGTGCACCCTCGCCCCTTGTGGGAGAGGGTGGCTCGTCGCGCAGCGACGAGACGGGTGAGGGGTCTCTATCCTCACGAACGGTCTTACGAGTGGAGAGCACCCCTCATCCGGCGCTTCGCGCCACCTTCTCCCGCAAGGGGAGAAGGAAGAAAGAGGCTACGATCCCCCGCCCGACGTGCCCGAACTCACCGGCGCGAGCTCGTCCTCCCGGCATCGCCAGCCGTCATTGGCTTTCACGAAGGCGAAGGTCCGCTCGATCCTGAGCCGGCGCGTGACGTTGAAGGCGTCACCGGATCGCTCTCTGCCGCCGGTTGCCGGCTGCGGACGACCCGTCCTGAGATCCCAGCAGGTGCCGGTGCAGGTGGAGGCGACCTTGCTACAGGCGGTGAAGGGCGCCAGCACGACCATCTCGATCTCGCCGGTGACCTGCGCCTCCTGCTCACTGACCTGGCTGCCGAGCGCGTAGACGCGGTTGATGCGGACGAAATTGCCGCAGGAATTGGCCGCATGAATCCGCGCGGCGCAGAAGTCGACCGCGTCGGTGTCGGGCAATTTGGCCGCGACCTGGCGGCCGAACACTTTCTTCGGATCGCCCTTGGCGGTGGCGATCTCGTCGGTCCGGCGCTTCAGATAGTCGGCGAGACAGCCTTCCGCGGACTCAAGCTCCTGAAGCGGCACATTCTCCTTGCCGACCAGATTGCATTTGCGATCGCGCTCCCGGGTCCATCGTCCGTATTCGGCGTAGGCAAAGCGCGCCGCGGTGGGGTCCAGCTTGCCGATCAGGCCGAGCACCAGGCTGTTCAGCTCGGTCTCGGCAAGCGCCAGCGACGGGTCTGCGCAGATCAGCGCGCCGGCCGCGGTGTTGGCCGCGAGGCAGTCGAAATCGGCATCGCGCAGGATCGCGGCGCGCTCCTCGGTCACCTTGAGCAGGCAGGCCTTGATCTGGTCGACGTCGTCATAGCGGATCGCGGCCTGGCCGATGATTCCGCAGCCGAGGCTGCGCTGCCGGATCCAGATCGCATTCTCCTCGATCGCGGGCAGGCGATCGGGCAGGCGGGCAAGCCGCGCCTCGATCGCCGCGCTCAGCTTCTCGGCGGCAGTGCCAAGCTCGGCATCGCCGCAGAACATTTGGTTGGCGGGGTCGCGGTTCTGCTGGCAATTGTTCTTGGCAAACAGCGGCAGCTTGTCGGCGATGGAGCGGTCGGGCGTGGCGGATTGGGCGGAAGCCAGTGCCGCAGGCCAAGCCAGCAGCGCAAGCACAGACAGCACGATCAACCGCATTCCAGTCGTCCCCAGCATGGTTGGAGCCATGCTAGCAGTTTCAGACGGCATGAAGGAATGGACTTGTGGCGGTGCGGTTTATGTGAGGGCCGTAGCCCGGATGGAGCGGAGCGCAATCCGGGACTCGTGCAAGACGCGAGAGACCCCGGATTTCGCTGCGCTCCATCCGGGCTACGAGGCTAGAAGATAATTCAGCGCGTCTCGGCCACCAGCGACAGGCGCGGGCTGTCCAGCCCGGAGAACTGCATGGGCTCCCCGACATATTTCAGCACGGCAGACTGGTAGAGCACGAACAACGGCTGGTAGCCGCGCGCGTTCTCATCCTCGACCATCGCCATGCGGCGGTTGTCGAGCATCAGCCAGTGGCCGTCGAGCTTTGCTGCGACGACCGCATGCTCCTCGCCGGTCGGAGTGTCGCGCACCACCACGAGGCGGAGGTCGTCGGTCGCGACGCCCGCAAGCCGCAGCGCGGCCAGCTTGGCGATGGCGTAATCCTCACAGTCGCCGGCGCCGCGCTGGAAGGTCGCAAGCGGCGAGCTCCAGACGTCGTCGGCACCGTCATCCGCCGCGCGGATCGCGAGATTGATGGCGCGGTTGGTTTCGCCCAGCCGTGCGCGGCCGTCGCGGGTACGGGCCTGGTCGACAATGGCGAGCAGCTTGAGCGCCGCCGGCGACGCGCAATTGTCGCGGTCGCCGTCGCACAGCGCGAGCTGCACCATGTCGTCGTCGAGCTTGTCCTTCAGCGCGAACCATTTCTGCCGCAGGCTGCCGGTCGAAATGGCGAAGGCGAACACGCCGAACGGCTCGGCGGATTTGCGCACGAGGATGCCGGGTCCCGGCGACAGCAGCGTGCCGGCACGAAGATCGGCGGCCGATCCGAACAGGATCAATCCGCACAGAACAAGGATTGCGCGCCAGGCGCGCCTGTGAGTAGCGGTCTCCATCTGACATCCCCTTCCGGCTTCGCCAGGTCCCCCTCGACCTGTACGTGCCGGGCTTTGTTGCTTTCGCGGAGATAGTGCGAGACGGGCCGTTTTGTTCTGCTTAACGCGCCCGGCAGGGGCCCCAAAACCGCGGAGCAGGCTGAAGCGGCGGTCCTCAAGTTTCGTAAAATTTTACGAATTGGGGACTAGGAGTCCCCCGGCCGCCGCGAAATGGAACCAATTGCAGGCAGAAGTTGTGGGAACGCCGATTCTACGGCTTATGGCTAATGACCCGCTATTTCGCGGGTTCTGTTAGTTGGGTCACAGATTTAGCTCCGTATTTGCCGCAGTATGTTGCGGGGCACTACGAAGAAAAGATGACACAAGTATCCGTCGTCGGATTTGTACATCCGAATACATGGGGTGGCCGGAAATGCGCTCAAATAAGCGAAGCTCTACTTACAAAAATTTCAAGAATTACTTTGGTGTCGCTTCAGGCATAGTGGTGGGCACGCATGCCCATGGCCTAGTGATGCGAAATCACACAAGCAATAGATGGTTTCACTAAGGACTTGGTAATGATATGCAAGCTTAGGCGCTCGATACTTATTTAAATATTAACCCTTTTACGGTGCCCGGTTGAATTACGCTGGCAAATTTGACGCCGCGCTCTCTTTGGACGGCCAGGGCTTCCGCTCGCCCGGCCATGACCATGTCGATTCCTTTACCGCCAAGGGGCACGGACATGTGCCTGACGGCGCGGTCGTTGTTCCCGACCCCAACCTGATCTTTAACGGCGAGTTCAAACGCACAGGCAGCGACCTCGTGCTGTCTCATGACGGTCATGAGTTCGTCGTTCACGATTATTTCAGGGGCGACAAGCGCGCGGCGATCGCTTCGCCCGATGGTGCCCACCTGACCGGCGACATCGTCAACGCGCTTACGGGGCACGTTGAATATGCGCAGGCCGGGCCCGGCGCGTCCGCGGCACAGGTCATCGGCCACGTCACCAAGCTTGCCGGCAGTGCGACCGCGGTCCGCAACGGCGTCTCGATCATTTTGAACAATGGCGACAATGTCGAGAAGGGCGACGTGGTCTCGACCGGCGGCGACTCGACGCTCGGCATCACCTTCATCGACGGCACCGTGTTCGGTCTGTCCTCCAACGCGCGGATGGTGCTGAACGATATGGTCTACGACCCCAACGGGTCGAACAATTCCTCGCTGCTCAGCCTGGTCGCGGGCACCATCACCTTCGTCGCCGGCGAGACCGCCAAGCACGGCGACATGAAGGTCGACACGCCGGTCGCCACCATGGGCATCCGCGGCACGGCGGTGCTGAGCCAGATCAATTTCGTTGTGCCCGCCGGCGGCGGCGATCCGCAGCCGCAGGCGAGCTTCCAGGTGCTGGTCGAGCCGAACGGCACCACCGGCTCCTACATCCTGTTCGACAAGACGACCCTGCTGCCGATCGCGACGGTCAACCAGGCCGGCCAGATGATCCAGATCAGCGGCGGCAACGTCTCGATCTCCAATGCGCTGATGTCGCCGGACGTCCAGAAGCTGATCACGGATGTGTTCACGCTGAAGTTCACGGACAACGGCACCAACACCAAGCTGACCCAGAACTTCACCGACACGATCACGCAGAACGGCAACATCGTCTTCATCAAGACGGACACCGGCGCCACCGCGACCGCGACCTTTACCAACCAAAATCAGCCGGGAACGCAGGGGCCCGGCACTCCCCTGCAGTCCAGCGACCGCATTCCCGGCAAGCCGTTGGTGGAGAGCCTCGATCAAAGCGGCAGTGTCAAGACGGCGTTCGCGCTGACCGAGCGTGCGGACCAGACCGGCGACACTGTGGATTCCGACACGATCTCCGGCCAGATCACCTTCCTCGATCAAAATCTTGGCGACCGGCCGACGGCGCAGATCACTTTCACGTCCTTCACCTACCAGAGCGCCGGCCAGCAGGATGTCACCGCGGGATTGTCGGGCCTTCAGAAGGCCGATATCGCGGCGACCGAGATCGTCATCAATGTCGTTCCGGATTCCGGCAACACCAATCACGGCGTGGTGCACTGGACCTACAGCATTCCAGACCACGCCTTCGATTTTCTCGCGGCCGGCGAAACGTTGACGCTGACCTACACGATCCGTGTCGACAACAACTTCTCCGTCAACAATGAATTCGCCACCGAAACCTTCACCATCACCATCACCGGCACCAACGACAAGCCGGTCATCACCTCGAGCGTGCCGAATATTACCTTCTCGGGCGGCACCAGCGTGCCCGGCGGCCCGCTCACCAGCGATGTCCCGACCTCGGGCACGCTGACCTTCAAGGATGTCGACCTCACCGACACGCACGCGGTTTCGGTGAAGTTGACCAGCGCGACCTTGCCGGACGGCACGGTGCCCCCGGGCCCGCTCGCCGTGTTTGAAAGCGCGATGTCGGTCGCGATCGCGAATGGCGCCGACTCGACCGGCAGCGGCACCGGCACCATCAACTGGTCGTTGGCCGATCTGCCGGTCTACCTCGCCGACTTCATCCCTAGGGGCGAAGTGCTGACGCTGGTCTACACCGTGACGGTCAGGGACGAGCACGGTGCGACCTCGGACCAGACCATCACCGTCACGATCACGGGCACCGACGCGGCCGCGGTGGTGTGGATCGCGACGAACAAGGATGGTGCTCCGGCCGGCGGTTTCTGGAAGGACGCGGCGAACTGGGAAACTGGTACGGTCCCGACCATTACTGACGACGTCATCGTCATCACCGATCAGTTGCACGGCCTGACGCCGTCCTATCCGGTGACGATCGACGCGGCGGCCTACGCCAACTCGATCACGATGAACGATTTCGGCGGCCCGCCGCCGGAAGTGATCAACAAGAGCTCGCTGACGATCGCCGGCGCGCTCAACATGAGCGCCGACTCGATCTTCACCAACACCGCGACTGGTACGATGTCCGTCGGTGGCAAGGCCGAGATCCTGGACACGGCCGTGTTCACCAATGCCGGCTATCTGACGCTCGCGGGCGGCGGCGATTTCGCCAGCGGGACCTCGATCACCAATTCCGGTACTATCGAATTGTTTGGCGGCACGCTGAAAACGCTGGCCGAGATCCATAATGCCGGCGGTACGCTCAAGGCCGACGCCGGCACGACGCTGATTGTCGACACCGCGACGGTCGACGGCGGCACTGTCACCATTCTCGGTACGCTGGAGCTCGACGGCATCAGCCTGATCGAGAACGGCGCGCTGAACAATTCGGGCGTGGTCAACGTCGAGGGTGCGGTAGAGTTCGCGCACGAGACCGTCTCCAACACGTCCAGCGGCACGATCAAGGTGCTGGCAAATGGCTGGCTGACCGTCGACAAGGGCTCCAGCGTCGACAACAGAGGTGCGGTCACCGTCGATGCCAGCGGCAAGCTGACCGTCAATGGCGCAACGATCGATGGCGGAGCGATCACCATCCTCCCCGGAGCGCCGGTGTTCGATGGTGTTGCGGGCGACACCACCGACGGCACGTTCATTGTGACGACCGGGCCAACTATCGGTACGGTCACGAACAACGGCGAGATCGATTTCACCGGCAATGCGGTGCTCAGTAGCGGCATCCTGAAGAACAACGGCGCCCTCAATGTCAGCGGCACCGGCAACGCGCTGGACAGCGAGACCGTCACCAATAGCTTGACCGGCACGATCGAGGTGCTGGCGAATGGCGCGCTGACGATTGACCTGGGATCGGTCGCCACCAACACCGGCAACCTCACGGTCGATGCGACCGGCAAGCTCACCGTCAACGGCGCCACCATCACCGGCGCCGGCACGGTCACCGACAACGGCGAGATCGACCTGACCGGCAACGCCGTGCTGAGCGGCGGCACGCTGAAGAACAACGCGGCCTTCAAGGTCAGCGGCGCTGGCAATGCGCTGGACAACGAGACGATCACCAACGTCTCGACCGGTACGATCGAGGTGCTGGCGAACGGCGCTCTGACGATCGACCAGGGGTCGACCGTCACCAATACCGGCAACGTCACGGTCGATGCGGCCGGCAAGCTGACCGTCAACGGCGCGACCATCAGCGGCGCGGGCACGGTCACCGACAACGGCGAGATCGACCTGACCGGCAACGCCGTGCTGAGCGGCGGCGCGCTGAAGAACAATGCTGTCTTCAAGGTCAGCGGCGCCGGCAACGCATTGGACAACGAAGCTGTTACCAATGCGAGCACTGGCACGATCGAAGTGCTGGCGAACGGCGCGCTGACGATTGATCAGGGTTCGGTCGTCACCAGCACCGGCAATGTCACGGTCGATGCGACCGGCAAGCTGACGGTCAATGGCGCCACCGTCAGCGGCGCCGGAACGGTCACGGATAACGGCGAGATCGACCTGACCGGCACCGCGGTGCTGAGCGGCGGCACGCTGAAGAACAACGCTACCTTCAAGGTCAGCAGCACCGGCAACGCGCTGGACAATGAGACGGTCACCAACAGTTCGACCGGCACGATCGAAGTACTGGCGAACGGCGCTCTCACGATCGATCAAGGCTCGGTCGTCACCAATACGGGCAACGTCACGGTCGATGCCACTGGCAAGTTGACGGTCAACGGTTCCACGATCAGCGGCGCCGGCACGGTCACCGACAACGGCGAGATCGATTTGACCGGCAATGCCGTGCTGAGTGGCGGCACGCTGAAGAACAATGCTATCTTCAAGGTCAGCAGCACCGGTAACGCGCTGGACACCGAGACGGTCACCAACAGTTCGACCGGCACGATCGAAGTGCTGGCGAATGGCGGGCTGACGATCGACCAGGGCTCGGCCGTCACCAACACCGGCAACGTCACGGTCGATGCGACCGGCAAGCTGACCGTCAACGGCGCCACGATTAGCGGGGCCGGCACGGTCACCGATAATGGCGAGATTGACCTGACCGGCAACGCCGTGCTGAGCGGCGGGATCCTGAAGAATAACGCGGCCTTCAAGGTCAGCGGCAGCGGCAACGCGCTGGACGGCGAGACGATCACGAATGCGAGCACCGGCACGATCGAAGTGCTGGCGAACGGCGCGCTGACCATCGACCAGGGTTCGGTCGTCACCAATACGGGCAACGTCACGGTCGATGCTACTGGCAAGCTGACCGTCAACGGCGCGACCGTCACCGGCGCCGGCACGGTCACGGACAACGGCGAGATCGATTTGACCGGCAGCGGCGTGCTGAGCGGCGGCTCGCTGAAGAACAACGCGACCTTCAAGGTCAGCGGCACTGGCAATGCGCTCGACGGCGAGACCATCACCAATGCCGGCACCATCGAAGTGCTTGCCAATGGCGCGCTGGCCATCGATCAGGGCTCGACGGTCGATAATGCCAGCGGCAACGTCATTGTCGATGCCAACGCCGCGTTGACCCTGAACGGAGCCACGATCAGCGGCGGAGCCGTCAAGGGTGGCGGCAGCATCGATGTCGCCGGCGCCAGCAAGATCGATAGCGGCGCCACACTCAGTGTCGCTACAGTCACGGCCGACGCCAAGCTGACGCTGGACGGCGTCACCGTGTCCGGCACGGTCATCACGGACAATTCCAGCATCGAGCTCGACAATACCGTCAAGCTCCAGGGCGGCGCCAAGATCCAGGGCGCCTCCGCGGACGCCAAGGGTGCGATCACCAATACCGGCACGCTGGAGATCGCGGGCGCCGCGACACTGCTCAACGATGTCATCGCCAACACTGGTCACATCATCCAGGTCGACGACGGCAAAACGCTGACGTTGTCCGGCACCGAGATTACCGGCGGCACCATCAACAATTACAGCGGCGTGCTGGGCGGCACGATCGATGTCACCGGTGACAGCCAAATCGACGGCAATGCGACGCTGAACCAGGGCGCGATCACGGTCGAAAGCGACGTCACGCTGACGCTCGATGACGCGACGGTGTCGGCCAGCACCATCACCAATGGCGGCACCGTCCAGGTCGACGCTAGCAAGAAGCTGACGCTGGCCGGCTCGAAGCTGACCGGCGGCACGCTCTCCGTCTCCGGCACGCTGGACTCGTCCGGCACGACCACGATCACCGACGCCAACATCTCGAACACCTACCTGATCGAGGCGACCCTCGGCGGTCTGCTGGCGCTGGTGGCGACGACCTCGGCGACGGCGATCACGAATGACGGCGGCACGATCCAGGCCAACAACGCCGAGCTCGACATCAACGGCGAGGCTGTCACCAACACCGGTACGCTGGCTGCGATCAACGACGGTACGCTCAAGCTGATCTCGATGACGGTGGCCAACACCGACGGCGCGGTGTCAATCGAGTCCGGCTCGACGCTCGATCTCACCGGCGCGACCATCGACGGCGGCACGGTCACGATCTCGGGCACGCTGGAATCGACCGGCACGAGCGCCATTACCGAAGCCGACATCACCAACACCGGCACGATCACGGTCACCAGCGGCACACTGACGATCGATTCCGCCGTGCTCCACACCATCACCAATCATAAGCTGATCCAGGCGAGCGGCGGCGAGCTCGACATTTCCAGCGAGCTGATCGTCAATACCGCGGATATCAAGGCGATCAACGGCGGCATCCTGAAGCTTACGACCCTCTCCGTCACCAACGACGGCGGAACGGTCACTGTCGACGGCACCTCGAAACTCTATCTGACCGCAGCCTCGATCAACGGCGGCAGCCTGAGCAATTCCGGCAATCTTTACGGAGTCTCCGGCTCCAACACGATCTCGGCCGCCGTCACCAACACCGGCACCATCGAGGCGCAGGCCGGCACGCTGAACCTCTCCGGCGGCCTTACCGGCGCCGGCTCGCTGGTCATCGATGACAACGCGACGCTGGAGCTGGCCGGCGCGACGGCGCAGACCGTTACGTTTGCCGGCGGTGCTGACACGCTTCAGCTCGACAAGGTTGCTGGCCAGAGCTTTACGGGCACCATCACCGGCCAATCCTCGAAGGGCGGAACGTTCACCATCACGGGCGCAGCTGATGTCACGACATCGAGCGGCGACGCGCTCGACTTCACGGCGACCGGTGGCACGCTCGCCAAGGCCGCCGACGTCGTGCTCACGCCCACCGGCGCGCTGAAGGGCGCGGCCAATGGCATCGTCGTCACCCAGAACGGCACCGGCGACATCTCGCTGACGGCGACAAAGGACATCACGGGTCTTGCCGGCAACGGCATCACGCTGCGTGACAGTGCGACCGGCGCCGGCGATATCACGGTCTATGATCTCACCGGCAAGGCGACCGGGACCGGCGCGAATTCAGAGGGCATCCTCGTCGAGAATTTGAATGCCGCCAATGCCGGCAACATCTCGATCACCCAGCTCGGCGGCGCCGTCGGCGGTGCATTTGGCATCGATGCGACCACCCAGCGCGACGGCAACGTCACCATCGACGCCGGCGGCACGATCACGGGGAGTTCGACCTACGGCATCCGCGCGCGCAGCTATGGCGGCGGCAATGAGACCGTCACCACCGAGGCCGGCAGCGTCCTCAATGCGGGCAGCTCCGGCATCGTCGCCGTCAATCGGGCGATCTCGCTCGACGCGACGAATGACAGCACCATCACCGTCAACACGCACGGGACCATCAATTCCGGCAGCAGCCTGAACCAGAGCGGCAATGCGCCGGCAGGCATCCAGGCCGGCTACACGGGAGCCACGAGCGGCACCAACGCCAATACCGACGTCAACGGCACGGTTGTCGTCAACAACTACGCTGACATTACCGCAGCGGCGGGCTCCGGCATCGACGCCTACAATTACGGAAATGGCGACGTCACGGTGAACAGCTTCGCCGGTACGACGATTTCCGTCGCCGGCACCCAGAGCTACGGCATCGAGGCCTCCGCGCTGAGCGGCGGCACCGGCGACATCGCGGTCACGCTGGGCACGAATGTCACGATCTCGGGTGCAACGGCCTACGGCATCAAGGCCTACAGCATCGATGCTGGCGACATCAGCGTCACCGTGGTCAAGGGCGACAGCATCACGTCCGGCAGCTCCGGTATCGTGGCCGTCAACTACGCGACCGGGATCGCAAGCGGCCTGGACAGCACGATCTCCGTCAAGGTCAATGGCACGATTCATTCCGGTTCGACCGCCAACAACGACGGCACGACGCCGGGCGGGATCATCGCCGGCTACAAGCCGGGCGGCAACGCCACCTTCTCGAGCGCGGTCCATGGCGACGTTGAAGTCGACAGCGATGCGACGATCACCGCGGATGCGGGCTACGGCATCGAGGCGTTCACCTGGGGTGCCGGCGACGTTACGGTCACGACCGGTGAGACATCGTCGATCACCGCCGCGGGCACCGCGATCGGCGTCTTCGATCATGGCGGCGGCGATGTCAGTGTCACCAATGAAGGCTCCGCCACCGGCGCTGTTGGATTGTCCGCGCTTGCCACCGGCGCGGGCAACGTCACCATCGCCAACGATGGCGGTCTCACCGGAACGAGCGGGACCGGAATCACCGTCACGCAAAACTCTGCGGGCGCGACCGGCTCGACGCACATCACCAACACCGGCACGGTCGTCGGCGCCGATGGCCATGCGGCGATCTACGTTCAAGAGAACGCCGCGGGCACCGCGCTGATCGACAATTCCGGCACGATCGGGCCCGACGCCGCGCATGTGACCTCGACGACCTACGCGATCTTCGAGACCGGCGGCGCCATCACCATCAACAACACCGGCGACATCGACGGCAACATCTCGGTCGCCACCGCCACGTTCAACAATAAAGCTGACGGCACCTGGACGGTCTCCGGCACCAGCGTCTTCGGCAGCATGTCCACCATCACAAACGACGGCGTCATCGATCTGCATGGCGCCTCGATTTCCGGGGCCGGGCTGAGCATCGCCAATCACAATGACATCGACAGCTGGGGCACGGCGTCGATCTCGGGCACCATCACCAATGCCGGCGCCATCGAGGTCAATAGCGGGACCCTGACGCTGTTCGGTTCGCTGTCGGGCTCAGGTTCAGTCACGATCGATGCCGGCACGACGCTCGATGTCGACGGCACGGTGGCGCAGACGATCACCTTCAATGGTGGCGGTGGCGAACTCGAGATCGACACCACGAGCTTCGGCGGGTCGGTTGCAGGCTTCGCCGCGACCGACAAGCTGGATCTGTCGACCATCAAGTTCGACGGCGGCACCTCGGCGACCTACGACTCTGAGACCGGCGATCTCGTCGTGAGCGATGCCTACGGTCACAGCATCTCGGTGAAGCTCACCGGCGAGGATTACACCAATGCGCATTTCGCCGGCAGCAGCGACGGCCACGGCGGTACGCTGATCACACTCAACGCCCATGACGACGCGCCTGCGTTCACCGCCGCCGAGACCTCGCAGAGCGCGGTCGTGGCGGAGCAGCCGGATCTTACCGGCGCCACGGCGACGATGGACCAGTCGACGCCTGCGAGCGGCACGATCCATTTCACCGACATCGACCTGACCGATCGGCCGACGGCGACGATCACCGACCACACCGTGACCGGGTTTGCTGCCGATGGCACCACGCCGCTGACGCTGACGCCGGCCGAGATCACGGCGCTGGAAAACGCGCTGTCGCTTCAGCAGACCGGCAACAACAACGGCACGGTCGGCTGGAGCTATTCGATCGCCGACAGCGGGCTGGATTTCCTTGGCGAGAACCAGACCGTGACGGTGGTGTCCACCATCACGATCTGCGACGATCACCACAAGACCGACACGGCCGAGGTCACCGTCACGATCACGGGCAAGAACGACGCGCCGTCGATCACGACCGGGACCAGCGACACCGCCAGCGCGAACCTGACCGAGACCAACGCCGGGCTGAGCAAGACCGGCACGCTGACCGTGTCCGATGCCGACGCCACCGATCACGTGACGGTGGCGCTCGATCACGTCTCCATCTCTCTCGACGGCGTCTTGCAGACCGACGGGATCGACGGGCTGTCGAATGCGGACCTGCTGAACTATCTGACCGTGCAGTCCGGCGACATCCTCAACGGCACCGCCACCCACGGCCAGTTCTCGTGGGACTTCAATTCGGGCGAGCAGCCCTTCGACTTCCTCGCCGCCGGCCACACGCTGTCGCTGCAATACACCATCGTGCCCAGCGACGGTCACACGACCGGCACAGGCGAGACCGTCACCATCAATATCGCCGGCAGCAACGACGCGCCGACGCTGGACAACGCGACGCTGGGCTCCGTCGCCGGCAACGACAGCAATCCGGCCGGCGACACCGTCAGCCATCTCTTCGCCGACAAGTTCCACGACGTCGACGATGGCGCGAGCTTCCATGCCATCGCGGTGACGTCGGACGCTGCCACGGCCACCGAAGGTGTCTGGCAATACGAAGTTGCCGGCACCCATCAGTGGGTCGATATCGAATCGGTCAGCGACACGAGTGCGCTGGTGCTGGGCACCGATACGCAAATCCGCTTCGTGCCGGCCGACGGCTTTACGGGTACGCCGGATCCGCTCGGCGTCCATGCCCTCGACAACACCTATACCGGCGCCGTCACGGCTTCCGGATCGCCGGCGACGATCGACATCACGGCCATGAGCCCCGATGGGACGGCCCCGGTGTCGGCCAACGCCGCCACGATCAGCACCAGCGTTTCGGCTCCCGCCGCGCCCGCCGGTGGGCCCGTGATCGACACCACCCATTTCTACGTCTCGCATGATCGTGAGCTCGGCACCGACACCATCACCAATCTCTCGGTCACCGATACCGACTCCGGCGCGTCGACGGATGACTTTACCGCCACGGCGTCGACCGCGCATGCGCCGGGCAGCAGCGTCGATCTGTCGCCGACATCCGGCTTGCTCGACGACATCAACACGGCCTTCGAGAACGGCGTCACCTACAGTTCCGGCGAAACGCCGCCGGACACCGACCAGATCACTCTGACGGTGACGGACAAGACCACCGGCGCTTACGATACCGTCAACTTCATCTTCAACGAGAACGGCAATACCGAGAACGGCATCACCCTGACCGGCACCAGCGGCAAGGACGTCATTTTCTCGGCCAGTACGAATGACACGCTGACCGGCGGCGGCGGCCTGGATCAGTTCGTGTTTTCGCCGGACGGGAGCGGGACTAACGCCGCCCACACCGTCAGCGATTTCGCAACGGGTGACAAAATCGACCTGCGGCAGTTCTCGGATGTCAGCTCCATCAACAATCTCACCATCACCCAGCAGTCCGGCGATACGCTGGTCGCGTGGCAGCAGCAGGTCGGCGTCGGCGAGGACTCGGTGACCGAGCATGAGCAGTTGTTGCTGAAGAGCGTGACCGCCACGCTCAAGGCCAGCGATTTCATCTTCCACATCACCTGATGCCGCGTGGCGCTGGCGCGCGGCTGGCCTCCCGGCGATCGGCGGGCATCTTGACCGTGGCAAAAAATCGGTAATCCTTCGCCTGAGGAATAGCCATTCGCGCGCCGGCGCTCCATGATCGGTCCCGAGGACGTGATGCGCGGCAGGAAGCTCGACTGACATGAAACGTCTCAGTATCTGGCGGCGATGGTTCGCGCGAAAGTTCGGCTTTGCGCGGATGCTGTGCCTTGGGCTGCTGATCGTCTTTGCAGGCCTGCGCGTCTGGGATCCGCCGCCGGTCCAGGAGCTGCGGCTGCGCACCTTCGACATGTTTCAGCTGATCGACCCGCGCGACAAGAAGGGGGTGCGGCCGGTCACCATCGTCGACATCGACGACAAGAGCCTTGCCAAGTTTGGCCAATGGCCGTGGTCGCGGACGCGGATCGCGGACATGATCATCAACCTCACCAACAACGGCGCGGTGGCGATCGGCTTCGACGTCGTGTTCTCCGAGGCCGATCGGCTCAACCCGGATCTGGTCGCCAACCAGATGCGCTATCTGGACGACGCCACGCGGACGAAGCTGCGCGAGCTGCCGAGCAACGACCAGATTCTCTCGGAAGCGATCAAGCGCTCGCGCGTCGTCCTCGGCGAAACCGGACTGCCGGAGGTCGGATCCGAGCTCGACAAGACGCTTCCCTTCACCGGTGTCGCGACTGTCGGCGAAGAGAATGCCGAAAAATTCCTGTTCGAATTCCCTGGCCTGCTGCGCAACGTGCCCGTCATTGAGAAGGTTGCCGCCGGTCGTGGCCTGTTCTCCATCAAGACCGAGCGCGACGGCTTTATCCGCCGCGTGCCGATGATCATGCGCGCCCAGGGCAACATCATGCCCTCGCTCAGCCTCGAGATCCTGCGCGTCATCACCGGCACACCGACCCTGCTGGTCAGGACGGACAAGACCGGAGTTCGGGCCATCCGCATCAAGGGCGTCGAGATCCCGACCGACAAGAACGGCCAGCTCTGGGTGCATTACGCCCGCCGCGATCCCTCGATCTATGTGTCGGCAGCCGACGTGCTCGACAACACGGTGCCGCCGGCCAAACTTGCCGGCAAGCTGGTGCTGATCGGCACCTCCGCGGCCGGGCTGAACGACCTCAAGACCACGCCGGTGTCCTCGACCATGCCCGGCGTCGAGATCCACGCCCAGGTGCTCGAAAGCGTGCTGAGTGGCGCGGTCATCTCCCAGCCGAACTATGCGCTTGGCGTCGAACTGCTCGCCGCGCTGATCATCGGCATTCTCGTCATCATCTTCACGCCGAATCTCGGGCCGGTGCGGCTGGTGATCGCGGGCGCGATGTTTGCCGCTATCCTGATCGGCACCTCTTGGTTCTTCTATTGGAAGTACCGCTACCTCATTGACTTCACCTATCCGCTGTTGTCGACCACCGCGATCTACCTGACGTTCATTTTCTCGAGCTTCGTGCGCGAGCAGCGGCAGCGGAAGGAGATCCGCGGCATCTTCGCGCAGTATATGTCGCCCGTTCTGGTCGAGCAGATGGCGCAGTCGCCGGAAAAGGTCGTGCTCGGCGGCGAAGAGCGCGAGATGACGATCATGTTCTCCGACGTGCGCGGCTTCACCACGATCTCGGAGAGTTACAAGCACGATCCGCAAGGCCTGATCGCGCTGATGAACCGCTTCCTGACGCCGCTCACCGATGTGATCATCGAAGAGAAGGGCTATGTCGACAAGTACATGGGCGACGCCATCATGGCGTTCTGGAACGCGCCGCTCGACGACAAGGCGCACGAGGTCAACGCCTGCGAGGCCGCGATCCAGATGCTCGAGAAGATCGACGTGGTCAACAAGGACCGCGAGCAGGAGGCAGCCGACGGCGGCCACGTCTATATCCCGCTCAATGTCGGCATCGGTCTCAACACCGGCATCGGCGTGGTCGGCAACATGGGCTCCGATCTGAAGAAGAACTATTCGGTGCTCGGCGACAGCGTCAACCTGGCCTCACGCCTGGAAGGCCAGACCAAGGAATACGGTTTTCCGATCATCGTCGGTTCACGGACGGCGCTTGCCGCCAAGGACAAGTTCGCAATCCTCGAGCTCGACTTCATCATGGTCAAGGGCAAGACCGAACCGGAGGTGATCTACGCCATCGCCGGCCGCGAGGACGTGATGCATTCGGCCGCGTTCCAGCGCCTGCGCAACATCACCATCGAGATGCTCGGCTGCTACCGCAGCCGCTACTGGCAGGGCGCGCTGGACGCCATCGAGCGCGGCCGCCGGAGCGAGGACGCCGATACGCTGGAAAAGCTGTTTGGACTCTACGAAGCGCGCATCAAGGATTTCCAGCTCGATCCGCCGCCGGAGGGTTGGAACGGGGCGTTTGCGCTGCTGACGAAGTAGTGGGGCTTTTGAGGCCGTCGCCGGGACGACGGCGGAGTGTTTGGCGCCAGTGCGGCCGCATCAATAGCTCTCGTAGGGTGGGCAAAGGCGCCCGAGCGCCGTGCCCACCATCTCTCCTCGCGTGAGGCTTAAAGTGGTGGGCACGCTTCGCTTTGCCCACCCTACGATTGCTGCGTTTGTGGCCTCACTCACTCCACCCCAATCGTCGTCAAATCCTGGAACCAGTGCTGCGCCTGGACGAACTGCTTGATCTTCGGCGACAGCGCGTGCGGGTTGGTGTCGTGGACGACCCAGACCAGCACGGCATCGTCGACGATCAGGGCATGCGCCTGCGCGATCAGATCGTCCTGCTTGGCGGTGTCGAAGGTCTGCTTGGCCTCGTTGATCAGCGCGTCGACCTTCGGGTTCTTGTAGCCGCCCCAGTTGACGCCGACCGGCGCGATCTGGTCGGAGGCGAAGAAGCGGACGATGGCGTAGAGCGGGTCTGACGTCACATAGGCGATGTTGTTGGCGGTGATGCCGGCGTTCATCTCGTCGGCTGCGCCCTTGCGCCAATGCGTGTAGAGGGTCTCCAGCTCGACCACCTTGAAGTCGATGTCGATGCCGATCTCCTTGAAGCTCTGTTGCAGGAACTCGTTCATCGGCAGCGACAGCATCTGGCCGGTACCGCCCTGCGCGATGATGAAGGTGGCCTTCAGCGGTTTTGCTTTGGAGTAGCCGGCTTCCTCGACCAGCTTCTTCGCGGCGGCGAGATCATACTTGATGTCGAATGTCGGCTTGCCGAACCACGGGCTCGACGGGTCGACTTGTCCCTTCGCGGGTTTTGCCAGCCCGTTCATCAGCCCGACGACTTCGTCGCGGTTGATGGCGAGATTGAGTGCCTTGCGCAGGCGGATGTCGGTCCAGGGCGAGCCCGGCAGCACGCTCAGATGATAATTCCAGACATGCGGCGTGACGTTGTCGACGATCTTCATGCCGGCCGCTTTCAGCTGCGGCACGGCGTCCGGCGCTGGCGTTTCGATCAGGTCGACCTGGCCTGCGAGCAGCGCATTGGTGCGCGTCAGTGCTTCCGGCATCGGCACCAGCACGATCTTGTCGACCTTCGGAATGCGCTTGGTGTTCCAATAGTCCGGGTTCTTGGTGAGCTCGGCGAGCTCGCGCGGCACCAGCTTTGTCAGCTTGAACGGGCCGGTGCCGGAGGGCTGGCTTGCGAACTTGTCCCAGTCCTTGCCGAGCTTGTCATATTGCGCGGGGCTGGAGACCAGGAACCACAGCATCTGATAGGGGAAGAAGGAATCGACCGTCTTGGTGGTGATCTCCACCGTGGAGTCGTCGATCTTGGCGTAGCTCGCGACCGACGGAAGCCGCGTCTTCACCTGCGCGCTCTGCCGCTTGTCGAATTGCGGCGCCTTGTCGTTGAGCACCTTGTCGAGATTCCAGATCACCGCATCGGCGTTGAACTCGCTGCCGTCATGAAACTTCACGCCTTTGCGCAGCGTGAAGCGCCATTTGGTCTTGTCGGTATCGTCGACCTTCCATTCGGTGGCGAGGCCCGGCACCAGCTTGCCGGGCCGGTCGGCGACGTCCATCTCCCAGGCCACCAGCGGATCGTAGATCGTATAGGCCGTGAACTGATAGGCGCCGGCGCCACGATCGGGCTGGCCGGTCGTCAGCGGAATGTCCGCCATCGAGATGCCGTAGCGCACCACCGTTTCGGCGCGCGCCGAGATTGCGGACAACGCCAGCGCAAGCACGGCGAGACAGGTCGATAATCGGATACGCATGGCCTAAAGCTCCCAGGGAGAAATCGGAGCAGAACCTGCAATCTTGATGCCAGAATAGGCAGCGAAGTGCCCATGCGACCATTTGATCACAAGGACTTGTCGTCGCAGGGCCAATTCGCAGAATAAGTTTCCCCATTGGCATAGGCATTGCATACGTTTGCATCAAAATTAGTCATCGAAAGCCGTAAAAGGACGAAAGTAATGTTTATCAAGACGACTACCCGCGCGGCGCTGATTGCTGCGCTGGCCCTGACGACTGCGGCCGCATGGCCGCGCATGGCCAGTGCCGAAACGGTGCTGCGCATCGGCATGACCGCTGCCGACATTCCGCGCACGCTTGGCCAGCCTGATCAGGGTTTTGAAGGCAACCGCTTCACCGGCGTCACCATGTATGACGCACTTACTGGCTGGGACCTGTCCTCCGCCGACAAGGCCAGCGTGGTGATCCCCGGCCTCGCCACCGAGTGGAAGGTCGATGATGCCGACAAGACCAAATGGACCTTCAAGCTGCGCCCCGGCGTGACCTTCCATGACGGCTCGCCGTTCAACGCCGATGCCGTGGTGTGGAACGTCGAGAAGGTGCTGAAGCAGGACGCGCCGCAATTCGATCCGAGCCAGGTCGGCGTCACCGCCTCGCGCATGCCGACGCTGGCGTCTGCGAAGAAGATCGACGACATGACGGTCGAGCTCACCACCAAGGAGCCCGACAGCTTCCTGCCGATCAACCTCACCAACCTCTTCATGGCGAGCCCGGCGAAGTGGCAGCATTTCTATGACAAGGCGGACGGCGCCGACGCCAAGGCGAAGTCGCAGGCCGCCTGGACTGCGTTCGCCAAGGATGCCGCAGGCACCGGCCCGTGGAAGATGGCGAGCTTCACCCCGCGCGAGCGGCTCGAGCTGGTCAAGAACGCGAGCTATTGGGACAAGGCGCGCGTGCCGAAGATCGACAAGATGGTGCTCTTGCCGATGCCGGAAGCGAATGCGCGCACGGCAGCGTTGCTCTCCGGACAGGTCGATTGGGTCGAGGCACCCGCGCCGGATGCGTTGCCCGAGATCAAGCAGCGCGGCTTCAAGCTCTATGCCAACGAACAGCCGCATGTCTGGCCGTGGCAGTTCTCGCGGGTCGAGGGCTCGCCCTGGAACGACATCCGCGTGCGCAAGGCCGCCAATCTCTGCGTCGATCGCGAAGGCCTCAAGGACGGCCTGCTTGCGGGGCTCATGGTGCCGGCGACCGGCACCTTCGAGCCCGGCCATCCCTGGCGCGGCAAGCCGACCTTCGAGATCAAGTACGACAAGCCGGCTGCGCAAAAGCTGATGCAGGAGGCAGGCTTCGGTCCGAACAAGAAGCTGACGGTGAAGATCCAGACCTCGGCCTCGGGCTCGGGCCAGATGCAGCCGCTGCCAATGAACGAATATCTCCAGCAGGCGCTCGCCGAATGCTATTTCGACGTGCAGCTCGACGTCATCGAGTGGAATACGCTGTTCACCAATTGGCGCCGCGGCGCCAAGGACCCGAGCGCCAACGGCTCGAATGCGACCAACGTCACCTACGCGGCGATGGACCCGTTCTTCGCGCTGGTGCGCTTCCTGCAATCGAGCATGGCGCCGCCGGTCTCGAACAATTGGGGTTTCATCAACAATCCCAAGTTCGACGAGCTGGTAAAGAAGGCGCGGCAGACCTTCGATCCCGCCGCGCGCGATGCCGCGCTCGCCGAACTGCACGCGGCCTCCGTCGACGACGCAGCCTTCCTCTACGTCGCCCACGACGTCGGTCCGCGCGCCATGAGCCCGAAGATCACCGGCGTGATCCAGCCGAAGAGCTGGTTCATCGACTTCTCGCTGGTGTCGATGCAGTAGTAAGCTCGCGCAACACGCTCAGTGCACCCTCTCCCCTTGCGGGAGAGGGTGGCTTCGCGCAAGCGAAGCCGGGTGAGGGGTCTCTCTCCGCGGATGCGGACCTCTCAATAGAAGCAATTTCATCCGCGGATAGAACCCCTCATCCGGCGCTTCGCGCCACCTTCTCCCACAAGGGGAGAAGGGAAGAAAGAATCCGACGTGCTCGCCTATATCGCCAGACGCATCGTCTATGTCATTCCGATCGTCATCAGCGTCGCGCTGGTGTGCTTTCTGCTCGTGCACATCACGCCGGGCGATCCGCTGGTTGCGGTGCTGCCGGCCGATGCCTCGCAGGAGCTCGCGGCGCAGTTGCGCACAGCCTACGGTTTCGACCGCCCGTTGCCCGTGCAGTTCGGCCTGTGGCTGCTGCGCGCGCTGCATGGCGATCTCGGCAACTCCATCGCGACGGGACGCCCCGTGCTCGCCGAAGTCATGCGCGCGGTCGGCAACACCGTCACGCTTGCGATTGCGGCGGCTATCATCGGCTTCACGATGGGCATCCTGCTCGGCCTGATCGCCGGCTACTTTCGCGAGACCTGGATCGACAAGGTCGCGACGTCCTTTGCCATCGCCGGCGTCTCGGTGCCGCATTATTGGCTCGGCATGGTGCTCGTCATCATCTTCTCGGTCGAGCTGAACTGGCTGCCCGCGGTCGGCGCCGGATCCGGCGGCTCCACAGCCTGGGCCTGGGACTGGGAGCATCTGAAATATCTCGTTCTGCCGGCGATTACGACCTCGGTGATCCCGATGGGCATCGTCACCCGTACCGTGCGCGCGCTGACTGGTGACATCCTCTCGCAGGATTTCGTCGAAGCGCTGCGTGCAAAGGGTCTGCACGAACGAGGGGTGTTCCGCCACATCATCAAGAACGCCGCGCCCACCGCGCTTGCGGTGATGGGCCTCCAGCTCGGTTACATGCTCGGCGGCTCGATCCTGATCGAGACCGTATTCTCGTGGCCGGGCTCCGGCTTCCTGCTCAATTCGGCGATTTTCCAGCGCGATTTGCCACTGTTGCAGGGCACGATTTTGGTGCTGGCGCTGTTCTTCGTCTTCCTCAATCTGCTGGTCGACATCGCGCAAGCCGCGATCGATCCGCGCATCAAGCGGGGCTAGCGGGATGAGGTGCCACACATTCAGTGTCGTCCCGGCGAAGGCCGGGACCCATAACCCCAGTAAGCGGTTGTGGGACGAGATGGCAACCACGAGTCCTCGCCAAATGACCTTTCGTGGTTATGGGTCCCGGCCTTCGCCGGGACGACGTTGGAAATTGCGGCAATGAGCGAGCTTCCGTTGTCCGCCACCACCACCGACGCCGCGCTCCAGGCCGCGCCCGCGACCAAGGCGCGCGGCTATTGGGCGACCGTCGGCCGCCGTATTCGTCGCGACAAGGTCAGCATGGCCTGTGCGCTGGTGCTGCTGCTGATCTTCCTCTCCGCGATCCTCGCACCGTGGCTAGGTCTCGAAGACCCCTACAAGGGCTCGATGATCCGCCGCCTGCGCCACATCGGCACATCAGGCTATCCGCTCGGCACCGACGAACTCGGCCGTGACATGCTGGCGCGGTTGATCTATGGCGGGCGGCTGTCGCTCGTTATCGGCATTCTGCCCGTGGTCCTGGCTTTCGGCATCGGCACCTCGCTCGGTCTCGTCGCGGGCTATGTCGGCGGCAAGCTCAACACAGCGATCATGCGCACGATCGACGTGTTCTACGCCTTTCCCTCCGTGCTGCTTGCGATTGCGATCTCCGGCGCGCTGGGCGCCGGCATCCTCAACTCCATCGTGTCGCTGACCGTCGTGTTCGTGCCGCAGATCACCCGCGTCGCCGAAAGCGTCACCACCGGCGTGCGCAACATGGATTTCGTCGAGGCCGCGCGCGCTTCCGGCGCCGGGCCCTTCACCATCATGCGCGTGCACATCCTCGGCAATGTGCTGGGCTCGATCTTCGTCTATGCCACCAGCCTGATCTCGGTCTCGATGATTTTGGCCGCCGGCCTCTCCTTCCTCGGCCTCGGCACCAAGCCGCCGGAGCCGGAATGGGGGCTGATGCTGAACACCTTGCGCACCGCGATCTACGTCAATCCCTGGGTCGCAGCTCTCCCCGGCGCGATGATCTTCGCGGTCTCGATCTGCTTCAACCTTCTCTCGGACGGCCTGCGCAGCGCCATGGACATCAGGAACTAGCCATGAGCGAGAGCAATACTTCCATCGCCATGCTGGAGCCGGTCGAAGACGTCGGCGGCGTCGCGCAGCCGCTGCTCCAGGTCAACGGACTCACCAAGCATTTCCCCGTGCGCGGAGGACTGTTCGCCGCCAAACGCACCGTGCGCGCCGTCGACAATGTCTCCTTCTCCATCGCCAAGGGCGAGACCGTCGGCATCGTCGGCGAATCCGGCTGCGGCAAGTCGACCACTGCGCGGCTGCTGATGCATCTGATGCCGCGCGATACCGGCGACATCATCTATGACGGCATGGCCGTCGGGCAGGCTTTGTCGCTGCGCGAACTGCGCCGCGGCATGCAGATGGTGTTTCAGGACTCTTACGCCTCGCTTAATCCGCGCCTGACCATCGAGGAATCGATCGCATTCGGCCCAAAAGTCCATGGCATGGCCGATGGTGCGGCGCGCGCACTGGCGCGCGAGCTGCTCGGCAAGGTCGGCTTGCTCCCTGCAAACTTCGCAAATCGCTATCCGCATGAGATCTCCGGCGGCCAGCGCCAACGCGTCAACATCGCACGCGCGCTGGCGCTGTCGCCGCGGCTGGTGATCCTCGATGAGGCCGTCTCCGCGCTCGACAAATCGGTCGAGGCGCAGGTGCTCAATCTGCTTGCCGATCTCAAGCGCGAGTTCGGCTTGACCTATCTCTTCATCAGCCACGACCTCAACGTCGTCCGCTACATCAGCGATCGTGTGCTGGTGATGTATCTCGGCGAGGTCGTCGAGCTCGGCCCGGTCGACCAGGTCTGGGACAAGCCGGCGCATCCCTATACGCGCGCGCTACTGGCCGCGATGCCGTCCTCTGACCCGGACCGCCGCACCGAAAAACCGCCGATCACCGGCGATCCGCCCAATCCGATCGATCCGCCCCCGGGCTGTCGCTTCCACACCCGTTGCGCGTTTGCGGAGCCGCTCTGCGCAAATGCTGCACCAAAGCTCACCGCCGTCGATAGAATGGGCCACGAGGCCGCGTGCTACATGGCAATCCCTGGTTCAGGCCATAGCCGTGCGCCCCGAGAGGACATCGCATGACGAGACCCACGACCAAAGAGATCAAGGCGACAGCGCAAGTCGCCGGCATTCCCGTCGACGATGAGATTGCGACGCGCATCTCCAATTCCATCGGACCCGCCTTCGAAGGCTTTGCGGCCATCGCCGGCACGCTGCCGTTCGATCTCGAGCCCGCGCTCTACGTGCTCGCACAGACCACCAAGGTGTCGAAATGAGCACCGAGCCTGCATTGATGACGCTCACCGAGGTTGCGCGTGCGATCGCGATGAAGCAAGTGTCCTCGCATGAGGCGACTCGCGCGCTGCTGCACCGCATCGCGCAGTGGCAGCCGCACCTCAACGCCTTCATGTCGATCGAATCGGAGGCCGCGCTGAAGGCGGCAGATGCCGCCGACGCCGAGCTCGCCAAAGGCAACGTCCGCGGTCCGCTGCATGGCGTGCCGCTCGCGCACAAGGACATGTATTACGATGCGGGTCGCGTAGCGACCTGCGGTTCGCTGATCCGCCGCGATTTCGTGCCGACCACCACCTCCACCGCCTTGCAGCGGCTGAAGGACGCCGGCCAGGTCCGCCTCGGCACGCTGCATCTCGCCGAATTCGCCTATGGCCCGACCGGCCACAACGCCCATTACGGTCCGGTGCGCAATCCCTGGAACGTCGCGCATATCACCGGCGGCTCGTCGTCGGGGTCGGGCTCGTCGGTCGCCGCGCGCCTGACCTATGCCGCGCTCGGCTCCGACACCGGCGGCTCGATCCGGATGCCCGCGCATTTCTGCGGCGTCACGGGGCTCAAGACCACCTGGGGCCGCGTCAGCCGTGCCGGCGCGATGCCGCTGTCGCAATCGCTCGACACCGTCGGCCCGCTCGCCCGCACCGCCGAGGATTGCGCGCTGCTTCTGGCGTTGATGGCCGGTCCCGATCCCGAAGATTCGACCGCGAGCCACGAGCCGCTGTCGGACTATGTCGCCGCGACCAAGGGCTCGCTCAAGGGCTTGAAGATTGGCGTGCCTGCGTCCTTCTATGTCGACGATCTCGACAGCGAAGTCGCGCGCGTGCTCGACGAGACCATCGCCGTGCTCAAGCGCGAAGGCGCCGATATTGTCACGGTCGAGCTGCCCGATCAGCGGCAATTGTCCTCCGCGAGCCAACTTGTGCTCGCGGCCGAAGCGGCCGCATTCCACAAGCGCTGGATGATCGAGCGTCCCCAGGATTATGGCTCGCAGGTGTTGATGCGGCTTCAGAACGGGCTCGCCGTTCCCGCCATCACCTATCTGGAGGCGATGCGCTGGCGCGGGCCCGCGCTCGCCGCGCACAATGCGGCCACCGCCGGCGTCGATGCGGTGATCGCACCGGCATCTCCGGTGCCGGCGCCCACGATTGAGGAAAGCGATGTCGGCGGCGGGCCGAACGCGCCGGCGCTGTTGCAGCGGCTGACGCTGTTCACCCGCCCGGTGAACTTCCTGGGCCTGCCGTCGCTGACCGTGCCGTCCGGCTTCACCAAAAGCAGCCTGCCGATCGGCATGCAGCTGATCGGCCGCTCCTTCGATGAAGCGACCTTGCTCACCATCGGCGCCGCCTTCCAGCGCGTCACCGATTACCACGACCGGGTGCCCAAGCTGCCGTCATGACAAAGCTCGTCGACATCTCAGGCCTTAACATCCGCTTCACCGGCGAGCGCACGGTCTATGCCGTGAACGATCTCAGTCTCACGCTCGGCGATGGCGAGGTGCTGGGCCTGCTCGGCGAGTCCGGTTCGGGCAAGAGCGTGACCTTGCGCGCGTTGATGCGGCTGTTGCCGAAGAAGCGCACGCAGATCGCAGGCACCGTCAACGTCATGGGGCGCGATGTGCTGGCCATGAACGACGAGGAGCTGTCGTCGTTCCGCGGCCAGACCGTGTCGATGATTTTTCAGGAGCCCGCGCTGGCGCTCGATCCGGTCTACACCATCGGCGCGCAGATCGCCGAGAGCGTGGTGCGCCACGAGGGCAAGAGTTACGCGGAAGGCCGTGCGAGAGCCTTGGAGATGCTCGAGGTCGTGCGCATCCCGTCCGCAAAGCGCCGCTTGGATGCCTATCCGCACGAAATGTCCGGCGGCATGCGTCAGCGCGCCATGATCGCGCTGGCGCTGGCCTGCCGGCCGAAGATCTTGCTCGCGGACGAGCCGACCACGGCGCTCGATGCCACCGTGCAGATCCAGATATTGTTGCTCTTGCGCGAGCTACAGCGCGAGTTCGGCATGTCCGTCATCTTCGTCACCCACGACATCGGCGTCGCCATCGAGATTTGCGACCGCGTCGCGGTGATGTATGCCGGCCAGATCGTGGAGCAGGGGACGCTTCGCGACATCGTCCGTTCGCCGGTGCATCCCTACGCCAAGGGCCTGCTCGCCTCCACCATCCATGGCGCCAAGCGGGGGGCAAGGCTCGAGACCATCCCCGGCACGCCGCCGTCGCTGGCCGAGAGGCCGCATAACTGCTCCTTCGCCCCACGTTGTTCGGTGGCGCAGCCCCGCTGCGTCGAGCAGCTGCCGCCGAATGTGGAGGTGGGGCCGGGCCGGGCGGCAAGGTGTGTGCTGGCGGACGCCGTGGTCGCGTCGTAGGCCGGCCGCGCCTGATCTCGAAAATCCCCTGCGCCAGCACCGAGTTGTCACGATTCACCGGGCGTACTCGGTGAAGAGCTGTTCTACTGTGCATGGGGTTGTTTTCGACATTTTTGCCTGCGCGCGGAGGCCTCCGGGAGAGCGGGGAACAGCATTCAGACCCCATTCATCCCGATTCCGGTTCCATGCGGCCGTTCACGGAGAGGGATCTGACTTATGTACATTTCGAATGAAGGCCTGCTCGTCATCCTGTTCGTCGGCCTCGTGGCCGGCTGGCTGGCCGGCAAGATCGTGCGGGGCGCAGGCTTCGGCATCATCGGCGACATCGTGATCGGCATTGCCGGTGCGTTTGTCGCGACGTTCCTGTTCCCCAAGCTCGGCATTCATATCGGTACCGGGCTGGTATCGGAGATCATTTATTCCGCCATCGGCGCGGTCATCCTGCTGCTGGTGGTGCGGCTGGTGCGCGGCGGCGGCCGGTTCTAGGCTTCTCGGTTCAGCGAAGCGGAACTTTGCGCCTCTCCCCAGGCTGGGGAGGGGCGTATTTGTCTGCTATAAAAAGCCGCGAAGACTGTGAAATACCGGACTTGCGCATCAGGCCATCCGCGGTAGATGTGACGTAATCAAGGTCCTGGATTAATTCGATTGCGCCGCACGCGGGAGAGAACGCGATATTAATCCGGGGCAAGTACCCCTCAATGTACCTTTGAAATCAGGGGTTTCTGCCCCTCGCCCGAAAGAGATCAGACTGATGGCAGCCGTTCCCGGCCTCCGCCGTTCAGAGCTCGGTGATGCGCTGCGTGCCTGCCGCACGGCGTTGATCGGCCTCGGCTTCATGAGCTGCATGATCAACCTACTCTATCTGACCGGGTCGATCTTCATGCTTGAGGTCTACGACCGGGTGCTGCCGAGCCGCAGCATCCCGACCCTCGTCGGCCTGATCGTCCTCGCCGGCGGCCTCTATATGGCGCAGGGCGTGCTCGACATGATCCGCAGCCGCATCCTGGGACGGATCGGCACCGCGCTCGACGAAGCCCTCAACAAGCGTGTGTTCGACACCATCGTGCGCCTGCCGCTGCTGGTCGGCAGCCGCAACGAGGGACTTCAGCCGCTGCGCGACCTCGACAATGTCCGCTCCTTCCTCGGCGGCATGGGGCCGAGCGCGTTCTTCGACCTGCCCTGGCTGCCGCTCTATCTCGCCATCTGTTTCGCCTTCCATGTCATGATCGGCCTCACCGCACTGGTCGGCGCCATCATCCTGGTCGGGCTGACGCTGGTCACCGAGTTCCTGTCCCGCCAGCCGGCGAAAGAGGCGATGGGCCTTGCCGCCCAGCGCAACGATCTCGCCCAGTCCAGCCGCCGCAACGCGGAAGTGCTGGTGTCGATGGGCATGGCCGGCCGGTTGAACCAGCGCTGGAGCGAGGCCAACGAAAAATATCTCGCCGGCAATCAGCGTGCGAGCGACGTCGCCGGCGGTCTCGGCGCGGTCGCCAAAGTGTTGCGCATGATGCTGCAATCGGCGGTGCTCGCGGTCGGCGCCTATCTCGTCATCCACCAGGAGGCGACCGCCGGCATCATCATCGCAGGCTCGATACTCTCCGCCCGCGCGCTGGCGCCGGTCGATCTCGCGATCGCGCATTGGAAATCCTTCGTCACCGCACGCCAGAGCTGGCACCGCCTCAGCCGTCTTCTGGAACAGATGCCGGCGCAAACGATGCCGACCCAGTTGCAGGCGCCCACCAGCCGCCTCTCGGTCGAAGGCGTCGCCATGGTGCCGCCGGGCGACCAGCGTCTCATCGTGCAGGACATCACTTTTGCGCTCGAAGCCGGCCACGGCCTCGGCGTGATCGGGCCGAGCGGCTCCGGCAAATCGTCGCTGATCCGGGCGCTGGTCGGCGTCTGGCAACCGGCGCGCGGCAAGGTGCGGCTCGACGGCGCGGCGCTCGACCAGTGGGCGTCCGACATGCTCGGCCGCCATATCGGCTATCTGCCGCAGGACGTCGAACTGTTCGGCGGCACCATCGCGCAGAACATCAGCCGCTTCGATCCCGAGGCCACGTCTGACGGCATCATCGGCGCGGCGAAAGAAGCCGGCGTGCACGAGATGATCATCAAGATGCGCGAGGGCTACAACACGCAAGTGGGCGAGCAGGGCACTTCGCTCTCCGCAGGCCAGGCGCAGCGTGTGGCGCTGGCGCGCGCGCTTTACGGCAATCCGTTCCTGATCGTGCTCGACGAGCCCAATTCCAATCTCGACACCGAAGGCGACGAAGCGCTGACCCGCGCCATCCGTGCCGCGCGCGAGCGCGGTGCCATCGTCATCGTGGTGGCGCACCGGCCGATCGGCGTCGAGGCGGTCGACCAGATCCTGGTGCTGCGCGACGGCCGTATGCAGGCCTTCGGGCCGAAGGAGCAGGTGCTCGCCCAGGTGCTCCAGTCCCGCGTCGCGCCGCCGGCGCCGATCAAGATCGTCAGTGAAGGCGGAGTGGCCAAATCATGAGCACGATGACGATTGGCGGCGCAAAGCCCGGCGCGAAGAGAACCGTGCGGGAGTCGATCCGGTTTCACCTGATCCTCGGGGTCTCGATCGTGCTGGTTCTGGCCGTGGGCCTCGGCGGTTGGGCGTCGATGGTGCAGATTTCCGGCGCGCTGATCGCGCCCGGCCAGATCGTGGTCGAATCCAACGTCAAGAAGGTGCAGCATCCGACCGGCGGCGTGGTCGGCGAGGTGCGTGCCCATGACGGCGACCTGGTCAAGGCCGGCGACATCGTGGTGCGGCTCGACGACACCGTCACCAAGGCCAATCTCGCCATCGTCACCAAGAATCTCGACGCGGGGCAGGCGCGAGCGGCGCGGCTTCAGGCCGAGCAGCGCGGGCTCGACAAGCTCGAGTTTCCGCAGGCGCTGCTCGATCGTGGCAACGATCCCGACGTCAAGGTGCTGCTCTCCGCCGAAACAAAGCTGTTCGACGTTCGCGTCAACGGCCGTGCGGGGCAGAAGGCGCAGCTCCGCGAGCGCATCCAGCAGCTCAACGAGGAGATCGAGGGTCTCTCCGCGCAGGAGAAGGCCAAGGACAAGGAGATCTCGCTGGTGCAGCAGGAGCTCATCGGTGTCCGCGATCTCTATGACAAGCACCTGGTGCAGATCTCACGTCTGACCACGCTCGAACGCGACAGCGCGCGCCTCAACGGCGAGCGTGCGCAGTACATCGCCTCGCGGGCGCAGGCCAAGGGCAAGATCACCGAGACCGAGCTCCAGATCATCCAGGTCGACAAGGACATGGTGAGCGAGGTCTCGAAGGATTTGCGCGAGACCAATGACAAGATCGGCGAGTCGATCGAGCGCAAGGTCGCGGCCGAGGATCAGCTCCGCCGCGTCGACATCCGCGCGCCGCAGGACGGCATGGTGCTGCAATCGACCGTGCACACGGTGGGCGGCGTCGTCACCGCGGGCGACGCCCTGATGTTGATCGTGCCGCAGGCCGACGATCTCCAGGTCGAGGCCAAGGTCAATCCGGTCGATATCGACAAGCTCCAGATCGGCCAGAAGACGCTGCTGCGCCTCTCCGCCTTCAATCAGCGTACCACGCCCGAGCTCAACGGCGTCGTCACCCGCGTCTCGCCCGACGTCACCACCGATCAGCGCACCGGGCAGAGCTATTACACCATCCGCGTGTCGATGTCCGCGGAGGAGGTCGCCAAGCTCGGCGACTCCAGGCTGATCCCCGGCATGCCGGCGGAAGCCTTCGTCCAGACCGGCGACCGCACGATGTTCTCCTACTTGATGAAGCCGCTGCACGACCAGTTCATGCGGGCCTTCCGGGAGAAGTGACGCGCGAAGGCGCAGCATCCCGGAGCGCGCTTGGCGCGCATCCGGGATCTCGAGCGGCAGACTCGATCTCGTAGGGTGGGCAAAGGCGCAAAGCGCCGTGCCCACCATTTTTCGTTCGGCAATGAAGATGGTGGGCACGCTTCGCTTTGCCCACCCTACGCTTTCTCGTTCTTGCTATAGTTCGACTCAGGCCCCAGCAACCCGGCGTCGAACAATGCAGACCCCACCCTCCATCGCCACCGAAGCCTTCATCGACCCGGCCGCGGCCGTCGCCCGCCTCGAAGAGATCTATGAGCGCAACACAAAATTCCTGCGCGACCGGTTCGAGGCCTATGTCAACGGCGAGGCCGTCACGACGCGCGCGAGAGCCTATTATCCCTTCGTCCGGGTCACCACCGTGACGCATGCGCGGCTCGACTCGCGTCTCGCCTATGGCTTCGTGGCCCGGCCCGGTGTGCACGAAACCAGCGTGACCAGGCCGGATTTGTTCCGCAGCTATCTCACCGAGCAGATCGGATTGCTGATCCAGAATCACGGCGTGCCGGTCGAAATTGGTGAATCCAGTGAGCCGATCCCCGTTCACTTCGCCTATCGCCGCGATATCAACATTGAAGCCGCCATCACCACCAGCGAGAACTCGCCCGTGACACGGTCGCTGCGCGATGCGTTCGACGTGCCCGATCTCGCCACCATGGACGATGCGATCGCCGACGGCACGTTCGAGCTTCAGCCGGGCACGCCCGAGCCGCTGTCGCTGTTTCGCGCCGCCCGCGTCGACTACTCGCTGCGCCGGCTCTACCACTACACCGGCACCGACCCCGAGCATTTCCAGAACTTTGTCATTTTCACCAACTACCAGTTCTATGTCGATGCATTCGCCCAGCTTTGCGAGCAGCGCCTTCGGTCCGGCGAGGCGGGCCTCGACGCCTTTGTCGCGCCCGGAAACGTCATCATGCGCAATGGCGGCGCAACGACGGGTACAGCACCCGTGCGCGCGCCGCAGATGCCGGCCTTTCATCTGGTCGCGCCCGGCTATCGCGGCATTACCCTGATCAACATCGGCACCGGCCCGTCCAACGCGCGCAACGTCACCGATCACGTCGCGGTGCTGCGGCCGCACGCCTGGCTGATGCTCGGGCATTGCGCCGGCTTGCGCAACACGCAGCGGCTCGGCGACTACGTGCTCGCCCATGGCTATGTGCGCGAGGACCACGTGCTCGATCGCGAGCTGCCGCTATGGGTGCCGATCCCGGCGCTGGCCGAGATGCAGGTCGCGCTCGAAGAGGCGGTCGAAGACGTCACGGGCCTGGAAGGTTTTGAGCTCAAGCGCCTGATGCGCACGGGCACCGTTGCCAGCGTCGACAACCGCAATTGGGAGATCAGCGGTCCCGAGGTCATTCGTCGCCTGTCGCAATCGCGTGCGGTGGCGCTCGACATGGAATCGGCTGCGATCGCCGCCAACGGCTACCGCTTCCGCGTCCCCTACGGCACGCTGCTGTGCGTCTCCGACAAGCCGCTGCATGGCGAGATCAAGCTGGCGGGCATGGCCAGCGAATTCTACCGCCGCCGCGTCGGCCAGCATCTCGAGATCGGCCTGAAGGCGCTGGAGCGGCTCAAGCAGCAGGAATCGGAGCGGTTGCATTCGCGAAAGCTTCGCAGCTTCGCCGAAGTCGCGTTTCAGTAGGGCGAAGTCTCTGTTTGCTGCTGACAGGCGGAAAGATTTTTAGCATTGTCTCGTTCGGGGGCTCGACCGGGACGATTTGATGCCGCTGACGCGCGACAGGATCATCGGCCATGACCTTGAGCGGCTGGCCTTTCGCTTCACCATGATGAACGATGGCGAGGTCGTGGACTGCCAGATCAGCGACGCGGCGTTGGACGAGCTCGCGGGCATGCAGGGTACCGAAAGCAGCGCCCGCCAGGCGCAGTTCGTGTCGCTGCGCGAGACCGTCGAGCGTATCGCGTCGGATATCTATGACGAGGCACCGCGCTTCAAGGGCTACGTGGTGCGGATCTTCATGCGGCATTTGGGGCGGTAGTGTCGCTCCGTTCTCCGCTGTCTTCGCCCGGCTTGGCCGGGCGATCCAGTACTCCGAGACAGTCGTGATTGAATCGATAGGCTGCGGCGTACTGGATGCCCCGCCTTCGCGTGGCATGACAGCGGTGTTTGTGGCGATACTGCCCTCACTCACAGCACAGCAGCTCACCCCTCCAACTTCCTCAACAGCAACTTCAGCGCCGTCGCCGCAAACACCTGCATGTTCGCAAACCGGTCGTTGCTGCCCGTCTCCAGTGTGATCACCTCCGCCGCGGGCCCCGAGACCGCCATGCAGCTGTGGCCGGCCGCATCGCCGTAGCGGTTGCCGGTGGGGCCGGTGGCACCTGTTTCCGAAAGCCCCCAGTCGCTATTGAAGCGGCCGCGCATCTGCTCGGCCAGGAGTTGCGCATAAGGCTCCGAGGACGAGCGAAAGCCTTTCATGCCGTCATCCGAAATATCCATCAGCACGCGCCTGGCATCGCGGGTGTAGACCACGGCGCCGCCGAGGAAATAGGCCGACGCACCGGGCACTGCGAGCAGGCTGGCCGAGATCAGGCCGCCGGTCGAGGATTCCGCGACCGCGATGGTCTGTTTGCGCGCGATCAGTTTCGCCGCGACCTGTTCCGCAATGCCGACGAGCTCTTTCATGTCCTGTACCTCACTCCATCGCAACCGAGCTGCGCCTTCCTAGCATATGACAGCGCGATTGGCCGAGTTGCAGGCGGCGGGCAGGCCTGCTTGAATGGCAGGACGCAAGACGGCGCGGCGAAGCGCTGCGCAAAAGTAACGTCAAGAGGAAACGCAAAAGGGAGACGTCATGGCGTCCCTGATCGCCGGCGGGGTGGATTGCGACGTGCATCCGGCCGTGCCGCATCTGACCAACCTGCTGCCGTATCTCAACGACTACTGGCGCGACCAGGTGACGACGCGCGGCATGGTCGATCTCGTCTCGCAATCCTATCCGAAGAACTCACCGATCGTGGCGCGGCCGGACTGGCGTCCAGAAACCGGCAAACCCGGCGAAAGCCTCGACGACATGCAGCGCCATGTGCTTGATCCCTTTCAGCTCACGCATGCCATCTGCAATCCGCTTTATGGTGTGCAGATGGTGTTTTCCGAGGATCTGCAAGCCGCGTTCTGCGGTGCGCTGAACGCGTGGCTCGCGAAGGAATGGCTCGATCGCGATCCGCGGCTGCGCGGCTCGATCGTGATCCCCACGCAAAGCGTCGAGAAGGCCGTTGCCGAGATCGAGCGCTGCGCGCAGGACAAGCGCTTCGTGCAGGTGCTGATGCTGGTGATGGGCGACACGCCACTGGGCAAGCGCGCGCTGTGGCCGATCTACGAGGCGGCGGAACGGCTGGAACTGCCGATCGGCATCCACGCCGGTTCCGCCTATCACAATCCGCCGACCGCGGTGGGCTGGGGTTCCTACCACATCGAGGATTATGTCGGTCAGGCCCAGGCGTTCCAGACCCAGCTCACCAGCCTGATCGTCGAGGGCGTGTTCGCCAAATATCCGCGGCTGAAGATGGTGATGCTGGAATCCGGCATCTCCTGGATCTCCCCTTATCTCTGGCGTCTGCACAAATTCTGGCGCGGGGTGCGGATGGAGACGCCCTGGGTCGATCGCGCGCCGTTGGAAATTGTGCGAAGCAACATCCGCTTCTCGTTACAGCCATTTGACGCGCCGCCGGACGAAGCGACATTAATTCGCCTGTTTGATCATATGCAGTCGGATGAATTGGTCCTATTCTCCACGGACTACCCGCACTGGCAGTTCGATGGCCAGGACGCGCTGCCCGCAGGTCTCACCCCCGATCTCGTGCGCAAGATCATGATCGACAATCCGCTCGCCACCTATCCCCGCCTGACTTAGCCCGCTGCCAAAGGAGGCAAGGCGATGAATATCCAGTTCCGCGAAGGCACCGAAGCCGCTTCCCCCCTGACCGTCAAAACCGCGATCGCGGACTGCGACATCCATCCGGCGCGCGCCAGCCGTACCGAGCTCTACCCTTATCTGGCCAAACGCTGGCAGCATCATCTCGAAGTCTACGGCGTCCATGCCTATCAGGGCATGATGGAAGGGCCGCCCTATCCGAAGGCCCAGCCCAATGCCTCGCGCCGCGATGCCTATCCGCCGGAAGGCGGGCCGCAGGGCTCCTCGCTGTCGTTCATGCAGAAGCAGCTGCTCGATCCCAACAACGTGCAGTTAGGGGTGCTCAATCCGCTCAACTCCGGGCAGGGCATCCGCAACCACGAACTCTCGGCCGCGCTGTGCTCGGCGATCAACGACTGGCAGATCGACAAATGGACCAGCAAGGACAAGCGGCTGAAGGCGTCCATTGTCGTCGGCAATGAAGACGGATTGTCGGCTGCCGCCGAAATCCGCGAGCGCGCCGGCGACAAGAATTTCGTCCAGGTACTGCTGCTCAGCCGCAATGTCGAGCCGCTCGGCCAACGCCGCTACTGGCCGATCTATCAGGCCGCGGAAGAAGCCGGTTTGCCGGTCGGCGTCCACGCCTTCGGCTTCGGCGGCAACCCGATCACGCCGTCGGGCTGGCCGAGCTATTACATCGAGGAGATGGTGGGACATTCGCAGTGCCAGCAATCGGCACTGGCCAGTATTGTTCTGGAAGGCGTGTTCGAGCGCTTTCCGAAATTGAAGATGGTGATGATCGAGGCGGGCTTCGGCTGGGCGCCGTCGCTGGCCTGGCGGCTCGACAAGGTCTGGCAGCGCCTGCGCAGCGAGGTGCCGCATGTCAAACGGCCGCCGTCGGAATATATCCGCGAGCAGGTGTGGTGGACGACGCAGCCGATGGAGGATCCGGAGCGGCGCGAGGACCTGTTCGACGTCATCAAGTGGATCGGCTGGGACCGCCTGCTGTTCGCGACCGACTATCCGCATTGGGACTATGACGAGCCGTCGCGCGTGCTGCCCGCAGGCGTCAGCGAGGCTAATCGCGAGGCGTTCTATCTGGGCAATGCCAAGAAGCTTTACGGGATGAGTTGATGGCGCGGCATGTGATTGCGGCGGTCGATGAGCTGCCGCCGGGCACGCGAAAATTTCTGGAGATCGAGGGACGGCCGATCGCGGTCTTCAACATCAAGGGCGAGTATTTCGGTCTGATGAACCGCTGCCCGCATCAGGGCGCGGCGCTGTGCGAGGGCCCGCTGATCGGGCTTGCGCAATCGAGCGACCCCGGCGAGATCGAATACACCAAGCTCGGCGAGATCATCCGCTGTCCCTGGCACGGCTGGGAATTCGACATCCGCACCGGCCAATCCTACTGCGACCCCCGCCGCTTCCGCGTGAAAGCGTATGCGGCCCATGTCGAGCCGGGCGCGAGCGTGGTGAAGGGGCCGTATGTCGCGGAGACGATCCCGGTGCGGGTCGAGAGCGATTATGTGGTGGTTGAGCTGTAAGTCCCCACCGTCATTCCGGGGCGATGCGAAGCATCGAGCCCGGAATCCATTGTGCGACAGGAATGCTGGGAGAAATGGATTCCGGGCTCGCCCTTCGGGCGCCCCGGAATGACCAGCATCTAGTGGCTTGCGGCCGGTTCGCCGACCGCATTATACGTCGTCACCGCCTGGCGGCCGCCGCGATAAACGATCGATGTCGCGATGATGCCGAGGAAGGCTGCGAGCATCAGCCACAAACCGGGCGAGGCCTTGTCGCCGGTGTGCTCGATCAGCAAGGTCGAGGCGAACGGCGTGAAGGTGCCGAACAGCGCAGCAGCGAGCGCAAAGGCGAGCGAGAAGCAGGTGGTGCGGACATGCGCCGGCACGATCTCGACGAGTGCACCGAGCATGGTGCCGCTGTACATGCCGAAATAGAACGAGAACATCATCTCGACCGCGAGCAGCTTGCCGAAGGTCGGCGCCGCCACCAGCCAGGACAACGCCGGATAGGCGGTGACGAACGCCAGGCCGGCGATGGCGAGCAGCACCGGCTTGCGGCCGATGCGGTCGGACAGCGCGCCGCCGACCGGATTCCAGATGAAATTGCTGACCGCGACCAGCAGCGTGACAAGCAGGGCGTCCTGCGTCGACAGCTTCAGCACGGTCTTGCCGAAGGTCGGCGTGTAGACGGTGACGAAGTAGAACGTCGTCGTGGTCAGGATCGCGATCATCATGCCGAGGATGACGATGCGCCAGTTGGCGAGCGCGGAGGCGAACACCTCGTTCGCGGTCGGATGCTTCTTCATGGCGAGGAAGGCCGGTGTCTCTTCGAGCGTCCGCCGCAGCATGAAGATCAAGGGGATGATCAAGCAGCCCACGAAGAACGGAATGCGCCAGCCCCAGGCGGCGACGGTGTCGGCCGGCATCACCTCGGACAGGAGGAAGCCGAGGATCGACGCCACGAAGATCGCAACCTGCTGGCTCGACGACTGGAACGAGGTGTAGAAGCCGCGATTGCCGGGTGTGGAGATTTCCGCAAGATAGACCGAGACGCCGCCGAGCTCGACGCCTGCGGAGAAGCCCTGCAGCAGGCGACCGAGCAGCACGATGATCGGTGCCGCGATGCCGATGCTCGCGTAGGTCGGGCAGAATGCGATGACGACAGTGCCGGCGGCCATGATGGCCAGCGTCACGATCAGGCCCTTTCGGCGGCCGATACGGTCAATGTAAGCGCCGAGCACGATGGCGCCGACGGGGCGCATCAGCGCGCCGAGCCAGAATACGCCGAAGGTGTTGAGCAGCGATGCGGTTTCATTGGTCGAGGGGAAGAACGCCTTGCCGATGGCGGCGGCATAGAAGCCGAACAGGAAGAAGTCGAACTGCTCGAGGAAATTGCCGCTGGTTGCGCGCAGGATCGCGCCGATGCGCGACTTGATCTCGGGCGGATTGGTTGATGCTGTTGGCCCAGCCATGACGTTTCTCCCCTTTTTTGACGCGGCCGGACCGGAACTCATCTTCACGGCAAGGCGACAGATTGTTGCTGTGACAATCTGACTACCCCTCTCGCGCGAGGCGTTGCGAGTCAACTTATTTTGCGACGGAAGCTGATGATTTTTCAGGCTTTATTCTGCGTTGCAGCGATCATCCACTCGCGGAAGGCGGCGAGCTTCGGCGCCTCGCGGCGCCCCTCCGGCGAGACCAGGTAGAAGCCCGCATCGGCCGGCAGCGCGATCTTGAAGGGAACCACGAGCCGGCCCTTGGCGATGTCGTCCTGGACATAGGACGTCCGTCCCATCGCCACGCCGATGCCGTCGATCGCGGCCTGGATGGTCATGAAGATCATGTCGAAGGTGATGCCGGGCTGCTTGGCAATGTCGGCGGGCAGGCCTGCCGCCGTCAGCCACAGCCGCCAATCGTCGCTGTTGGCGTTGGACGTGTGCAGCAGTGGATAGCCCCTCAGATCCTCCGGCTGGCGTAGAGGCCTGTCGCCGCGCAGCAGCGAAGGGCTGCACACCGGAAACAGCTCGTCCGCCATCAGCCAGTCGGCGCGCAGGCCCGGCCACTGGCCACGGCCGTAGCGGATCGCCGCATCGACATTGTCGCGCTGGAAGTCGACGAGGCTGGTCGAGGTGGTGATGCGGACATCGATGCCGGGATGCGCCTCCTGGAAATCGGTCAGTCGCGGCAGCAGCCACTTCGCGGCGAGTGAGGCCAGCGTCGAGATGGTCAGCACCTTGTCGTCGTCCTTGCGCAGCAGCCGGTCGGTGGCGAGCCTCAGATCGTTGAAGGCGGCGCGGACGCCCGGCAGGTAGTCGCGCGCCTCAGGCGTCAGCGCCAATGCGCGGTTCTGCCGGATGAACAGGCGGATGCCGAGCTCCTCCTCGAGCCTGCGGATCTGATGGCTGATCGCGGTCTGCGTCACGTTGAGCTCGGCGGCCGCCAGCGTGAAGCTGAGATGGCGCGCGGCGGCCTCGAACGCCCGCAATCCGTTCAGGGAAGGCAATCTGGCAGTCATTTGGCAGCAGGATGCATGAGCTTATTTCATGCGAAGGGGTACAAATTGTCGTTTGTCGAAACGCGCGCGCGGGCAGATATTAGCATCCAAGTTAGCTCGAGGAGCTTAAAATGTCTACTTACACCGATAATTCGATGACAAATCATCATGCGCCCGGCCTGATCTACCAGATCGGCGAAACGATCCATGTCTGGCACGAGCGCTACCGGACCCGTCGCGAGCTGACCCACTGGACCGCCCGCGATCTCCACGACGTCGGCCTGTCCTGGACCGACGTGGCCTTTGAGGCCGACAAACCCTTCTGGCGGGCCTGATTGGCCGCCAGGCCGGCGCCGCCTGATCACAGGGGCGCCTGCGGTCCCTTTTTCGCGAGGGAAATTTCTGAAGGCACGTGTCATGAGCATTCTTCGCCTGGAAGATCTGAAGCAATATTCGGACACGCTGCGCACCCGGCAAGGTGAGGCGCTCGACGTCCGCTTCGTCGAGCCGCGCGACACCGACGAGCTGCAGCATTATTTCCGTTCGCTCACGACCCGCTCCCGTTACAACCGCTTCTTCGGCGCCATCAACGAATTGCCGAAGGGGCTGCTGCACGACTTCCTCCAGGTCGGCGAGCGCCAACGTTTCACGGTCGTCGCGACCATGACGGTCGACGGTTTTGACACGATCGTTGCTGAGGCCCGTTATGCGCTCCACGAGCAGAGTGCGACGCTCGAGTTCGGTCTCTCGGTCGATGACCGCTGGCAAAGCCACGGCATCGCCACCGCCCTGCTGAAGAATTTGGAATGCCGCGCAGCCGCGCTTCGAGCGGAGCACATGTTCGGCGACACGCTGCGCTCCAACCAGGCCATGATCTCGCTCGCGCGCAAATCCGGCTTCGCCTTCGTCAACCATCCGGACGACTGGAAGCTGGTGCGCTTCGACAAGGAGATCAATGTCGCGCCGAAGGACATTCCCTGCGCCAGCTGGCGCCTCGCCGCTCTTTCCCGTCAGGCCGTAAGCCCCTCAGCCTCGGCCTGACACCACTCCAAGCCCGGCTCTGTTGATTCAGAGCCGGGCATTTTTTTGCGCCTCATTCGAACTTGGCCGGCACCGAGGCCGGCCGGGTCGCATCCAACAAAAACATCACCAGTTGGTCCAGGTCCGTCGTCCCGTCGCTGAAGACTTCCATGGCCATGTCCGGGCCGTGGCCGACCATCGACTTGCCAGCTTCGGTGCGGCTGACGCCGTGCGGCGTTCGCTGGCCGACCTGGCCGGCGAGCACATAGAACGATTCCGAGCCGGGATGGGAATGCACCGGCGTCCTGGAGCCGGGCGGACCGCCGGCGTGATTGATTTGCAGCAGATATTCCGGTGCCGAGAAGACCGGTATCGGCCCGATCTCGGCGGCTGTCGTGCCGCCAGGCGTCATGCCGCCTTTCGGGCCGAGCGTGAACAGCCAGACCTTGCCCGAGACTTCGGCGGCCAATGACGTCGGGCTTGCGCTCGCAGCGTTTTGCGCCAGATCGAGTGTGGGGAAATTCTCGACGCGCCAATAGAGCTCTCCCGGTGGGAGGCCACTCAATTTTTTCTGCGCGACCTGAGTGACGACGAATTTTCCCGGCTCGGCTGCTGGCGCCGGCAATATCGTCATCGCAAACAGCGAGACCATCGAAGCAATGAGGTAGTAGGTGCCTGATCTTCGCGGGCTCATGGTGTCACTCCTCGATTGCTCGTCAACCAAGTAGCTGCGTAGCCCGGATGGAGCGAAGCGCAATCCGGGATCCTCGCTGCGTAGGTAGGCTCGTCGGATTACGCTTCGCTCCATCCGGGCTACATTGGAGCCGCTACCCCCCCCCCGCGAACACCGCCTTGCGCTTCTCGATGAAGGCCTGCACCGCCTCCTTGTGATCGGCGGTTGTGGTCAGGCGCATCAGCCGTTCGGCTTCGTGGTCGCGGGCGGTCTCGAAATCGAATTGCAGGGCCTCGTCGAGATTGTCCTTCATGTAGCGCAGCGCGAGGCGCGGGCCTTCGGCGAGCGACTTGGCCAGCGCGAAGGCCTCAGTCTGCAATTTGTCGTCGGGCACCACGCGGTTGACGAGGCCGATGGCCTCGCAGCGCGCCGCGTCGACCTTGTCGCCGGTGAACATCAGCTCGCGCGCCCGTGCGGTGCCGACGAGCCGGGTCAGCAGCCAGGCGATACCGTAATCGCCGCTCAGCGCGATACGAGCATAGCCGGTGGCGACGAAGGCTGATTGCGCGGCAATGCGGATGTCGCAGGCCATGGCGATGGCAAGTCCCGCGCCGGCCGCCGGTCCTGGCAGTGCAGCGATCGTCGGCTTGCGGACGGACACCAGCGCGCCGGTGAGCAGCCGCTGTCGCTCCTGGAGATCGGCGACCTTTTCCTCGAGCGACATTTCCAGCTTCTTCGGGTCGCGATGCGCGCCCATGCCCTTGACGTTGCCGCCGGCGCAGAACGCTTCGCCGGCGCCGGTGATCAGCAGCGCGCCGACATTGGGGTCTTCGCCGCAGGTCCGGATCATCGTGCGCAGCGCCGGCGTCAGCGTGTCGGACAGCGAGTTGCGTGCCTCCGGCCGGTTCAGCGTGATCACCGCGACGCGGTCGCGGATGACGCAGAGCAGTTCATTGGTGCCGGTGTCGACGGTGGTTTCCGTGGTCATGTCGCTCCCTCTGCTCTTGTAGGGTGGGCAAAGCGAAGCGTGCCCACCATTTGCGTCCTCGTCGTCACTGGTGGGCACGGCGCGATGCGCCTTTGCCCACCCTACGGCAGTCGTGCCTCAAAACTTCTCCACCCAGGGCCGCAGCTCCAGCTCCCAGCTCCAAGCGCTGCGCGGCTGCTGCAGCACGTTCCAATAGCTCTCCGCGATCGCATCGGGATCGAGCATCGAATCCGGCTTGTCCGTCGGCTCGGTGCGCGCTGTGCTCTTGATGCCGCCGTCGATCACGAAATGCGCGACGTGGATGCCTTGCGGCGACAGCTCGCGCGCCATGCTTTGTGCGAGCCCGCGCAGCGCGAACTTGCCCATCGCGAACGGAGCGGATTGCGCATAGCCCTTGACGCTTGCCGAAGCGCCGGTGAACAGGATCGCGCCGTGCTTGTTCGGCAGCATGCGCTTCGCGGCCTGCTGCGCCACCAGGAAACCGCCATAGCCGCTGACCGCGATGGCTTGAGCAACGTCGGCGGGGACCAGATCGATGAACGGCCCGCGCGCGCGGCCGCTGGCGTTGTAGACGACAAGGTCGGGGGTACCGATCTCGCGCTCGACCAGGCCGAACAGGCGCTCGACCTCCTCCGGCTCCGTGGCGTTGCAGGCATAGGCCTTGGCGCCGGTCTCGCTACAGAGTGCGCCGAGCTTCTCGATCTTTCGCGCGGCGAGTGCGACGCGAATCCCCTGGGCGGATAGCAGCCGCGCCAGCGAGGCGCTGAGGCCTTCGCCGGCGCCGACAATGAGCGCGATCTTGTACTTTGGGTGTTCCATGGCGTGATCTCTCGAAGACTGGGAGCCGTTGATCTATGCATCCGTCGCGCGGACAACCAGCCGGCTTGATCACAATTCCGCAGAGCGAATTGCTCCCTCGCGGCGATCATGCCTCCCTGACAATTTGCGGCTTTATCCAATCTGTCGGCTGGAGCATGATCGACATCATCCCAAGCGGCAAGCGTTAAAGCAGCGCAAAATGACCGCAGGGCGCGGAAACGAAGAGGACGATCATGCACAAGCCGGTCCCAGCGCAGCCGAAAAATGTCGCGGCCGCACCATCCGGCCTGCTGGCACCCGATACGTCAGGCATGAATTTCTATCGCGCCGATCCGGCGCTGACGGACCTGTTGCGCATCCATCTGCCGGAGGCGCTGTTCCGCCACATCGAACCGCATCTCGATCGCCTGGGTGAATTGGCCGGCGGCCCGCTCGATGACTATGCGCGGCTGGCTGACCGGCACATGCCGGTGCTGCACCAGCGCGATAAGTTCGGCCGCGACGTGCAGTGGATCGAATACCACCCGGCCTATCGCGAACTGGAGAAGGCCGCGTTCGGCGAGTTCGGCATCCATGCGCTCTCGATCCGCAAGGGCATCATGGGCTGGCCCGACAAATATCCTGTCGTGGCCAAGCACGCCTTCACTTTTCTGTTCAACCAGACCGAATTCGGCATGGGTTGCCCGATCAACGTCACCGACGGTTGCGCAAAGCTCTTGGCGAATTTCGGCAGCGACGCGCTGAAGGCGAAATATCTCGACGGCCTGACCTCGACCGACATGAGCAAGCTGACCCAGGGCGGCCAGTTCATGACCGAGAAGGAAGGCGGCTCCGACGTCGGCACGCTGACCACGCGCGCGGTGCAGGAGGGCGACCATTGGCGCCTCACCGGCGAGAAATGGTTCTGCTCGAACGCGGACGCCAAGGTCGTGATGCTGCTGGCGCGTCCCGAAGGCGCCGGGCCCGGCACGCGCGGCGTCGGCCTGTTCCTGATGCCGCGCTTCCTCGACGACGGCTCGCAAAACCACTACCGGATCGTGCGGCTGAAGGACAAGCTCGGCACGCGCTCGATGGCGTCGGGCGAGATCAAGCTCGAAGGCGCGATCGCGTACGCGGTCGGCAAGCTCGACCGCGGCTTCGTGCAGATGGCCGAGATGGTGAACTCGTCGCGGCTCTCCAACGGCGTCAAGTCGACTGCGCTGATGCGCCGCGCCTATCATGATGCGATGACGGTGGCGAAGAACCGCGTGGTGTTTGGTAACCGCATCATTGACCTGCCGCTCGGCCGGCGCCAGATGCTGAAGATCATGCTGCCGGTCGAGCAGGCGCTGTCGATGAGCTTTCTCACCGCCGATGCGCTCGACCGTGCCGAGGCCGGCAGCCAGGATGCAGCGGCGCTGCTGCGCATCCTGACGCCGACGCTCAAATTCCGCGCCACGCGCGATGCGCGAAAAGTCTGCGGCGATGCGCTCGAGATGCGCGGCGGCATCGGCTATATCGAGGAATTCGCCACTCCGCGACTGCTTCGCGATGCGCATCTCGGCTCAGTCTGGGAAGGCACCGGCAACATCGTCGCCATCGATGCGCTGAGGCGCGCCGTCGGCCGCCACGGCGCCGAATCCGCGCTTGCCGCCGATCTGCACGCCCGGCTCGACGACAGTGCGTCCGTGCCGCAGGCCTGGCGCGACCGTTTGCGCGGTCTCGTTGATCGCGCGGTTGGCTTCGCGCGTGAGGTTGCAGGCAAATCCGAGAACGAAGCCGATGCGCGGCGCGCGACGAGCCTGCTCTACCATGTCGCAAGCGCCGTCGCGCTCGCTTGGGAAGCGCACCGCATCCACGACATGCGCGGCGATGCGCGCAGGCTGCTGCTCTCGCGCCTCGTGATCGATCATCGGGTGTCGCCGAGCGATCCGTTCCGGCTCACGGAAAATGCCGCGCAGCAGAAGATCGCCGCACTGCTGCTCGGCGATTGCGATGCCGGTATGAGCGAGGTTGGCGAACTGGTTCTGGCAGCGTAGGCTGCGCCCGCGTTCAAAGCAAAAAAAGCGATAGGGAGTGCTCGATGAAGGCCGCGGTCCTCTATGAAGTCAACAAGCCTCTGGTCATCGAGGATATCAGCTTGCCGAAGCCGGGCCCGCGCGAGGTCCTGATCCGCACGTCGGTCGCCGGACTCTGCCATTCCGATTTGCACTTCATGGAAGGTCTTTATCCGCACCCGCTGCCCGCGGTGCTCGGTCATGAATCGGCCGGCGTGGTCGAGCAGGTCGGCTCCGACGTCACCTATGTGAAGCCCGGCGACCACGTCGTCACCTGCTTGTCCGTGTTCTGCGGCACCTGCGACAACTGCACCACGGGCCGTACCGTGCTCTGCACCGACACGACGGTGAAGCTGCTGCCGGGCGTCTCCAACCGGATGCAGTGGTCTCGCTCCGAGAAGCTGCATCAGTTCCTCAATCTCTCGTCCTTTGCCGAGCAGATGCTGGTGCACGAAAATGCCATCGTGAAAATCAGGAAGGAGATGCCGCTCGATCTTGCCGCGCTGATCGGCTGCGGCGTCATCACCGGCTACGGCGCGGTGGTGAACACCGCGAAGGTGACGGCTGGCGAGACCGTCGCGGTGATCGGCTGCGGCGGCGTCGGCATGGCCGCGATCAACGGCGCGCAGATTGCGGGCGCCGGTCGCATCATCGCCATCGACACCAATCCGGCAAAGCTCCAGCTCGCGACCAAGCTGGGGGCCACCGACATCATCAATCCCGCCGACGGCGACGTGGTGAAGCAGGTGCGCGATCTCACCAATGGCGGCGTGCATCATTCCTTCGAGGTGCTCGGTCGCAAGGAAACCGCGGAGCAGGCTTTTGGCATGCTCGCCTCCGGCGGGACTGCGACCATCGTCGGCATGATCCCGTTCGGCCAGAAGATCGAGCTGCACGGCTTCGACTTCCTGCGCGAGCGCAGAATCCAGGGATCCTCGATGGGCTCGAACCACTTTCGCGTCGACATGCCGCGGCTGGTCGATTTCTACCTGCGCGGACGGCTGCATCTGGAGGACTGGATCTCGGCCAAGCTGAAGCTGTCGGAGATCAACGAGGGTTTTGCCAACATGAAAGCCGGCAAGACGCTGCGCAGCGTGATCATGTTCGATAGCTGAGCCACAACTGACCGTGTCATCGCCGGCGAAGGCGCTGTTATCTCAGCTCCGGTGTCATCGCCCGGCTTGACCGGGCGATCTAGTACGCCGCAGCGGGAGTTGTGTGTACCAATTGTCGCCGCGGCGTACTGGATGCCCCGCCTTCGCGGGGCATGACGGCGGAGAGTGGGTTACGCCTTGCTCCACGCCATTTTGCTCCGTCATTGCGAGGAGCCCTTGCGACGAAGCAATCCAGACTGTTTCCGCGGATAGATCTGGATTGCTTCGCTTCGCTCGCAATGACGAGGCGGCACTAATCGTCAAACATCTTCGGTGGCACAAATCCGCCGAACTCGCGCTCGATCAGCTCGGCGAGCTTGAGCGGCGTGCGGTCCTCCAGCCACGGGCCGACGATCTGGACGCCGACCGGCAGCCCATCCGGCGCAAAGCCGGTCGGGATCGCGGTGGCGGGCAGGCCGGGCAGCGTGGCAATGCCGGGCCAGGCGAGTTGGTCGGGATAGGCATACTTCTTGCCGTCGATGGTGATGCGGCGGGTTTCCTGGTCTTCCGAATGGTCGTGCGGATAGGCCGGCGTCGGCATGACCGGACAGATCACTGCGTCATATGTCTTGAAAAGCTCCCGCCATTGCGCGCGCAGCCGGGTGCGTCCGGCGTTCGCCACCACCCAGTCGCGATGGCTCAGTGCGATGCCGCGCAGCCGCTCGGCGGTAAGGCTGTTGTCGCCCTCGGGGAGCGCCGCCGCAGCGGCCTTGGCGCCGGCATAAATGTCGGGTGCAAAACTTGCGGCGAGGAACGACATCAGCATCCGCATATAGAGCCGCGACGAGGCCGCGAAGTCCGGCAGCAGCGGGCTCTCGCGTTCGATCTTCACGCCAGCCTTGGCGAGATGGTCAGCGAGCTTGTTGAGGGTGCCGCGCACGGCAGTATCAGTCGGCAGCACCGGGTCGGTGTCGATCAGCAGCACGCGGAAATCCCTGAGCGCGCTGTGGCGCGCCGCCGGCAATTCGAGACGATAGGCCAGGCCCGCGTCGATTGGATCGGGGCCGGCCATGACATCGAGCAGGAGGGAAAGGTCGGCGGCGCTGCGCGCCATCGGGCCGATCACCGAGAGGTCGCGCTCGAATGGCAAAGGCGGCGCCGGTGGCGCGACATGCCCGCGCATGGCCACGAGATTGAAGGTCGGCTTGTGTGCATAGACACCGCAATGGAACGCCGGCACGCGCAGCGAGCCACCGATGTCCGAGCCGATCGAGAGCGGCCCATAGCCCGCGGCCAGCGCGGCCGACGAGCCACCGGACGAGCCGCCCGGTGTGCGGCCGAGATCGTAGGGGTTGTTGGTGGTGCCGTAGATGTCGTTGTAGCTCTGCCAGTCGGCGAGCGCGAGCGGCACGTTGGTCTTGCCGAGAACGACGGTGCCGGCGTCCTTCACCCGCGTGATCGGCAGCGAATCTTCCTTGGCGATGAAATCCTTCTGCGCGGGAATACCCCAGGTCGTGGGCAGGCCGGCGACGTTGTAGGACTCCTTCACCGTCATCGGCAGGCCGAGCAGCGGCTTTCTTTCGCCGCGCGCGAGTGCTGCGTCAGCTGTGCGTGCAGCGTCGAGCGCACGGTCGAAATCCCGGACGCAGATCGCGTTGACCTTGCCGTCATGCCGCTCGATGCGATCGATCGCATCCTGTGTGAGCTCGACCGACGAGACTTTCTTGGCAGTCAATGCGGCCGACAGCTCGACCGCGCTCTTGTAGCTCCATTCCGACTTGGCCACGACATGCTCCTGCGTTTCACTGGCGAGATGATGCGCAGTTTGGCCAAATGGCGCAACCGCCGTTTGATGGCGATTGATATGCGATGCGGAAAGCCTACGCCGCCCCGATCAAGATCCCCACCGCGAGCACGATCGCGCCGCCGAGCACGATCTGGAACACGGCCTGCAGGAACGGAGTATCCATGTAGCGCGAGCGGATGAAGGCGATCGCCCACAATTCGAAGAATACGACCACGCCGGCCATCGCAGTGGCGATCCAGAACGCATTTGGCCAACTATCAGGGACCAAGAAGGGCAAGGAGTGACCGAGCCCACCGAGCGCGGTCATGATGCCGCTGGCAGCGCCGCGCAGCCAGGGCGAGCCGCGGCCGGTAAGCGAGCCGTCATCGGACAGCGCTTCCGCAAAGCCCATGCTGATGCCGGCGCCGATCGAGGCGGCGAGGCCGACCAGAAACGTCTGCCAATTCTGATGCGTGGCGAAGGCGGCCGCGAACAGTGGCGCCAGGGTCGAGACCGATCCGTCCATCAGCCCGGCGAGGCCCGGCTGCACATATTGCAGCACGAACATCCGCCGTCGCGTGCGGTCTTCCTCGGCGCGCACGTCGGGCTTTAGGATCTCGTCGGTCAGCGTGACCGCGCGGTTCTCGTGGTGCTTCTCTTCCTCGGCGAGATCGCCGAGCAGGCGGCGCACGCCGACATCGTCGGCCTGCTCGGCGGCCCTCGCGTAGAAACGCTCGGCCTCGAGCTCCATGGTCTCGACTTCCTTCCGGATCGTGTCGAGCGGCAGGTTCTTGGTCAGCCAGATCGGACGCCGCCGCAGAAAACCTTTGACGTTCTCGCGGCGGATCGGCGGGAGATGCGGGCCGAAGCGCTCCTCGTAGAGTTTGAGCAGGCGATGCCGGTGGCCGCGTTCCTCCTCGGCCATCTCCTCAAAAATCTTGGCCGTGTCGGGGTATCGCTCTCTCAGATCCTCGGCGAAGCTCATGTAGATGCGGCTGTCCTCCTCCTCGGAGGAGATCGCGACCGCAAGCACCTCGCGCTCGGTCAGATCGGAAAAATTCTTCACGACGGCCCTGACTTGCTAGTTTAGAATTATTCTAAACTATAGGGCGCCGAGGTTCCCGGGTCAAATCAGGCGGAACGGGCCTTTGCCAGGAAGTCGAGCAGCAATCGGCTGACCTCGGCCGGCTGCTCCTGCTGCACCCAATGGCCGGCGCCGTCGACGAGATGGCAGCCGAGCATCCTGGTGCAGCCGCGCCCCTGCATCGCCTCGAACACGCCGGGGCGCTGATAGGTGCCCCAATCCTGCTTGCCGGAGATGAAGCAGGAGGGCACGTCGATGCTGCGGCCGGCAAACAGCTGCATCTCTCTGTTGAGCATGCCCGTGGTGCCGTAGCGATACCATTGCAGACCGCCCTGGAATCCGGTGCGAGCATATTCGGCGCTGTAATAGGCGAGGTCGCCGTCCGGCAGCCATCGATTGGCAGCGATCGCGGCCGGCGATGGCATCTCCTTCGCGACCGTCTCGGCCATGGTCTCACCGAGGTCCATCACGTAATACGTCGGCAGCTTTGCAAGCTCGCCTGCCGACCACGATTTCAGCGGATACGGCTTGTTGTCGATCCAGTCCGCGCTCTTGTGATGATAATAGGCGCGCAGAAAATCATGTACGCCTTGCGGCGCGTGCTGCATGTCGGCGTTCGCGGCGCGCGTCGCATAGTACCATTGATAGTGGATGCGCGGGCGCGGCAGCGCGGCGAGTTCGCGATGCACGGGATCTTCGACCGCAGGCTTAGCCGGACTATCGACCGCGTTGAAGGGTAATTGCGGCGTTCCGCCGAACGGCGCGCTCATCAACGTCACCGAACGAAACACGTCGGGCCGGATCGGCGCGCACCACGCCGCGACCGGGCTGCCGAAATCATGTCCGGCGAGATCGACCTGCTTGTAACCGAACGCCGATACCAGGGCGAGCGCATCGCGCGCGAGGTTGAGAAGAGAGAATGGCGTGAGATCGCCGTCGTAATCCGCGGTCCAGCCGGTGGTGCGGCCATAGCCGCGCTGATCGGGTGCGAGCACGTGATAGCCGGCGGCTGCGAGCGCCGGCATCACCTTGCGCCAGGAGAAGGCGAGCTCCGGAAAGCCGTGCAGCAGCAGGATGCAGGGACAGCCCTTGGTCTCGAAGCCGGCCTCCAGCACATGCATGCGCAAGCCGTTGATGCCGTCGACATAGCGCGAGCGGATTCCGGCGGGCAGGGGGATGTCGGGGAGTGCGGTCATCGTTTCCTCCGCTCGGGTGGAATCGTAGGGTGGGCAAAGGCGCGCGCTTCGCGCGTCGTGCCCACCATTCTCTAACGTGTTTGGCAGGGTGGGCACGCTTCGCTTTGCCCACCCTACGGCATCTCGCTAAACTGCCGCGCAAACGAAGCCACTGCCCTTCCGCCTGATCTTCCCCACCGATGGCGACGGGAAATGCGCGGTGCAGCACAGCGTGTCGGTGTCGCAATAGCGTTCCAGAAAACTGCGGCGCGTGGTTGCCGCCGCTGCCTGGTCGACGTCGAACTTCACCGACATTTCCGGATAGAGCGTCTGGATCGGTGAATGCATGAGATCGCCACTGAAGACAGCGTCATCCTTGCCGCGGCCGAAGGTAAAGGCGACGTGACCGGGCGTGTGGCCCGGCGTCGGCAGGATGCGGACGTGATCGCCGATCTGGTGATCGTTGCCGACCACCTCGTGCCGTTTGGCCTCGACCACCGGCAGCACGCTATCCACGAAGGGCGGCACTGGCGCCTTCGCATTCTGCTCGGACCAGTAGTCGAATTCTTGCTTGGCAAACACATAGCGCGCCTTGGGGAAGGTCGGCACCCAGCGTCCGTTCTCCAGCCGCGTGTTCCAGCCGACATGATCGACATGCAGATGCGTGCACATCACGAAGTCGATGTCGTCGACGGAGACGCCCGCGGCCGCGAGCCCGCGCGCATAGTTGTCGTCGGTCTTCATGTTCCAGTTCGGCCGCTGCGGCCGCGGCTTGTCGTTGCCGATGCAGCTGTCGACCAGAATGGTGTGGTGCGGCGTCTTGATCACATAGGACTGGAAGCAGAGGATCAGCACATCCTGATCGTCGATCGCCTTGGCCTGCTTCATCCATGCGCGGTTCTCGGCCAGCACGTCTGGCGTCAGTCCCGGCAACAGCTCCAGTGCGGGGAAGAACGTGGTTTCCTGCTCGATGATGCGATGGATGGTGAGATCGCCGACGGTGAATTTCAAGCTCATGAGAACTCCCGAGATTTACGCCGCCGGCGGCACCGAGATCTTCACGGAGGGCCGCTCCAGCATCTTCTGGTGAAACGCATCGAGCTTCGGATAGGCCTTGCGCCAGCCGCAATCGGCGAAGCGGAAGTCGGCATAGCCGAGCACGCAAACGAGGCCGATCTGCGAGATGTCGAACGGTCCGTTCAGGACGTCCGGCATGTTCTCGAAGCGCGCCATGCCGGTCCAGGCCCGGTTCCAATGGTCGTCGGACCACGCCTGCCATTGCAGGCCCTGTGGCCGCACCATCCTCTCGTAGCGGCACAGCAGCATGGAATCGAGCATGCCGTTGATCAAGGAGTGATTGGTCTTGGTCTTCCAGCGGGCCCGACCGTAATCCGGGATCAGGCTGCCGCCGGCCATCTCGTTGAGATATTCGACGATGACGTAGGAATCCAAAATGACGTCGCCGTCATTGGTGATCAGCACCGGCAGCTTTTTCAGCGGCGTGATGCGCGAATAATCCTCGTTGGCCTGGCCCGGCGCGACGGTGGCTGGCGTGAATTCGATCTTGTCGATCAGCCCGAGCTCGATTGCGGCAATACGTACTTTGCGGGCGAAGGGCGAGGCTTGGGAGAAGGAGAGTTTCATCGATGTGTCCTACGGGATGGCCAGCAGTTGATTTTCGTCATTGCGAGGAGCGAAGCGACGAAGCAATCCAGACTGTTTCCGCGGAGGGATTCTGGATTGCTTCGCTTCGCTCGCAATGACGGGGAGAGGGCGGAGACCTTACGCCGCCACGATCTCCTGGCGCTGCTCGCCGAGGCCCTCGATGCCGAGCGTGATGACGTCGCCGACATTGAGGAAGGTCGGCGGCTTCATGCCGAGGCCTACGCCGGGCGGGGTGCCGGTGGTGATGATGTCGCCCGGCAGCAGCGTCATGAACTGCGAGACATAGGAGATGCACTTGGCCATCGAGAAGATCATGGTCTGGGTCGAGCCGGTCTGGCGGCGCTGGCCGTTGACGTCGAGCCACATCGACAGGTTCTGCACGTCCTTGATCTCGTCCTTGGTGGCGAGCCACGGTCCGACCGGACCGAACGTGTCGTGCGACTTGCCCTTGGTCCACTGGCCCAGGCGCTCGGTCTGGAAGTTGCGCTCGGAGACGTCGTTGCAAACGCAATAGCCGGCGACGTAGTTCAGCGCATCGGCTTCCGAGATGTATTTGGCGCGGGTGCCGATGATCGCGGCGATCTCGACCTCCCAGTCGAGCTTGGTCGAGCCGCGCGGCTTTTCGACCACATCGTTCGGGCCGGACAGCGACGTGTTGGCCTTCATGAAGATGATCGGTTCGGTCGGGATCGCCGCGCCGGTTTCCTTGGCGTGGTCGCTGTAGTTGAGGCCGATGGCGACGAATTTCGAGATGCCGGTGACGGGCGCGCCGAACCGCGGCTTGCCGGAGACGGCGGGCAGCGACGCCGGGTCGATGGCGGCGAGTTTCTTCAGCGAGTCCGGTGAATAGGCCTCGCCGGTCAGGTCCTTCACATGCGCCGACAGGTCGCGCAACTGGCCGGATTTGTCGATCAGGCCGGGCTTTTCCGCACCCTTTTCGCCATAACGAACAAGCTTCATTCTCGTTTCTCCCTCAGGTGGACCGATCGGTTAAATAGCTTCATGGAACAGCGCGGCGGGAAATTCAACCGCTCAAAGTGGGGCGCATTGCAGCCCTTCCTTTGTAGGGTGGGCAAAGGCGCGGAGCGCCGTGCCCACCAATTCTTTTGATGGCCCGGCATGGGGGGCACGCTTCCGCCTTCGCTCTTCGAGCTACGGCGGACAAGTCGCTTTGCCCACCCTACGATTGCAGCGCTTCAAACCTGAACGCGTCCCCCTCCCGCCGGATGTGCCCGGCCGAAAAATGCCCGCCGATCACCAGTGTCGGCGTATCGGCAAACCGAGCGAACAATTCGCGCCGCGTCGCGGCTGATTGTGTCTGGTCGAAATCCGGCGTCGAAGACCAGTCGAGATGGGCCATCTGGCAGGGGTGATGGGCGACATCGCCGGCGAGCAGCCCCTGTTCTCCCTCGGACCGGATCAGGACGCTCATGTGGCCGGCACTGTGGCCCGGGGTCGCGATCATGCTGATCTCCTCGCAAAGCTGGTGGTCGCTCGGGATCAGGTCGGCCCGGTCGGCATCGACGATCGGCTTCACGGAATCGTTGAACACGGCCTGCTTGTCCGGCGCGGTCGAATGGTCGCGCCAGTGCTCGTATTCGGTCCGGCCGAACACGTAGCGCGCCTTGGGAAAGGTCGGCACCCATTTGCCGTCGACCAGCTTCGTATTCCAGCCGACGTGGTCGACATGAAGATGCGTGCACAGCACGGTGTCGATGCTATCGGGCGGAAACCCCGCCGCACTCATCATCTCCAGGAACGGCGTGGTGCGGTTATTCCAGATCGGAACGCTGCGGCCTTGCTTGTCATTTCCGAGGCCGGTGTCGACCACGATCCGCTGCGAGGGCGTCTCCACCACCAGCGAGTGAATCGACATTTTCAGGCGGCCCTCTTCAGTCGCGAAATCCGGGATCAGCCAGGGCAGTTTCTGGACTTCGTCGTTGCTCGCCAAGGGCAGGATGAAACGGGTCGAGCCGACCGTCTCCAATTCCACCATCTTGGTGATTTTGACCCGGCCTACCTTCCACTGCATGCGGTGTGTCCCCATGTTCTCGTTTGGCGCCGAAACATGCGGGTTTCCGCCCGCAAGCGCAATGGATCATCTGTCGTGATCGTGCGTTATCGAAGGAACCCGTCAGGATCCAAAAGGGGGAGCCATGCCAGAGCTTTCAATTTCCGCCGAGAAGGTGACCTTCATCATTGAGAAGGCCCGCGAATTCGACGTCAAGGAAGCGGCGTCCGATACGGATTCGGGCTCCAACGCTACCGACGATGACGAGATCGACGTTCTCGAGGACACCAATTCCGATCCGGTCGCGAGCGAATTGACCGGCTTCATCGGGGCGATGAACGAGGACGAGCAGCTCGATCTGGTCACGCTGATGTGGCTCGGTCGCGCCGACGGCACGGTGGAGGAGTGGGACGATTTGCGCGCCCGCGCGATCGAGGCGCGCGCCGAGTACAAGAAGCCCAGGCATGAGACGGTGCAGTATCTGCTGGGCGAGCCGATGCTGGGCGATTTGCTGGCCGACGGCCTCGACGAACTCGGCATCGACTGGACCGACGAGCGGACCACGCCCGTCGTGTAGGCAGCTAGCGCGCGCAGTCGACGATCACGGTGCCGAGCTTGTCGCCCTTCTCGACGGCGAGGTGCGGCTGCGCCGTGTCCGACAGCGCAAACTGCGCCGCGACATTATGGATACGCGGCCCGGCCGCCAGCCATTTCGAGATGTCGGCCTGCGCCGCTGCAAGCAGCGCGGGCGGCAGCGCGAACAGCACCAGCGCGCGAAGCGCGATGCACTTCTCCATCAGCTCGCGCATCGGCAAATTCGGCGTGCGATTGCCGTTGGTGGCATAAACCGCGATGGTGGAGTTCATCGCCATCAGCTTCAGCGTGGTCGCGATGTTGCCGCCGAAATCGACGTCGACCACGCGGTCGACACCGCGACCGCCAGTGAACGCCATCGCCTTCGCAACGACGTCCTCGTCTTTATAGTTGACCACGAGATCGGCGCCCGCACGTCGGGCCTGCTCGCCCTTCATCGCGGAACTCACGGTCGCGATCACCTGCGCGCCGCCCCATTTCGCGAGTTGCACGGCATAGTGCCCGACTGCGCCGGCGCCGCCGGTCACGAGCACGGTCTTGCCGACGATCGGCCCGTCCGCAAACAGGCCGCACCACGCCGTCATCGCGGGGATGCCGAGCGTCGCGCCTTCCGCGAAGGACAGATTGTCCGGCAGCGGCGTCACGAGCGCCTCTGCGAGCGCGATATATTCCGCCGCCGTGCCGAACGCGCGGCCGTTGCGCTGGCCGTTGAACAGCCAGACCCGGTCGCCGTTCTTGAACCGCGTCACGCCGTCGCCGATCTGGTCGACGAAGCCCGCGCCATCGCTGTTCGGGATGACGCGCTCGTAGTCCATCGCCCGGTAGCTGCCGCCGCGCCGGCCGACATCGGCCGGGTTGACACCGGAGGCTTCCAGGCGAATGCGAACTTCGCCTGGACCTGCGACCGGCGTCGGCATCTCACCATAGGTGAGGACGTCGACCGCCGGTCCCGTCTGTTCGTACCAGATCGCTCTCACAGCGTTCCGGGGAAGGCGCCGCCGTCGAGCAAAATGTTCTGCCCGGTGATGAAGCCGGCCTTGGCGCCGCACAGGAAGGCGCAGGCATAGCCGAACTCGTCGGGCTGGCCGAAGCGGCCGGCGGGGTTGAGTTTGGCGCGCTCGGTCAGGATCTGCTCCGCCGTGACGCCGCGCTTGTCGGCTTCGGCCTTCGCGGTGCCGGTCAGGCGATCGGTCTCGAACGGGCCCGGCAACAGGCCGTTGATGGTGACGTTGTTGATCACGGTCTTGCGCGACAGGCCGGCGATGAAACCGGTCAGGCCGGCACGCGCGCCGTTGGAGAGGCCGAGGATGTCGATCGGCGCCTTCACCGCCGCCGAGGTGATGTTGACGATGCGGCCGAACTTGCGCGCCATCATGCCGTCGACGGTCGACTTGATCAGCTCGATCGGGGTCAGCATGTTGGCGTCGATCGCCTTGATCCAGTCGTCGCGGGTCCAGTTGCGGAAATCGCCGGGCGGCGGGCCGCCGGCATTGTTGATCAGGATATCCGGCTCGGGGCAGGCCTTCAGCACGGCCTCGCGTCCCGCGGGCGTCGTGATGTCGCCGACGATCTCGGTGACCGTCACGGTCGGATAGGCCTTGCGGATGTCGTCGGCCGTCTTCTTCAACGCTTCGGCGCCGCGCGCGGTCAGCGTGACGTGAACGCCGGCTTCGGCCAGCGAGATGGCGCAGGCGCGCCCGAGGCCCTTGCTGGATGCGCAGACGATGGCGCGGCGACCTTTGATCCCAAGATCCACTGTTTCACTCCCGTAATGTCAGGCAGGTTTTAGAGGGCGGCACTCTAGCCAAGAGTGGCGCCGCTGATAAGGGACCGGCTCGCATCAAAATGCATGCACGCCCGCGCGGCGATGCAAATGTGCGGGCATGATCCGGACCCGAAGGGCGCGTTAGCGAAAAGTGTGCAGCGGTTTTCCGAAAAGATCATGCCCGGACAATGAGCTAGATGCGCCGTTCCTGCTTGAGGCGGTCGATCGCGGCGGCGGCCTCCGGCGGCAGCGATTTGAAGCCCATCTGGCCGACCGCCGAGAACAGCGGCCGCAGGCGCGAACCGGCGAGGAAGGGCGGCTGGTGGTTGGCCGGCACGATCTGGTCGAACACCAGCACCAGCGTGGTGGCGACGAGACCGACCCTGATCGCGCCGAGCGCGGCGCCGCCGAGGCGGTCACCGATGCCGGCGTGGCGGATGGTGTCATCCAGCACGAAGCGGCCGATATATCCGAGCAGCATGCCGACCACCAGGAAGATGCCGAAGAACCAGATCCAGTTCTGCAGCAGCGGTGCATTCGGATTGCCGGTAATTTGCGGCGCGATCATCGGCATCAGCGAAACCGCGATGGGGGCGGCGAGAAGATAGGCCAGAATGGTCATGGCGCTGCGCAACAGCCCGATCCTGAAACCGAAGATGACCGCAATCGCGAGTGCCGCATAGACCGCGAGATCGAAACTGTTCATGAGCGAGAGCCTGCCATGGAACGAATGAACGCCGAACCGATCGTTCCGGTTTCAGATCGCTAAAATCGTCTGTATTTTTTGGCTCCAGGGCGCGGGGATTGCGTCGACATCAGATCTATTCGACGCCGGTAAAGGAACTATCCTCAGTCGTCGTCCCGGCGAAGGCCGGGACCCATACCGCGTGATCTGTCGATGAATCGCAGGTGGCGGTACCGCGTAACGACTAGTCTTCGCCAAACTACTTCTTGTGGGTATGGGTCCCGGCCTTCGCCGGGACGACGACGTAGAGCGCCGCTTAGTTCGCCCGCACCTCCGCCCGGATCATGTCCGCGGCCTTCTCCCCGATCATGATGGTCGGCGCATTGGTGTTGCCGCCGATCAGTGTCGGCATGATCGAGGCGTCGACCACGCGCAAGCCGTCCACGCCGTGCACCTTCAGTGTCGGATCGACCACGGCCATCGCATCCGTTCCCATCTTGCAGGTGCCGACGGGGTGATAGACGGTGTCGACGCGCGCGCGCAGGATGGCGCGGATGTCGTCGTCCGTTCTCACATCGGACGTGAACATGTCCTTCTTCTGCAATGCGCGCATCGCAGGCGTCTCCATCAGCCGCCGTGTGGTCTTGAAGCCGGCGACCATCGTCTCGAGATCCTCCGCCTCGCCCAAAAAATTCGGATCGATCATGGGTGCAGCGAGCGGATCGGCGCTTTTCAGCCATATGCTGCCGCGGCTCTTCGGCCGCAACAGGCAGACATGGCATGAGAAACCCGCCTCCTTGTGCTTCTTGCGGCCATGGTCGTCGAGCATCGCGATGATGAAGTGCAGCTGAATGTCCGGTACGTCGAGGTGGGCCTGCGTCTTCAGGAAGCCGCCGCACTCGGCAAAATTGGTGGTCATCAGGCCGCGTCGCTCCCTGCGGTAGCGCTGGATGGCGCGAAGCAGGGATGGCAATCGACCGATCGATGAGTGAACGAAGTGCGGATAGTCTGAGGCGTAGACGAACACGAAATCCGGATGGTCCTGCAGATTGCGCCCGACGCCCGGCAAATGATGCACGACGCCAATGCCGTGCGTTCGAAGCGCATCGCCATCGCCTATGCCCGACAGCATCAGCAATTGCGGTGACTGGAAGGCGCCGGAGGCGAGGATCACCTCGCGGCGCGCGCGCAGCTGTTTCGTATGCTTGCCCTGCACATATTCGATACCGACCGCGCGCCCGCCTTCGAACAGGATTTTCGTGGCATGCGCACCCGTCTCGACGCGCAGATTCGCGCGCTTGTCCATGTGGGGCTGCAGATAGGCGCGCGCCGCGCTCCAGCGCTCGCCCTTGTGCTGCGTCACCTGGTAGCTGCCGAGCCCCTCGTGGTCGTCGGCATTGAAGTCCTCGCGGATGCGGAATTGCGCCTCGCGCGCGGCCTGATGGAAGACGTCATGGATCGGATTGTCCGAGCGCAGTCTGTTGACATGCAGCGGGCCGCCCTTGCCATGGTACTCACCGTCGAAATCGGCGTTGTTTTCCGAGCGCTTGAAATAGGGCAGCACGTCGGCGTACGACCAGCCGGCATTGCCGAGCGAGGCCCAATGGTCGTAGTCCCGTTTGTGGCCGCGGATGTAGACCATGGCGTTGATCGCCGAGGAACCGCCGAGGCCCTTGCCGCGCGGTTGATAGCCGATACGGCCGTTCAATCCCTTCTGCGGCACCGTATCGAAAGCCCAGTTCGCCGCCTTGTATGGCAAAGCAAGCCCGAATGGCGTGGTGATCCGCCAATTGTCGTTCCGTCCGCCAGCATCGAGCAGCGCCACGGACGTCGCCGTATCCTCCGACAGCCGTCCCGCCACCGCGCAGCCGCCCGAGCCCGCGCCGACAACGACGAAATCGAATGTGTCAGTCACTTGTGTTCCCCCCCCCCAATTTTCTTGTCGTTGAAACCTACGACATGAACCGCATCATCTTCTCCAGCCGCGCGATCTTGCCGCCATAGGGCGGATAGAGGTCGGCGAGGCGATTGAACTTCGAGCGGTAGAACACCGGCTTCAGCTTGCTGAACGTGCGAAAACCCCATTCGCCGTGATAGGCACCGGTGCCGGATGCGCCGACGCCGCCCATCGGCTGGTTGGTCTGCGCGAAGTGGAACAGGCAGTCGTTGATCGTGACGCCGCCGGAGACGGTGCGCGCCAGCACCTCGTCGCGCGCGCTGCCGTCCTTGCCGAACCAGTAGAGCGCCAGCGGCCGGTCGCGTGCGTTGATGAAGGCGATCGCGTCGGACGGCGTGCGATAGCCCAGCACCGGGAGCACCGGCCCAAAGATCTCCTCCTGCATCACCGCCATGTCTTCGGTCGCGCCTACGATCAGCGTCGGCGGGAATTTGCGATGCGCCTTCCAGTTGGGATCGTCGGCCTTCGCCGGTTGCAGGATCTTTGCGCCGCGCTGTGCCGCATCCGCGACGAGATTTTCCAGCCGCGCATAATGCCGGTCGGAGATCACAGAAGTGTAGTCCTTGTTGGCGGGATCGGTGCCGAACATTCGGCGCATCTGCGCGCGCACTTTTTCGGCGAAGGCCTGCAACGAGCGCTCCGGCACCAGCACATAGTCCGGCGCGATGCAGGTCTGCCCGGCATTGAGCAGTTTGCCATAGGCGATGCGCTCGGCCGCCTCCTCGAGATCGGCGGAGGCGTCGATGATCGCCGGCGACTTGCCGCCGAGCTCGAGCGTCACCGGCGTGAGATTACGCCCCGCGGCCTCCGCGACCAGCCGTCCGACCCGGGTCGAGCCGGTGAACACGAGGTGATCGAACGGCAGTGACGCAAAGGCCTTTGCGATCTCGTCCTCGATGCCGGTGACGAGCAGCTCCGCGGCGTCGAACCTCTCGGCGACCGTCTCCTTCAGCAGCGCGGAAAAATGGGCTACCTGTTCGCTCGGCTTGATGATGACACGGTTGCCAGCGGCGAGCGCGCCGATCGCGGGCGCCAGCGTGAGCTGGAGCGGATAATTCCAGGGCGCGATGATGCCGACGACGCCGAGCGGCTGCGGCATCAGCCGGTTGCGCGCGGGCAGGAATTGCAGCGCGGTGGCGACGCGCTGCGGCGCCATCCAGGCCTTCAGGTGCTTGGTCGCATGCCGGATCTCGGAGAACACCAGTATGGTCTCGGCGATGGTGGTCTCGACCGCCGAGCGATGGCCGAAATCGGCCGAGATTGCCTGCCGGAAGCGCTCTTCATTGTCGGCGACGACAGCGCGCAGGCGCGCCAGCCGATCGAGGCGCTCAGTCAGCGCTGCCGCCGGCTCGGCCCGCGATCGCGCGACCATGGCATGGAAGGCGCCCTCAAGTGCCCGCAGCAGGCTCGTCAGGGATTGGTCCAAGATCTTGTCCATGACCTTCCTCCCCAAGATGGCGTTTCGCCCTGAGTTTTGTTGCCGCAAGCTGGCCCTTTGTGGAACTTCTGGCAAGTGTGCGCCAAACCGGCCGAAATTCGGTCCATCGGCCTATCATAAAGTCGAAAAAAACGTCCCCGCAGCCCTTTCCAAAGGCAGCCCGGGTTGGTACATACCGGCCGCACCCAACGGGCTTTGCCCCGGGGTTGCCTTCCAAGGAAGCCTTTGGGACGGGAGAAGCAAGCCACGCGAGCAGCGTCGGCCCCGATCCATCGTCCCCGGCATTTTCACGAAGGCAAAGCAACGGTTTAACGCGGGGTGGAGCAGCCCGGTAGCTCGTCAGGCTCATAACCTGAAGGTCATAGGTTCAAATCCTATCCCCGCAACCAAATTCGGAATTCAACAGTTCCGATACGAAAATGGCCCGCTTGATGCGGGCCATTTTTGTTTTGGCGGAAGCGGCAGGCCGACTGTCTTCCGCCAAGCGAGCCGTCTGTTAATGCGGCCGTCCCGGACAGGTAAGTCAGGCGCACGCGGCGGCGCAGAAGACACCGCACCCGGAGAACAATTCAACGAAGGTTGGGCTTAGAGACGTCAGGCCTGGCTATCGGAAGGTGGATCGAGCTTGGCGACGGCGGTCTCCAGTGTCTTGGTGCAGCGGATCAGGTCGGTGAGAAGTTTCTCGTCGATCTCCAGGCGGCCTTGGTATTCGGCGAGGTTTCGTTCGTTGTGAGCTTTGAGAAGTATTTGCACGTCGGCCGCGTTCGTGCCGAGCGTATGAACAAGCGTCTGAAAAACGGTGATCCGGTTTTCCGACCGATAACCCTCGCGCCGCAAGGCGGCCAAGGCCAGCCGGTGTGCTGCGCCATAAGCCAGATCAAAGCGGCTGTCGGAATCGAGGTCTTCGTTTTGCGCGTCTTTCAAGCGACTGCGTGCGGCGGTGAGCATCCCCTGATATTCGCTTTGGGTAGGCGGCTCGGCCTTGAGCCGCTCTATCTTCACGAGGTTGTCGAGTGCAGCTTTGCTCATGTGTGCAGATCGTCTTTAGAGCCAAAAAGGAACATCATCGGACGAGCACCAAGCTTTTGAATGAACGAGCCGTCCGTTGATGATCGGCGCTGCCACTCGTCTGTCGACAGGAAAGTAGGATTGATCTTTCGTAGCAGGCGATCCTCGGCATGTTGGAAGGCCGTGTAGAGGTCGGAGTAATTCAGGTCGTCTCCGATCACCATGACGTCGATATCGCTTTGCGCGGTATCCGTGCCATTGGCAACGGAGCCATAGACAAACGCAGTCTTGATCTTGTCTGCGTAGGGTTCAAGAGCATCCTTCAGAGGCTCACGTAGGGCCACTGTCTTTAGCACGAGACCCTGCAACTCTTCGAAGATCGGTGAATGCCGATTGGCGCGGTAGTGCTTTTGGTTGCCGATGCGCTCGACCGAGACTAGCCCGCTACGTTGGAGGCGAGAGAGTTCGCGTTCGACGGCACCGCTGCCGGATTCAACCGTTCGGATGATCTCCGAGGTGTAGAAGCTACGATCAGGATGCGCGAAAATGAGACCCAGCACGCGTTGCTGGACCTTTGAAAACAGCGCACTCGATAGATTGATGGCTTCCATAGTCGTACCCATATCGGGGAATATACTACCCAAATTGGGGAAAAACAATTAGCTCGACCGATAGTTGAGTAAATTCAGTATATTAGGCCCCCATGAATTACCCTCGCGACCATCGCTATGTTCCGCAATTCAATCTGCGGAACTTCGCTTGTGACCCGGAAAGGAGAAAGATCAGGACACTCGCGAAGAATGGTGAGTACGCAATTTGGGCCGAGCGCTCGATCGAGGGCCTAGGTTTCGAGCGAGATCTCTATGTCCATTCTTATGCGGGTATTCCAGTTTCGGTCGAGAGCACGATCAATCGATCGGTTGAGACCCCGATTTCACAAAGCGACGCTTGGGCCAAGATTCAAAGCGGGCGCACAGACGCTCTCGATCGGTCCGACAAGCCGATCCTTTATGCCTTGGTGCGACATCTTGAGGCGCGGACACCCCATTACTTGGAGACACAGTTGGAGCTTGCCCAGCTTGCCGCTCAGCCCGACAGCGAGATTCCGTTTACGGACGAGGAGAGGGAACACTACGCCGAGATGCGGGCGAACCCGGCGCTCGGCAAGGAAATTTTCAACTATATGTCGGCTTCAGTGGAATGGTCCGAGGCAGCCTATCGCGGTGCTGGCGTAAGCATAGTTCGGACCGCCAAGCCCGTGCGGACTTCGACCACCCCCGTTATGACAATCCGGTCTCCCGAGCATCCCGCGGTACGGTTACCGCTGCCGGGCATGGTGCCGTTTACGTACAACCTCGCCGTCAATCCAACGACCATCGTGAATCTTGTCCTGGGCGACTTTGACGACGCATTTCTCAATGTCCTGCAAGGTGAGGATTTTCGGCTCGATATGAATCGGCACTTCGCCTGCCAGTTTGGACACTTCCCCCATGTAAGGCACATGGTCACGGATGCGGGCGATGAATTGGTCAGCGACATGACTTGGGCGCACTACCGGCTGCTCAAAGCTGGCGACCGAAAAATGGTGTTTCATCGCCCGGCGGACTGGATTCCTCCCGCCTCGACCCCCAGCGACGGGTAAGTCTGCCGCATCTTGGAAAACCACGCGTTGTCAGGGATTTCCAAAAGCTACATGGCACATATTTGGCACATGGCGGGGGAGTTACGGTGCACTCAACGCGCCGTCAGAGTTGAGTGCACTGGACTGCAATCTCCGAAAATGGCCCGCATCACGCGGGCTATTCTTGTTTGACCACCGCTCCGGGTGGAAACGTCAGCGACACCCTCCCGCAAATCTGTTGTCCTGCGCGACTGCCCTCAATCCGGAAAGCTCAGGATCATCTTCAACAGTTTCGGAAACCGCGCGTTGATGTCCTCCTCGCGCAAAACGTTGCGGTGCTGGACACCCTGCTTTGACGTCCGGATCAGGCCGGCCTCGCGCAGGATGCGAAAATGGTTGGACAGGGTCGACTTCGCCATCTCAGGGCAAGGCGCCGCTTCGGTGCACGACATACAATCGTTTTGCGCGGCCAGGCTTTTGACGATGCGCAGCCGCATCGGATCCGCGAGCGCTGCAAGCACCCCGGCCAGCGAAATATCGTCCCGCGCTGGGTGAACGAACTGCACCATGACTGAAATATAGCGCCTCCCTTGAACTTATTCAATAGTTCACTAGTATTGAACTATTGAATATCGGCATACAGCCGGATCATGGAGAACTGCGATGACCAAGAGACTCGAAGGAAAAGTTGCGCTCGTGACCGGCGCATCCAAAGGCATCGGTGCCGAAATCGCCGTCCGGCTTGCGGCCGAGGGTGCAGCGGTTGCCGTCAATTACAGCTCCAGCAAGCAGGCCGCCGACCGCGTGGTCGCCGGCATCGTCGCCAAGGGTGGCAAGGCCGTTGCGGTCCACGGCAACCTGGCCGACGCCAAAGCCGTCACAAGCGTCGTCGCTGAGACCGTGAAGGCGTTCGGTGCGATCGACATCCTGGTCAACAATGCGGGCGTTTACGAATTCGCCCCGCTCGAGGCCATCACGCCTGAGCACTTCCACAAGCATTTCGACCTCAATGTGCTTGGTCTGCTGCTGGTCTCGGGTGAAGCGTCGAAGCACTTCAACCCCAAAGGCGGAAGCATCATCAACATCAGCTCCGGCGTATCGACCATGGCGCCGGCGAACACCGCCGTCTACACCGCGACGAAAGCGTCGGTGGATGCAATCTCCGCCGTGCTGGCGAAGGAGCTTGCGCCGCGCAAGATCCGCGTCAACGCCGTCAATCCGGGCATGATCGCCACCGAAGGCGTCGTCTCGGCCGGCCTGCACGAGGGCGACATGCGTACGTGGATCGAATCCGCCACCCCGCTCGGCCGCATCGGCAAGGTCGAGGAGATCGCCGCCGCGGTGGCCTTCTTCGCTTCGGACGACGCGTCCTACATCACGGGCGAGACACTTCACGTCACCGGCGGACTTCGCTGACAAGGCACGAACTTTGGCCGGCCGACGGTGCTGAAGGCCGTCGTCCCGGCATGGTCGGTGGTGGCGTATCCCCGCAACCAAGTTCGGACATCCGGTTCCGATGAGAAAATGGCCCGCATCACGCGGGCCATTTTTGTTTTGGGGATGCGAGTCCTGACGTCACCGCGAGGCATGCGCGAGTCGTGCGGGGATCACCTCAGCGAACGGAAGACGGGCAGCTCGTACCGCCGCCGGGCGTCGAAAATGATCGATGTCTCAATGCGCGTTACGCCTGGCCGGATCGTGAACTGATCGAGCGCAAGATCCTTGAGGTGCTGGGTGTCGTGGACCACGACATGAACGACCAGATCGTAACGCCCGGAAACGAGGAAGGCTGACCTCACTTCGGGCACGCTGACGATCTCATCCAAGAACTGATCGACGATGCCCCGATTGTGTTTTGAGAGCTCGATCATCAGCAAGGCTTCGAGCCCGATGCCGAGCGCCTTGGGATTCACCTCGACATGAGTTCCCAGGAGGATGCCGGTCTCACGCATCCTTCTGATCCGCTCATGCGTGGTGGAGGGTGCAAGGCCGATCTCGGCGGCGATCTCTTTGACCGAGAGCCGGGCGTTATTCTGCAAAAGCCGCAAAATGCCGACGTCAATTCGGTCAAGGTCGGGAGTCTGAGCGACATCCCGTGATTCATTCGGTCGATCTTTATCCATGCCGATGTAATATCAGCATCATGTCAAGTTTGGCAGATTAATTACGTCTGACGGGGCCGATCGTCGCTGATTTGACGGACGACGCGTCGGCGAGCCGGACAGCTCGCCGGGGCGGCTACTGGCCACGTTGCGCGCTCCGAGCCGGGAAGGATTGTGATGTCACGACGTAACCTACAACAGGGCTTCGCCACCAGAGCGATCCATTTCGGATACGACCCTCTCGACTACCACGGTGCTCTGAATCCGCCCGTCTTCCTGACATCGACATACGCCTTCGACACAACGGAGTCTGGTAGCGCGCGTTTTGCGGGCGAAGCACAGGGATATATCTACGGTCGCGTCGGCAACCCGACGGCCACTGTTCTGGAAACCCGTCTCGCCGCGTTGGAAGAGGGTGAAGCCGGCCTTGCGACGTCATCGGGCATGGGCGCGCTGACAGCGGTCATCTGGACGCTCACCAAGGCCGGGGACGAGATCATTGCCGACAAGACGCTTTATGGCTGCACCTTCGCCCTGCTTCACCATCATCTCGAGCGATTTGGAATCACCACGCGCTTTGTGGACATGACTGACGCGGCCAATGTTGCGGCTGCGATCGGCCCGAAGACGCGACTGGTCATCACGGAAACGCCGTCCAATCCGAACATGCGCGTCGTCGACATCGCCGCCATTTCCGAAATCACCTCCCGGCATGGCGCGTTGTTCGTCGTCGACAACACCTACTGCACACCCTATCTACAGCGACCTTTGACACTCGGTGCCGATATCGTCGTTCAGTCGGCGACGAAATATCTCGGCGGCCACGGCGATCTGCTGGCGGGCGTCGTCGTCTCGCGCAAGGAGCTCGTCGACCAGTTTCGTTTCGTTGGTATCAAGGAAATGAACGGCGCATGCATTTCCCCGCTCGATGCATTCCTTGTTCTCCGGGGCCTCAAGACCCTGTCGCTGCGAATGGATCGCCATTGCGCGACCGCCGAACGATTGGCCCACGACCTCGAGGGCCATCCTGCGGTCGCGCGCGTTTTCTTTCCTGGCCTTTCCAGTCATCCTCAGCATGCGCTCGCGACCCGGCAAATGAAGGCCTATGGCGGCATGATCGCGATGGAGCTCAAGGGCGGGCTCGCCGCCGGCAAGGCGTTCATGGATGCGACGGCCTTGGTGACCCGGGCGGTCAGCCTCGGCGACGCCGAGACCTTGGTTCAGCATCCCGCCAGCATGACGCACGCGACCTACGCGCCTGATGAACGCACCAAGCACGGATTCACCGATGGGCTCATCCGCTTGTCGGTCGGCCTGGAGGACTACGAGGATCTGCGCGCCGATATCTTCGGGGCTCTTTCCAAGATCGAGCAATAGAAAGGTTCAGGCGCTCGCCTGAGCTCGATATCGCTCGGCGATCTGGGCAGTTCGGGCCTGGCGTGGCGTGATCTTGATCTTTCCAACCGCCGGACATCTGCTAGCTTGGCGGCATGTTCCGGTCCATTCAGCAGCTTCGGGATACGGCGGCCGCAACGATGCTCGTCGCCGACGACGATCAGCTTACGCTGATGGGCGGAGGCGGTGACTACTTCATGCCGTGGCACTGGCATGACGGCCTGATGATTTTCCTGCCCCGCACCGGCGCCGTCGATTTTCGCGATGAGACGAGAAAGTCGGGGGCCTGGCTGAGCGAGGACCGTTTCGTTGCGGTACGAGGGGGCCTGGCGCACCAGACTGCCGCGGCCCGCAGCGGACATCGTCATCTGGCGATCTACACGACCGACGAGCAGTTCGCCAGGATCGAGGCGCGCCTGGGATCGCTGAGCCGGGTCCGGGCCAGGCTTGATCTGCCCGCCTTCTTTTCGATGACCCCGGAGATACGATCGCTCCAGAGCCTGTGCCAGGCAGCGGCAGATCCCGACGATGTGGCAAACCGCACCGCGCGAGGCCATGTCGCGGCGGCGCTTCTGATCAATTGCCTGTCTCAGATCGAACGCAGCGAGCAACTTTCGGCGGCCCGTGCCGAAGGTCATGGCGACGCGCTCGTGTCCGAGATCAAGAGCTTCATCAGGCAAAATGTCGCCAACGACCTGCCGCTGGATGTGATCGCTGATTTCTTCGGTCTCCAGGCGGCATGTCACGCGTTTGTTTCGTGAGAAGACCGGCATGTCGCTGCTGGAATGTCACGAGCGGGAGCGGGTGATGCGGGCGCGCGAACTCCTGCTGGAGACGAATTTGCCTGTCGGGGAGGTCGCCTGGCGGGTTGGATTTGAATCCGGCTCGTCCCTCGCCCGGACCATGCGGCGCGTGGTCGGCCTTACGCCCACGGACATACGCAAGGGTATGGCCCGATCTGACGGGACATAAGGCCCGTTCGGTCGCGCACAGGGCGGCATTCGCCCTTACCCTCAATCCTTGCCGGAGTTCGACATGGCGAGGGTGAGCAGATCACAATGGAAAATGTCCAGCGGGACGACTTCATCACCTTCACGGATGTGATGAAGACTTTCCAGATCGGCGCCGAGAGCTACACCGCGATTCGTGGTGTCACGATGTCGATCAAGCGTGGTGAAATCGCGATGCTGCTGGGGCCGTCCGGCTGCGGAAAGTCCACGCTGCTCAATCTCGTTGCCGGGCTGATCGGGCCGAGCGCGGGGCAGGTCGCCTATGATGGCGCGCCTGTCGTCGGATTGAATCCGAAGGTCGCCTACATGACGCAGCAGGACCATCTGCTGTCATGGCGGACGGTTGCAGAGAACATCTCAGTCCCACTGGAAATCGCCAGACTTCCTCGCAGTCAACGCGAGGCGCGGATAGCAGAGCTCCTGGCGCTGGTCGGACTTGAGGACTTCGCCAGATCATATCCGAGCCAGATCTCCGGCGGCATGCGGAAGCGCTGCGCGCTGGCGAGACTGCTCGCCGCCGACCGCGAAACGCTTCTGCTCGACGAGCCATTTGGCGCATTGGATGCGCAACTCAGGATGACCCTCCAGGCCGAACTCCTGCGAATCTGCCGGAGCGTCAATCTCACCGTGATGTTCGTGACGCACGACATCGAGGAGGCTGCCGCGTTGGGGGACAAATGCGCGGTGTTCCAGGGCCGCCCGGGCACGGTCGCGAAAATTGTCGACAATCCGCTGCCCAGGGATCGCGACCTGATGCGCTTGCGATTCGACGCGCGCCACCACGCCTTCACCAACGAGCTGTGGACGCTGCTGACGCCGGACCTGAATTCGTCCTCGCCGACTCCACTTGCGGCAACAGCCTGAGGAGGCACGTCATGGAGAAAGCTCCGTCGACCTCGACGATCCTGCTCGCCCGCCTCGGGCTCCTGATGTTCCTGCTGTTGGGTTGGCAAGTCGGGTCGACCTGGTCGGGGAGCGAGTTCTATGTTTCGACGCCATCCATCATTGCCGCGAGTTTCTGGTCGGCGTTGAGAAGCGGGGAGTTGTTGTTCCACGCCTCGATCACGACCGTCGAGGCCTTGCTCGGCTTCTTGATTGGCGGGGGCGCCGGCATCGTCGTGGGTTTGCTTCTCGGAAGTTCGCGTCTTCTTGCCGATATTCTGGATCCATTCCTGACCGCTTTGTACAGCCTTCCCAAGGTCGCTTTGGCGCCACTGTTCGTGCTGTGGCTCGGCATCGGCATTGAAATGAAGATCGTGCTGGCTGCCGCCACCGTTTTCTTCCTCGTCTTCCTCAATACCTACACCGGTGTTCGCAGTGTGAGCAGAGAGCAGTTGACCGTCATCCGCCTGATGGGAGCGTCCGAACGCCAATTGATGACGAAGCTGGTGCTGCCTTCCGCGATCAATTGGGTCTTTGCCGGCCTGCGGCTGTCGGTGCCGTATGCGCTGATTGGCGCGATCGTCGGCGAGATCATCGCTTCCAACAGAGGCCTCGGCTACCTCGTTTCCAACGCCGCTGCCAAATTCGATACACCCGGCGTGTTCGCGGCCCTGATCGCGATTGTCGCTCTCACGATGCTGCTGAATCTTGCGGTCAAGACGGCTGAGCGAATGCTCATGCCCTGGAAACAGGCCGAAGAACACCGCGAAACCACCGTGTAGCGCGTCGTTCGCACCCACTCGCCCTTTCGTCCCGCGGAGATCAACATGCCAGTCACACGCCGTAAGGCTATCGCAATCACCAGCGCAGGTGTCGCCGGCATTCTCGGAGCCCCCGTCATTGCGCAGTCGAAGCAGAAGGTTGTCCTTGGCCAGCCCAGCGAGGGCTTCATCTACATTCCGATCTACGTGGCGCGAACGAAAGGGTTCTTCGAGCAGGAGGGCCTGGATGCCGAGGTGATCACCTTCTCCAAGGGAGGCGCCGAAGCGCTGGCCGCCGTGCTGGGTGGTCAATCCGACATCTATGTCGGCAGCCCAACCGTCCAATTGAGGGCACAGGAGAAGGGGCAGTTGTTGAAGTCGTTTGCCGCGGTGCAGACCCAGTTCGGCTCCGACCTGGTTCTGTCGGCCGACGTCGCCAAGAGGATCGACCTGGCCAATCTGTCGGATCCCAAGGCGAAGGCGGCGGCCTTGAAAGGGCTCACCATTGCCGTGGCCGGGCCCGGCAGCCTGACCGACCTGATGGTCCGGCACATTGCGCAGTTCGGCGGATTGAATCCGGATCGCGACATGACCATCACGCCGATCGGGGGAGGCGGCAGCATGCTCGCCGCCTTCGGTCAGAAGCGCATCGATGGATATGCATTGTCCGCGCCGACCTCGACGACGGGCATCGAGCGTTTTGGCGGTGCCATGCTGTTCAATTTTGCCAAGGGCGAGTATCCGCCGTTTGCCAACTTTCTCTTCTATACCTTGATCGCGCGGAATGACTGGATTGCCGGAAAGCCCGAGATGGCGCAGAAGGTGGTCCGAGCCCTCTGGAAGGGGCTTCGATTTGCAAAGACAAATCCGGATGAAGCTCGGGAGGCGGTGCGTCCTTTTTTTACGCAGGTGCCAAAGGGCGAGTTCGACATGGCCTGGGCGTTGAGCCTTCCGTCATTCGGCGACAATCCGAAAATCGACGAGGCAGGTATGTTGCAGAACTACGGTTTCCTGCAAGAGGCCGAACGGAGGCCTGTCACCGTTCCGGTCGCAGAATCCTACACCAACGCGATCGTCGATGCCGTCGCGCCGTCCATGAAGTGAGCCGTCCGATGACCGAGATCGAACTTGTCAGTGTGTTCACGCACCTGGGGCGCGGTGGCAACCCTTGTCCAATCGTCGTCGATGCATCGAACCTTCCGAGCGCGGGAATGCAGTCGGTGGCCCGGCATTTCGGGCACGAATCGGGCTTCGTGCTGCCGGCCCCAGGCCTCGACTCCGACTATACTTTCCGGTTCTGGGTTCCGCGGCATGAGATGGAGATGTGTGGTCACGCGACGATTGGTGCGCTCTGGGCCCTTGCGATCAAGGGCCGTTTGCCGGGCGAACAGGTTCGCATCCAAACGCTCAGCGGACCGGTGACAGGCTATGTCGATCGTGGAAGCTCGGGTGAGCCATCTGTCGAGATCAGCCAGCCGGTCGGCAAGGTCGTCGATTTGACGCGCGCCGAGGAGGATGAGGTTCTGTCTGCGCTCAAGATATCGCGTGGCGATCTGCTTGATCTGCCGGTGCAGAACGCCGTCACGTCGCGCGTGAAGACCCTCGTCCCGATCAAGGGCGTCCGTCAGCTCAATGAGCTGGTACCGGACCCAGCGCAGATCGAGGCGTGCTGTGGGCGGATCGGGTCCACCGGACTTTACCCCTACGCCATCGAACATCAGGGCGAACGGCGTTTCGAGGCGCGGCAATTCCCGAAATCGTCGGGCTATCCGGAGGATGCCGCCACGGGCATCGCCGCTGCGGCGCTCGCGTTCGGACTGCTCAAGAACGGCCTTGTCGAACGCAACAGCGAGCGGATCACTGTCATGCAGGGGCGGGCCATGGATGCCTTGTCCGAGATCCACGTGCGCCTCGGCTTCGCCGGCAGCCGGCCTGTCGGCTGCCTTCTTGGCGGCTCCGTGACGCTCGTGGAGTCGCGCCTCTTGCAGCTCGAGGACGCGAGGCCCGCGGCTGATTCATGACAGCGAGCGAGACTTGAGCCTTCAGACCTGAGCCTTCAGCGCGGTGGCCAGAAAATCAATCGTGGCGCGAACGCCGGGCAGCATGCCGCGCCGGGACGGAAAGACGAGATGGATGATGCCGTCCTTGGCGCTCCAGTCCGGCAGAATGCGGACCAGCAGTCCATCGCGCAGGGCGTCCTGACATTGAATTTCGGGCAGCAGGGCTACGCCGATCCCGGCCTGGGCCGCCTCGATGAGAATGGCGAAGTCACCGGCTGAGACCTTCGGCTCGACCGCGATCGAGGCCTTTTGCCCCCGAGGGCCTGAAAGCTCCCATGTGCGCGGACCCGGCGTTTCCGTTGCATCGAGCAGCGGCAGCCGCGAAAGGTCGCTCGCCTCCTTGGGCGCTCCATGCTCCCTGAGGAGGGCTGTGTTCGCGACCAGAATCCTCCGGCTGATCCCGATCTTGCGCATTTGCATCTCGGCGTCGGTGTCGAGATTTTCCCGGATGCGAATGGCGACGTCGACCTGCTCCTCGATCAGGTTGATGGGCCGGTTGGTGATGAGGAACTGGGTCCTGAGGCGCGGATATTTCGCGAAAAGCTCGGGCAGTTTCGGCGCAAGCGTCCTCTGGACGCCGACGGGGCAGCCGATGCGGACAAGGCCCTGAGGTTCGGATTTCATCCGCAGGGCGACTTCATCTACGGCGTCTGCGGCGTCGACCACGGTTTGCGCGTACCGATAAACGTCCCGGCCGACGGCCGTGATGCTCAGACGGCGCGTCGATCGCTCGATCAGGCGAACGCCCAGCTGCTCCTCCAACAGCGCGACATGGCGGCTGATCCTTGACTTCGGCAAGCCGAGTGCGCGGGCCGCTGCCGAAAATCCCTCGTGCTTGACCACGGCCGCGAAGAAGTAGAGATCGTTGAAGTCCCGCATGAAGGGCGCCGCCGGGTCAATTCCTCCCGCGTTCGGCGGGATCAGGGCATTCATCCGCATCATAAATTCTCCCGGCTTTCAACGCCGAATCGCTGCTGTCGACCGGAAAGCGGATCGACGGGCCCCAAATCTCGCTTCAGAGATCAGTCACGCTTCAGAGATCATCGTCCGCGCAGGTCTTCGGCGTGGCGATATCACCGTCGTCTCCGTCGTCGTCCCGCATGACCGGTGTCAGACAGGCGTGCTGGAAGCTTCGCAGCGTTGCGATCAGCTTGATTTTCAACATGTCGAACATGATCCGTCTCCTTCGATGGACCGGTTATAGAGACGGTTGATCCGCCGCATTAGCCGGCGTGGGTCGGACGGACCGTTCCATTGGCTGAACGACGTCGCGCAAGGCTGCTGCTGGCCGGCGATCGTTCACCAGATGGAACGATCCGTCTGAAATTGACCGACTAATCGCCAGACCGGTTCAGACCGATAACAGGGGGGAAGCGGACGCCGACAGGGTTCGCGACCGGCGAGGCCAAGGCCTGCGAAATCAAGGCTTGGCTCGCCGAAATTCAATCATCGCAAGCAAGGACCACGATCATGAGCTTCACCCGTTATCTTCCCTTCGCCGGCCGTCTTCTGATCGGCCTCCCGTTTGCCATGAGCGGCCTCGGCAAGCTGGGCGCCTACGCGGCGACCACGGCCCTCATCAGTTCGGCGGGGCTGCCGCTGCCGCCGCTTGCTTATGCCGTGGCCGTCGTCGTCGAACTGGGCGGTGGCCTGCTGCTGATCGCCGGCTACCAGGCCCGCGCCGTCGGGCTTGCGCTCGCCGTGTTCTCGATCGCGACCGCTGTTGCGTTCCACAGCAACTTCGCCGACCAGAACCAGATGATTCACTTCCTCAAGAATGTGATGATGGCGGGCGGACTGCTCCAGATCGCGGCCTTCGGCGCCGGCGCGCTCAGCATCGACAACCGCGCCAAGAGCACGGCGTCCTACGCCGGGGCAACTGTCACCGGCTAGGCCGAATTCGAACCCGGCGACGGGAGACATGACACCATCACGCGCCTGGGTTCAAAGTCCTCCGATGTGAAGAAGCCCGCCGTTTGGCGGGCTTCTTGTTTGCCGGTTGTTTGCCGGCTCCGCCCGGCGAAGAGCCGAACGGCACCACCGATGCTACGACGTAGACCGAGCTCTTCGACTCGGCGATCCGGACGCGGTCGCTCGGTTGGTTGCGTCCGGCCGTGCCGGAGAGTCGATGTCCGAGGAACGCGTTGCAGGCTTCCAGACCGCGAGGCGTTGCATGGTGTCGTGCGCGGCCGCAGCGACCTGAACAATCGCCCTGCTGATGTCCTCTTCGGTCGATGATGCCTCGGACAGAACCAGGCTGATGCAGCCGGTCAATCCGATACCCTTGTCCGCGAACGGGGAAGAGATGCCAATGCGTCCCTTGTCGACCTCGCCGCGCGCGACGCAATAGCCTGCGCGCTGGATCGCTTTGACGTTTGCCAAAAACGCCTCGCGGCTCTCGCCGAAGCCCGCTCGCCTGATATCATCCGACTGCCGATCGTACAGTTTTGTCAGCCGCGGGCGATCCAGCGCGGCGAGAACGGTCTTTGACGAGGAGCCGCGATATAGCGGCATCGGGCGCCCGACCTGATAGCTCACCGCCTCCTGCGGTCCCGGCGCCATCTCTTGATGGACGCACATCACGCCATCGAAATACGACCGGCAAAGCAGAACAGCACTTCCGCGCGGGGCAGTCGCCGCCAAGGCCATGCAAACGGGGCGTGCGACCTGGAGCAGGGGATCACCGACTTGCAGCAATCGATAAAGCTGAAGGATTCTCGGCCCGAGCGAATAGCCCTCGTCGGATACGCGGTCGAGGAATCCTGCGCGGCTCAATGCGCCCACCGTCCGATAGGCCGTGCTGCGGGGAAGCTCCAGTTTGGCCATCACCTCGTCAATGGTCACGATCCATTGCCGGTCGGTGAATAGATCCAGGAGCGCTGAAAGGTGTTGGACTGATCCAGTTCCTGCCACGGCCTTTACCTCAACATATTCAGTATACGAGATTCATTACAAATAAGAAAGTTTTAAATCCCAAATAATGGGATTATAGCAGATATGTCGATCTGATCCTGGAGGCATTGTGTTCAAACTGGCTCGTTTCACCGCTTTGGGTTTGCTGCTTGGTCTGCTTCCGGCCTACGCCGAAAACTTCAGCCTCGATAGCACCCATACCTCGGTCATGTATTCGCTGGATCATCTGGGCTTCTCGATCAGTCGAGGGGTGTTCAGAGAGGTTCAGGGACAGCTTTCGATCGACGAAAAGGCGCCTGAGGAGGCCCGACTTGAGGTTCGCATCAACGCGGCGAGTATCGATGCATTCGACGGCGGCAGGTCGAACGCGGTACGCGGCGGCAATTTTCTCGAAACGGACCGCTTTCCGGAAATGAAGTTTGTTTCCACCAAGGTGGAACGGTCCGGCGAATCGACCGCCAAAATCACGGGCGATCTGACATTGCACGGTGTGACTCACCCGGTCACGTTGAACGCGACGCTCCAGAAGAAGGGCAAGCATCCGATCACAGGCGCGCAGCGGATCGGGTTCGCGGCGAGCGGCGTTATCAAACGCAGCGACTTCAAGATCATGGGTTTTCTTCCGATGGTTGGTGATGACGTCACGATCACCGTTGATGTCGAGTTCGGTGCGTCATGAATCAGACGGCGGTTACGCGCTACAGCGGCCCGGCCATTCTATTTCACTGGGGAAGCGCCGCGATCATTGCCGCCCTGTTCGTGATCGGCTGGCAGATGGTCAGGATGCCGCTCAGTCCAGGCAAAATGGAAGCGTACGCCCTCCACAAATCTCTCGGCCTCTTGATCTTGGTGCTCGCCATCGTCCGTATCGTCTGGCAGAGGCTGCGGCCGCCACCACCCAAGCCGACGGGGACACCGGAGTGGCAGCGTCGCGCCGCCAATGCCACTCATTTCGGTCTCTATCTTCTGATGTTCGGTCTCCCGCTGAGTGGATGGGCCTATAATTCGAGCGTTGGATTTCCGCTCTCGTTCTTCGGCCTGATCGACGTACCCCCGCTCCTCGGTGGCGGCACGGATATGAGAGAGCTTTGGCGGTCCGCTCATTGGCTGCTGGGATGGGGAGTCGTCGGACTCGTTTCTCTCCACGTCGGCGCGGCGCTCTACCACCGGGTGATCATGCGCGATTCGATATTGCAGCGAATGCTGCCGAGCGTTCCGACGTTGCGGAGACGGTGATGAGCGTATTGCGTCATGTTGCCGTCGCGGTCGTTGGAAATCTGCTCGTCGGCGTCGGCGCCGGACAGGCTGCCACCCGATGGATACCGGTCACGGCCGCAAGCCGGATCGAATTCGAGGTGAGTCAAGCAGGGGCAACGGTCAAGGGAGAGTTCCGGCGGTTCAGCTCCGACATCGCGTTCGACCCCAACGACCTCCCCTCATCGAAAGTGCGGGTCGAAGTGGATGCCGCCAGCGTTTCGACCGGCGCGGAAGACCGGGACCGCGAACTCCCCAAGTCCGACTGGTTCGACATCGCGCGATTTCCGCGAGCCGTATTTGAAGCCGAGACTTTCGAGCGGACCGAAAAGGGCTTCATGGCCCGCGGCACGCTGTCGCTCCGCGACGTCAAGCAGCCGGTTGCCTTGCCTTTCACGCTCGATATTAACGGCGAGATCGCGCGGATGGATGCGAAGCTGGATTTGGATCGCACCACATTCGGCATCGGCCAGGGGATGTGGACCGCCTCCGACATGGTCGGGAAAACAGTGAGCCTGACCATTCATCTGGAAGCAAAGCGGAATTGATTCCATCATCGTTGAGGAAATAGCCATGACAAATCATTTGATTTCGAGGCGAATGGTCGTCGCCGGTGGTGTCGCGATGGCCGCCGGTGTGCGGTTCAGCCGCGACGCTGCGGCGGAGATCGGGGCCGGATCCATCGCGGCTTTGCCGAGCGAAGGCGGAGTTGCCCCCTGGGATTATTGGCAGTCGAATGCGGGAGCCGGAGCGCTTCGAGTAGCTTCCGGCGCCATCCTGGCAGCCAGCCCTTATAATACGCAGCCTTGGCTGTTTCGGCTCGGGTCCAACGAGATCCAGGTCATCGCGGATGAAAAGCGAAATCTTGGCGGCCTGGATCCCTTTCGCCGCGAATTCTATATGGGGCTCGGCTGCGCCATCGAGAACGCCTGCGTGGCAGCGCCCTCCCAGGGTTTCAACGCCAAGGTCTCGCTGCTGCCCGATGGGGCGGCGGACGGCGTTGCCGCAACGCTGGCATTCGAGCTGACGCCCGCGTCAGCCCATCCCCATCAGGACGCGATTGCGCGGCGGCATACGCACCGTGGGCCTTACCAGCGAGACCGGCAAATTGAGACGAGTATCCTCAATGCGTTCAACCGTCAGGCCACGTCGCCTGACGTCAAACTCCTGCTGATCAACGCCCGTGACGATGCAGGCAAGGCTTTCAGCGATTTGACCCTCGAGGGGACGCGGCGGATTCTCGATGTCGAATCGCTGCGCGAGGGCCGTCATGCCGGCATCCGGGCGTCGGCGAGCGGCACCAACATCGACGAGGCCGCGTTTCAGAAAATCGACAAGAGCTGGCTCGAATTGACCCAGGCCGTTACCTGCGCCACCGCACCGTCATTTGGATTGATCATGGTTCGCGGATCGAGGGCGGATCATCGCCTGCACATCGAGGCTGGTCGCTTGTGGCAACGCATTCACCTCGAAGGGGTGCAGCGCGGGTTGGCCTTGCAGCCGATGAACCATTCCATCGAAGTCATCGACTTCGAGACGCAAGGCGGCGGCAATTCTTCGATCGCCGCTCGAATGAATCTCGGCGGCGTCTGGAACGGCTGGGAGCCGATCTTCGGCTTCCGGGTTGGCTACGCGGATGGTCCGGCGCCGGCAAGCGGGCGTCGCCCTCTCAGCGCGGTTGTCATTTCCTGACACCCGTGCGGCGCAGCCTTCAGCACGCGCTTTGCGCGGCGTTGACGGCCGGTCTCTCGTGGGGCGGCGCATTATCGTGGGCTGAGTGGCGAGGGAAGGATCGATCCGTCGTGTAGCGCGGGCCGCGACGACGACGGACCATCTTCAGTCGATACAAAAGCTTCCGCGTTTGGTCTCTCGCGCAATCAGGATCTGTGCGGGCAGACCATCGTCAGATTGAGCAGCGTCGGCGCATGGTCCTCGCCATTATCATACTCCCACTCCAGCCTGATCTCGTGCCGATGGGCAAAGGCATCGCTTGCCGCGTGGGTGATGATCTTCGTCTTCATCGGGATCGGCGGCTCGGAATTGAAGCATTTCCGGACGCAGGCATCGAGCAGCGTACACCGCGTCAGGGGGATCACGCCGGGCTCGTCATTGGACAGCGGGATGGTATTCGGCTGGGTGCTGAGGTCGACGCGGGCGCGGCCCTTCTCCTTTTGCCAATGCTTGGCGCTTCCGTCCGGCCATCTGTCCGCCGGCGTCAGGATCAGGTGATACTGGCCATACTCCAGGGTCGGCAGGTGGATGTCCTCGGACGCCTTGAGGATGTCCACGCTCCTCTGCATGTTTTCCAACGGGAAATAATTGTCGTTCATCAAATCTTTGAATGAAGCCCCGGTGTAAGTTCTCGAGCCCATCGTCTTTTCCTTCAATATGTCCTTGGCTTTGCGGAAATACATACAGCTACACGACGCTGGTCAGTTCGGCCAACCTGGCGTCGCCAGAATATATGCCCCATTTTTGCTGGGATTTGCATACGCTACCACTCAGGACTGTGTTTCGTCCAGATCGCCACCCACACCGTGCCCCGCGGCGATGAGCGAGCCTGATTGCTAAGCGGTTCTCGATAGGTATTCTTACCAGGGGTTGCTCGCGGGTGCTGGTCGACAGCAATGCCGCGACCTTTGAAGGCGCAGGAATGCATTGCTTCGCGTGCCAGTCGGCGATTGATCCGGACGATAGCTGGTGCTCCAAGTGCGGGGCGGCGGTGCGTCAGCGCGGCGATCCCGATAGCGAACGGCGGTTTGTGACAATTCTCCGGGCCGACGTCATCGACTCCACAGGGCTTGTTGCCGAACTGGAGCCGGAGGAGGCGGTATCGCGCCTGGAGCCTGCACTGGCGGCCATGAGGGGTGCGGTACGTCAGTTTGGCGGAATCGTCAGCAAGGAGCTGGGGGACGGGCTGGCTGCGGTCTTTGGCGCACCGATTGCCGACGACAACCACGCTCCCCTGGCCTGTCATGCGGCCATCGAACTGGTCCGGCGCGTTGGGAGCCTGGGCGATCCCGGACTTCAGGTCCGGGTTGGTCTCCACTCAGGCCACGTCGTCGCCTACATGGTCGCCAGCGAGTTTTCCAAGGTCTACGAGATCGGAGGCGCCGCCCAGCATCTGGCCGCCCGACTGGAGGCGGCGGCCGAGGCGAATCAGATCTACGCGTCGGAAGCCTGCCAGAAGCTCGCGGATGGGCATGTCCGGTTCGAATCCTTGGGCCGTAAGGGGCTACGCGGCTTCAATGAGCCGCTGCCAGTCTACCGTGTCGTGGGCGCGAGCGATCTTTCGAGCTGGCGGGTGCGACGGGCACGGAGCGTTTCGCGGTTTGTCGATCGCACCACGGAGCGGGCGCTGTTGGGACGCGCCGCGGAACGGGCCAGCGCGGGGCGACAAACCGTCCTGCTGATCGGCGACGCTGGCATTGGAAAATCCCGGCTCGCGCACGAGTTTGCCCAGGACCTCAGGGCCGGCGGTTGGCGACTCGTTGACGCCGAATGCAGTCCAAATCTTCAAGGCGCGCCGTTCAGCGCGCTCAAGCGTACTATACTCTCGATCTTGGAGGTTGCCGCCAGAGATTCGGATCGTCTGGCTGACATCCGAAAGGAGTTGTCGGCGATCCATCAACTCGCGATCGACTCAATATTGGATATTCCGGTCACGGATCGTAGCTGGAGCGAGCTGGAGCCCTACGCGCGTGCTCGCACCATTTCCGATGCAAGTTGCGCCATCGTTCAGAGCTTAGCCCTTCAGCAACGCACGGTTCTTCTCGTCGAGGACTTGCACTGGATCGATCGAGCCAGCGACACGGTCGTTGCTGCAATCGCGTCGCTACAAGTCTCGAACCTGCTGGTTTTTCTCACGAGCAGGCCGAACGGGATGCCTGAGTGGGTCGCACGGTGCCGTGCGGAAGTGATAGCAATGCGTCCCCTGGACGACGATTCGGGATTGGCCATGTTGGCAGATATGCTCGGCCCATCCACGACGAACTTCGATTTGAAGAATCGGATCATCTCTCATACCGCCAACGTTCCCCTGTTTCTCGAGGAAGTCTGCCGCGGGCTGAAGGACAGTGGCACGCTTCGCGGTCAGTGGGGTGACCTTGCCCTCGTTCGTCCCATCGATGAGCTCGGCATCCCCACCAGCATCCAAGGAGTGATTGCTGCGCGGCTCGATCGCGTATCGAGGCAGGAACGCTCGGTTCTTCAAATCGCGGCGGCGCTCGGCCCACGTTCAAGCATAGCCATGCTGCGGAATGTCGCGGTTCTGCCTCAAGACGTCTTTCAGGATTGTCTCGAAGCGCTCGATCGGGCCGAGCTGCTTGTCAGGATCGATAGCGAACTTGAGGACTCGATCGAGTTTCGACACGAAATGGTCCGCCAAGTGACCTACGAGTCGATGGTGGAAAAAGTGCGTGAAAATATACACGCGCGGATTCTTGCGGCCTTCGAGAGCGATGAGACATGGAGCGATGGTCCTGACACGCTCTGCTACCACGCCATGCGGGCGAAGGATTGGCTGAAGGCGTTCAGCTACGGGAGGAGCGCCGCCCAGAAATGTCTCGTGCGCTCGGCATACGCCGATGCGGTCGACTATTTCGAGATCGGGATGAGTTCACTCGACAAAACCCCGATGACGCGTTCGCGGGAGTCGGATGCCATTGACCTTCGGATGGAGGCCCGCATGGCGTTCATCTGGTCCGGTCGGGTTGCCGAGTGGGTCGATCTCGGAAAGGAGGCCGAGCGCCGGGCCAATGATATTGACGACATCGGAAGAAAGGTCGCCGCCATGACCGTCATGGCGGGTGGGCAGAACTTCTACGGGACGCCGATTGAAGCAGTTGCTCTCGGCGAGGAAGTCGTTGGCCTTGCCGAGGAGTCGGGCAACCCGGGTTGGCGTAACCTTGCACAATACAATCTCGGGCAGGCCTATTTCCTTGCCGGTCGTTATCGCGAGGCAGAGCAGACGTTCGCGAGAGCCCGGGCCCATCTGATGGGGCCGGAGGCAAGTGCGCCCTTCGGCGCTCCGCCAAAATACACCCTCCTCCTCTGCTGCATGATGAAGAGCTTCACCCACACCGTCATGGGCGAACTCGATATCGCCGAACAGCTCCAGCAGCAGGCCGTCGCGATCGCGGAGGAGGCCAACCGTCCCTATGACCGCGTCGCCACCGCCTATAGCGGCGGCTGGCTGAAGCTCGGCCGCAACGATCCGGCGGCGGCCGCGGCCATTCTCGAAGAGGGTTTCGTGCTGGCGCAGAAGCACGGCATCCGGCTGTTCGTACCGGTGCTCGCCTGCCATCTCGGCATGGCGTATCTTGAGCAAGGGCTATTCGACCGGGCGCGCGGCATGCTTGGCGAGGCGCGCGAGGAGGCGAAGGCGATCGGCTATACCTCGGCGGTGCTGCGCAGCTCGATCTACCTGGCGCTGGCCACCAGCCAGCTTGGCGATGTCCAGGCCGCGCAGAACATGCTGCGCGAGGCGCGCAACACCGCCCGCCAGCAGGGGTTCTCCGGCCTCGAGGCCGAGGCCCTGTTCGGCGAAGCCGTCGTGACGCCGGCCTCCAGCGCGGAGAACAAGGCCGCGATCCTCGTCGCCCTGCGCGGCACGATCGCCATTGCCTCCGCGAGTGGCGCGCTGCCGCTCCAGCACAAGGCCGAGGCGATGCTCAACGAGATGCTCGCCCGCGGCGATCAGCTCACCTGACCCTTGTCGCTCATGGGCGTGCGATCGTACCGTCGCGCCGATTTTTTTGCCCGACGGACCAACTTGATTTCGAAGTTGATACAATGGCTTGGCGCATCGCTTCTACTGTGCATGGGGTTGTTTTCGACATTTTTTGAAGAAAAGAGCTCCCGCGGTGGTCCCTGCCTGCCATTGCGATGACAAAGCCCCTTGCGCGGGGGCCACGGTCGGCTACCGTTGGCAGGCTAGCCGCGGGGTTAGGTGACCTTTTGATTCACATTTTTTAGCATCCGATTTTGCCGGCGCCGCGACGGCGCGACGCCTGCCGGAAGAGGCGGGGGCCATGACTACACGGGACCAGCAAGCTCTCCTGGCGCCGGTCGAGCGCGATTTGCGGCTCGATCTGTTCCGCGGCATCGGCCTGTGGATGATCTTTCTCGATCACATCCCGCACGACGTCGTGGCCTGGCTGACGCTGCGCAATTACGGCTTCAGCGACGCCGCCGAGTTCTTCGTCTTCATCTCCGGCTATCTGGTCGGCTGGATCTACGGGCCGATCGTCGCGGGCGGCTGGTTCCTCGCTGCGCTCAAGCGGCTGTGGCGCCGCGCGGCCGAGATGTACGTCGCCCACATCATGCTGTTCCTGCTGTTCACGGCGCAAATCGCGCGCACGATCAGGAGATTCGACAACCCGTTGTATGCGGACGAGTTCAACGTTCACAGTTTTCTCGACCATCCGGACATTCTGATCGGGCAGGCGCTCTCGCTGCGCTACAAGCCGGTCAATCTCGACGTGCTGCCGCTCTACATCACGCTGGTGCTCGCAGCACCCTTCATCGTGTGGTGTCTGGTGCGCCGGCCGAACCTGACGTTGCTGTCCTCCGTGGTGCTCTATGTCCTGTCGCGCTGGTTCGACTGGAATATCGCGTCCTATCCGCCCGGCACGACCTGGTACTTCAACCCGTTCTGCTGGCAGCTGATGTTCGTATTCGCCGCCTGGTGTGGCGTCGGCCAGATCGAGAAGATCGCCAAATGGGTCTGGTCGAAGCCGGTGATGGGCCTGGCGGCGGCATGGATTGCGTTCGCCCTCCTGATCGTGATGACATGGCACGTTCACGCGCTCGAGGCGCTGATCCCGAAATGGATGATCAAGGCAATCTACCCGATCGATAAGACCGACCTCGACATGCTGCGCTTCACGCACTTTCTGGCGCTGGGAATCTGGGTGGTCTATTTCGTCCCGCGCCATTGGAAGGCGCTGCATTCGAAATGGTTGCACCCGGTCATCCTGTGCGGCCAGCACTCGCTGCCGATTTTTTGCCTCAGCGTGTTCCTGTCTTTCTCGGCGCATTGGATCCTGATGCAATACACCAGGGGCGTCTGGGAGCAGCTCGCCGTCTCCTTCGCCGGCTTCGTCATCATGATCGGGGCGGCGTGGCTGCTCGACCGCGCCGAGCGAGTGCCCAGCCTCTTCGTCAAGGTGACCGACGTCGACGACGAGTCAGAGCCCGCCGCCGAAGGCGCACCGGTCAAGGTCATCGCCGCAACTCCGTCTGGCCGCTGAGGGCCCATCGCGCCGCGCGGACGATTTTTCGGGAGAGATCCATGTCGAGACTCTTGTTGACGATTGCCGGCGCCCTTCTGCTTCTCCTCTGCAACGCGCAGGCGCAGGCGCAGGCGCCGTCGCCCGAGGCGATGGATGCTGCGCGAAAACTCGTCACCACGCTGAAGATTGCGGATCAGTATCGCGCGTCTCTCCCGCAGCTCATGCTCAAGCTCAGGCCCGTGGTCGCGCAGGACAGGCCGGAGATCGAGCACGATTATGATGCGATGACGGCGCCGGGCGCCGAGATCTACGCCCCGTTCTTCGCGTCGATGACCGATCAGATCGCTGCGCTCTACGCCGCGAGTTTCACCGTCGACGAGCTCCGCCAGATCGAGGCGTTCTACAGCGGACCCGCCGGAAAGAAGTATCTGGAGAAATCAGATGCGCTGGCGCAAGCGAGCGCGCAGATTGGCCAGGACGTCAGCCAGAAAGCCGCCGACGAGCTGAAGCTGCGCCTGATCGAGGCGCTGCGCCAGAAGGGGCAAAGGCCGTAGGCGCCTCCTTTAATGAATGGCCGCGTACATGATCCGCTCCTCCGTCGCCTCCAGCGCGGAGAACTCCTCCACGACCTTGCCCTGCCGCGAGACCAGGATGCGGTCGGACAGCGCCATGATCTCGGGCAGGTAGGACGAAATGACCACGACTGCCTTGCCCTCGTCGGCGAGCCGGTTGATCAGCTCGTGGATCTCGACGATGGCGCCGACGTCGACGCCGCGGGTCGGCTCGTCGAAGATGATCAGGTCCGGCTCCTGCACCAGCGATTTGGCGATCACGACCTTCTGCTGATTGCCGCCGGAGAGCTCGACCACCTTGCCGTTCTCGCCAATGGTGCGAACCTTGAGCCGCTCGATCCAGGTCTTGCCGACCGCATCGTTTTCCCGCCGCGACAGCATCATACGGCCCTTGGGAAACTTCGACAGCAGGCCGAGATAGATGTTGCGCGCGATCGAGGAGGTCTCGAAGAAGCCCTCGACCTTGCGGTCCTCGGTGACATAGGCGATGCCGGCCTTGACCGCCGGCGCCGGCACCCGGTAACGCACCGGCTTGTCGTGCAGCAGGATCTCACCGCCGTGGAAGAAGTCGCGCTTCAGGACGCCGGCGACGATCTTGAAGGTTTCGGTGCGGCCGGCACCGACGAGACCAAATACGCCGGTGATCTGTCCTGCGAACACCGACAGCGAATTGTTCTTCACCATCGGTGCCATCTTCAGGTTCTGTACCGTCAGCACGCGCGCGCCGGCCGGTCGCACGCTGCTCTTCCTCGAACCGTAGAGGGTGTTGGAGAGGTCGCGTCCGACCATCGCCTGGATGATCGCGGCGCGGTCGAATTTGACGGCGTTATCGGTCACGACATGTTTGCCGTCGCGTAGCACCGTGATGCGGTCGGCGAGCAGCAAGGCCTCTTCCAGGGCATGCGAGATGAAGACGATCGAGACGCCACGCTTCTTGAGATCGCGGACGAGGTCGAAGAAGTATTTCTTCTCCTCTGGTGTGAGCGATGCCGTCGGTTCGTCGAAGATGATGACCTTGGCGCGGTGCAGGACCGCACGCGCGATCTCTACCATCTGCTTCTTTGCGGCACCAAGGCCGCCCACAGTCGCGGTCGGCGTGACGTCGAAATTCAGCGACTGCAAAAATTGCTGCGCGGCGATGTAGATGCCGCGCAGGCGATTGTAGAACTTCTCCTGTCCGAGAAACAGATTCTGCGCCACGGTCATGGTCGGCACCAGGCTGTTCTCCTGGAACACCATGGCGATGCCGAGATGGCGCGCCTCCAGCGGCGTCTTCGGTGCGACGTCCGCACCGTCGACCGTCATGGCGCCCGAGGTCAGCGTCACCACGCCGGCCATCACCTTGGTCAGGGTCGACTTGCCCGCGCCGTTCTCGCCGACCAGCGCGTGAATCTCGCCGCGACGGAGCTCGAAGTCGACCCCGTCGATGGCGGGCACGCCGGCGTAGAGTTTTGTGGCCTTACGCAGGGAGAGCATGACGTCGCTCATGGGCGAAACTCCTCGGCAAGGCCGGCAAGCGGTAATCGCAGGACGCGGCCCGGTCCCTTGGCGATCAGGACGAGGTCGTCGCCCATCTCGATGGCCGCAACGATGCCGTGATTGACGCCGTCGACCCGGCTGTGCAGCGAATAGAGCGGCTGGCCGTCCGCATCGAGGCGGATGACGAGGCCGTAGGAGCGCGGCGGCGCCCATGGCTTGATGACGCCCATGGTCTTGATGTGCGCGCCCTGCATCGGCTCCTTGAACGACATGCCCGAGCGTAGGCGAGGCGCGACCCAGTAGGCCGGTTCGATCTCGGCCATCATGCGGCGCCGGTAGCCAGGCTCACGCAACACGAACTCGACGAGCTGAGTTCGTGCGGTGAAAGCGGTGAGCCAGTATCCGCCGCCCGAGGCTTTTGTCAGTCGCGACGGATAGACGGGAAGGTGGGCAAGCACGACCCGGGGCGATGCGCCGGGCGTCACGAGAACGAGGCGGTGGCGCCAGCTCTCGCTGACCAGCATGGCGTTGCCATGGGCGCAGGCGCCGAAGGCGTAGCCTAGCCCCTGGGTCAATCGTGCGACGGTCTTGTTGGCGGGATCGAGCCGATACACGCGACCGCTCCGGTTGAGCTCCAGCAGATCGTGCGCCCAGTCATCGACGCCGCAGGTCGCCGAACCGTCCGTTGCAATAAGCGTGCTGTCGTCCGCCAGTGCGAGCGCGTTGATGGCGTTAAAGGCCAGATCGACGAACGTCACACTCGGCTGTTCGGTCGAGGGGCTTGCGTAGAGACGCACCTCGCGTCCCCCGAGCGCGACGGCGAGGCTGCCGTCGGGAAGGGCGCAAAGCGCCGATATCGGTCGTTCGAAGCTGCGCACCTGTGTTGCCGTGCCGCCACTCAGGGACATCAGCCGCGGGCCATCCGCGATGAAGAGGTTGCTTCCATCGGTGGCGAGGTCCTCGGGCGACTCGCATGTCAGCAAGGTCTCGGCCGATTCCAGCTTCTGGTTGGGCTTCAGTGCGCCGTCAAAGGACGGCACGGTGATGGTGGCGTCGCCGCGCCCGAGAAAGCGGTTGGCGAACTCTCTGACGGCAGCGATCACGATAGCTTTCCCCATCTCTTGTCGTATTGGACGAAGTTCGGATCGGCGTTGTCGAGCTTGTAGCGGCCGATCCGGTTGTTGAGGATGCCGCCGAGATAGAGATAGCCGCGATGCTCGCGCATCGAGGTGATCATCGGATGGTTTTCACCGTGCAGATCCCAGAACGATTCGACGATCTTGCCCTGCTCGTTGAACTTGACCACGCAGCCCGTGTTGATGTTCGGGAATAGCCATTCGTCAACCGGCACGCGCTTGGCCATGCGGCGGCGGAAGCCGGGCATCTTCCAGGCGAGGTCGAGCGAGGGGCTGCGCATGCCGACCAGCGCCAGCCAGTAATTGCCGTCGGAGGCGAGGTTGATGTTGTCAGGGTAGCCCGGCAGATTATCCATCACCACTTCGACCGCACCTTTCTTCGGTCCCGCGAACCAATAGCGCTTGATCGAGCAGCCGAAGGTCTCGGCGAACAGGATCGACTGGCCGTCACTGGCCACGCAGATGCCGTTGGGGAATTTGAGGCCGCGCAACTCGGTACGGGTCGCGCCGGTCTTGGTGTCGTAGGAGATGATGCGGCCGTTGCCACGCGCCTCGAGGCCGTCGATCGGCCATTCGTCCATCTCGTAGCGCACGGTCGCTTCGGAGAAGAAGATGAGGCCGTCATCGGTGATGTCGAGATCGTCGGCGAGCCTCAGGCGGCTGTCGTCGTTGACCGAGCGCATGCTGCGGTTGGTCTCGTCCGTTGCCTTTTCCACCGTGCCATCAGGCTTGATGCGATAGAGCCCCATACCGCCGATGCAGACGTAGAGATTGTCCTGCCGGTCGAAGGCCATGCCGAGCGGCTGGCCGCCGATATGGGCGAACACCTCCATCGTCTGATAGTCGGGCGCGAGAAAGCGCATGATGTCGCCATGGCGGGAGCCGGCATAGAGATTGTCATGGCGGTCGAGGATGACGTCTTCGGGCGCCTCGATCCGGCCGAGGCCGATCGATTCGACGTTACGCAGCTTGTCGTTCTGCTCGAACGGGCCGCCTTGCCCGATCTCGGTGGGCGGTGGAGGCGGCAAGGCGTGATAGGTCGGCGCGACATAGACCTTGCTGATGATGCGGGTGCGGTTCTTCTGCCAGCGGATGTCGACCATCGCGGCGACCAGCAGGATGCCGGCCAGCGCCATCCGGTTGACGCCGCCGCGCGCGTTCATGGTCGTGAGACCATTGGTGATCAGGAGCACGATCAATACCCCGACCGCCGATTTCGCGACCGAGCCCTTGCCGCCGCCAAGCGTGATGCCGCCGAGCACGGTCGCGGTCAGCACGATGACCTCGAGGCCAACGCCGATGTCGCCGCCGACGGTTCCCAGCCGCGATGCGAAGAACAGCGCGCCGATGCTGGTGAGCACGCCGCTCGCGACATAGCAGAGCGCAATCGTACGACGGACGGGAATGCCTGAATTGTACGCCGAACGGCGCGAGCCGCCGATCGCGGTGATGTGCCAGCCTGGCCGTAACCGGGTCAGGAAGATATGACCGAAGATGGCGATGACGACATAGACCAGTGCCACGGTCGGAATGCCGAAGACGCTGCCGCCGCCGATGAAATCCCAGGACGGGATGTCGGGGAAGGCCGACGCGATCGCGTTGGAGTAGCGCTGGATCAGGAGATCGTAGGCCGAGCGATAGACGATCAGGGTAATCAGCGTTGTGATGAAGGCACGTAGTCGCAGATAACCGACCAGGATGCCGTTGACGGCGCCGAGCAATGCGCCGCAGAGCAGCGTGGCGACGACCACCGCCGGGACCGGCCAGCCCAACACGTCGAGAAGATAAAGCGCGCAGAAATCGGTCAGTGCGAAGATCGAACCGACGGACAGATCGATGCCGCCGACGATGACCACCAGCGCCAGCCCGAGCGCGATGAAGCCGATCTCTCCGGCTTGGCGCGCGGTGTCGGCGAGGCTCGCCGGCGACAGGAAGTTATCGATGGATCGGCTGAGCGCGAGGCCAATGATCAGGAGAAGTATCACTGGAATGGCCGTCTCGGTCCATCGCTTGGACAGGATCTCGCCGAGCAGATGATCGGGCCAGTAGCGGTAACGCAGGCTTGTCAGGGTGTCGCGCATCGGCATTCCAGGACCTTGCAAAGTTCGGGACAACGTCCCGGACATGAAGCTGCCCGGGACGTTTGGGTCGTGCGTTGGAAGACCTATTTCTTCAGGTCGCTGAGATTCCAGCAGGCCGTCTGGCTGTCGGCGTTCTCTTTGGTGATCGGAATCAGCGTGGTGTATTCCGAGCCCTTGATCGAGCCGGGCTTGGCGCCCGAGGACAGCAGAAATTTGATCGTGCCCGCCATCTGCGCCGCCTGGGTCGGCACGTCGTAGCTCATGTTGAGATCGAACGCGCCGGACTTCACCAGCTCGCAGGCGCCCTTGCGTTCGCCGCCGCCGGAGGTGGTGAGGAACACCTTGCCGGTGAGACCAGCTTCCTTGACCGCGGCAGCGGTGCCGATATCCATGCCGTCCCAGAAGCCGACGATGCCGCAGAGATCGGGATTTTGCTTCAGCACCGTCTGCGTGATCGCCTTGGCCTTGGCAGCGTCCCAATCGGCGGCCTGGCTCGACACCACCTTGATCTCGGGATGCTTGGCGAGAACGTTTTCGACGCCTTTGAGCGTATAAGCGCTTGCCGCCGCCGATAGCGCACCCTGGATGATCGCGATCTTGTTCGACTTGCCCTCGCAGGCCTTGACCACGGCTTCGGTCTGGCGTTCGCCAATCTCGACCCAGTTGGCGCCGACGAAGGCGGAGCTTCGATAGGCAGAGCCCATGTTGATCTGGATGACGTAGATGCCTTCGTTCTCGGCGCGCTGGAGCAGCTTGGCGTAGGTCTGCACGTCTGGATTATGAACCACTATCACCGCCGGTTTCTCTGAGATCAGCGAGGTGACGGCCTGCGCGCCGGCGTTGGTGTTCCAGTTGGCATCGCGGATCACGAACTTGACGCCAAACGGCTCAAGCTCCTTCTTCAGTCCGGCATACCAGCCCTCGGTGAGGTCGAAATTCATCGCGACCGGAACATAGGCCACGGTCTTGCCGGCCAGCGCGTCCTTGAACGGCTTCTGGAACGGTTCGTCGAGGCCCTGCTGGGCGAGAGCCGGTGCGGTCATCGCCGCGAGAGCCAGTGCGGCCAGGGTCGCCTTTGTCGGGCTGCCAAAAGTCTTCATTGCTTCCTCCTTGGTTGTGGTTGTCGTTCTTGTCGGTGGTTCAGATGTCGCCCTGCTGTGCCGTTTCTTCGTTGCGCGGATTCAGGAATGAGTCCGTGATGACGGCGAGCAGCAGCACCACGCCCTTGATGAGATTTTGCCCGGCGTAGGAGATGTCCATGATGGTCATGCCGTTGAGCATGGTGCCGATCAGAAGCGTGCCGATGACGACATTTAGGACGCCGCCGCGCCCGCCGGACAGGCCGATGCCGCCCAACACGACCACGAGAATCACGTCGTAGATCAGCGTCGAGTTGAAGACGCGGGTCGGCATCGAATTGACGGATGCGGCCATCACGAGGCCGGCGAAGCAGCCGATTAGGGCGGCGACGACATATTGCAGGACGATGATCGGGCGCGAAGGGATGCCGGTGACACGCGCGGCGTAAGGGTTGTCGCCGATGGCGTAGATATAGGCGCCCCAGCGCGTCTGGCGCAGCAGGACGGCGACCACCACGCAGGCGATCGCGAACATCACGATCGGCGTCGGAATGCCGAGAATAGTGCCCTGTCCGAGCCGCTCGAAGCCGTTCATGCCCGGGCTCCACTGCACCACGTCGAGCTGGAACAGGGCGGCTTGCCCAAGTCCGGCCAGCAGCAGGCCGGTTGCGAGCGTCGCAAACAGCGAGGGGACCTCGGCATAGGCGATCAGCCAGCCATTGACGAGGCCGAAGGCGATCGTGAGCAGCATGGCGGTCAGAAGCGAAGCCGGCAGCGAGTGACCGTTCTGCACCATTTGCAGCACGAGCCCGGGAGGCACTGCGAGCGCCGCGATCAAGGAGATGTCGATGCCGCGGCCGATCACGACGATCGCCATGGCAAGGCCGAGGATGCCGAGCACCGCCACGTTCTGGAGCAGCGTCAGCATATTGTCCGCCGTCAGAAAGCCGCGCAGAAAGATCGAAAACACGAGGAACAGCAGCGCGAAAACAGCGAAGACGATCTCTTGTTGATTGAACCGGAATCGTTTCATCGACTGGTCTTTCCTGCGTTCTATGAGTGCGCCATCTGCTTTGGCTTCGAGCGGCTCCTGACGGCCGTGCGCGCGTTGATGCGGCTGCCGCTCGACAATGCGGCGCCCACGAAGTTGCCGACGCCGTCGATGTATCCGTCGATCGACGTGCCGCGTTTGCGATATTTGGCGCGCTTCACGTACCAGTCCTGGAGCAGGGGCTTGATGAGTGACGCCGTGAGCCTGACATGGTCGATCGTGAAGGCGCCGCTGGCGACGCCCTGCTTGAGCACGTCGGCGATGATCTTCTCGGTCGTCGCTTCCATGTCGATCGCGCGCTGGCGTTCCGCCGGCGGAAAGGACTTCGCCTCCATGAAGGCGAAGACGAACCAGGGCTGCATCGCCTCGCTCATGCGGATGTGGGTGGCGATGATCCAGTCGAGGTGCTTGTGGGCATCATGCTTGACGTCGTCAGGGGGCGCCGTCAGCACCTCGGTCGCCGTTGCCGCGACCTCGCCGAGGATCATGGACAGCAGCCTGGGCTTGCTGTCGATATACGTATAAAGGCCGCCCATGCTGAGGCCCGAGGCCTCCGCGAGCTGGCGCAGCGTGGTGGCGTGAAAGCCCTGCTTGTTGGAGAGCGTAAGGGTAGCGCCGATGATGCGTGCGAGATTTGCGACCGCGAGCCGCGGCTTCTGGACGCGGATGGAGGCGCGATGACGTTCCAGAATGCGCGTGCACAGCGCTTCTGTCGAGAACGCGTTGGTCCAAGGTCGTCGGCGCGCGAGATTCACGCTGCCTCCCCAAATTTCCTCCTGGACCTTTTGGCGTTGTTATTGATCCAGGCGTGGGCTTTGCGCCCTTGCCGTTATTCCTAGCGCAGAGCGTGCCTGTCAGGAAAGGGGTTGGAGCAGATTTTCTGAGAGAGCGCTCGCTCGCTTTTTCCGCGCCATGCAATGCACCTTGCCTGATTTGACGCGGCCAGTTGCCCCGAATACCCTTCTTGCAAACTCGAAAAGCGCGTAAACGCAAGAGCCTGACGGCGATCAAGGCTGGCGTACACGGATGACGGACTGCCGGGGGAACGAACATGTCGAGCGACGTCGCAGCGACCATCTCGAAAGCGCGCGAGCATTCCATCGGCGATCTGCTGCGCCGTTCGGCCGGCCGCGAGCCGAACAAGCTTGCGGTGAGCTGCGGCAGCGTGAGCTGGAGCTTTGCCGAGATGGACGCGATCTGTAACCGGCTCGGCCGCGGCCTGCTCGGCCTCGGCGTCAAGAAGGGCGATCGCCTCGCCGTGCTCTCGCGCAACTCGCACGCCTTTGCCGCACTGCGCTTTGCGGTGGCACGGATCGGCGCGGTGCTGGTGCCGATCAACTTCATGCTCAATCCGGACGAGATCAATTTCATCCTGAAGAGCTCCGGCGCGAAGCTGCTGGCGGCCGGTCCTGATTTCGTCGAGCCCGCGCGCGCGGCAAGCGCCAAGGATAGTGCGGTCGAAAAACTGATCTGGCTGCCGGGCGAGGATCCCGCCAGTGCGCCGACTGGCCTCACCACCTTCGACGATCTCCTCCATGCCGACGGCTCATTTCTGAAGGCGTCCGTCGATAGCCGCGATCTCGCGCAGATCGTCTACACCAGCGGCACGGAATCCGTGCCGAAGGGCGCGATGCTGACGCATGAGGCGGTAATGTGGCAGTATGTCAGCTGCATCATCGATGGCGGCATGAGCGTGGACGACAAATTCCTCCACGCGCTGCCGCTCTATCACTGCGCCCAGCTCGACGTCTTCCTGGGACCGCAGATCTATCTCGGCGCCTCCGGGGTGATCACGGGCAAGCCGACCGCCGACAACATCCTGGCGCTGATCCAGTCGCACAAGATCACCTCGTTCTTCGCGCCGCCGACGATCTGGATCGCGATTTTGCGCTCGCCGAATTTTGACAAGACCGATTTGTCGACATTGCAGAAGGGTTATTACGGCGCCTCGATCATGCCAGTGGAGGTGCTGCTCGAGCTCCAGCGCCGCCTGCCCAATGTCAAATTCTGGAACTTCTACGGCCAGACCGAAATCGCGCCGCTCGCAACCGTGCTGCGGCCCGAGGACCAGCTCCGCAAGGCCGGCTCGGCCGGCAAGCCCGTGCTCAACGTCGAGACGCGTGTGGTCAATGTCGCGATGGAGGACGTCAAGGTCGGCGAAGTCGGCGAGATCGTGCACCGCTCGCCGCATCTGTTGTCCGGCTATTACAACGATCCCGTCAAGACCGCGGCGGCGTTTTCCGGCGGCTGGTTTCACTCCGGCGATCTCGCCACCGTCGATGCCGAGGGCCACATCACCGTGGTCGACCGCGTCAAGGACATGATCAAGACCGGCGGCGAGAATGTCGCGAGCCGTGAGGTCGAGGAGATGGTCTATCGCATCCCCGCGGTCTCCGAGGTTGCCGTCGTCGGCCTGCCCGATCCGCGCTGGATCGAGGCGGTCACCGCCATCGTCGTGGTCAAGACCGGCGAGAAGCTGGACGAAGAGTCCGTCATCAGGCATTGCGCCGGCCAGATGGCGCATTTCAAGGTGCCCAAGCGCGTCATCTTCGTCGACAGCCTGCCGAAGAACCCGAGCGGCAAGCTGCTCAAGCGCGAGCTGCGCCAGCGTTTCGTCGGCGGCGAGACGCTGGACAAGGCGATCCAGAAGAATTTTGCGACCTGAGGGATCGCGACCATGCCTTTCTGGACCTGCGAAACCTGCGGCGCGCAATTCCCGGACAGCGGACATCCGCCAGCGTCGTGTTCGATCTGCGAGGACGAGCGGCAGTTCGTGAACTGGAAAGGACAGACCTTCCTGACCCGCGAAGCGCTCGCGGAAAGCCATCGCCTGGCCTGGCGTGATGATCTCGGCCTGACCGGGATCGCCCTCGATCCGAGCTTTGCCATCGGCCAGCGTGCGTTGCTGGTGCCGCTCGGCGATGGCTGGATGATGTGGGACTGCATTCCGTTGGCAACGCCGGAGGCGATCGCACATGTGCGCTCGCTCGGCGGATTGAAGGCGATCGCGATCTCGCATCCGCACTATTATGGCGCGCTCGCCGACTGGAGCGAGGCATTTGGCGGGGTGCCCGTCTATCTGCACGCCGATGACCGTGAATGGGTGACGCGTCCGCACGCCTCGATCGTGCACTGGACCGGAAATAGCCATCGCCTCTCCGATGATGTGCTGCTGCTGCGCACCGGCGGTCATTTCGCCGGTGCCACCATGCTTCACTCTGCGCACGGAGCGGACGGCAAGGGCGCGCTGCTCACCGGCGACATCGCGCAGGTGACGATGGACCGCCGCTTCGTCAGCTTCATGTATTCCTATCCGAACTACATGCCGCTCAATGCAGCCGCGGTGAGAAGGATCGCAGCTGCCATGGAGCCGCTCGCCTTCGACCGGATCTACGGCGCCTGGTGGGGCCGTAACATCGCCGCCGGAGCCAAGGCGGCGTTCGCGGCATCCGTGGAGCGGTATATCGCGGCGATTGCCTGAGCCGAGCCGATTGTCCTTGCCCTCAAAAAATACATGTACTATTAGTACAGTTATTGATCGCGGACGCAACGATGCGTTTGCTGGTTCGGCATGATCGATGCATCCTCGAACCGGCGGCGCGTTCTGTGGCCGCGTCACCGGGAGCCGGGTGGATGGCGGAGCGCGATTACGAGATCTTCGAAGCGGGCGACGTTACGCTTCAATCCGGTGCTGTCTTCCCCGGGCTGAAGCTCGCCTACAAAACCTTTGGCCGACTTAACCCGGCCAAGGACAACGTCATCCTCTATCCGACCTCGTTCAGCGCGCAGCACTACGACACCGAGTGGCTGATCCAGCCCGGTGGCGTGCTCGATCCCGAGCGTTACTTCATCGTCATCCCGAATCTGTTCGGCAATGGTCTATCGTCTTCGCCGTCGAATTCGGCCGTGCCGTTCCCGCAGCTCAGCTATCACGATGCCGTCGCGATCCAGCACCGCCTGCTCACCGAGCGCTTCGGTATCTCAAAGCTTGCGCTGGTCTATGGCTGGTCGATGGGCGGCATGCAGGCCTATCACTGGGCAGCGTGTCATCCGGATATGGTCGAGCGTGCTGCCGTCGTGTGCGGCAGTGCCCGCTGCGCGCCGAACAATCATGTCTTTCTCGAAGGTGTGAAGGCCGCGTTGACGGCCGATTCCAACTTCCGCAACGGTCGCTTCGTCGAAAAGCCTGTCGTCGGCTTCCGCGCGATGGGGCGCGCCTATGCCGGCTGGGCGATGTCGCACGCTTTCTATCGCGACGAGGTCTGGCGCGAGGCGGGCTTCACCTCGCTCGAGGATTATCTTGTCCGTGCATGGGATGCGACGTTCGCTCGGCGCGATGCCAACGATCTGCTGGCGCAGATCGGCATCTGGCAGAACGGTGACATCAGCTGCTGCGCTGCGTTCAGCGGTGATTTTGATCGCGCGCTTGCGGCGGTCACGGCGGATATGCTGCTGATGCCGGGCGCGACCGATCGCTATTTCGACGTTCGCGACAACGAGGACGAACTCGGCCGGTTGGTCAACGCAAAATCCGCGGCGCTGCGCCCAATCCCGTCGGTGCACGGCCATCGCGCCGGCAATCCCGTCAACAATCCGCGCGATCATGCCTTCCTCAAGGCCGAGATCGCAGAGCTTCTCAGCAAGTAGGGCAGGCAACCGATCATGAGCGACGCGACCGTTTCAGAGTCCGGCCATCGCCTGAAGCCGCTGACGCCAGCAATGCTGCGCGAATTGTCGGTGCGCTCCGATCTCAGGGGGGCCGCGAAAAGCCTCAGCCATTACGGCCTGGTCGTGCTGGTCGGCGCGCTGGTCTGGAAGGTCTCTTCGGCCTGGGGTGTGTTATGGGCGCTGCCGCTGATGGCGGTGCAGGGCTATTTCGTCGCCTTCCTGTTCATGGCGCTGCACGAGACCGCGCACAAGACCGCGTTCAGGAGCCGTGGCCTCAACCTTGCGGTCGGCTATCCCTCGGGCTTCATCATCGGACAACCTTACGAATATTACTGCCTGTTTCACTGGGACCATCACCGCTACACTCAGGATCCGGACAAGGACCCGGAGCTGATCGTCGGCGTGAAGCCGAAATCCGACACGCAGCTCGCGATCGCCTATAGCGGCCTGCTCCAGGTCGCCGGCCGCCTCTGGCTGATGCTCCGCCATGCCGTCACCGGCAAGGTTACCGTGCCCTGGATTCCCGAAAACAAGCGCGCAATCATCGTGCGTGAGGCGCGCGCCTATGCCGCGCTCTATGCGCTGCTGCTCGCGCTCTCGCTGTGGTCGTCGTCAGCGTTGCTGCTCTGGGTCTGGCTCGTGCCGCTGGTCATCGGGCAATTCTTCCTGCGGCCCTATCTCTATGCCGAGCACATCGGCTGCGACCGAACCCGCAGCGCCTTCGAGAATACCCGCACGACCTATACCAGCGCGATCGTCAAATGGTTTGCGTGGAACATGCCCTATCACGTCGAGCACCATGCCTATCCCTCGATCCCGTTTCACGCGCTGCCGAAGCTGAACGAGATCGTCGACGGCGAGATCGTCTATCGTGGCCGTGGCTATATCAGAACGACGCGCGAGACCTGGGCTTGGTTTCGCCGGCAAAGGCAGGCCGGCTAGCCAGACGAGAATTCAAACGCGCAAAGCCCCGATTGCGATGCGATCGGGGCTTTGTCGTGGTCTCCTGATATCAATAGACCCCATACGCGCAGACGTTCACGACGCGCACGCGCGGCCCATGGCGGGTCGGAACGACGCGCTCCTGGTAGCAGTTGTTGACGGCGGTGTTGACGTAGAGGCCGCCAAAGCCCCAACCGGGACCCCAGTGGTGGAAGCCGTGGGCCGACGCGGCGGTGGGCGCGAGAGCGGCAACGCCGAGCGAACCGGCAGCGATCAGACCAAGAGCAAGCTTACGAAACATCTTTCATTCTCCAGTGTGGCGCGAGGCCGTTGTTGTGTCCCTGCATCTCGGTCGGGCCGAGGCGGGAACGCGTTCATGCGGCGGGCCGAGAATCGTGTTTCAGGATTGTTTCGTGGGCTGCGGCAGAATGCGCCGTCGTCCGGCTTTCCGCGCCGCGCGATAGCGCGCGGCCATCGCTTGCGTCAGCTCTGTCATCTTCTCTCGGAGATCGGCGGGCTCCAGCACGTCGGCCTCGGGCCCAAGCCGCAACAATTCGGCGGCGGCATGCCACGAGGTCTTGCCGGTTGGCACTCTCGCAATGCGCCAGCCGTCCGCATCGGCGGTCTCGTCAATCTGCGTGCGCGCCTTGACATAAGGCTGGCTCAGCGCGTCGAGCAGCTTTACGCCGAATGGCGACAGCCGAACGATCGCGACATTCGGATGCATCTCAGCCTCGAGACGGAGCGTTGCGGCCTGCCAATAGGCGGCGAGATCGAAATCGGCGGGGCGATCGAAACGGTCGTCAAGCGCGGTGCAGTCGAGCACGCGCGCGACGCGATAGGTGCGCACGCTGCCGTCGACCTGCCCTGCGAGATACCAACTGCCGCCCTTCAGCACGAGGCCGAGCGGCGCGACACGGCGCTGCTTCTCGGCGCGCCAGCTCTGGTAGCGGATCTTGATCAGTGTCCCACGTAAAGCCGCGCCGGCAATGGCGCGCAGATGTTTTGGCTCGTCCGCCTCGCCGAACCAGCCAGGCGCATCGAGGTAAAAACGTTCCTGCATCCGGCCGGCATCCTGGCGCAGGTGAGCGGGCAGCGCCGCCATCAGCTTGTTCTGCGCGGCGATCATCGCCGCATCCAGACCGAGTGCGGCGGCAGGGCCCGGCAATCCCGTGAGGAACAGCGCCTCCGCCTCGCTCTGCGACAATCCGTTCAACCGCACCCGGTAGCCGTCGAGCAGGCGATAACCGCCCTCGGCGCCGCGGTCGGCGTAGACGGGAACGCCGGACGCCGCGAGCGCGTCGATGTCGCGATAGATCGTGCGCACCGACACCTCGCAGGCCACCGCCAGTTCAGGCGCGGTGACTTGTCCCCGCGCCTGAAGGGTGGTGAGGATCGACATCATTCGGGTCGCGCGCATGATCCCTTAAACCATACCTGACACAGGATGTCAGGTATGGTCGGCTACAAGCGCGCCATCGCCAGCCGGCCAGATGGGAGACCCGCCATGACCGATCCGAATCGCATCACGCTGTATTATTCGCCGCAGAGCCGCGCCACCGGCACGCGGGTGCTGCTGGAGGAGTTGGGCGCGCCCTACGATCTGCATGTCCTCAATATGAAGGCCGAGGAGCAACGCCAGCCCGCCTATCTCGCCATCAACCCGCTCGGCAAGGTGCCGGCGATCCGCCATGGCGAGGCGCTCGTGACCGAGCAGGTCGCAATCACCATCTACCTTGCCGATCTGTTTCCGCAGGCGGGGCTCACGCCCACGCTGAGCGATCCGCTGCGCGGTCCTTATTTGCGCTGGATCGCCTATTACGGCTCCTCGTTCGAGCCGGCCCTAATCGACAAGTTCATGCAGCGTGAGCCCGCGCCGATCACGCAATCGCCCTATGCCGATTACGACACCATGCTGGGCGCACTCGAGGCGCAATTGTCGGAGGGGCCATATTTGCTCGGAGATCGCATGACGGCCGCGGATATCTTGTGGGGTGTCGCCTTCAGCTGGACGATGATGTTCGGCATCGTGCCGAAGAAGGACGCATTCGTTCGTTATTCCGAGCGGATTACGTCGCGTCCTGCGTTTCGGCGGATCAATGCCGCCGACGATGAGATGGCAGCGCAGCATGCCGCGGCCGCTGAGGGATAGACGGCGCGTGCCCCACATTCAGTGTCGTCCCGGCGAAGGCCGGGACCCATAACCACCGAATTAAGCTTTGCGAAAACGCGGAGTTACCAGTCCGCCTTAAAACCACTCCCTGGGAGTATGGGTCCCGGCCTTCGCCGGGACGACACCGATGATGTGAGACACTTGCTTTTCTAACTCAAAACCTCGGCGCTCGCTTCTCCGCGAACGCCTTGATGCCTTCCTTGATCTCGTCGCCGCGCATGCTGTCGCGGTGGCGCTGGTCGGCGGCTTGCTCATCCAGCTCGCCGCGGGCGAATTCGTTGATCGCGCGCTTCATGCCGCGCATCGCGTTCGGTGCGTTGCCGGCGAGGATGTTGGCGAGCTTGTCGACTTCCTCGTCCAGAAATTCCACGGCGACCATGGCGGTGAGATAGCCGATGCGCAGCATCTCCGGTGCGCTGATCTTCTGCGCGGTGAGGAACAGCTTTTTTGCGTTGTCGACGCCGAGCCGCGTCGCGTAGCGTTTGATGCCGCTCCTGTAGTAGTGCAGCCCGAGCCGCGCCGCCGGCATGAACATCTCGGCGGTATCGACACCGATGCGGAAATCGCAGGCGAGCGCGAGGTCGGTCGAGCCGCCATAGACGCCGCCGTTAAGCCGGCAGATCGTCGGCACGCCGAGATCCTCGAGCCGGTTGACAACCACCTCGAACGCCGAGCCCGCGCTCTGCTGCTCGTTGGCGCTCGCGGCGCGCTCGGCGACAGAGTTGAGATCATAGCCCGCGGAAAAGGCGCGTCCTGTGCCGGTCAGCACCAGCACGCGGATCGCCGGATCGGCCTCGATCGTGTCGAACAGCTTGACAAGCTCGCCAAGGTCTTCGGCTTGCAGCCGGTTGAGATGCTTGGGACGGTTGAGGCGGATGGTGGCGCGCGCGCCGTCAATTTCGAGCACGGGGCCAGAGGCCGCGTCGGCGGTATCAGACATTCTTGTCTCCGATTACTTGTTTTCGAGCGTGCGCCGTTTCGCTTCAGTGTCGATGGTCTCGGCGAGATCGGGGTGCCGTGCCATCAGCACGCGGAAATCGACGAGGTCGAGCACCAGCAGCCGCGACACTTTCGTGGTCGAGACGTTGGCGCCGCGCATGTTGTTGCCGAGCAGCGCCATCTCGCCGAAGAAGGCGCCGTCGCCGAGCTGCACCTTCTTGCCGGGGAGGTCGACCTCGACCTCGCCCGCGGCGATGAAATACATGCAGTCGCCCTGGGTACCCTTGCGGATGATCGTGGTGCGCGCCGGCAGCTCCATGGTGCGCAGCATGTGGGTGACGTCGGCGATCGCAGCCGGCCCAAGCGCCGCGAAGAACGGTACCTTGCTGACGGATTCCCAGGTCTTGAGGAAATTGTCGCGCCGAGTCTCCGCCGCAAACCCGGTTGCCAGAATACCGGTCCACAGGCCGAACACGCCGAGGCCGGAGATCATCACCAGCGCTGCCACCATGCGACCCGCTGGCGTCACCGGCACGGCATCGCCATAGCCAGTCGTGGTCAGTGTCACGACGGCCCACCACAGCGCGGCGGGGACGCTGCCAAACGTCTGCGGCTGCACGTCCCGCTCCAGAAAATATTCGGCGACGGAGGCGAGGAAGACCACCATCAGGAAGATCACGAGCACGCTGAACAGCGGCCCCGATTCCAGCACCAGCACCCGGCGGAGCTGGCGCAAGCCGGGAATGCCCGGCACCACCTTCAAGACCCAGAGCACACTGAGCAGCCAGGCCGTCTTGGGCTCGGCGCCGAGTATCAGCGCGACCGGCACGGCCAGCGCCCCCATTGCGTCGACCAACCCGGCGGATGAGGACATATAGAGAGCCAGCCGCTGCTGCCGCGCCATGTGGCGCAACCGGACCAGCCATTCGAACACAAAATAGACGAGGGAAGCCCAGAGCAGCAGATCGACCCAGCGATGCGCTGTCTCATAGGCCGGATCGACCGTCAGCAGCACCATGCTGAGCACGCCGACGGTCACCGCCACATAGGCCGCCTTGGTCATGTTGCGGCCGGCCGTGGCGGCCACGAACTGGGCCAGAGCGGGAATCATCGGCTTGGACATGCGGGAGGGCGGCTCGGTCTTGATTTTGCGGTCCCGGCTGGGACGTCGGCACCAAAGTGCCCGCCCGTACCGAGGCCGTCAACGACGGGGCGGCTGCCCGGCGCTGCAGCTGACGCGGCGGCGGGCCGGATCGTTACTTGAAGTGTGGCGGCTCATCATAGCCGCGGCGGCTGCTCAAAAACAGCAGCAACATCAAGCCGATGCCAACGATCACGGAGAAGCCCGCTCCCAGCGCCAGTGCCACGTAACCTTCCGTCGGGATCGGGTCGCCCTCGACCGACATGGCCGAATAGGCGAAGTAACCTACCGCAACCAGCATTCCCAGCAGGATGATGAGAAGGAGCATACGCATGGTGCGTTCTCCGGTTGAGCCGGGAGCCAACGGTTGCGTAGGGGAAACGGTTCCAGGGGGCGGGCTGCGACCAGCCTAAAGCGCGAGCGAGCCGGACCCTGAGGCACGAATCGATAGGTCAGGCACTCTGAGCTGTCTTCACCACCACGACATTGGTGTCGTCATCCGGGAGAGGGGTGGCCTCGCGGGCGGCTTTCTCGATCTCGTTGGCGTGGCGCTTGAGGTAGTCGCGGCGCATGCCGATCTCGTCGCGGACGAATTCATAGCCGAGCTTGAAGGTGTCGAGCCCGTCGGTACTGATCGTGCCGTCGCGCAAGCCTATGACCGCACCGCGCAAAATGCCCTCGAGCTCGTCCTGGAGACATTCGATCTGGTCCAGCGAATGGGCATGCTCGATGCGTTCGCCGATATCGAGGATGGCAGTGGAGAGCTCGCTGGCCTTCTCCGGCGCGATCCGGGTGATCTTGGCGTAGATCCCGGCGAAGATCGAGCCGATCACGCTGAGCGCGCCGGCGCCCAGATACATCAGATCGCTGTACTTATCCATGAACGACTTGGTGTCGTCGTTGATGTAGTCGGCCGCTCCCTGATGCGCCATCACGAAGGCATCCTTCTCGACGGAGGCTGGTTCGATGTGGGTCGCGAAGCCGCTGTCGAGCCCGAGCGCGGACTTGTTCTCGTAGACAGTACGCGCGAGGTCGCCGGCGGTGGTCGCCGACATCTTCGATTGCGCGACCAGCAGCCATTCGAGCCCGATCGTATCAAGATCATCGTCAGGGATCTCGGGCGAGGCGGATAGCGTGCCTGCCGTCAGAGTCTCGTCGGAAATCCCGGGGAATTTGCGCGCCAGCGCCTTTGCCTCGTCGATCGCGTTGAGCGTGAAGCCGCCGCGCTTGGCGACCTGCTCATAGGCCTTGTCCCGTACCGCCTTGGAGGTATGGACGATGGCGATCACCGCGCCAAAACCGCTCGACGGCGCAAATAGCTTGTCGAGGGTGGCGCCCTGCGGCGCCATCTGGATCTTCGCTGCGTCTGGACCGTCGGGAATGTCGAGAATGCTGCGGACGAAGGCGAGCGAGGACTCGCTCTCGGCGACGACTGCGACCTTCTTCTTTTTCAGCTCGGCGAGCGATTTGATCTTCTTGTTGCCGGGACCGAGCAGGAGCACGAGATCGTGCTCGAGGATTGCGAGGGCCCGTGCCCGCGGCGGCACCTTGGCATCAGTGCGCAGGACAGCGAGATCGGCCTGCTTGCGGTCGAATTGCGCGATCGCTTTGGTGTTGTCGGGGTTGTTGACGACCTTGATCCGGAAGCGCGAGGCGTTGTTCTTCAGCACGGTGGCGAGCTTGGTCGCGAACAGCGCCTCGTCGCTGTTGGGGGCGCCGACGGCAAAGGTCAGCGTCTCCGAATTGTGCACCAGCGCGCGGCCGGCCCAGACGGTGGCAAGCGACAGCAGCAGGGTCAGCACGACGTACAGTAGGACCTGCTGCTGATTGGTCTTGATGACCTTGGGACGCCGGGGCGGCGGGAGCTCGGTCGACGAGGTGGGGCCTTCAGCACTCATGGCAGCACCCTGGCCTTATTCCTGGGATGGCGGGCGGCGCGGGATCGCCGGACGCACGCGCTTGAAAATTCGTAAGCGTCTGAAAAAAGAAAGCTATTTCTCTACCTGGGGATGATAGCGCTGTGGCAACAGAAAGCAAATTCCGCGCCGAAGGTAACCTTACTCAACTCGTCCGCGGCGATTGGTCGTCCTATCACCGTTTAGCCACAGTTGGTGATTTTCCAGTTCCCCCCGGCTGCATTCCGCCGCGGGAGATGTCATAAATCACCGGTCCTCGATAATCTGACGGGGTCCAAGAAGAAGTTGCGCTGAACGCTCCATTTTTCCTTTTGAAGTCAACGAGGGCGTCAGCTTTGTCGTTTCCACCCATGTCATCGGCGATTCCGGTTGAAGCGCTCATTGGCTGGATGTTGCTGCTCACCTTCAAGCACATCATCGCCGATTTCGTTCTGCAAACCGCCTGGATGGCGCAAGGCAAGGACCAGAAGCACGGCTGGGCTCTGCCGCTTCTGGTGCACTGCCTGATTCACCTTGCGGTTGCGCTGCCTCTGATCCTGATCGTCGCGCCCAGATTCTGGTTCGTCGCGCTGATCGATTTCGCGATCCACATCACGATCGACCGGGCCAAGGGGCTGGTCTCGGCCAATTTCGGCGTCAACCAGGAGCACCCCTGGTTCTGGACCCTGATCGGCGTCGACCAGGCGCTGCATCATCTCACCGGCTTCGGCCTCTCCATCTTCATGGCGGCGAACTGAGGCCGATGCCCCCGCCGGGGGCCGGCTGATTCGCGGCCTAGGCGCAAGGACCCCGGGTGACTACCGCCCCGGGTGGTTAACCTTTCATTAGAGAATTGCGCTGCATCTTCGGCGTCGAGGGAGAACTTAAATGTTTTCAAGCCGCGACGCCTATGAAAGCGATTTCTGCCCGGTCCGCGACGAGCTCCTTGGCGAGATGTATCGCGCCAACGAAAGCGGCCTGCCGAGGTTGGTTGAGACTGTTTCCCCAGACGTCCGCGCGATGCTGGCGCTGTTCTGCTATCGCCGCAGCCATCTACATTCGCTGGCGGTCGCGATCGCAGCGAGCTGCAACGAGCGCGACCTGGTCGAGAGCGGCGGCCGTGTCGGCTCGACGCTCTACGCGCTGTCGCGTGAGGGGTCGGCCAAAGCGTCACCGTCATTGACGGGTGGCCGCAAGCCAATCACGCTGTCGACAAAACCGCTCTCGGTGCTTGCACCGATCGATGACGAGCTCGACGACGAGATCGGCGAAGCCGTTCTGGCTTAAAGCGCGATCGATCGCGCTTTAACTTTCTAGTTGACGCATGATCTTGTCGGAAAACCGCTGCGCACTTTTCCGGATCATGCGCTAGCTATCTCGATCACTGGCAGCCCGAACTTCCGCCGCGCCATCGTGCATTCGGCATCGCCCGGCATACAGGTGCGACACACCTCCGGCCGCACTTCATAGATGCCGCAGGCGGTCTCTTTCCCGATCTCTCCACGCAACGCCGAACAGCGATCGCCCTCGCAGCGCATGCCCGATTGGCGTTCGTTGACGAGCGCCTCCGGGATCAGCGCAAGCTCCTCATCGCTCTCGATAGAGAAACGCGGCCAGTTCTGCGAATAGCCGCAGCAGGCGCCGCAACTCTGGCAGAGGCTCGACAGGTCGATCGCGGACGTCTCATCCATCGTCGTCATGTGTCCTTGTCAGGTATCCTTGGGCGGGCCCCAGACCAGGCTCTGCCGCCATTTCGCGCGCAGCACGTCGCGCCGCTCCGGATATCTTTCGTCGAGATATGTCGCCTCCACCACGCGGTCAGTGCGGAAGCTGCGGAAATCGCTGCGCAGCTCGCACCAGGCTGCGAGCAGGCGCACGGCTTCGAGATAGCCAACCGAAATCGGCCAGATCATGCGCTCGCTGGCGCGGCCCTGCTCGTCACGATAGCGCAGCATGATCTTCTTGCCTTCGTGGATGTGGGTGCGCGTGCGCGCCATATCCAGGCGGTCCGGCTCCCTGTTCCAGCTCGGCCGCGCGCGGCTCGCCGGCTCCAGCACGAAGGGACGCAGGCGCTCCGGCACAGTGTCGGCGATCTTGGCCATCAAATCTTCAGCCGCGCGTGCCAGCGCGGAATCGGCATGCCCCGCGACCCATTGTGCGCCCAGCACCGCCGCCTCGATCTCATCGGGTGTCAGCATGAGGGGCGGCAGGTCAAAACCCTTTTCCAGGATGTAGCCCATGCCGGCTTCGCCGCGGATCGGCACGCGCTGGCCCATCAATGTCGCGATGTCGCGATAGATGGTGCGCTTCGAGGTCTCGAGCTCGGCCGCGATCGCATCCGCGGTCAGCGGTTTACGGGTGCGCCTCAGCACCTGGATGATCTGAAACAACCGGTCCGCGCGTCTCATGTCAGTTCTCTTATCGGTGATCGATTCAAAAGACGGCGGGCTGATGCTGACAGGATGTTGGCAGCAGGGGAGTTCTATACCGGGACAACACATCGACTGAAGAGGATTTGTCCATGATCATTCCAACCCATTTCGGTCCGGCCGGTCCGTTGTGGCGGCCACAGGCTTTCCAAGCCAAGGCTTTCCAGGGGAAGGCTTGGCAAGCCTGGGCGTTCAACCGCGTCGTGTCCCTCGATCTCATGGCCGTCGACCTCCGCCTTGCGCTTGCGACCGTTGTGGCTCGCTCGCTGGTCCAGGCCGCGGACGCACTGGTCCGCCACGTCATGGGCCGCGCCTGGCGAGGGGCCCGTTTTGCAGAAGATATCACGGCTGCTGCCACCATGGTGGCAGCAGCCGGCAGGTAGGTTCCCGTCAACTCGTTCGGTGGTTCAGGAGAGCTCACATGATCACGCTTTACGGCTTTGGCACGGGCTTCGGCCTGCCGGAAATCAGCCCCTTCGTCACCAAGACGGAGGTGCAGCTCAAGATGGCGGGACTGCCCTACCGGAAGGAGCGGGCGATGCCACCGGCCTCGCCCAAGGGACAGTTGCCCTTTATCGACGACGGCGGCGAGGCTGTAGCCGATTCCACCTTCATCCGCGCCCATATCGAACGCCGCTACGGCTTCGATTTCGACGCCGGCCTGTCGCTTGCCGAGCGCGCGCAGGCCTGGGCGTTCGAGCGCATGATCGAGCATCACGTCTATTGGTCGCTGGTCGGTGCCCGCTGGGTCGACGCCGCCAATTTTGCCAAGGGGCCCGCGCATTTCTTCGACGGCGCGCCGGAGCACAATCGCGAAAAGCTGCGCGAGGATGCGCAATTCCGTGTCGCCGAGAACTATCTGCTCTCCGGCCTTGGCCGCCACGGGCCCGATGACGATGTCGATCTCGCCGTGCGCTCGCTGTTCGCGCTCTCGGTGCAACTCGGCGACAAGTCTTATCTGATGGGCAACAAGCCCAGCGGCGTCGATGCGACCGCGTTCGGTGCGCTCGCCGGAATTCTGACGCCGTTCTTCGAGTCCCGCCTGCGCGATCGCGCCGAGGGATTTCCGAACCTCACCGCCTATGTCGATCGCATGATGGACACATACTATCCCGAGTTCGCCTGGACGCCGCTGCGGCAGGCGGCCTGAGACGGCTCAAGCATCTCAAAAGGAAAGAGCCGGCCCATTGGGCCGGCTCTCGTCGTCTCAAAACTGCCCGCGCGCTTACTTCGCGAGCGTGTACTTGCCGTCCTTCACCGTGAGCAGGATGCGCGAGCGGTCGTCGAGACCGTAGCGGTCTTTTTCGGTGAAATTGTAGACGCCCTGGCTCGCCGCAATCTCCCGCTCCGACAACAACGCCTGGCGGATCGCCTCGCGGAATTCCGGCGTGCCGGGCTTGGCCGTCTTCAGCGCGGTCGGGATCACGCGCTTGAGGATCTCGAAGGCGTCGTAGGAGTGGCCGGCGAACTGGCTGCGGCTGTTCGGGCCGTACTTGCCTTCATAGGCCGTGTTGAGTGCGAGGCCCGGCTTCTTGGTCGCGGCTTCGTCCGGCTGGTCCTCGGGGTCCATCACCGGGCCCGACGCCATCAGCACGCCTTCCGCCGCCTTGCCGGCGATGCGGATGAAATCCATGCTGGCGGCGCCATGGGTCTGGTAGATCAGGCCCTGATAGCCGCGCTCGCGCAGCTCGGTCTGTGGCAGGGCGGCCGCGGTGCCGGAAGCGCCGACCAGGATCGCGTCGGGATTGGCGGCGACGAGCTTCAGCACCTGGCCCGTCACGGAGGTGTCCGGACGCGCGAAGCGCTCCTCGTCGGCCAATGTCATGCCCATCGGTACACCCTGGGCCTTGAAGTCGTTGAACCAGAGGTCGCCATAGGAGTCGGAATAGCCGATATAGCCGACCGTTTTCACGTTGTGCGCCTTCATGTGCTCGTAGAGCACCTTGCCCATGATCGGAATCGGCTGCGGCATTGCCACCGACCACTTGGCCCGTTCTGGTGTGATCGGGAAGGGGGAGAGGCCGAAATGCGGAATGCCGGCTTCGTTGGCGACGTTGGAGACCGCGATCGTCGGGGGCGTGATCGCCGAGCCCATGATGATGTCGGCCTTGGATTCGGTGACGAAGCGGCGGGCGTTGGTGGTCGCGGTGGTGGGATCACCGCCGTCGTCGAGCACGATGATCTTCAGCGGCACGCCGCCGATCTCCTTCGGCACGAATTCCAGCGCATTGCGCTCGGGTATGCCGAGGGCTGCGCCCGGGCCGGTCGTGGTGGTGGTGATGCCGATGGTGATTTCAGCGGTCTGGGCCAGCGCGGGCAGGGCCGGCAGCGCGAGCGCAGCCGCCGCGACGGCGGCGGTCAGGTAAAAGCGTTTCATTTATTCTATTCCTCCCTTGACGTGTTTCTTTGAAAGCAGAAATCGCGGGGTAATTCAGCCCCGTCTTTTGGCGATGCGGCGATTTAGCCTCAGTTCCTAACTCCCTTTGAATTTCGCTACCATTTCTGCCGGAAATGGTGCCGACTTCAGCTTGTCGGGGTTAACGGGATCGCGGCCGACCAGGACGCGGGTCTCAAAACCCTCGATCGCCAGTGCCTCGCCCTTGTAGACGTTGTGCTTCACTTCGAAGCTCGAGCGCTTGATACTCTCGATCTTCGTCTCAACGGTGATCCAGTCGCCGTAGGTCGAGGGGATGTAGAACTTGGCCCGCGTGTCGACCATGGGGATGCCGACCAGGCCGTATTTGCGGACCAGGTCTTGCTTGGAGAATCCGGCGACCTCGAACAGGGTCGACGTCGAATCGTCAAACATCGCGAAATAGCGCGGGTAGTAGACGATGTTTGCGGGGTCGCAATCACCCCACTGGATCTGGACGTCGCGCCGGTTCACGAACATGCGGTGGCCTTGCTTTTCGTTGCGCCCTACTTCGGTGCCATGCGCAGCGAGCCGTCGAGGCGCACCACTTCGCCGTTCAGGTACGAATTCTCGACCATGTGCAGTGCGAGCGCGGCGAACTCGTCCGCGTGGCCGAGCCGGCGCGGGAAGGGGATCGCTGCGGCGAGCGAATCCTGGGCTTCCTGCGGCAGGTTGGCGAGCAGTGGGGTGAGGAACAGGCCGGGCGCAATCGTCAGCACGCGGACGCCGAACTGCGCGAGCTCACGCGCGATCGGCAGCGTCATGCCGACGATGCCGCCCTTCGAGGCCGAATAGGCCGATTGCCCGATCTGGCCGTCATAGGCGGCGACGGAGGCGGTGTTGATGATGACGCCGCGCTCGCCGGTTGCCTGCGGCTCGAGCTTGGACATCTCGGTCGCGGCGAGGCGCAGCATGTTGAAGGTGCCGATCAGATTGACCTTGATCACCTTGTCGAAATCGGCGAGCGCCATCGGCCCGTCGCGACCGACGACTCGCTTTGCAACGCCAATGCCGGCGCAGTTGACCAGCACGCGGGCAGGCCCATGAGCTTTCGTGGCCTGCGCGATCGCAGCTTCAGCGGAGGCGGCGTCGGAGACGTCGCAGGTCACGGCCACGCCCTTGATCTCGGCGGCGACGGTTTCCGCGAGCTTGGCATTGAGATCGAAGACTGCGACCTTGGCGCCCTGCGCCGCCAATTTTCGTGCGGTGGCCGCGCCCAGTCCCGATGCGCCGCCGGTGACGATGACTGCCTGATCCTTCAACAACATGGCGTTCTCCTGTAGCGATGGTTTCTTAGCCGACCGATATCACACGGTCCGATGGATTGGCAGCGTAGAGCTCGTCGATCAACGCTGCGCGATGCTCCAGCACCTTGCGCTGGTTGATCGAGCCCTTGTCGGTAACCTCGCCCTTGTCGATCGACAGCGGCGTGTCCACGAGGATCGCGCGCGTGATCCGCGTCGAGGAGCCGGTGGCCGAGGCCAGGAACTGCGTCAGACGCTCGCGGAAGGCTTCGCGCACCAGTCGGTCGCGGGCGGTGACGGTGAGGTTGTCCGCCGGCAGCGTCGGGTTGATCAGCCGGCAGCCGTCGAGATCGAGCAGCACCAGCGCGGAGATCTCGTCGCGGTTGATGCCGGCGATGACGACGTCGCGCACCAGCGGTGCACAGGCCGCGACAAAACGTGCGCGCAGCGGGCCAACGCTGACCCAGGTGCCGCTGCCGAGCTTGAAATCCTCACCGATGCGGCCGTCGAAGTCGAAGCCGGCGTTGAAATCACTGGGGTCGGACGGCTTGAGTGCATCGCCGAGCTTGTAAAAGCCCTCTTCGTCGAAGGATTTTGCGGTGATGTCGGGCTGGCGCCAGTAGCCGGGCATCACGTTCGGCCCCTTGCAGCGTACTTCCAGCTTGCCGTTGTTCGGCACCAGCTTTGCGTCATTGCCTGACACAGGCAGCCCAACATGGCCGGAGCGGCTGGTGCGCGGATTGACCGACATGAAGAACGGCGCGGTCTCGGTGGCCCCCAAGCCGGTCAACATCGGTACGCGATAGCCCTTCTCCTTCACCGCGAGCTCGTCGAGGCTGTTCCAGACAAAGGGCGAGAGCGCCGCGCCGGAGAAGAACATCGCGTGCAGCCGCTCGAAGAATTTTGCGCGCAGGCCCTGGTCGTCGCGCAGATAAGGCAGCAGCGATTCGTAGCCCTTGGGCACGTTGAAATAGACCGTTGGCGAAATCTCCTGGAGATTGCGCACCGTCTCCTCGATGCCGCCGGGCATCGGCTTGCCGGCGTCCAGATACATCGAGCCGCCATTGTACAGCGTCAGTCCGATATTGTGGTTGCCGCCAAAGGTATGATTCCAGGGCAGCCAGTCGATGATGACCGGCGGCTCGTCCTTGAGGAAGGCAAGCGTCTCGCGCAGCATCACCTGGTTGGCGCAGATCATGCGCTGGGTGTTGATGACGGCCTTGGGATTGCCGGTCGAGCCGGACGTCAGCAAAAATTTCGCGATCGTGTCGGGGCCGATCTTGCCGTGTACCGCGTCGAGATCATCGCGAACCGGCGTTGCCATGAGGTCGGCGAGCAGAGTGACATCGCGGCCCGGCACGCTGCCGTAGGACGCCGCGATCTCGGTGCCGAGCGAGACGTTGGCCGCAAGTGCGCCGGCAAACTTGTCGGCATCCTCGGCGAACACGAGGCCGGGCGTCAGCAGCTTCATCAAGTAAGAGAGCTTGCCGTAATCCTTCGACACCAGCGAATAGGCCGGTGACACCGGGCAGAACGGAATGCCGGCATAGAACGCGCCGAAGGCCAGGAGCGCGTGGTCGATCGAATTGCCGGAGAGGATCACGACCGGCCGCTCCGCCGACAGGCCGCGCTGGATCAGGCTCGATGCAATGTGCCGGCTCGCGGTGAGCAGCTCGGCATAGGTGATCTTGCGCCAGAAGCGGCCGCCTTCGCGCTCAGCCATGAAGACGCGGTCTGGCGTGGTTGTTGCCCAGTGGTGCAGGCGATCGGTGATGCGAACGGGATAGTCGCCGAGCGGTTGTTTTGGCCGCAGGTAAATCGTGCCGTCGTCGCGCCGCTCGATCTTGATCACGGGATCGCCGAACGAGATCGGCCGCAGCGGAGAAGTGCTCGCGCCGCGCTCTGTGCTGGAAGAGGACGGCTGCGCGCTCATGATTTCGGCTTTACCTTGGCGGTCTTGTGCTCGAGGAATTCGCGGATCCTGCGCTTTGCTTCCTTGTCGCTCTGCGCCACCGTCGCCATCAGCGATTCCATCAACAGGCCGGTCTGCGGATTGGCCTCCGCAATCATCGGCAGCGCCTGGAGCACGGCGAAATTCGTCAGCGGCGCGTTGGTGGCGATCTTGGTCGCAAGCTCCAGCGCCTTGCGGAGGCCATTACCGGCCTCCGTCACATATTGCGCAAAGCCATAGGAGGCGCCCTCGGTCGCGGAATAGACCCGGCCCGTCAGCATCATGTCCATCATTCGCGCGACGCCGATCAGCCGCGGCAGCCGGACCGAGCCGCCGCCACCGACGAAGATGCCGCGTTGTCCCTCGGGCAGCGCAAAATAGGTCGAAGGCTCGGCGACGCGGATATGGGCGGAGCAGGCGAGCTCCAGCCCGCCGCCGATCACGGCGCCCTTCAGCGCGGCGATCACGGGCACGCGGCTGTACTGGATGCGGTCGAACACCCGGTGCCACATTTGAGAATGCAAAAGGCCGCCGGTGGCGTCGTGGTCCTGGAGTTCGGAGAGGTCGAGGCCGGAGGAGAAATGATCACCGATGCCATGAATGACGACCGCGCCGATATCCTCGGGCAGGGACGCAAAGCACTCGCCGATGTTCAGAATGATGCCGTCGTTGAGCGCATTGCGCTTGGCGGGGCGGTTCAGACCCACGGTCAAAACCCGGTCCACCCGCTCAATCCTGAGCAGCCCTGCGGCACCCGCGTCAGCGGTCTCGGCGTTTCCCTGTGTCATTTGCGTCCTTGTCAGAATAGTTATGTTGTATAATGAATTCTGGGGGAGTCAATAAGGGGGAGCCGCACAGCTCCGCCGAAGCGGGTTCCGTCAAAGGTGGAGGATGTCAGGCAATCGGCCGTAATGTGGGAGAGCGCCTCAGGCGGCTTCGGTCATCAGCTTCTTCGCAGCCTGAGCAAGCAGGCCCGATCGTGTGTATCCGTGGGCCTCAGCATATTTGTCGATTTGCTCCAGGACATCGCCGGGCAAAGTGACATTGACGCGCACGATCTTTGGCTGGTTGTTCTTCACCGACACCAGAATGGCGACGCCCGAGCGGTTCTCGGGATCTGACATGATGTCTTCGAGCGACGAAGGCTCCGGGATCGCTTCTCCGTCTTCCGCCATGCCCTCCAGGTGAAACGCCAGCGCTTCCTCGGCCATGTCGCGCGCTTCGTCGAGCGTGATCCCTGCGGTCACGAGGCCCGGCAAATCGGGAAACGACACACCGAAATCGCTGTCGGCATCCTTATGGATAAGACCAATGTAGTGACGCATGGCGCTCACCTCAGCTTCAGGCCGGATTGCCGTTCAATACTCTTCAGGGTCCCGAGCGGGATGTCCCGCTTCGGATGAGGGACCGTGACGCGGTCCTGCTTCGTCGGGTGCTTGAATTGCACGTGGCTGCCTTTTTGAGCCACTTGGACCCAGCCATCCCTTTGAAGGGCCGAGATAATCTCCCGGCTATTCATGGTGTGTATTTATACACATTTGCGACATTTGTCAATGAGAGCGTCACACCACCTGATGCACGTCGATCACGACGCGGTCGGCATGCCGCGCGGCTGAGCCCACAAAAATGTGCTCCATCAACCAGCGATATTTTTCGTGCCCGGTCTCGAATCTCGGCACGGTGCGGAAATAAATCAGCTTTGGATCGACTGGCTCGCCGCGCTTGAGCTTCTGCAACAGCTCGACCGGGCCGAAGCGCATGCCCTTGTTCTCGACATAGACGGTGGCGCCGTCGTCGGTCTCGAAGGCGTACTTTGCTTCGAGATCGATCAGCTCGTTGGGACGGATGGTCTGGAAGTCGGCGCCGAACGGCAGCACCCTTCCAGTGATCGCACCCTTCACCTCGCCGCCGATGATCGGAATGATGCGGCGGACGCCGATGCCGGTCTCGCCGGCGGTGACGACGTCGCCGATCTCTGCGGTGATGGTGAAGACGTACTTTGTCTCAAGCGTTGGTCGGGTCATCGCTTCGCCTCTCAATGCGCCATCATGCGCGTCGGCAGCCACGTCGCCAGCAGCGGGAACGCGATCAAAATCACCAGCCGCACCAGGTCGGTCGCCACGAACGGGATCACGCCCTTGAAGATGGTGGAGAAGGATACGTCCTTCACCACGCTCTTGATGACGAAGACGTTCATGCCGACCGGCGGATGGATCAGGCCGAGCTCGACGGTCATCACGATAATGACGCCGAACCAGATCGGATCGAAGCCGAGATGCATGATGACGGGGAAGATGATCGGTACGGTGAGTATGATCATCGCCATGGCGTCCATCAGGCAGCCGAGCACGAGGTACATCACCATGATCAGCGCCAGCACGCCGTAGGGGCCGAGGCCGAGGCCGGTCAAAATTTCCGTCACCTTTTGCGGGGTCTGCGTCACCGTCAGGAAATAGCCGAAGATCAAGGCGCCGATCAGCACGGTGAAGACGGCCGCCGCGGTGCGCGTTGCTTGCAACAGCGACGCAAAAATCTTCTCGCGGTCGAGCCGCCCCGTGACCACGCCGATGATGAAGGCGCCGGTAGCACCGACACCGCCCGCTTCCGTCGGCGTAAAGCGCGGCAGGAAAGGCAGGCCGTAGAGGCCGCCGATGACGAAGACGAACAGCAGTACCGGCGCCCAGATGTCCTTCAATCCGGCAAAGCGCTCGCGCCAGGGCAACACCTTGCCCTTGGGCAAAAAGTCGGGCCGGAAATAGCCGATCAGGAAGATCGTGATCATGTACATCGTCATCGCGAGCAGGCCAGGGATGATGCCGGCGATGAAGAGTTTTCCGATGTCCTGCTCGGTGATGATGCCGTAGACCGCAAGCACGGTGGAGGGCGGAAGCATCGCACCCAGCGTGCCGCCCGCTGCGATCACGCCCGTGGCGAACGATTGCGGATAGCCGAAGCGGCGCATCTCAGGGTAAGCGACCGCGGAGAAGGTTGCGGCAGTCGCCACCGACGAGCCGCAGATTGCGGCGAAGCCGCCGCAGGCGCCGACGGTGGCGATGCCGAGGCCGCCGCGCAAATGCCCGACAAAGCCGTTGGCGGCGCGGAACAGCTCGCGGCTCATGCCGGAATTGCTGACGAAGGAGCCCATCAGCAAAAACATCGGGATGACGCCGAAGGTGTAGTCGGTGACCGTGCGCATCGAGGTCTGGCCGACCAGCTTCAGCGCCGGCGTTGCGCCGACCAGATAGGTGAAGCCGGAGACGCCGACGAGGCCCATGGCCATGCCGACGGGCACGCGCAGCAGCATCAACGCGAACAGGGAAACGAAGCCGAGAACGGCGACGGCGTCAGTGCTCATGATTACTCCGTCGCCTTCAGCTTGGGGTCGTGCATTTCTTCGGGATGGAAGATCAGCCGGTAGGTGCGGATTGCGATCAGCAGCACGGCCGAGACGTCACCGATCCAGGCGATCGCGAAGAACGGCCAGGTCGGCATGTGCATGTCGAAGGTCTGGACGTTGTCGTTGTAGGTGCCGCGGACTTTGTCAAACAAGGTCCATGTCTGCACGGTCACGACGAACAGCAGCACCAGCGTTGCGAACACGTCGATCCAGCGCTGATAGCGCGGGCTTGAATTGGCCCAGATCAGGTCGACCGTGATGTGGGTGCCGCGATAGGAGGTCGCCGCGATGCCCCAGAAGATGAGGATGCCGAGCAGCATGCGGCCGATGTCGAAAGAGTCGGGGATCGCATAATTCAGCGTGTTGCGCAGCAACACCGACAGGAAGATGTCGAGTGCGACAATGCCGACGAAGCCGGCCGCGATCCATTCGATCGCATCGATAAAGCGATCCATCCAGGCGCGCTTCATGGGTGGAAGGTCCTCAAGTTGGCAGGAAAACGGCGGCGGGACGATTCCCGCCGCCGTTTCTGTTTCGGTGAAAACTACTCCGCCAGCGCGTTGTACTTCTTCAGCGACGCCTTCAAATCGGCCAGTGCTGCGTCCGGGTCGGCGCCGGCCTTCTTGGCACCGTCACCCCAGGTCTTGACCAGCGGATCGGCGGCCTTCTTCCAGGCGGCGGTCTGGTCCGGCGTCAGCTTGTAGACCTCGTGGCCCTCTTCCGCCTTGACCTTGTCGACACCGGCGTCCTCGAACTTGCCCCAGTACTCGCCGACCACGCCGGCCATCTCGGTCGTGCAGTTCTTGTCGATCGCGGCCTTCTGCTTGTCGGACATCGAATTGTATTTGTCCTTGTTGATCACGAACACGAAGGTCGTGGTGTAGAGCGGCGCCTCCATGTGGTACTTCGTGACCTTGTCGATGCCGAACAGCACCAGCGAGCCCCAGGGGAAGGTGACGCCGTCGGCGACGCCGCGCTCGATGATGTCGCGCACTTCAGGCGCAGAGGACTGCACATTGGTGCCGCCGAGCGAGGTGACGAAGTTCGCCATGGTGGCGTGGGCAGGACGGATCTTCAGGCCCTTCACGTCCTCCGGCATCACGATCTTCTTGGTGCGGGAGTGGAAGGAAGAGGGCGAGTGGACGAAGGCGAGACAGTATTTGACGTCCTTCATCTCCTTCTCGGCATATTTGCGATACCAGGCGTCGAGCCCCATCGAGCCGCCCTTGGCGTCCGAGATCAGGAACGGCAGCTCGCCGGCGCCGATAATCGGGAAGCGGCCGGGCTGGTAGCCGGGATTGACGTAGGTGACGTCGGCGATGCCGTCGCGCGCCATGTCGTAATGGTCGAAGGCCTTGCCGAGCTGCTGGGCCGGAAACACCTTGCCCTTGATGGTGCCGCCGGAGTCCCTCTCCACGGCGGCCGCCCAGTCTTCCAGCGATTTTTGCAGCGGATGCGAGGCTGGCACCCAATGCGAGATCTTGAGATCGAAGGTCTTGTCCTGTGCGAACGCAGGCGTCACGCTTGCTGCCAGCAGCAAAGCCAGACAGGCTTTTCTCATCACGCGTCTCTCCCTCTTTTCGACGGCGGGCTTCGATGGCCCGGCCTCTTTAGTTAACATGTTATCTAATTGGCCGGCGTGTTCAAGCCGGAAACTGGCGCGGCGTGCCGCCGCGTCATCTATGTCAGCCATGTTGCATGGATTTGTCGCGCTGCGGCGACGAGCATTCCCCTTTTGCCCAACCGTTATATGTTATAATTATCCTGCGTGGTCAGCAGCGACAAGCGCGACCGCGCCGCACCCTACAAGATCGGGAGGAGCAAGTATTGCGGACAAAAGTCGCAATCATCGGGGCCGGGCCGGCAGGATTGTTGCTTGGGCAACTGCTGCACACATACGGCATCGACAATGTCATTCTGGAGCGCCAAAGCCCGGATTATGTGCTCGGCCGCATTCGCGCCGGCCTGCTCGAGGAAGGAACCGTCGCGCTGCTCGACCAGGTCGGCGCCGGTGCACGGGCGCATGCCGAAGGCCTGCTGCATGAGGGCATCGAGCTTGCCTTTTCCGGCCGTCGTCATCGCATCGACATGAAGGCCTCGACCGGCAAGGCGGTCATGATCTACGGCCAGACCGAGGTCACGCTCGACCTGATGAACGCGCGCAAGGCGGCGGGCCTGCCCACGGTCTATGAGGCCAAGGATGTACAGCCGCATGATTTCGACGGCAGTCACCCGCGCGTAACTTACTTCAAAGATGGCGTCACCCACACGCTCGATTGCGACTTCATCGCCGGCTGCGACGGTTTTCATGGCGTCAGCCGCGCCAGCGTCCCGGCGTCGGCGATCGAGGAGTTCGAGCGGGTCTATCCGTTCGGCTGGCTCGGCATTCTGTCCGATACGCCCCCGGTCAGCCACGAGCTGATCTACTCCAACCACGCCCGCGGATTTGCACTCTGCACCATGCGCTCGGCGAAGCGCAGCCGCCATTACGTGCAATGTTCGCTCGACGACCATGTGGACCAGTGGCCGGATGACCGCTTCTGGGACGAATTGAAGCACCGGCTCGACCAGGAGGCGGCCGACAGCCTCGTCACCGGGCCGTCGATCGAGAAGAGCATCGCACCCTTGCGCAGTTTCGTCGCCGAGCCGATGCGCTTCGGCAAGATGTTCCTGTGCGGCGATGCCGCCCACATCGTGCCGCCGACCGGCGCCAAGGGGCTGAACCTGGCCGCAAGCGATGCGCATTATCTCGCAAGCGCTTTTCGCGAATTCTACGACGAGAAATCGAACGCCGGCATCGAAGCCTATTCGGCGAAGGCGCTGGCGCGGGTCTGGAAGGCGGTGCGCTTCTCCTGGTGGATGACCTCGATGCTGCACAAATTCCCCGACACCGGCACCATCGGCGCGCGCATCCAGCTCGCCGAGCTCGACTACGTCACGCAGTCCCAGGCCGCGATGACGTCGCTGTCGGAGAATTATGTCGGGTTGCCGTTTTAGGCGGCGGAGACGGTGCCGTAGGGTGGGCAAAGCGCAGCGTGCCCATCAACATTACATTCGTCGCGAGATGGTGGGCACGGCGCGTTGCGCCTTTGCCCACCCTACGAGATCGCGCGCCGCCTCCACATTGTGCCCATTTCAAACACCCGCGCAAATCACGTTTAAAACTTTGTAGGCGGTGAAACCGTCATCCACATCGCGTTCAATGGCGGTAACCCAACAGCGACGCGAGACACGCATGACCGACACCCTCATTCCCGACGGCTTCGAGCCGTTGTCCCGCAAGAGCCCGCTCACCGAACCCTGGGAGCCGATCTACGCAAAGAAAACTGAGAGAGCCGTCATCATCGGCCTGCGTCTGGCAAGGCCGCACACCAATGGCCGCGGCCTGATCCATGGCGGCCTGATCGCCGCGCTCGCCGACAACGCCATGGGCTACAGCTGCGCGCAGGTGACGAACTGGACCACGTCGTTCGTGACGGTCTCGCTCTCGATCGATTTTGTCGGCTCCGCCGAGATCGGCCAATGGTGTTCGATCGAGAGCGACGTGATCAAGACCGGCAAGACGATCTGCTTCGCGCAGAGCCTGATCAAGGCCGACGGCGTCGTGATCGCGCGGGCCAGTGGCACGTTCCGGGTGGTGCCGAAGCCTACCCAAACTTCCACTCCGCAGTCTCCACCACGAGATCGATGAACGCGCGCACCTTGGCCGAGAGCAGGCGCGAGGTCGGGTAGACGATGTGGATCGGCAGCACCGGCTGCTCGTATTTTGCCAGCACGATTTTTAGCTGCCCGCGCTTCAAGCCCTCGGCGGCCTGATAGGCCAGCACGCGCGTCACGCCGCCGCCGGCTTCGGCATATTGCAGGGCGGCGTCGGCGCTGTTGCTGATGAAGCGGGGAGACGGCGTCACCTCGAAATCGTGGCCGTCGCGCAGGAAGCGCCACGCGATCGAAGGGCCGAACAGGATGGTCTGGTGCTCCAGCAATGCCTCCGGAGCCTTCGGCTCGCCATGGCGCTTCAGGTAGCCCGGCGCGGCGACGACGATCCGCCGCATCTCGCCGACCTGGCGCGCGACCAGCGAGGAATCGGCGAGATGGCCGATCCGCACCGCGGCGTCGATGGCATCTTCCACGAGATTAACGAGGTTGTCCGAGAGCCGCAATTCGCAGGCGACCTCGGGATAACGCTTGAGATAGGCCGTCATCAACGGTCCGACATGCAATCGGCCGAAGCCGACCGGGGCCGACACCACCAGGCGCCCGCTCGGCCGGTTGCGCTCCTCCCGCGCGGACCCGTCGGCCTCTTGGACATCGGCGAGGATCCGCCGGGCGCGTTCGAGATAGCGCGTACCGACGTCGGTCAGCGTCACTTGCCGCGTGGTCCGCTGCAACAGCCGCGCGCCGAGATGTTCTTCCAGCGCCGCGATCAGCCGGGTCACCGCCGAGGGCGACAGCCGCAGCTTGCGCGCCGCCGGCGCAAAGCCGCGCAAGTCGGCGACGGTGACGAAGACATGCATGGCTTCGAGGCGGTCCATGGTATTATTGCATATATTGCAACGATGAAGTGTCAAGCGGGCTGATTGTTTTAACCGCCGAAAGGTCCATTTTAGCGAGCGAGAGACGCAGAAATGCGCCGGAATTTTCAGGAGATGTTCCGATGACAGCAGCAGCGCGTATTTATGCCAGCGATGTGGCCTTTACACCGGCCGTAAAGTCGATCCAGACCCGCAAGGGCTCGCGCGAGGCCTATGCCCGTGCCGAGCAGCACGGCTGGCGCACCGAGGTCGATGAGAAACTGGCTGGGTTCCTGGCCGATGCGAATAGCTTCTATTTCGCTACCGCCTCGGCGGACGGGCAGCCCTACATCCAGCATCGCGGCGGCCCGAAGGGCTTTCTCAAGGTGCTGGACAGGCAGACGCTCGCCTTTGCCGACTACGCCGGTAACCAGCAGTTTCTCTCCCAAGGGAATCTCACGGAGAATCCCAAGGCCTATATTTTCATCATGGACTACGCCCATCGCCGCCGGGCGAAGATCTGGGGCGAGGCGCGCGTGATCGAGGACGACGACGCGCTGACGGAGTCGCTGATGCCAAAGGGCTACCGGGCGCGGCCCGAGCAGGTGATCGTGTTCAAGATCGCCGCCTGGGACACCAACTGCCCACAGCACATTCCGCAAAAGTTCGACGCCGCGGATGTCGCGGCCGCGCTGGCGGCACGGGATCAGCGCATCGCGGAGCTGGAAGCGCAGGTTGCGGCGCTGAAGGGGCAGGCGACGGGAGAAGAGAGCTAGTCGTCGACATCGTCCTGCGTGCGGCCGAACAGGTGCACGATGCCGGGCGTTGCGATCGTCACGAACACGAAGCGCGAGAGGTGGTGGGCACCGACGAAGATCGGGTCGATGTGCAGCGTCAGTGCCAGCGCCAGCATGGCGTCCATCGCGCCCGGCGCAAAGGCAACGACGACGTCGGAGAATTTCACCTGTGTGGTGAGCGCCACGATGCCGACGAAGACGGCGGAGACGGCGATGGCCACCACGAATGAGCCCAGCGCCGCGTTGATGTGGCCGGCGAGCGTCTTGATCCGCATCCGGGCGAAGCGGCTGCCGATCAAGGCGCCGATACCGACCAGCGCCACGCCGCGGACCCAGTTCGGCAGGCCGCCCTCGACCCAGCCCGCGCCGTGCAGCACGCTGGAGCCGATCATCGCCCCGAACATCCAGCTCGCCGGAAATTTGATCAGCCGCAAGAGCAGCGATGCCGCCAGCGAGGCGGCGACCAGCTCCAGAAGATCGAGCGGCGAGGCGATCGCCGTCGTCAGCGACGGCGCGACGGACGGCGCCACTCCCGCGACCGCCAGCACCATCGGCAGCGCCGCGGTGAGGATGATGACACGCATGGTCTGCACCACCGCGATGCCCGGCAGGTCGGCGCCGCGCTCGACCGCCAGGATCGTGATCTGGGACAGCGCGCCGGGGCTGCCGGCGAGGAAGGCGGAGGTGCGGTCCCAGCCATGGACGCGCTGGAGGTAGTAGCTCGAGCCGAAGGTCGAGCAGAATGTCGCCAGGGCCAATAGGCCGATGGTCAGCGGGTAGGCGCTGACCTGCTGGATCAGATGGCGCGAAACGACGGAGCCCAGCGAAATGCCGAGCAGCACCAGCACGGTCTGGGTCAGGAGCGGCGGCACCGAGAGTTGGCGCCCGGCGATGGCGGCTATGCCGACCGCGATCATCGATCCCGAGATCAAGCCGCCCGGAAGGCCCGCGGCCAGGAACGCCAGGCCGCCGGCCGCGCCGATGACAAGGGTCTCCGCCGTGCTCAAGAGCTTGGCGCGGCTTGGCCATTCGAACGACAAGGAGGCGGTGATTTGCTTCACACCACCTTATTGCAAATCGGCGAGAGGCGCACAATTGCGGCTACGTCATGCCGCAATGCGCACGCCTCCCGCCGAAAGGCCGGGGAGATTTGTGACGGATTTACTTCTTGTCGGCAGCCGCGGGCGCAGCCGTGCCGGCCTTGGCGGTCTTGATGCAGTCGGAGCGGAATTTCTTGCGCTCCTTGCCATGCAAGCCCTTGGCGTCGGCCTGCTTGGAGCATTCGAGCGATTCGGCCGAGTGCTCCTTCGGCGCCTTCTTGTCGGTGGTCGCGGCAGCATCGGTCTTGGCGGCCGGCGCGGCGGTCTGCGCGAAGGCGGTGCCGGTGGCGAACAGGGAGGCAATCGCGACGACGGCGAGGCGGGAGGCGAGGGTCATGATGTTGCTCTTCTTGCGAGAATTGCGGAGGGGCGAGAACCTCGGCCCGCGTTGCTGAACGCGACATGAATAAAGCTGAACGGCACGATCACTATATTTTTGGCCCGAACGCCATCACTTCCTTGTCGGAAGCCCCCGGCACGCTAGGATAGCAGTCCTCGTTTTGCTTCCCTGAGGGAGACCAAGGATGACGATACAAACGAAATTATTGTGTGCGGTTGCGGCGTCGGGCTTTGCGGCGCTGGTGGTGGCCGCGCCGGCGCAAGCCCTGACCTCGCAGGAGTGCAGCGCGAAATATCAAGCGGCCAAGAAGGACGGCTCGCTCGGCACCACGAAGTGGAATGACTTCCGCAAGGCTCAGTGCGGTGCCGACGCAACGCCGGCCGCGGCACCGACGGCGGCGGCCCCGGCTGCACCCCCGCCTCCTGCCGAGCCGAAGACGGCTGCGAAGAAGGAAGCGGCTCCCGCAGCCGCCCCGGCGCCGACGATGCCAACGATGCCGATGGGCAACGCGGTCTTCCCGAACGCGGTTGATGCGAAATACGCCAAGGAGAGCGCTGGCAAGGCTCGCCTGCACACCTGTGTCGACCAGTACAATGCCAACAAGACCACCAACGGCAATGCCGGCCTGAAGTGGATCGAAAAGGGCGGCGGCTACTACAGCGAATGCAACAAGAAGCTGAAGGGCGCCGCCTGAGGCTTCGACGTGTTGCGGTGGCCGGAGCAAGGCTCCGGCCATTTCGCCCAGAGCATGATCCGGAAAAGTGCGCAGCGGTTTTCCGAAAAGATCATGCTCAAACAATGATCTAAAACGCGCTGACGATTCATCCTAATCGCACAGCGCTTTAGTCTAATAACTTCTCGGCCGATTTCGCCACGAGCTGTGACCGCTTGCGCGGGCCGCGCTCGACGAACAAGAGGCTCTGGCCGAAGATGAAGCAGTAGAACAGGAAGGCCTGCGCCTCGGCTTCCTCTGCTGCCAGCCCGGTCGCCCGATAAAGTTCGGCGACGTGCTTGAGCCGCGCCGCATCCACGCTCGTCACCGCTGCCGCGGCCCTCTCATCGGAGCGCGCCCATTGCCGGATCGCGAGCTCGATCGCCATGCCCTCCGGGTTGAGCCGCTCCGAATAGAGCTGGATCATGGCCTTCAACCGCTCGCGAGGCTCCTGCCCGTCGAGGCTGGTCTGCTGCGCGATTGCCGCCGTGCGGCCCTCGCTCCAGCGCGCCAGCATAACGTCAAGCAGCGCAGAGCGGTCGGCGAAACGGCGGTAGAAACCGCCCTTGGTGACACCCAGGTTCTTGGCGAGCACCTCGACCCGCACCCCCTCGACGCCTGCGCGAGCCAGCTCGGTAAACCCGGCCTCGACCCAGACATCGCCCTTGCCGTCGCTCATGAAGGAAGCCTTACCAGTTCTTGATACGGTGCCGTATTGCTAACGCGGGATGGCCTTGATACGCTACCGTATCAAAAATCAAAGGGCAGGGAATCGCGATGGCTACGTTCGAGCCGAAAAACCCGGGCTATCGCGCGGCGGCCATCGCCATGTTCGACGGCCAGCCGGCGATGCACACGCTCGGCATCGTGATCGTCCGCCTTGGGCCGGGCGAGGTCGAACTGGCAATGCTGCATTCGCAGGCTTTCACGCAGCAGAACGGTTTTGTCCATGCCGGCATCATCACCGCGGGGCTCGACAATGCCTGCGGCGTTGCTGCCTTCACCCTGATGCCGCACGAGGCCGACATTCTCACCGTCGAGTTCAAGACCACGCTGCTGGCGCCCGCCCGCGGCGAGCGTTTTGTGTTCAAGGCCGAGGTGATCAAGCCCGGCCGCACGCTGACCTTCTGCGAGGCCAAGGCGTTTGCCGAGCACGACGGCAAGACCACGCTGATCGCCACCATGACCGGCACGCTGATGGCGATGTTGCCTCGCGTTGCGGCTCCGAGGGTCGGGACGGTAGTCCACGCATAGTGCGGCAATTGACAAGCCTGCCGGTGCATCCCTTGATGCGTCATGCTTGCGAGTCTCGGTCTCATCCTGCTCTGTCAATTGATCGGCGAGGCCGTGGTTCGCGGCCTCGGCCTGCCGCTGCCGGGACCCGTGCTCGGCTTGCTCCTGCTCCTGATCCTGCTGCTCGCCCGCGACCGTTTTGTGCTGCTCGCGCGCGGGCCGCTGCGAAACGACGGGGTGGAGAGCACGAGCAAGGGGCTGCTGGCCCATCTGTCGCTGCTGTTCGTGCCGGCCGGTGTCGGTGTGGTGCAGAAGCTCGATCTGCTCGCATCCCACGGCGTCGCGATCATCCTGGTGCTCGCGCTCTCGGTGGTCGTCACGCTGCTTGCGACTGTGCTGACTTTTCGTCTCGTCAGCCGCCTGCTGCGGCAGCAGGACGTGCGATGACGGACAATCCGTTCTCGCTCTGGGTCTATCTCTCGCAATCGCCGCTGCTGTGGCTGACGGTGACGCTGTTGGTCTATGCGACCACGGACGCGGTGTCGCTGGCGACGCGGCGCCACCCGCTTGCCAACCCGGTGCTGCATGCGATGTGGATCATCGGCGCGTTCCTGCTCGCGACCGGCACGTCCTACACCACCTATTTCGCCGGCGCGCAGTTCGTTCATTTCCTGCTCGGGCCTGCCACCGTCGCGCTCGCCGTGCCGCTCTATGAGAACCGCAAGCGCGTCGTCGCCTCCATCGTGCCGATGCTGGTGGCGCTGGTCGCGGGTTCGGTTACTGCGGTGGTGTCAGTCGTGCTGCTGGCCGAGTTCGCCGGTCTGCCGCGCGACGTGGTGCTGTCGCTGGCGCCGAAATCGGTCACGGCCGGCGTCGCCATGGGCATCGCCGAATCCCTGCATGCGGATCCCTCGCTGGCCGCGGTCGCGGTCATTCTTACCGGCATCATGGGCGCGATCATCGTGACGCCGCTGATGAACCGCACCGGCGTTACCGATTTCCGGGCTCGCGGTTTTGCCGCCGGCCTTGCCGCCCACGGCATCGGTACGGCCCGCGCTTTCCAGGTCGACGAAATCGCCGGCGTATTCTCCGGCATCGCCATGAGCCTGAACGCCTTGGTCACCTCGTTCCTGGTGCCGATTGCGGTGACGCTGCTGGTGCGATGACATCGCGGCCACGACCCTCTATATGATCGGTAACAATTCCCGGTCCCGAGCCGTATTTGTGGCGATGGGACCGAAACGGGACGAGATATGACTGGATTCAGGAACAAGGGTTTGGGGCCGACCCGGCGTGCGGCACTGACGCTGATCGGGGCCGGCGCGCTGGCTGCCGGTGGAGCCACTTTCGCGCGTGCTGCTGCCGACGATGACGAGGTGCTGACCGAAGCCAAGGTGCTGCGCGATCCCGACGTGCCCGTCGCCGGCAATCCCGACGGCAACATCAGCATTATCGAATGGTCCGATTACAACTGCCCCTATTGCCGCAAGCTCGAGCCGGAGCTGCGCCAGGTCATCCAGGATGACGGCAAGGTGCGGTTGGTGATGAAGGACTGGCCGATCCTCGGTCCGGTCTCGGTCACGGCCGCGCGGATCGCGCTCGCGGCCAAATATCAAGACAAGTACCATCAGGCCCACGACGCCATGATGGGCGTCAGCTCGCGCCTGACCGAGCCGCGCATCAACGAGCTGCTCGCGGCCGCCGGTGTCGATATGGATCGTCTGAAGCATGATCTCACTGACCGCGCCAAGGACATCGATGCCGTCCTCAAGCGCAACAACGACCAGGCCGAGGCCTTCGGCTTCCGCGGCACCCCATCCTTCATCGTCGGCAAATATCGCGTGCCCGGCGTGCTCACCATGGCCGAATTCGAGCAGGTCATCGCCGACGCCCGTAAGGCCAAGATGAACTGACGCAGGCGAAGCGCTGATCGCAGCCAGCACAAAGGCGCCGCCGCGGATCGCGACGGCGCCTTGTTCATTGCCGGGCAGATTACTTCGACGAAATCCGGACCCAGTCCTTGTGCGCGCGATCTTGCAACGCGTTCCAGTCGGCCTTGGCGACATCCCAGTTCACGATGGTGCGATTGGCGGTCGCGACCTCGCCATTGGCGACCGACGACGTCTGCATGGAGTCATAGACATACACGCCGCAGCCGAGCAGCAGCGCGCCCAAAATCATTCCGAAAAAAGTCTGCATGGCGAACCTCCGGTGACGGGCAGATAACGTCGGCCCGGAGTGATGGTTCCGCGACAGTGCGGCGCAGGTAAGGACGGGTTGTTCACGCTCTATTCAGCCATTGCAGCAGCTCCGCGTTGATCTCGCGCGGATAGGTCTGGCTGAGGTCGTCGATCTCGCGATAGGTAACGTCGGCGCCGGCGGCCGAAAGCGCTGCTTGCGTCTGGCGCGCTGTCTGCACCGGAAACATCCAGTCGAGCTTGCCGTGGGTCATGAAGATCGGCAGGCCCTGTAACCGCGCAGCATCTGCCATTTCCGCCATCAGCGGATGGAAGGTCGCCGACACCGGCGCAAGATGGGTGAAGGGCGAAGCGCCGTCGAGCCCGCTGACGTAGCTGAAGGTTCCGCCGTCGCTCATGCCGGTCAGCAGCATGCGCGAAGCATCGATGGTCCAGCGGCTGCGCACGGCTTCGAGGATGCGCATGAGATTGGGCGTGTCGGTGTCGTCGCCCATCAGTGCCCAGGTCTGGCCGGTCGCGGTCGGTGCCACCAGGATCGCGCCAGAACTGCGGGCGTCGCGCAGCCAGCTCCACAGAAAGCCGCGGCCGTTGCCGCTGCCACCATGTAGTGCCATCACCAGCGGCATGGCGCGATCGGGCGTATAATATTCGGGCACATAGACCGAGAAGCCGCCACGGCTGCCGGGTTCGTTGTGATCGTGGAAGATGCCGGTGTGCTCGTTCGCGCCCTTCGCCAGCTGCGCCAGCAAGATCGCATCGTCGCGCGTCGCGGTGTTGAGAAAGAAGTTGCTCACCGGCGGAAACTGGGTCGACAGCGGATACAGTGCTTCCTGCGCGCGGGGCACATGGCGTAGCGCACGGAAGACCGCGACCAGATCGCCGTTGCCGCGTTCGACCTCGCGCAGGCCGGCGAAGGCGGCGAGTGTTTCGTTGCAGGCGCCATCGAGCCGGTTGCGCAAGCCGGCAAATTGCTCCGGCCACTCGCCGATCGCGCCACGTGCCGCTTGCAGCGCCTCGTCCGGTGCGCCGATCGCGTTCATCACGGAGGCGAAGGCCGGTGGATGCAGATGCCGTCCGAAGAAGCCGAGTGCTTCCAGCGCGTTGAGCAACGGCGGCAGCACGGCCACGATGTCGTCGACGACAGCCTCGGTCATCGCCGCTTCCTCTGCTTGGAGTCAGTGCAGCTTCGGCGCCTTCAACAGCTTGAAGCGATCGGTCGACGTCACCGTGACATCGAAGGTGACGCCCTCGTGATGCACGGTGAGCGGCACATCGACGCCGGCGGCGCCGAGCCCCCACATTTTCTGGTAGAAGGCCGTCTGGCTCGTGATCTTCTCGCCGTCCACAGCGAGAATGACGTCGCCGGTCTTCAGCTCGGCGCGGGCGGCGGGGCCGTTGGCGGAGATTCCGATCACCACGACGCGGTTGTCGATTTCGGTCGAATAGAGCCCGAGCCAGGGCCGTGCCGGCTTGTTGACGCGACCGAACTTGCGCATATCGTCGAGGATCGGCTTCAACAGGTCGATCGGCACGATCATGTTGACGTGCTCGGCCTTGCCATCGCGCTCACGCTCGAGCTGGAGCGAGCCGATGCCGATCAGCTCGCCGCGCGCATTGATCAGTCCGGTGCCGCCCCAATTCGGATGGGCGGGATGGGTGAACAAGGCCTCGTCGAGCAGATACTCCCAGTAGCCGGCGAACTCCTGCTTGGCCACGATCTGGCTCGCGACCGATCGCGTCCGCCCGCCCGCGCCGCCGACCACGACGCGGTCGCCGAGCCGGGTCTCCGCCGACGAGCCGAGCGGCAAGGGCTCGATGTCGAGCCGGCCGAGCGCCTGCACCAGGCCGAAGCCGGTGACGGCGTCGAAGCCGAGCACATGTCCTTCCACCACGCGCCCGTCGCCGAGATGCAGCCATACCGACTCTGCTTCGGTGATGAGATAGCCGATGGTCAGCACCAGCCCGTCGTCGATCACGACGCCGTTGCCGGCGCGCTCGGTGCCGAGCGTCTCGGCGCTGAAGGCGTCCGGCGGGATGATGGCATGCAGGCCGACGACGGAAGCGAGCGCACGGTCGAGGTCGAAGCCGTAGTCGCTCGCGCGCGGCTGATTGGCCGGCGGCACTCTCCATTCGGTCAGAGCGGGCATGGAGTTCTCCTGATCTTTCTCTTGGCGCTTTGACGTAGCTCGCGCGCGCGAGAAGCGCCGCGTGAAATCAAAGACAATCTATGCCGCAAACGCCTCCCTTTAAAGACCGCCATGCGTGGACCGGTCGGGAAATGCCGAAATATTGGACCGACCGTACCTTGTAGGTCTAGGTGTGCGCGCGAAAAGACATTGTCGGGTCCATGTGGCAAGCGTATCGTTCGCCATCTGTGGAACAACCCATGAGCGATGACAAGAATTTCGATCGATCAGCTTTGGAGAATGCACTGGCCGAACTCGGCCGCAGGGCGTTCGCCGCGGGCCGCACTGTCGAAATCGTGGTTTACGGCGGCTCGGCCCTTCTGCTGACCTTGAACCGGCAGATCAACACCGGGGACGTCGATGCGGTATTTGAAGGAAACAGGGATTTCATCAAGAAGCTGGCAACCGAGATGGCTGAGGAGTTCGGGTGGGATGAAAACTGGTTAAACGACGGTGTGAAGGGGTGGCTGAGCAATAGAGACGCTGATCCCGACGTGAAGGCTCTGTTTAAGACCTACCCCACCGAGGAACAGCCGGGCCTCCGCGTCTATACCGCAAGACCAGAATACTTGTTTGCCATGAAATGCCGGGCGATGCGTGTCGGCGGTGTCGAGACGAACTCGGACATCGACGACATCAAGCTGCTCGCCCGCGCGATAGGCATCAAGAACAGCCAGGACGCATTGACGCTGGTTGAGAAATTTTACCCGCAAAACGTGCTTCAACCCAAGACCCGGTTGGGTCTCGAGGAGATATTTTCGAATCTCGAGATTGACCCCGACAAGGATCAAACGCCTTCTTCGTCGAGTGAGCCATGAGCCTGTTTAGCAAGAAGCCTGCAACGCTGAGTGAGGTCGTTCGTCGTGTAAGAGCTGGCGAGCAGCAGTTCGACCCGTCGCTTCGCGAATTTCTCGATTGGTTTTACATGAGCCCGCATTCGCGTCAGCAGGCGATCGAAGAACGACCCGCTTCTATCGATGCCGTACACGACGCTTATGCGGCGGCAGTCGCGGAGCACCTTGCGCGCGTTTATGGGTTGCAGATACCGGAATGGACCGAGATTCACGGCATCGGGCTTCGCGAACCATTCTTCGCTGGCGGCCTACAATCTCTGAAGGGAGTGCTGGTTGCCGAGAGTCCGACGGCCTTTCGGCGACGCCTTCTGTTCGTAAGCAAAGACGCGCTGTCCAGGCCGAGAATGTAGTTTCGCCGTGGTTCTCGCGCGGCCAGTCGCCTTCGGCTGCGCCGTAAGCCCCTGCCGGGGCCGCATGGCTGGTGTCCCCGCCGCTGCTAGGCGGACCATTCCGAAGCTGCTAACCATTGCCGCTTCGTTTGACCAAGGGATCACGGATCGAAGCATGGACAATCGCAGCGACATCTGGCGTGGCATCGACACCATCAAGGGACGTTTCATCGACCTCAGCGACAAGGTCTGGGGCATGCCCGAAGTGTGCTACACCGAGGCGCGGTCCGCCGCCGAGCATCTCACTGAGCTGCGCCACCAGGGTTTCCGCATCACCGAGAACGTCGCCGGCATTCCGACCGCGGTGTTGGGCGAGTGGGGCGAGGGCGGACCGGTCATCGCCTTCATGGGCGAATATGACGCGCTGCCGGGCCTCAGCCAGGAGGCCGGCGTCGCCGAGCACCGTCCGGTCGAGACCGGCGGCCACGGCCATGGCTGCGGTCACAATCTGCTCGGCTCCGCGGCCCTGCTTGCCGCGACCGCGGTGAAGGACTGGCTCGCCGAGAACAAGGTGCCGGGCCGCGTGCGCTATTACGGCTGTCCCGCGGAAGAGGGGGGCGCGGCCAAGGCATTCATGGTGCGCTCCGGTGCGTTCGAGGACGCCGACATCGCCATCACCTGGCATCCGCACAGTTTTTGGGAAGTTGCGGTGACGCCGTCGCTCGCCAACACCCGCGCCGACTTCATCTTCACCGGTCGCACCTCGCATGCTGCGGCCTCGCCCCATCTCGGCCGCTCCGCGCTCGACGCGGTGGAGCTGATGAATGTCGGCGTGAACTACATGCGCGAGCACATGCCGAGCGATGCGCGCGTGCATTACGCGGTACTCGATACCGGCGGCATCGCCCCCAACGTGGTGCAGGCCCATGCGCGGGTGCGCTACTCCATCCGCGCCCGTGATCTGCCCGGCATGAACGAGCTGGTCGGGCGCGTGAACAAGATTGCGCAGGGGGCAGCCCTGATGACCGAGACCAAGATGGAGATGAAGATCATCTCCGCGGTCTCGAACATCCTGCCGAATACGCCGCTCGAGCAGGCGCTGCACCGGGTCATGGAAGAGCTCGGACCGCCGCATTTCGACGACGCCGACAAGAGCTTTGCCAGCGAGATCCGCGCGACGCTGACCGACAAGGACATTGCCTCCATCTATTATGCGATCGGGATGGAGCCGACCGATCGGCCGCTGGCCGACTTCCTGGTGCCGCTCGATGCCAAGCGCAATCCGCTGGTCGGCTCGACGGATGTGGGCGATGTGAGCTGGGTGGTGCCGACTGTCCAGGTCCATGCACCGACGGTTGCAATCGGCACGCCGTTCCACACCTGGCAGGTGGTGGCGCAGGGCAAGAGCCCGCACGCTCACAAGGCCATGGTGCAGGCGGCCAAGGCCATGGCCGGCCTCGGCATCAAGGCGTTGACGGAACCGAAGCTGATCGAGGCCGCGAAAGCGGACCTGACGAAGCGGACGACCAAGACGCCCTATGTCTGCCCGCTGCCGGACCATGTCGCGCCGCCGCTCGACATGTCCGTGGTGTAGAATTTCGTCTCGTTACTTCGTCTGATCTGGCGAACAAATTTTGCGCAGTGCAACGTGGTTTCCGGCGCGTTTTGACGCCGGAATGCCGAACGCTTGGGCTGCGGCACGCAGTTTTGCCCAACGGACAGCCAGAAGACCGTTTGCATACACACGGTCGCAGTTGACGTCTGCCCTATTCAGTGTGCCATCTACCGCCAGCCAAAACCCGGCGGCCGCCGCGCGGCCGCCTGCATCCATACGAAACCAGGACGGGGACAACCATGCTGGATAAAGAACTGCGTTCGATGATCGGCGACGTGAAGGACGGGCGGATGGATCGCCGAGCCTTCATCCAGCGCCTGGCTGCCGTCGGCCTCACCGCTCCCCTTGCGAACCAGATCCTCGCCATCGGCGGGGTGGCGATGGCGCAAAGCCCCAACGTCTACAAACCGACCAAGCGTGGCGGCGGCGGCCCGCTGAAGCTGTTGTGGTGGCAGGGCCCCACGTTGCTCAATCCGCATTTCGCCACCGGCACCAAGGACCAGGACGGCTCGCGCATCTTCTACGAACCCCTCGCGAGCTGGGACGAGGAAGGCCATCTCAACCCGATCCTCGCCGCCGAAATCCCCTCGCTCAAGAACGGCGGCCTCGCCGCCGACGCGAAATCGGTCGTATGGAAGCTCAAGCCCGGCGTCAAATGGCATGACGGCAAGCCGGTGACTGCCGACGACCTCGTCTTCAACTGGGAATATGCCACCGATCCCGCGACCGCGGCTGTGAGCGTCGGCTCTTACGCCGACATCACGGTGGAAAAGGTCGATGACCTCACCATCCGTATCCTGTTCAAGAATCCGACTCCGTTCTGGGCCAATGCATTCGTCGGCGCCTATGGCTGCATCATCCCGAAACATCTGTTTGCGGAGTACAAGGGCGGCAAGTCGCGCGAGGCGCCGAACAATCTCAAGCCGGTCGGCACCGGTCCCTACAAATTCGTCGAGTTCAAGCCGGGCGACCTGATCCGCGGCGAGATCAACCCCGATTATCACATGGCCAACCGGCCCTATTTCGATTCGATCGAGCTCAAGGGCGGCGGTGATGCCGTCTCGGCGGCCCGCGCCATCATCCAGACCGGCGAATATGACTATGCCTGGAATATGCAGGTCGAGGACGAAGTGCTGCTGCGTCTCGAGAAGGGCGGCAAGGGCAAGACCATCTATGCGATCGGTGGCGATATCGAGTTCATTGCCGTCAACTTCACCGATCCCAACACCGAGGTCGACGGCGAGCGCTCGTCGCTGAAGACCAAGCATCCGATCCTGTCGGAGCCGAAGGTGCGCCAGGCGCTCGCGATGCTGGTCGACCGTGATTCCGTCAAGAAGGCGATCTACGGTCGCGCGGGCCGCACCACCGCGAACTACCTCAACGGCCCCGAGGAGTTCGTGTCCAAGAACACCAAATGGGAGTTCAGCGTCGAGAAGGCGGGCGCGCTGCTGGACGAGGTGGGCTGGAAAGTCGGCGCTGACGGCATCCGCGAGAAGGATGGCAAGAAGCTGAAGCTCTTGTTCCAGACCTCGATCAACGGGCCGCGGCAGAAGACCCAGGCGATCGTCAAGCAGGCCTGCCAGAAGGCCGGCATCGACATGGAGCTGAAATCGGTCGTCGCCTCCGTGTTCTTCTCCTCCGATGTCGCCAACCCCGACACTTACGCCCACTTTTATGCCGACATCGAGATGTTCCAGATCCCGATGGCGCAGCCCGATCCGGCCTTGGCCATGCGCCGCTATCACTCGCGCTATGTCGCCACCAAGGAGAACAAGTGGCAGGGCCAGAATTTTCCGCGCTGGATGAACAAGGATTATGATGCCGCGATCGATGCCGCCGAGAACGAGATCGATCCGCTCAAGCGCGCCGACCTCTACATCAAATGCAACGATTGGATGTGGCAGGACAACGTGATGATTCCAGTGATGCATCGCATCAAGGTGGGCGCCGCGTCCAACACGCTGCATCCGGTGGTCAGCGGCTGGGCCAACGACCTGGATAATCTCCAGGACTGGTACCGGGAGGCCTGAGGACGGTCGTTCAAGCGGATTGTTCTCATGAGTCAATACATCCTGCGCCGTCTGATGATCGCGATTCCGAGCCTGCTCGGGATTTCGCTCGTCCTGTTCGTCGTCCTGGCGCTCGCGCCTGGCGACCCGTTCAGCGAGCTCGCGACCAATCCGAACGTGCCGCCCGAAGTGCAACAGGCGCTTCGGGCCAAGTTCGGTCTCGACGATCCGATCTACCTTCGCTACCTGAGCTGGCTCTCCGCCATGGCGCGTGGCGATTGGGGCTTTTCATTCGTCAGCCGGATGAACGTCGACACGCTGATCCTCCAGCGCCTGCCGGCCACGCTCTATGTGGTTGGCTCGTCGCAGTTGCTGGCCCTGTTGATCGCCATCCCGGTCGGTGTCTATGCAGCCACGAGGCCCTATTCGATCTTCGACCAGGTCGCCAACACCTTCGCCTTCATCGGCTTCTCGCTGCCGACCTTCTTCACCGGCATTCTGTTCATCCTGATCTTCTCGGTGAAGCTGGACTGGCTGCCCTTCGTCTACACCACCGACATCAAGGCGACCGGCATTCATTGGGTGATCGAGCAGGTGCGCCAGGCCATCATGCCGGTGATGGTGCTCGGCCTGTTCCAGGCGGCCTCGATGACCCGCTTCGTGCGCTCGGCGATGCTCGACGTGATCCGCCTCGACTATGTCACCACGGCGCGCGCCAAGGGGCTTGGCCAGCGTATCGTCATCATCAAGCACGTGATGCGCAATGCCATGATCCCGGTGGTGACGCTCGTCGCGCTGCAGATGCCGGCGGTGTTCGGCGGCGCCATCGTCACCGAGCAGATCTTCCGCATTCCCGGCATCGGATCGCTGCTGATTTCCTCCATCCTCGCCAACGACACGCCGGTCATCATGTCCGTGACCTTCGTGTTCGCGTGTCTCGTGGTGTTGTTCAACCTGATCGCAGATGTCCTTTATGGCTGGCTTGACCCTCGCATCTCCTTCCGCTGAGCGGCGGACCTACTCGCCTTGGCGGGAGACCTGGCGGCGCTACCGCCGGCATCGGCCGGCCGTGGTCAGCGCGTTCCTGCTGCTGATCCTTATTGCTGCCGTGTTGCTCGGTCCCTTCGTCTGGCGTGTTTCCATCAACGACATTGACGTCGTGGCGGGCATGCAGGGTCCCTCGCTCGCCCACCCGTTCGGCACCGACGATCTCGGTCAGGATATCCTTGCCCGCATGATCTATGGCGGCCGCATCTCGCTCGCCGTCGGCTTGGCGGCGATGTTGGTCTCGGTGCTGGTCGGCACGCTGATCGGCGCGGTCGCGGGCATGTCGCGTGGCGCACTTGGCCACGTCCTGATGTGGGTGACCGACCTGTTCCTGTCGCTGCCGCAGCTGCCGCTGCTGTTGCTGCTGATCTATCTCTTCCGTGACGGTCTCAAGGCCGCGTTCGGTCCCGAAGGCGGCATCTTCATCCTGATCGTGCTCGTGATCGGCGGGTTGCGCTGGATGCCGGTGGCGCGGCTGGTGCGCGCGCAGTTCCTGTCGATCCGCGAAAAGGAGTTCGTCGAAGCCGCGCGTGCGCTCGGCGCAAGCCAAGTGCGGCAGGTGGTGCGGCATATCCTGCCGAATGCGGTCGGTCCCGTGATCATCGCGGGCACCATCGACGTCGCCGCCGCCATCATTGCGGAGTCGACGCTGTCGTTTCTCGGCCTCGGCTTTCCGCCGGATACCCCGACCTGGGGGCGCATCCTCTATGACGCCAAGGATTTCCTCGACATCGGCCCGCACTGGGCGCTGTTCCCCGGCGCCGCCATCTTCATCGCGGTGGTCGCGATCAATTTCATCGGCGACGGCCTGCGCGACGCGCTCGATGCGCGAAAGGTGATCTGATGGTGCCGTTGCTCCAGATCAAGGGCCTGAAAACCCACTTCTCCACCGACGACGGCATTTTGCAGGCCGTCGACGGCGTCGACATCTCCATCAACCGGGGTGAGACGCTCTGCGTGGTCGGCGAATCCGGCTGCGGCAAGACCGTCACCGCGATGTCGATCCTGAAGCTGATCGCGATGCCGCCGGGCCGCATCGCGGCCGGCGAGATCATCTTCGAGGGCCGCGACCTGGTGCCACTGACGAGCAACCAGCTCGACGAGATCAGGGCCAAGGAAATCGGCTTCATCTTCCAGGAGCCGATGACCTCGCTCAATCCGGTGCTCACGATCGGCGAGCAGATCGCCGAGAGCCTGCGCCGCCATGAGAACGTCACCAGAAAGCAGGCGCTCGATCGCACCATCGAGATGCTGAAGCTGGTGCAGATCCCCAATGCCGAAGGTCGCGTGCACAACTATCCGCACCAATTCTCCGGCGGCATGCGCCAGCGCGTGATGATCGCGATGGCGCTCGCCTGCAAACCTAAGCTGATCATCGCCGACGAGCCCACCACCGCGCTCGACGTCACCATCCAGGCCCAGATCCTCGACCTGCTCCAGGACATGAAGGAGCGTTTCGGCATGGCGGTGATGCTGATCACCCATGCCATGGGTGTCGTGGCCGAAACCGCGCAGCGCGTCGTCGTCATGTATGCCGGCAAGGTGGTGGAGGAGGCTGATGTCGACGATCTCTTCGCCTCGCCCGGTCATCCCTATACTCAGGGCCTGATCCGCTCGATCCCGCGCATCGATCTCGACAGCGAGCACAAGACGCGGCTCGAGACGATCGGCGGTTCGGTGCCGATCCTGATCAATCCGCCGGTCGGTTGCCGCTTTGCGGCGCGCTGCCGCCACGCCATGAACATCTGCATCGAGAAGGAGCCGCTGTTGCGCGAGATCGCGCCCGGTCACCGCATGGCCTGTCATCTCGGAGATGTGCATGTGGGAGCCGCGTCATGAGCGAACCCTTGCTGCGCGTCTCCAATCTGAAGAAACATTTCCCGGTGCTCGGCGGATTGCTGTCGCGCCAGGTCGGCACCGTCTATGCGGTCGATGGCGTGTCGTTCTCGGTCAATCGCGGCGAGACGCTTGGCCTTGTCGGCGAATCCGGCTGCGGCAAGTCGACGACGGGACGTTGTGTGCTCCGTCTGATCGAGCCGACCGACGGCGAAGTCGAATTCGACGGCCAGGATGTGCGCCAGCTCAGCGGCAACGATCTGCGCGCGATGCGGCGGAACATGCAGCTCGTGTTCCAGGACCCCTTCGCCTCGCTCAATCCGCGCATGACGGTCGGGGCGATCCTCGGGGAAGCGCTCGTCATCCACAAGCTTGGCGCGTCGGCCAAAGAGCGTGAGGAACGGGTCGCGAGCTTGCTGGTCAAGGTCGGCCTCAAGGCCGAGCACATGCGCCGCTATCCGCATGAATTCTCCGGCGGCCAGCGCCAGCGCATCGTGATCGCGCGCGCGCTCGCGGTCGAGCCGAAACTGATCGTCTGCGACGAGCCGGTGTCCGCGCTCGACGTCTCGATCCAGGCGCAGGTCATCAACCTGCTGGAAGATCTCCAGGCCGAGCTGAATCTCACCTATCTCTTCGTCGCGCACGACCTCTCGGTGGTCGAGCATATCTCCGACCGCGTCGCGGTGATGTATCTGGGCCGGATCGTCGAGCTTGCGAAGGCGAACGATCTCTATCGCAATCCGCAGCATCCCTACACCAAGGCGCTGCTCTCCGCTGTGCCGGTGCCAGATCCCAAACTCAAGCGCAACCGCGTTCGTCTCAAAGGCGACGTGCCGAGCCCGATGAAGCCGCCATCAGGCTGCCACTTCCACACCCGCTGCCCGATCGCTCAGCCGCGCTGCGCGGAAGTCGCACCGGAGCTGAGGGAGGGGGCGGGCGGACACTTTGTCGCGTGTCATCTGGCCTGAGGCCGAACGCCCTTTTATCCGTCGGAGAGCAGGCCGTGCTCCGAAAGAGCCTGTCTGAAAGCCTGCACTGACGTGTGGTGATGCGCGAACAGGCCCGCCTGCCGCGCGCCGGCGACATTTTCCGGAAGGTCGTCGACGAACAGGACCGTCTGCGGCGCAGTCCGTAGTTCCGACAGGCAAAGGCGATAGCAGCGCGGGTCCGGTTTCGCCGCCTTGAACTGCGCCGACGTATAAATTCGGGAGCCGAACAACGGACGCAATTCCGGCAGCAGCGCGTCGATATGATCGGCGACCAGCGTGGTGTTGTTGGTCAGGACGGCAATATCGACGGTTTCGCGCAGATGCCCGGCAATCTCCAGCATGGCGCGATCGGCCTTCATTGAACGGCGCCGCGCCTCCACCCATTCATCGAGCGACAGCGGATAGCTGATGCGTTCGCCAAAGCCCCGCAAATAGTCCGAGGCATCGAGCGCGCCGGAATCACCGAGAAACTCGAACCCGGCCTCCCAGATCGCCTTGTGGACGGCATCGCTGGTGGTCCCTGCAAGCTCCGCCAGGCGTGCGACACGCTTTTCCCTGTCGTAGTCGCAGAGGACGTTGTCCATGTCGAAAAGCACAAGCTTGATCTGGTCGGTCACGGCAACACCCTTGGCCCGGCCGAGACATCCGGCCACAACCCGGTTTCATATCCTGCCGCAACGCGGGCGACAAACCTGGGCAGGGCCGGTGGCTGCCATGCCTGGGTGATCGGCCTCACCCTTCCAGCGTGAAGCCGACGCGGAGCGTCACCTGGTAGTGGCGCACGGTGCCGTTGTCGATGTGGCCGCGCGTCTGCACCACCTCGAACCATTTCATCTCGCGAACGGACTTGGCGGCGCGGCTGACCGCATTCTTGATCGCATCCTCGATCGAATTCTCGGACGATCCGACCAGTTCCAGGATCTTGTAGACATGATCCTTCTCGGCTGTGGGCATGGTGGGCTCCATCGGTTGCGCTGCGGCGCACGCCGCCGCGTGGCCTCCCAACTGAACGAGCGCCAGCCTTTCCGGTTCCGTCATCTGCCGTGGCCCGCCTGCGCCCGCCGTGTAATCACTCCAGGGCAGGTGCCGGACGCGCGAAGTTACGCGGGCTCGCCGTGCAGGCGGACCGCCGCAGGCTTGGCGTCGCGCAGTAGGAGCCATAACAGCATCGCGAGCACGGCCATGAGCGCAAATCCGCCGACGGCCGGCATCGCATAGCGCTCCAGGCCGCTGGCGTCGGCGTTCTCCGCAGCCAGCCGCGCCGATTGCAGCAGCCCGTAGGCGTTGGCCAGCAGGATGAGCCCATAGATCGCGCCGCGTTCGCGCGGGCTCGCCAGGGTGGCAAGGTCGGGAAGCAGCAGCGCGAGGCCGATCCCCACGATCGGCAGGTCATAGTCATAGGCGTAGGGGCTGATCATCACGGAGGCGACCGCGACGACGCCGAGCGCGAAGCGGGGCGACGGTCCGCGCGCGACGGCGAGTGCGACAGCGACCAGCGCGAGACCTGCCATTGCCATCTGCCCCCAGAATGCCCCGGCCGCGGGGACGCCGGCGTTGTACAGTGCTGCATATGCCGAGATCATCCGAAACAGCTGATACCGGCCCTCTTCCAGATAGCCTGCGGCTTCCCGGATGCTGCCGAGCCACGCGATCCAGATCTCCGGGCCAAAGACGAGCGTGCAGACAAGCGAGCTCCCGACCACCACTGCCGCGGCCGTCAGGACCGCCGGCCAGCGACGCATCAACAGCATGTAGATGCCCGCCGCAATGGCCAAATGAGGCTTGATGACCATCATACCGAGCGCGATGCCGGCAAGCGCTGGACGCCGTTCCGCGTTGATGCAGACCAGCCCGATCAGCGCGCCCGTCAGCAAGCCGTTCTGGCCGCCGGCTATCGTGATCGCGATGGCCGGGAAGAAGACGACGAGCACTTGCGCAAAATTGTTTCCCGCAATAGTGCGAAGCGTCGCCAGATAGGCCGCGAGCGTGACCGTCGTGAAGAGAAAATAAGCGGCCCAGCCGGGCAGGAATGCGAAGGGCGCGAGAAGCAGGCCGAATTGCGGTGGGTAGGTCCAGGGCATGACACCGGTCGGGCCGCCGGCCGCCGCGATCTGCATCTTCAGGAACAACGAGAACTGGTAGGTCAGGTCGAGATCGCCAAGCCAGATCCGTTGCGCGACAATATGGAAGGCAGCAAAATCTGCGGTCTGGCTGCCGTACCAAAGTCCCCCTTCGAAGAACCGGAAGGCCTTGAAGACGAGCATGGCCACCAGCAGGGTTAGAATGACGCAGACATAGATCGTTCGCTTCCGCGGCGAGGTTTGAATCTGCTCCAGCGTTGCGGTGAGCATGAGAATGAAACGACCTGGCCTAACTTGACAGAGGATCGAAGAACGGAAAGCGCCGTCGCGCCTGGGGCCGAGCTTGCCCGCCTGAGGCTTAACGGACGGTAACGGGGCCTTCATGCATCCTGGAAACGTGGTGCCCCGGACCAGTGAGCCTAAGTGTTCATCTTGGGGCTCATCGTCGTTAACGAAATGCTGACGCAAATGATCGGGTATGCCTTGGCGGAAATCCGCGATTAAACTCTTGATTGTATCGGGTGAGGTGGACGAGGGCCGGCAGTCATGGGTTCGGCTCTGAGTCCCGGGAGAGTTCCGTGACGGTTGCCGTGAATCATTGCGATCGCCTGAACCAGACAGGCGGGTTGTCGTCCGCGGGCTCCGGCGTTCGCGTGTGGACCCGTCCCTCGACGGTAGCCGTGCTGCTCTGGTTGGTGCTGTTTGCGGCGGCGTTCGTCGCGATCCTGGCGCAGTGCGACTTCAGGCTGATCTTCACGCTGGACGATGCGTATATCCATCTCGCGGTTGCCGACCAAATTCTCGCCGGCGGATATGGTGTCAACGCTGGCGAATATTCATCGCCAAGCTCCTCGATCATCTGGCCGTATTTTCTCGCGCTGACCGAAGCGCTGCATCTTGGCGCATTCGGCCCGTTGCTGATCAACGGCACTGCTGCATGTGCGACGGTATTTGCTCTCCTGCGGGCCCTGGAAGAGACCGGGCTGTTCGATGACGCAAGCGACCGTCCGTTCGGCTATCTGATCGCACTGATCCTCATATTCAACGTCAGCGCCGTGGCGCTGCCCATGACCGGCATGGAACACAGCGTTCACGTGTGGGCGTCCATCGTAACCTTTGTCGGCCTCGTCGCGGCAGCTCGCGGACGCACGCCAACGCCGGTGCACTTTATCGCTCTGGTGCTGCTTCCCCTGATCCGGTTCGAAGGGGCCGCATTTGCCTGTGCGGCGATTGCCGGCTTCGCGCTGCTCGGCCAGCGGCGGTTTGCCGCCAGCGCCGCGCTCGTCATCATCATTGGCCTGTCTGGCTATTTTGCGCTGATGGCGTCGCGCGGCCTTCCGCTGCTGCCGAGTTCTGTGCTGCTGAAAGGCTATCTCGCGAATCTCGATGAGTCCGCGAGCAATTTGCCCGCAATTGTCCAAAACATGATGCGGAGCATAACGAGTTCCTATGGCCTGCGGCTCATTCTGCTCGGCCTTGCGCTTGCCGGCTGCGCCTCGTGGTTGCGCGCCGACCGCAAGGCGCTGGTCGTCTGTCTGACCGTTCTCGCAGCCATCGGCGCGCATCTGGTGTTCGGTCAATATGGCTGGTTCAACCGGTACGAGGTCTACATCATGGCGCTCGCGGCGGCCGCGTTGCTTTGGGGCGTCGCGCAGGTCAGACCGCGCCTGTCTGCGTTGCAATGGTCCCTCACGAAAGTCGCACTGGTCCTTGGGCTCGGCGTTGCTGCAATGCCTTACGCGACGACCGCGCTGGTCACGCCGATCGGTGCGAGCGATATCTACGAGCAGCAATACCAGATGGCTCGTTTCGCCCAATCGTTCTACAGGCGCGCGGTCGCGGTCAACGATCTCGGGCTGGTCGCCTATGGCAATAACAATTACGCACTGGATCTCTGGGGTCTTGGTTCGGAGCAGGTGCGGAAGGCAAGGACCGCGGGGCGGTATGGACCGGCGGAAATGGCAGCTCTTGCCAGCGATCACGGCGTCGGCCTGGCGATGATCTACGACGTCTGGTTTCCGAAAGGTGTGCCGTCAAGCTGGACCAAGGTCGCCGTGCTGCGAACGACGACCGTGACCCTGTCGCAACGAGACGTAGCCTTCTATCGCACGCCATTGGCCGACGCGGCGGAGGTGACTTCAGCGCTCGAGGCATTCAAGGCGACTATTCCGCCGCGGGACAGGCTGGACATCATCGTGCCGTAACCGCGTCGCATCGCTCTTGCCCGGTCGAAGAGGGGCGAGTTATCCTCGCCTCGTTTCCTGGCATGTACGATGTGCGGCGATGATCGACCGTTGGACGAGGAGCGCTTTGGTCGCGATCGGGTTGCTCGTAGCGACGGCGCCGGGCGTCGCGCAGGACGATCTCCAAGACAATCTCGATGCCGCGCCTGCCAGTATTTCCCTGCAAGTGACCACCGATCCGTCCACGATCGAATGCCGCAGGCTCGAGACGGTCAATCCCGCCTCGCTGATCTTCCTGCCGCTGCGCCGGACTTTTAACGAGGATTTCGACGAGCATCCGCTGGCGAGCGGACGCTGGGTGCCGCATTACGCGGGCGGTGCCGCATGGCCGGAAGCGCGCTATTGGGGCGGTGATGGCTCGGACTTCAAGCGCAAGACCGGTTCCAATGGTGAGCAGCAGATCTATGTCGATCCGCGTTATGCCGGCCGCGCCACGACGCCGCTCGGGCTCGATCCGTTCAGGGTAAAGGACGGCGTGCTGTCGATCGTCGCGAGCCGCACGCCGCCGGACCTGAAGCCCGTGCTGTTCAACAACGAATACATCTCGGGCATCCTGACCACGCAGGGCACTTTTTCGCAAAAGCACGGTTATTTCGAGATCCGCGCCAAGATCCCGGTCGGCCATGCGGTGTGGCCTGCGTTCTGGATGCTGGCGGATGACGGTGGCTGGCCGCCGGAGGTCGACGTGCTGGAAGGCCGCGGCGAGCGGCCGGGTGACATGGTGATGACGACGCATTGGCGGATTCCATCGACCCAGAAGATCCAGTCGTGCGGCTTCGATTTTGCGGTCAACGATGCGTCGGGCACATTCCACAATTACGGTGTGCTGTGGGAGGAGAATCGCCTGGTCTATTTCATCGACCGCAGGCCGGTCTCCGACATCAAGGTGCCCATCGGCTTCGACGATCCCATGTACATGATCGTCAATCTTGCGATCGGCTCGAAATTCTTTGTTGGCGTCGGCCCCGTCGATGCGGAGTCGCCGCCGACCGTCGCGTTCGAGATCGACCGGATCTCCGCCTATCAGATCGACATGGAGCAAGCGCAGAGGTGACGATGTCGGCTTCCTTCTCGCGCCGCTCCCTTGCGAAGCTCGCAGGCCTTGCGGCGCTCGGCCTGACGACGCGCGCCGGCGCCGCCGGGAGCGAGACGCCTGCGGCCGCGCCCTTCCCGAAGGATTTTCTGTGGGGCACGGCGACGTCGTCCTACCAGATCGAGGGTGCCGTCGATGAGGACGGTCGCGGCAAGTCGATCTGGGACACTTTCAGCCACACGCCAGGCAAGATCGAGGACGGCACCAATGGCGACCGCGCCAACGAGCATTATCACCGCTACAAGGACGACGTCCGGCTCATCAAGGATCTCGGCGTCAAGGCCTACCGCTTCTCGATCGCATGGCCGCGGGTGTTTCCGGAAGGCACAGGGCAGCCCAATCCGAAGGGGCTCGATTTCTACAACCGTCTCGTCGACGAGCTGCTCGCGAACGGAATCGAGCCTTATGCCACGCTCTATCATTGGGACCTGCCGCAGGCGCTCCAGGATCGCGTCGGCGGCTGGCAATCGAGCGACACCTCAAAAGCCTTTGCCGATTACGCCGGCTATGTCGCCCAACGCCTAACCGATCGCGTCAAAAATGTTTTCACCGTGAACGAGGTCGGGCGGTTCCTGAATTTCGGCTATGGCTGGGGCATCGACGCGCCCGGCCTCAAGCTGCCGACGGCGCAGCTGAACCAGGCCCGCCATCACGTTGCGCTCGCGCACGGCCTCGCCGTGCAGGCGATCCGCGCCTCCGGCCGCGCCGGCACGCGCGTGGGCGCGGCCGAGAACATCGCGGCCTGCGTGCCGGCGATTGCCACGCCGGAGAACATCCGCGCCGCCGAGATCGCGACGCGCGAGCTCAATGCCGGCTTCCTCGGCGTCGTGCTGGAGGGCAAATACACCGACGGCTTCCTCGCTTATGCCGGCGCGGACGCCCCGAAGTTTACGCCTGAGGAGCTGAAGATCATCGGCGCGCCAAACGACTTCGTCGGGCTGAACATCTACGCGCCGCAATTCTACGTCACCGCCTCCGACCGAGCGCCGGGCTTCAACGTGCTGCCGTTCCCGACCTCGTTTCCGCACATGAATTCGGAATGGCTGCGGGTCGGTCCCGAGGTGATCTACTGGGCGCCGCGCATCGCCGCAAAAATCTGGAATATCGAGAACATCTATATCAGCGAGAACGGCACCTCGTCAGAAGACAAGCTCGCCGCCGACGGTCAGGTTTACGACCTCGACCGCATCATGTTCCTGCGCAACTATCTGACCCAGATGCAGCGCGCGATCGCCGATGGCGTGCCGATCCGCGGCTATTTCCTGTGGAGCCTGATGGACAATTTCGAATGGATTTTTGGCTATGGGAAACGCTTCGGGCTTTACCGGGTCGACTTCGAGACGCAGGCGAGGGTGCCGAAACTCAGCGCGGCGTTCTATCGTGACGTGATCGCGCGGAACGCGATTGGGGTGTGAGCGCTAAGTCCGGATCCTACGGATCCAGCTCCGTATCCCAATAGAGATAATCCAGCCAACTATCGTGCAGGTAGTTCGGCGGGAACAGGCGGCCGTTGCGGTGGAGCTGGTGCACGGTCGGCGCGAAGGCGTGCTGGCGCGGAAACATCTTGGCCTGCACCGGCGTGAGATTGCCCTTGCGCAAGTTACAGGGCGAGCACGCCGCGACCACGTTCTCCCAGGTGGTCTGGCCGCCTTTGCTGCGCGGGATGATGTGATCGAAGGTGAGGTCTTCGGGCGAGCCGCAATATTGGCAATTGAAACGATCGCGCAGGAAGACGTTGAATCGGGTGAAGGCAGGATGGGTGGTCGGTTTGACGAAGGATTTGAGCGAGACCACGCTCGGCAGCTGCATTTCCAGCGTGGGACTTCGAACAGCCTGATCGTAATGCGCGACGATGTTGACGCGATCGAGGAACACCGCCTTGATCGCGTCCTGCCACGACCAGAGAGACAGCGGGTAGTAACTCAGCGGCCGGAAGTCCGCATTCAGCACCAACACCGGCCAACTGCCTTGCGAGACATGTGCGTTCAAGTAACGCTCCCGGCCTCCATGTACGCTGCGAAGCAGCATGTATTGACATACTACATGCAGCGTGACGGGATTGTGAAGCCCGTTGAGCGACTTATTCAGGCGCAGGCAATGCGGCGGCGGGGTGGCAGAGCGCTCAAAAACGCCGCGATCTGGGGGGATCCATGCGAGGTTGGCTCGCCGTGCTGCTCGTGGCCGTGCTCGCCGCGGCGTTTGTTGGCCCTGCTGCCGCCGACGATTATCCCACCCGCCCGATCACCATGATCGTGCCGTTCCCGGCGGGTGGCGCGACCGACACGCTGGCGCGGTTCCTCGGCGAACGCCTGAACGCGGCGCTGAAGCAGCCCGTCGTGATCGAGAATGTGGGCGGTGCCGCTGGCTCGCTCGGCGTTGGCCGCGCGGTGCGCGCGGCAGCCGATGGCTACACGCTGTCGATCGGAACATCGACCACGCACATGCTGACCGGTGGGCTCTATGCGCTGCCGTTCGATCTGTTGCGCGATCTCGACCCGGTGATCCTGATCGGCAGCGAGCCGCTTTTGATTGTCGGTCGCAACGATCTGCCGGCCGATGATCTCAGACAATTGATCGCGTGGTTGAAGGCCAATCCGGACAAGGCGTCAGTCGGCATCGCCGGCGTCGGCGCCACCGGCCATCTCGCCGGCGTCGCGCTTCAGAAGGAGACGGGGACGCAATTCCAGTTCGTGCCCTATCGCGGCAACGGTCCCGCGATGCAGGACCTCGTCGCCGGCCAGATCGATGCGATGATCGAGCCCGCCTCGAACTTCAGAGCGTTGGTCGGGGCCGGGAGCATCAAGACATTCGCGGTGACGAGCAAGGCGCGGTCGCCATCCTGGCCGAACATTCCGACCGCCGACGAGGCAGGGCTGCCGGGCTACTCGGCATCGCTGTGGTACGGCCTCTGGGTGCCAAAGGGGACCTCGAAGGATATCATCGCACGGCTCAATGCCGCGATGGTGCAGATCCTGGCCAGCCCGCAGGTGAAGCAGCGTTTTGCCGAGCTCGGCATCCAGGTCTCGCCGCTTCATCAGCAATCGCCGGAAGCGCTGCGCGCTTACCAGAAGGAAGAAACGGAGCGCTGGTGGCCGATCATCAAGGCATCGGGAATCAAGGTCGAGTGACAGGGGCGACTACTCCCGCACTCGCTCCAGCTTCTGCAAGCACCGCGTGGCGCGCACCACGGCCGGCATCTCCTCGTCCCCGAAGCTGGCCTTCCAGTTGGTGACGCCGACCTCGCCGACATAGATGTCGCCCTTCGAATCCAGTGCGACGCCGTGCGGCGCCAGGAATTTGCCGCTCGCAACGCCCGGTCCGTCTTCGCCGCCGAGCCGCGCGATGCGCTTGCCTTGCGCATCAACGATCGACAGCCGCGGGCCGAGATTGGGCACCTTGCGGTTGATGTCGAGGCCGGGACCAAGCTCGCCGATGACGAAGGTCGGGCTCTTGCCGCCGCCACAGCAGCACAGCGCGCAGGGGCGGTGCAGGTTGTTCCACTGCGTTTCGTATCGGCCATTGCCGTCAAACACCTGCACGCGATGGTTCTCGCGGTCGGCGACATAGACGAAGCCATCGGCGTCGGTAGCGATGTTGTGCACGATGTTGAACTGGCCTGGATCGGTGCCGGGCTCGCCCCAGCTCTGCATCAGCTTGCCGTCCGGCGTGAACTTGTGCACGCGCGCATTGCCATAACCGTCGGAGACGTAGATCTCGCCCTTCGGCGACAGCGCGGTATGGGTGCAGCGATGAAAGGGATCGCCGCTCATGAACGGGGACGGCTTCTCGGGGATGCCGATCGTCAGCAGCACCTTGCCGTCGGTGGTGCATTTGCGCACGGTGTGGTCGCCGTCATCGGTGCAATAGAGATTGTCATCGGCATCGATGTGCAGCCCGTGCGCGCGGCTGAAGAGACCCTCGCCCCAGCTGCGCAAAAAATTGCCCTCGCGGTCCAGCACCACCATCGGATGGGCGCCGCGGTTGAAGACGTAGACCCGGTCCTTGCTGTCGACGGCGACGGAGGCAACGTCGGTGAGCTGCCAGTCGTCTGGCAGCTTTGCGAAGTTTTCGACGACGCGATAGCAGTGCTCGCCGGTGCCGAGAATGGCTGGCATTGGTTCTTTCCTCTCGTTATTTCGGGGCGCGCTCCAAAATCCCTTCCTCGATCGCCTTGATCTGGAGCGCAAGATATTTCGAATTGATCCGGCACTGCGCGAGGCTGCCGGCGATGAACCAGAGGCCCGGCTGCCCGGTACGCGCATACATGTTGCGCAGCTCAAGGCCGTCGCCAAAGCCCCAGACCGGACCGACGCGGTCAGCGATGCCGTCGCCAAACAGCTTTCGCACCAGATATTCCTGCGGCTTGTAGCCGGTCGAGAGCACGATGAGGTCGGCGGCGATGGTCGTGCCGCCCTTCATCCGCACGCCCTCAGTGACGAAGCTTTCGATCTCAGAAAACTGCTTCAGCTTGATCGCGCCCTCGACGATGAGGTTGGAGCAGCCGACGTTGAAGTAATAGCCGCCGCCGCGGGTGAGGTATTTGAACTGCCAGCCGGTGCCGGCCTCGCCGAAGTCGAGCTTGAAGCCGACGCGCCGCAAGCCGTCGAGCAGCTCCTTGTCGAGTTCCTTCGACTGGTCCGTCAGCATCACATGCGTCTTCTTCGCGAGCGGCGTCGGCATCGAGGTCGCGATCAGATCGTTGTCCTCGAGCGTGCCCTCATTATAGGTCGCATAGGCCAGTTGCGCCGACGGCTCGATATTGGTGACCAGCGTCGGTGAGCGCTGCACCAGCGTCACCTCGGCGCCGCTGGAACAGAGATCCTGCGCGATGTCGTGGCCGCTATTGCCGGTGCCGATGACGATGGCGCGCTTGCCTTGCCAGTTCTCGCCGTCCTCATAGTGGCTGGAATGCAGTAGCGTCCCCTTGAAATTGTCGAGGGTCGGGATGTCCGGCCTGTTGGCGATGCCGCTGACGCCGGTCGCCATCACCACATGGCGCGGATGCATGGTGCGCTTGCTGCCGTCGGCGCGTCGCAGCGTGACAGTCCAGCGGCTCTTCGCGTCGTCGTAGACGCCGTCCTCGAACTCGGTGCCGGTCCAGAAATTCAGCTCCATCGCATCGACATAGGCCTCGAACCAGTTGGCGAGCTTGTCCTTGGGAATATAGGTCGGCCAGTTCGGCGGGAACGGCATGTAGGGCAAATGATTGACCTGCACCTGGTTATGTAGGGTCAGCGCATGATAGCGCTTGCGCCAATTGTCGCCGATCCGCGTCTCGCGATCGACGATCAGCGTATCGACCTTCAACTGCTTCAGCCGCGCCGCGATGGCGAGGCCCGCCTGACCGCCGCCGACCACCAGCACAGTGGGGTCGTGATCGGAATAGTCGCGCGATGCGTTGCGCAGGTCGAGCCAGTTCGGCCCGCGAAAGTCGCGCGAATAGGCCTGGCCGCGCGGGCGCGAGGTGCCGAGCTGCTCCTCAAAGCCCTTCAACTCGTCGAGCGCGGTGAGCAGCGTCCACGCCTTCAGCCGATCGCCATCGGCGGTATCGGGCACGAGCCGCAGGATGCCGCTGCCGCGGCCGAGTGCGGTTTCGAAAGTGAAGATCGTCTCGATATTGTTGGTACCGGCGCGGGTCACCCAGCGCGGCGGTGCGCGGCTCGGTGCGATCTTGAAATTGGTCGGCGCCGCCTGGGGTGCGAGCGCGATCAGATCTTGCGCGACCGCATCGCGGCCGGCGATCGTTTGCAGGTTCCAGCTCAGTGCCAGCACATCGCGCCAGAAGCTATCGGTGAGGAACAGCCCATCCAGTGCATCAGGATCGGGCTTGCCCAGCGCCCGCTCGAACGCGTCGAGCCAGTGTTGCACGGATAAAGAGATATCCTGAGTCTTGTCGAGCATGCCGACCTCGTGCCGTCTTCGCGGCGTTTCCTCTGAGGTCAAACGCTATACCGGTTCGTCGCGCGCCAAAAGCGCTTTACCCGAGCAGCGAGAGCATGTGGCCCTGCTCAGGCGGAATGCGCCCCTTCAGTGTGTCGAGATAGACCTGCCGCACCGCCTCCGGTCCGCGGCTCTCGACCACGGTGAGGCATCGCTCCAGCCGCGGTGCAAAGCCCGACCATGCCGCACCAAAGCGCTGCTCGATGCCGCCCGGGCCCCATTCCTTGGCGCGCTTGCGGATCTGGTCCGGGGCAAAGAACCAGCGCGGTTTGGCGCCGGGCAATTCGCCTTCGTCGGCATCGGTGGCGCGATGTGTCAATCCGACGCGCACCGAGCATTTCATCTGGTCGCCAAAATGCCGGTGCAGATCGGCGCGCAGTGCGCTGTTGCCGGCCATATCGACAAACGCAACCGCCGCATCTGACGGCAGCGACCGCGCGCGGTCATAAGTTATGACCTCGTCATAGCAGCCAAGCGAGGCGACGAAGCTGGTGTTCCCTGCCGATGTCAGCCCGATCACCTTGCGACCGCGCGCATGCAGGAGATGGGCGAGCCCGAACGCGGTCTTGCTCGACGCGCTCGAGAGCAGCACAGCGCCTGCGCCAAAATCGTCGTTCTCGGCCAGGAAATCATCGACCAGGAACGACAACATGAACAGCGGCCGCAGCAGCGCCTGGTAGTCGCCCTGCCGTCCGGCATAGGCCGGATCGCTGCTGACACGTGCATAGGCGTTGTAGACCGGCGCCACGCCTTGCCGGTGCGCGGCACCGTCGCGCAAGCCGCGCTTGCTGACGTCGGTGGCCTCGATCACGAGATGCGTCGCCATCGGGAAATAGCCGAACAGCCGTTCGCCTACGGCCACGTTCGGATGTTTTGAGGCGATCACCTCGCCAAAGCCCCACACCGGAATGTTGCCAAAACCGTGTGGTGCGGGAAACAGCTGCCAGTATTTCAGCTCGTCGCCGAGCACGGCATAGGTGATGTTGTTGGCGGTCAGCGCAAAGCGGTCGACTTTCACCAGCAGCGCGTCCTGCGGCAGCGCGTCGCTATCAGGAAGCGTGGTCGCGATCGTCTTGCAGGTTTCGAAATCGTCTCGCGCGACGATGAAGTCGGTGGCTGTCATGGTTCGATCCCGGCTCCTGCCCGCGCCGGCATCTCATCCGTCACGCGCGCGTCGTTTGCAACAGCAACATAGTTTTAAACGTTGTTCGGCAGCTCTCACGTCGTGAGCACGCCCTCGCGCTTTTTCACCGCGCGGTAATAGCTCCACCACAGATGTGCGGCAGCACCGCGCAGCGGCCGCCACGGCTCGGCGAGCGGCGCCATCTGCTTTTCCGTCGGTCGCGCCTGAAGGCCCAGGCCAATCTTGATGCCCTCCTGCACGGCGAGGTCGCCGGCCGGCCAGGCGTCGCCATGACCGAGGCAGAACAGCAAATAGACGTCGGCCGTCCACGGCCCGATGCCGGGCAGCGCGATCAACGTGTGGTGGGCGGCATCGGCATCTTCCTCCGCCAGCACGTCGAGGTTTACGCGCTCCGCGATGATTTCGCGCGCGAGATGTTTCAACGTCTTGATCTTGGCCGCGGAAAGCCCGAGCCGCCCCAGCCGGCCGGTGCGGGCGCGCCGCACCGCCTCATGGTCGAACGGATCGAAGGCGGTGGACAGCCGTCCCCAGATCGCGGCGGCGCTCGCGGTCGAAAGCTGTTGCCCGCAGACGATATGGGCGAGCCCCGTAAAGCCCGGCTCGCGCCGTCGCAACGCCGGCATGCCCGCGGTCTCGAGCACGGGTTTGAGCCGCGGATCGCGCTTGATCAGCGTGTGGACGGCCTCTTCGAGGTCGGACTGGGTCTCGAGGTGGATGGTCATTGCAATTCGGCAAACTCGTTCGGGCGTTATGGCCGAGCTTGTCCCGGCCATCCAACTGCGCGGGATGTTTAGCATGGGTGACAGTGTTCGTATCTGTCCACGGCCTTGACACGGTCGGCGTGTGACACTGAAGAACGTGGATGGCCGAGACATAGGCGAGCGGAAGCGACGCCGTCCCTTCGGACGGCTATGCCCGGCCATAACGAGATCTTGTCATATGCCGCCACCCGTTTTCCGATTTGCCCCGAGCCCGAACGGCTACTTGCATCTCGGCCACGCCTATTCCGCGCTGCTCAACTTTGACCGCGCGCGCGAAACCGGCGGCCGGCTATTGCTGCGCATTGAGGACATCGACGCCACGCGCTGCCGGCCGGAGTTCGAGGCCGCGATCTATGAGGATCTCGGCTGGCTCGGGATTGCCTGGGAGACGCCGGTGCGGCGGCAGTCGGAGCATCTCGCCGACTATCGCGCTGCGCTCGAAAAACTCTCCGCGCTGGGTCTCGTCTATCCCGCTTTCGAGAGCCGCGCCGAGATTGCAAAGCTTGTGGCTGTGCGCGAGGCCGATGGCCTTTGGCCGCGCGATCCCGATGGTGCGCCGCTCTATCCCGGGATTGCGAAATCGCTGTCCGCTGACGAGCGCGCGCGACTGATCGAGTCCGGCGTACCTTACGCGCTCCGGCTCGACATGGCGGCTGCTTCCCAGCGCGTTTCCAGCCTGACCTGGAACGAGCTGGGCGAGGGTCCTGACAGCGAGTGTGGCCTCGTTCAGGCGCGGCCCGAGGCCTGGGGCGACGTGATTCTGGCCCGGAAGGAGACGCCGACGAGCTACCATCTGTCTGTGGGGGTCGACGACGCGCTCCAGGAGGTCAGCGAGGTGGTGCGGGGTCAGGACCTGTTTCATGCCACCTCGGTCCACCGCCTGCTGCAAGTCCTGCTCGGTCTGCCCGCGCCTGCCTATCGCCACCACGCCCTGATTCGCGACGGAGAGGGGCGGAAGCTGTCGAAATCAACCGGCTCGACAGGCCTGCGGGAGTTGCGCGCTGCCGGCGCCTCGCCCGCCGGTATCCGTGGGTTGGTGGGATTAGGTTAAGTTTCTCTGGGGGTTAGCCAAACACCGCCGTGACTCCAGGTGTTCCTCCGTGCCATGCTTGCCTGACGGCCCGGGGTTCGAAGGGAAGACTTCGAAGGGGATTTATGGCGGCGAAAGCGCGCACTACGCGGACGTCCAGGCGACCGCCTCGGAAGCGGTCCGGGGCGGCCGGCAAGGTGCGCAAGCGCAGCACCAAGGCGGTCGCGCCGGACGTGGTCCAGGCGGCGCTCGCCGCCTTTGCCCATGAGGTTCGCACCCCCCTGACTGGAATTCTCGCGATCAGCGACCTGCTCTCGACCTCCGATCTCGGTGAGCGGGAACGGCGCTGGGCCGACACCATCAAAGCTGGCGCCGAACATCTGGCGAACCTTGCCACCCTGTTCGTCGACGCCGCCAAAACCGGCAGGGGGGCCGGGAGGGGCGGAAGCTCGCTGCGGCAGGACCTGTTCGACCTGCGGGCGCTCGCCCGCAGCACCGGCGATTCCCTCGCCGGGCGTGCCGCGGCCAAGGGCCTCCAGGCCGAGGTCGAGATCTCCGAAAAGCTCGCCGGCCTCGTGGTCGGCGATCCCGTCCGCCTGCGCGCTGCGCTCGAGAACCTGATCGACAATGCCGTGAAATTCACCGACCAGGGCGGCGTGGCGATCTCGGCCGCGCCCTGGTACCCCGCCAAAGGCAAGGGAAGCGGCAAGGCCACAGTAAAGGACAAGGCGAAGGACAAGCGCAAAGTCGGCGTTGCCTTCGCGATATCCGACAGCGGCATCGGCCTGACCATGGCCGAGATCAAGCGGCTGTTCCGTCCTTTCACCCAGGCCAATGTCACCATTGCCTCGCGCTTCGGCGGCGCCGGCTTGGGGCTGTCCTCGGTGAAGCAACTCGCGCGCGCGATGGGTGGCGACATCTCGGTCGCGCCGCGGCGGGGCGGCGGCGCCACGTTCACGCTGACGGTCTCTCTCGATGCCGCGGGACCGGCGAAGTCCCGCAAATCGGGCGGCAGCGAGACGGATGCGCTGGCGGCGCTACGCGTGCTCAGCGTCGAGGACAATCCGTTCGGTCGCGTCGTGCTCAACACCATTTTGACCGAGCTCGGCCATCATGCCGAATTCATCGGGCGCGGCGAGGACGCGGTGAACCGGCTCGCGAAAGGCGCGTTCGACGCGGTGCTGATGGACATGGTCTTGCCGGGCATCGACGGCGTCGAGGCGATCAGGCAAATCCGCAATATGCAGACGCCCCTCGCTCAAATCCCCATCATCGGGGTGTCTGGCCGCGGAGAGGACGAAGCGGCGTCGCGCGAAGCCGGTGCCGACGCCTTCCTGGTCAAGCCTGTGTCTCCGCGGGCTTTAGCGACTGCGCTGCTTGAAGCGAGACGCCGTGAGGAAGCCGCGACTTGATGATCGCGGCGTTGAGCTCGCCCCCGTAAACGAAGATCGCGGCGATGAAATACAAAAACACCAGCGCGATGATCACCGAGGCCAGTCCCGCATACATCGTCACGTAATTGTTGGCGAAGCGCGCCAGGTACTGGCCAAATACGATGCCAGAGATCAGCGACGCTACGATGGTGAAGACGATGCCGGGCAGGATCTGGAGGAAACCGCGGCGTCCCGCCGGCAGCCAAGTGTGCAGGATGATCAGCGCCACCACCAGCGCGCCGATGGTGATGCCGTAGCGCAGCCAGGTGAGGATGCTTTCGTTGGACTCGACGACCAGCGGAATATGACGGCGTGTCGCCGCGATGATCAGAGGTCCCAGCACGATCAGGAACGCCATGGCGAGCGCGGTGAAGGCGGCGACCAGGGTGTAGCCGATCGATTCCAGCCGCAGCCAGTACCAGCGCCGCATCTCCACCACCGCATAGGCGCGGTTGAGCGCCACCCGCAGCGCCTCGACGCCATTGGAGGCGAAGTAGACTGACAGCACCGCGCCGATGGTCAGCACGCCGGTGCGGGTGGTGGTGAGCACGTCGTGGATTTCGCCGGAGAGCGAATCGGCGACCTGTCTCGGCCAAACCTCGAGCATGAGGCTTGCCGCTTGATCGGCGAGCTCCTTGGAACCGAAGAAGCCGGCGAGCGAGGTCAGCACGATCAGGAACGGGAACAGCGCCATCAGCGTCGACAATGCGATATGGCTCGCGATCGCCCAGCCGTCGTCGGCCAGGAACGTGTAGAAGGCGTCCATCACGACGATGTAGATGGTGCGGATTACTTTCACAGCGCGACCTAGACCGCTGCTCATGCTCCCTCTCCCCGCCTGCGGGGAGAGGCGAAGAAGGCCGGCAACTGATGCAAATCAGAAATCATCAAGCTAGCTTCTGATATTATTGGCCTGAAAGCCAGATCGCGAACGCGATGGCGGACCGGCGCACACGGTGTTATCTACCGCCCATGGCATCCCTTTTGAGTACCTTCATCCTGCCGGTGGCAGCCGGCGCCGTGGCGATCGTGCTGGTGCTCGGTCTCGTCAACATGATGCGCGGCGGTTCGCCCAACACATCGCAGAAGCTGATGCGCTGGCGTGTGCTGCTTCAGTTCGTGGCGATCGTGATCGCGATGCTTGCCGTGTGGGCGATGGGACGTTAGGGCATGATCCGGAAAAGTGCGAAGCGGTTTTCTGATAAGATCATGCCCAAAGATTAACGAGGCGAATATGGTTGTGCTCAACCGCATCTATACGAAAACCGGTGACGATGGCACGACGGCGCTCGGCTCCGGCGAACGCCGTCCGAAATATGATCTGCGCATCGAGGCCTATGGCACGGTCGACGAGACCAATGCCGCGATCGGCGTGGTGCGCCTCCACACCAAGGACGCGCCAGAGCTCGATGCGATGCTCAGCCGCATCCAGAACGATTTGTTCGATCTCGGCGCCGATCTCGCGGTGCCCGAGCGGGAGGGCAAAGCGGAGCGGCTGCGGGTGGTCGCAAGCCAGGTCGAGCGGCTCGAGCGCGACATCGACGCGCTCAACGACGACCTCGCGCCGCTCACCTCCTTTGTGCTGCCGGGCGGCGCGCCGGCCGCGGCCCACCTCCATGTCGCGCGTACAATTTGCCGCAGGGCGGAACGGGTGATGGTGGAACTGGCAGCCCGGCCCGGCGAGCCCGTCGGTGCGGCTGGCATCCAGTATATGAACCGCCTGTCGGATTTCCTGTTCGTCGCAAGCCGCGCCGCTAACCATAATGGCGCGGGCGACGTGCTCTGGGTTCCGGGCCAGAATCGCTGACCCATTGAGCGGCGCATTTCAGGGGGCTAAAATTAGGCCCCTTCGCGCGTTGACCGGGCCGGATCAGGCCTTTAGGTTCCGCGCCAGTTGATAACCCCCCTCCCAAATTGAGTGAAAGAGGATCGATGAAGGTCTTGGTACCGGTAAAGCGGGTGGTCGATTACAACGTCAAGGTTCGCGTCAAGAGCGATGGATCGGGCGTTGAACTCGCCAACGTCAAAATGTCGATGAACCCGTTCGACGAAATCGCGGTCGAGGAAGCGCTGCGCCTGAAGGAAGCCGGCCAGGCCACCGAGGTGGTGGTGGTTTCCATCGGACCGGCGCAGGCGTCGGAGACGATCCGCACCGGTCTCGCCATGGGCGCCGACCGCGGCATCCTGGTGAAGGCCGACGGCATCGTCGAGCCGCTCGCTGTCGCCAAGATCCTGAAGATGATCGCTGAAGAAGAGCAGCCCGGCCTGATCATTTTGGGCAAGCAGGCGATCGACGACGACAGCAACCAGACCGGGCAGATGCTGGCCGCGCTGCTGGGCTGGTCGCAGGCGACCTTTGCCTCGAAGCTCGAAGTCGATGGCTCCGACTTCAAGGTCACCCGCGAAGTCGACGGCGGCTTGCAGACCGTGAAGCTGAAGGGACCGGCGATCGTCACCACCGATCTGCGTCTCAACGAGCCGCGCTATGCGTCGCTGCCCAACATCATGAAGGCCAAGAAGAAGCCGATCGCGGACAAGACCGTCGCCGACTACGGCGTCGACGTTACCCCGCGCCTCGAAGTTCTGAAGACGACGGAGCCCGCGGGCCGCAAGGCTGGCGTCAAGGTCAAGGACGTCGCCGAGCTGGTGTCGAAGCTCAAGAACGAAGCCGGAGTGCTCTGATGACGACGCTTTTGATTGCAGAACACGAGCACGAAGTCCTCAAGGACTCCACCAACAAGGCGCTCACCGCAGCGTCCCAGCTCGGCGGCGACGTTCACGTGCTGGTCGCCGGTGGCGGGCAGGGCACCAAGGCTGCGGCCGATGCGGCCTCAAAGCTTGCTGGCGTCGCCAAGGTGCTGGTCGCCGAGGGCGAGGCTTACGCGCACGATCTCGCCGAGCCGCTGGCCGCGCTGATCGTTTCGCTGGCCCCGTCCTACGATGCGATCGTCGCGCCCGCGACCTCCCGCTTCAAGAACGTGATGCCGCGCGTCGCAGCTCTGCTCGACGTCATGCAGGTCTCGGAGATCATCAAGGTCGTCGCCCCCGACACCTATGAGCGTCCGATCTATGCCGGCAACGCCATCCAGACGGTGAAGTCGAAGGACGCCAAGAAGGTCATCACGGTCCGCACCTCGACCTTCGCGGCGGNGCCGCCGACGGCGGCAGCGCGCCGGTCGAGAGCGTGGCGGCTGCGGCCGATCCGGGCCTGTCGTCCTTCGTCGGCGAGGAAGTCGCCAAGAGCGACCGTCCCGAGCTGACCTCGGCGAAGATCATCGTCTCCGGTGGCCGCGCCATGCAGAGCCGCGAGAACTTTGCCAAATACATCGAGCCGCTCGCCGACAAGCTCGGCGCCGGTGTCGGTGCCTCGCGTGCGGCGGTCGACGCCGGCTATGCGCCAAACGACTGGCAGGTCGGCCAGACCGGCAAGGTGGTGGCCCCCGAGCTCTATGTCGCGATCGGCATTTCCGGCGCGATCCAGCATCTGGCCGGCATGAAGGACTCCAAGGTGATCGTCGCGATCAACAAGGACGAGGACGCGCCGATCTTCCAGGTCGCCGATTACGGCCTGGTCGCCGACCTCTATCAGGCGGTTCCTGAGCTGACCGACGCACTCGCCAAGCTTGGCAAGTAAAAACGCGTAAAAACACCGGCCGGAGTGCTACACTCCGGCCGGTGTTTCTTTTTCGAGGCGTTTTCTTTGGCGTGGGGCACGCCGGGGAAGCGATCCAATCTAGGTTTCGAGCCAGGATTCTGATTAAATCAGGCTTCTGATTAAATCAGACCTCCCGGCTCAGGGGATTAGGCAGGCGCGAGATGCGCGCCGTTCCGGTGGATGACATTATGGCGGCAGTGATCAAGAAGGTCGGCGTGATCGGCGCGGGGCAGATGGGCAGTGGCATCGCGCATGTCGCGGCGCTGGCCGGCTTCGACGTGGTGCTCAACGACATCTCGGGCGATCGCCTCAAGTCGGGCATGGCCACCATCAACGGCAATCTGGCGCGCCAGGTCTCGAAGAAGGCCGTCGGCGAGGATGAAAAGGCCAAGGCGATCGGGCGCATCAAGCTCGCCGAAAAGCTCGACGACCTCGCGGACTGCGATCTCGTGATCGAGACCGCGGTCGAGAAGGAAGAAGTCAAGCGCAAGATCTTTCACGAGCTCTGCGCGGTGTTGAAGCCGGAGGCGATCGTCGCCTCCGATACGTCCTCGATCTCGATCACGCGGCTTGCCGCGGCGACCGACCGGCCCGAGCGCTTCATCGGCATTCATTTCATGAATCCGGTGCCGCTGATGGAGCTGGTCGAGCTGATCCGCGGCATCGCCACCGACGATTCGACCTTCGAGGCGTCCAAGGAATTCGTCGCCAAGCTCGGCAAGCAGGTCGCGGTCTCCGAGGATTTCCCGGCCTTCATCGTCAACCGCATCCTGCTGCCGATGATCAACGAGGCGATCTACACGCTGTATGAAGGCGTCGGCAACGTCGAGGCGATCGACGCGGCGATGAAGCTCGGCGCGCACCACCCGATGGGTCCGCTCGAGCTCGCCGATTTCATCGGCCTCGATACCTGCCTGTCGATCATGCAGGTGCTGCATGAGGGTTTGGCCGACTCCAAATATCGCCCGTGCCCGCTGTTGGTGAAATATGTCGAAGCCGGCTGGCTCGGCCGCAAGACCCAGCGCGGCTTCTACGACTACCGCGGCGCCAAGCCGGTTCCGACCAGGTAAGACGGTCTCGGTGCCGTAGGGTGGGCAAAGGCGCAAAGCGCCGTGCCCACCACCTCTCCATTCATGCGAGGGAATTGGTGGGCACGCTTCGCTTTGCCCACCCTACGGCACTGTGACAATTCATGTCGCGTTAACCCACCCCGCCTAGGCTGCCTCCGGTACGAGGGTTTGCGTAATGGACACGATGGCGATGGTCAGCAGCATGCTGGCCTCTCAGCAAGGCGCGCTACAGTCGAATGTCGCGGCGACGCTGATGAAGCAGAACGCGGACGCGGAGAAATCCGCCGTCCTGACGCTGCTGGGCGCTGGTCAGCCCTCGCTCGCCAATGTCGGTGCGGGTGTCGGCGGCAATCTGAATATCAGCGCTTAATGAGTATCAGCGCTTAAAATGACGCGGCGGCCGGGCCCAGTGTTGCCCGGATCAGCTTGAGCGCATCGTCACTCGCCCATTCGGCGGGTCCCGCGATCGTTGCGATCTCGCAGCCTTGCGGATCGACCAGCACCGAGGTCGGCATGCCCAGCGCCCGGCCTATCGCCTTAAGATCCTGAAAAACCTTGGCTTTCTGGTCGTTGAAATAGCCGAGCCGGGTCAGGCTCGCCTCTTTCAGGAAGTTTTTCGGCTTCTCGGGGTCGCGGGTGTCGATATTGATCGCCACCACCTCGAAATTCGGGCCCGAAAGCTTACCCTGAAGCTCGTCCAGCGCCGGCATCTCTTTTCGACAGGGCACGCACCAGGTGGCCCAGAGGTTCACCAGCAGCGTCTTGCCGCGGAAATCGGACAGCTTCTTCGGCTTGCCGTCGGCGTCCTCGAAGGCGAGGTCGGGCAGCTTCAAGGGGGCGCTCGCCATGGTCAGCGCCGCCACCTCGCCACGGGCGAGCGGGGCGATCCTCGAGGCGGTCGCGACCGCCGCCCGGCAGGCCGGATCGCCGGCAGGGGCCCGGCTCAGGCCCAGCCCGTACAGCGCGGCGAAGCCGGCCAGCCCTCCGATCGCCACGGTGGCGATGACGAGGGGGATCCGGCGCGTAGCGGAGGGCTTGGGGTCGAGCATATCGTTTGTCATCCGGTCGCAGATATGGCTATCAGGGGCCTCTTAATACGGCTGGCTGCGGCCAGCAAACGTGCGGCAAGGCAAGGCGCGAGCAGGGGATCATGAGCAACAAGATGTGGGGCGGCCGGTTCTCGGAACGTCCCGATGAGATCATGGAAGAGATTAACGTCTCCATCGACGTCGATCGTCACCTCTTTGCCCAGGACATTGCCGCATCCAAGGCCCACGCCGCGATGCTGGCCACGCAGGGCATCATCACGGCCTCTGATGCGAAAAATATCGGCAAGGGTCTAGACACGATTTTGTCAGAGATCGGCAACGGCAGCTTCACGTTCAAGCGCGCGCTCGAAGATATCCATATGAACGTCGAGAGCCGCCTGTCGGAGCTGATCGGCCCCGCCGCCGGCCGCCTGCACACCGCGCGCTCGCGCAACGACCAGGTCGCGACCGATTTCCGTCTCTATGTCCGCGACGTTCTCGATGAGACCGACGCCGCGCTCGCCGCGTTCCAGGCGGCGCTGGTCAATCGCGCGCTCGAACATGCAGCGACCGTGATGCCCGGCTTCACGCATCTCCAGACCGCGCAGCCCGTGACCTTCGGCCATCATCTGCTCGCCTATGTCGAGATGGCCGCGCGCGACCGTGGCCGTTTCCAGGACGCGCGCAAGCGGCTGAACGAATCTCCGCTCGGCGCCGCCGCGCTCGCCGGCACCTCGTTCCCGATCGATCGTCACGCCACAGCAAAAGCGTTGGGCTTTGATCGTCCGATGGCGAATTCGCTCGATGCCGTCTCCGACCGCGATTTCGTGCTGGAGACGTTGTCGGCGGCCTCGATCTGCGCCGTGCACATGTCGCGCTTTGCCGAGGAGATCGTGATCTGGACCTCGCCGCTGGTCGGCATGATCCGGCTGAGCGACAAGTTCACCACGGGCTCCTCGATCATGCCGCAGAAGCGCAACCCGGATGCCGCCGAGCTGGTGCGCGCCAAGACCGGCCGCGTCATCGGCGCGCTCAACGGTCTCCTGATCGTGATGAAGGGCCTGCCGCTCGCCTATCAAAAGGACATGCAGGAGGACAAGCAGGGCGCGATGGAGGGCTTTGCCGCGCTGTCGCTGGCGATCCGCGCCATGACCGGCATGGTCCGCGACCTCGAACCGGATGAGGCCAAGATGAAGGCCGCCGCGGGTGAGGGCTACGCCACCGCGACCGATCTTGCCGACTGGCTGGTGCGGACGCTGAAGATGCCGTTCCGCGACGCCCATCACGTCACCGGCCGCATCGTCGCCAAGGCCGCCGAGGGCGGCGTGGCGCTGCACGAGTTGCCGCTCAAGGAGATGCAGGCAATCGAGCCGAAGATCACCAAGGACGTGCTCGGCGTGCTCTCGGTCGAATCGTCGGTGAAGAGCCGCACCAGCTTTGGCGGCACCGCGCCGAAGAACGTGGCGAGCCAGGCCAAGGCCTGGGCGAAGCGGCTGGAAAAAGAGCGAAAATTGGGCTGAGGGCAAAATTTCACTTATGTTTCATGGTCATCCGGCTCTCGCCAGAGTGCGCCAATCTCTGTATGGTGCGGCCGCGTAGTGGGGATTTCGTCGTGACGTCAAAGTTTCGCCCGGCCGGCTCGGGGTGGGCCATCATTGTCTTGAGCCTGAGCGCGCTTGCGCTCGCCGGCTGTGGCCGCAAGGGCCCGCTCGATCTGCCGCCAACCGCCTCCAACGCGTCCACGGCCAATATCGCGGCGCCGACCGACACCGAGTCCGAAGCCCAGAAGACGCCGAGCGTGTTCAATCCCACCTATGGCGCGGATGCCCCGCCGGCGGCGACCAAGGGCAAGAAGAAACCGTTTATCCTCGACCCGCTCCTGGACGACAAACCCAGCAAGTGAGCTGGGGCAACTGAGCCAACGCCATGAACCATTTTGACTACCGCAACGGCGTGCTGCACGCCGAGGCGGTGAACCTGTCCGAGCTGGCCGCAACCGTCGGCACGCCGTTCTATTGCTATTCGACCGCGACGCTGGAGCGGCACTATCGCGTCTTCACCGATGCCTTTGCCAGTGAGAAGGTGCTGGTCTGCTACGCCATGAAGGCGAACTCCAACCAGTCGGTGCTGCGCACGCTGGCCAAGCTGGGCGCCGGCGCCGATGTGGTCTCCGGCGGCGAATTGAAGCGCGCGCTGGCCGCCGGCTTTCTGGCAAGCAAAATCCTGTTCTCCGGTGTCGGCAAGACGGAGGACGAGCTGCGCGCCGCACTTGCGGCCGACATCCTCTGCCTCAACGTCGAATCCGAGCCTGAGCTTGAGCTGCTGTCGCGGCTTGCGACCGAGATGGGCAAGACCGCGCGCATCTCGATCCGCGTCAATCCGGACGTCGATGCCGGCACGCACGCAAAGATCTCCACCGGCAAGTCGGAGAACAAGTTCGGCATTCCGATCGTGCATGCCCGCGAGGTCTATGCGCGCGCCGCGAAGCTGCCCGGCATCGAGGTGACCGGTACCGACGTGCATATCGGCAGCCAGATCACTGATCTCTCCAAGATGGAGACCGCGTTCCGCATCCTCTCCGAATTCGTGCAGACGCTGCGCGCCGACGGCCACAACATCTCGCATGTCGATTTCGGCGGCGGCTTGGGCATTCCCTACTACATGGATCGCGAGGCGCCGCCGGCGCCCGATGCCTATGCCGCGATGGTCAAGCGCGTCAGCCACAATCTCGGCTGCACGCTGATGTTCGAGCCGGGCCGCATGATCGTCGGCAATGCCGGCATCCTGGTCGCCAAGGTGATCTATGTGAAGCACGGCGATGGCAAGAATTTCGTGATCATCGACGCCGCGATGAACGATTTGATCCGCCCGACGCTGTACGAGGCCCATCACGACATCCTGCCGGTGACGCAGCCGGCCAAGGGCGCGGCCACGATCACGGCTGACGTCGTTGGCCCGGTCTGCGAGACCGGCGACTACATCGCGCTCGACCGCACTTTGCCGACCCCAAAGGTGGGCGATCTCATCGCCATCATGACCGCAGGTGCGTACGGCGCCGTGCAGGCCGGCACCTACAACACGCGGCCGCTGGTGCCCGAGGTGCTGGTGAAGGGCGACCAGTACGCGGTCGTGCGCCCGCGCATCGAGGTCGAGCAGCTCATTGCGATGGATACGCCGGCACCGTGGCTTTGACGGCGTCGGCGAGCCTAAGCTCGCCGACGTGCGTGCCTGTCACGGCCCGTATTTCGGAGCGGGCTTCTGATTAAAATCGTTCTCGTCGGTGACGCAGGTGAAGTTCGTCGCAATGCTGGTGCTGCCGCCGCCGTTGTACTTTGCGACCTTGGGGAAGACGCAGAGCGGCCGGGTCATCTGAACCGCAGGCGGCGTATCGGCCACGAACTTCGTGGCGAGGATCGTGTCCGGCGCGACCCCGGCCTCGACCCATTTGACGAGCGGTGTGAGCGCATCGAACGTGTTGGGACCGGGCCCGCCCGAGCAGTGATACATTCCGGGCACCATGAACAGCCGAGCATAGCTCTGGGTCCGTCGCAGCGCCGGGCTGCCGTTGCCATGATCGAAGAAGCCGACCGGTTGGAACCCTTGCTGGAATCCTGGGCCTTCATTCCCTGCCAGCGCAAGGAAGTAGTTGATGCTGCTCTGTGACGGGATCAGCGGGTCGGCCCAGCCGTGGTACATCAGCAGCTTGCCGCCGTGTCCCCTGAACTCGCTGAGATCGGTGCTGGTCGCGTTGAGCACCGCCGCAAGCTGATCATCCACCTTGTCAACGTCGCGGTGGAAATCGAAATTGGCAAAATTGGTTGCGCTTGCGGGGTAGCCGAAACTCGGGCCGAACACCCAGTAGAACAGGCCGTCGAAGGCCGGTTCGGGAAATCGCTCCTGGAGGGCGAGGCCGAGCGCGAGGATATCGTCGGTCTCATTGCCGCGTTCGGAGCCCGGATTGATGAGCTGTCCGTTCACCGGGTCGATCGTGCCGGCGTAGTACCTCTGCATGGTCGTGACCTGATCGGCTGTCAGGCAGGCGGGCGGCGCGTTACTGCCTTTGCAGAGCAGGACCTTCGGATCGAAATGACAATCGCGCGGATCGGTCAGGAACTGATCGGTGCTGGCGCCGCCGTCCTGGCCGACGCATTGCTTGAGCACGGCCTGGTTGATCAGCGTCATCTGGCCGGCCTGGATGAACCGGCCCGGACTCGCATGCGTGTTCTGCCAGCCGTAGAGCCCTGCCATGTGCAGGTGAGTCCGGTTGAAGGCGGCTGCGCCCGCAAGGATGCCGTCATAGTCGTTGGGGAAGCGCTGCGCCTCCATCAGGGCGTTCTGGCCGCCGGTGGAGCAGCCGGCGAAATAGGCCCGTTGCGATCGATGCCCGTAATACGCGTTGACGATCTCCTTGCCCCGCTCGGTCATCAGATGGATCGCCCGATAGCCGAAATCCTTGATCCGCTCGGGATGCCCGAACAGGCCCGTCGACGGCGCCGTTGGATCGCCGAACTCGATGGCGAGCGGATTGCCCATGTTGCCGGCCGAGCCGCAGAACAACGGGTTGCATCCCGATGACCCCGTGCCGAGATCGCTGTTGGTCGCGGCGAAGCCGGCCTGGATGCCGCTGGCGAGCTCATTGTAGGTGATCGTGCCCTGGAAGCCGCCGCCGCCGGTGCCAAGGAACCTGCCGTTCCACGTGCTCTCCGGCAGCCAGACTTCGATCTTGATGCTGGAATCCGAGCTGGGGATCAGGGTTGCGGTGACGCGGCAGAAGGCGGGAAGGCCGATGATCGGGCTCGCGCCAGGTGGGACAAAGGTGCCGGTGGTGTTGTCGTCCGCCGAATTGATCACCGTGTGCTGGAGTTGCAAGGATCGAAGATTGGTGCACGCCGTCGCCATGGCGGGCGAGCTGCTGATCGCGACACAGGCAAACAGGGCCATGGTCGCACCGACAAGTAAGTGTCGATGACGCTTCATTCTGTCCTCCCTGATTTTTTTGCAGGCTTGTAGAGCGGACAGGATAGCCGAGTGCGATCACAACTCAAGGATGTTGCGTTGCGATCCGGCGCTTTTGCGAGCGATCGACGAAATTCACGCCGCGGTTGTGAGGGGAGGCTGAGCGCTGATGCTACTTCCCGGCAAGTCCACCTGGCGTGCCGCCGACAATGACTCCCGCCTTCTTCTCGATCGGCTTGATCGCAGCAGTGAAATCGGACTCGGCGCCTTCCGCACTGATCACGGTCTCCCACAGCCGCCCGACTGCATCGGCGACCTCCATCGACAGGCCGAGCTGCTTCATCTCCTCCAGCGCCAGCCGCACATCCTTCACCATCAGTCCCGTCGCGAAGCCGAAGTCGAACGTCCGCGGCAGCACCGAGCGCGGAAACTTGTCGCGGCTCGCGGTGTTCATGCCGGAGCCGGAATTGATGACATCGATCATCACGGCGGGATCGAGCCCGGCCTTGACGCCCATCACCACGGCTTCCGACGTTGCCACCATCGCGGTGGCCGACAGGAAATTGTTGGCGAGCTTCATGGTCTGCGCCGCGCCCGGCTTTTCGCCGATGAAGAACACTTTTCCGATCACGTCGAGCGCAGGCTTCAGCAGCTCGAACTCCGCCTTCGGCCCCGACACCATCACCGCCAGCGTGCCCTTCTCGGCGCCGCCGACGCCGCCGGAGACGGGGCAGTCGATCTGCACGATGTTGCGCCTGGCCAGCAGGCCGTGAATCTTCGCCGCCATCGCCGAGCCGACGGTGGAGAGATCGATGAAGCGTTTTGCCCGGCTCCCTTCGATCACGCCGTTCGGCCCCGTCGCGACCGCGAGCGAGGCCTGAAGCGACGGCAGGCTCGCCATCACGGTCTCGACCTGATCGGCAACGTGCTTCGGTGACGTCGCCGCACTAGCGCCGCGCGCGACAAGCTTGTCGACGACCTCCTTGCGCGTATCGAACACGACAAGCTTATGCCCCGCCTCGACCAGCCGCCGCGCCATCGGGAAACCCATGTTTCCGAGGCCGATGAATCCGATGTCCATGGTGTTTCCTTGTTTTGTTTATTCGTTGTTTGGAGTTGAGCTACGCACCACCCCCACTGTCGTCCCGGCGAAGGCCGGGACCCATAACCCCAGGGGGGGAGTCGTTGTGTGAGGGCGGTAACTCCGAGTCCCCATAGCCACATCCGACGGTGGTTATGGGTCCCGGCCTTCGCCGGGACGACGTGGAGAGGGCTTGCGCTCTCACGCCTTCCCATCGAGCTCCGCAAAAACCTCGCGCGCTATCCGAAAACTGTCGACTGCCGCCGGCATGCCGCCATAGATCGCGACCTGCATCAGGATCTCGCGGATTTCGTCGCGGGTGACGCCATTGGTCAGCGCGCCCTTCAGATGCGCGCGAAACTCGTGCTGCCGGTTGAGAATCGCGATCATCGCGATGTTGAGCATGCTGCGGGTCTTGCGCGGCAGTTCCTCGCGGCCCCACACCGTGCCCCAGCAATATTCGTTGAGCATCTCCTGGAACGGACGGTTGAAATCGTCGACGTTCTTCAGCGCGTTGTTGACATAGGCTTCGCCCAGCACCGCTTTGCGGACTTCCAGGCCCTTGTCGTGCATCTTCTTGTCCATGGCGTTTCCTCTACTTCCCTTGCATTTCCCTTGGGAATGACGCCGCGGAAACTACGGGGTTGAGCCGGAGCAGTCACGTCCTCGTGTTATGCGGGAAAAGGGGGATGTCCCGTACAGGAACGGATGCCTCAGTGCTGCCGTTGTGATACGGTTTGCTCGCCCGGGTAACCTGGAGAGTTGATTGAACGGCGGCACCCCCGACCCGTCAGACCCGATCCGCGATGGCGACGCTCTGTCGCGGCTGAAGCTGGCGCAGGCCCTAGACCGGGCCATCTATGCCATCGCATGGGAGCGTGCCTGGCCGAATCTGGCGCGTGTTCTGACCGTCGTCGGCCTGTTTCTGGTGGTGTCCTGGGCCGGTCTCTGGCTGGCACTCCCCTCAATCGTCCGCGCCATCGGTCTCGTCGTTTTCGCTGGCATCGCTGCGGCCGCCCTTTTCCCGCTGATTCGCTTTCGCTGGCCTGCCCGCGAGGAGGCGCTCGCCCGGCTCGACCGCGGCTCGGGCATCCGTCATCGTCCGGCCACCACGCTCACGGATACGCTGACCTCACAGGACCCGGTGGCGAAAGCGCTGTGGCAGGCCCAGCGCGAACGCACGCTGGCCTCGCTCAAGCGCATCCGCGCCGGACTGCCGCAGCCGCGGCTCGCCTTGCATGACCCCTGGGCGTTGCGCGCGCTGGTCATGGTGATGCTGGTCGCGACCTTCTTCGCCGCCGGCGACGAGCGCGCGATGCGGCTGGGCGCCGCCTTCGACTGGAACGGCGTGCTGGCGCCCACGAACGTTCGCGTCGATGCCTGGGTCACGCCGCCGCTCTACACCGGAAAGCCGCCGGTCATCCTGTCTGCCGCCAACAAGGAAGCCACAGCGTTGCCGGCCGCCGGCCCGCTCGCCGTTCCCGCCGGCTCGACCCTGATCGTGCGATCCTCCGGTGGCAGCCTCGATGTCGCCGTCTCCGGCGGCCTCAAGGAAGTCGCGCCCGCGGAAGCCACGCCCAAGGGTACCAACGAGAAGCATTTCACCATCACCGGCGACGGCACCGCCCATGTCCGCGCGCCCTCAGGCCAGCCGCAATGGGCGTTCGCGGCGACGCCGGACCGTCCGCCGACGATTGCGCTCGCCAAGGATCCGGAGCGCCAGGCGCGCGGCGCGCTCCAGCTCGTCTACAAGATCGAGGACGATTACGGCGTCACCGGCGCCGAGGCGCAAATTGCTCCGCGTTCCGGCGACGCAAAAGACGCCAGCAAGGACGGCGACACCAAGACCTCCGACACCAAGACCTCCGACACCAAGACCTCCGACGTGAAGACCGCCGCGCGACCGCTGTTCCAGCCGCCGCAGTTTCCACTGGTGCTGCCGAACGCGCGCACCCGCAACGGCGTCGGCCAGACGGTGAAGGATCTCAGCGAGGATCCCTATGCCGGCGCCGATATTACACTGACGCTCACCGCCAAGGACGAGGCCGGTAACGAGGCCAAGAGCGAGCCGTTCAACATGCGGCTGCCCGAGCGGCTCTTCACCAAGCCGTTGGCGCGCGCCCTGATCGAGCAGCGCCGCATCCTCGCGCTCGACGCCAACAAGAATTCCGACGTCTACACCGCGCTCGACGCACTGATGATCGCGCCTGAGCTGTTCACACAGGAGACCGGCCAGTATCTCGGCCTCTACAACGTCGCGCGGCAGCTCGAGGCGGCGCGCACCGACGACGCCATGCGCGAGGTCGTGGCGAGCCTGTGGGCGCTTGCGGTGACGATCGAGGACGGCAACATCTCCGACGTCGAGAAGGCGCTGCGGGCGGCCCAGGACGCGCTGAAGCAGGCGCTGGAGCGCGGCGCCAGCGACGAGGAGATCAAGAAGCTCACGCAGGATCTGCGGGCGGCGCTGGACAATTTCATGCGCCAGCTCGCCGAGCAGTTCCGCAACAACAAGGATGGCCAGCAGCTCGCCCGTCCGCTTGATCCCAACACCAAGATCCTGCGCCAGCAGGACCTCCAGAACATGATCGATCGCATGGAGCGCCTGTCACGCTCCGGCGACAAGGATGCGGCCAAGCAGCTGCTCGACCAGCTCCAGCAGATGCTGGAGGGCCTTCAGATGGCGCAGCCGGGCCAGTCCGGCGAGAGCGACATGGAGCAGGCGCTCAACGAGCTCGGCGACATGATCCGCAAGCAGCAGCAATTGCGCGACAAGACCTACAAGCAGGGCCAGGACTCCCGGCGCGACCGCCAACGCGGCAAGCAGCAGGGCGACCAGTCGATGTCCGATCTCCAGCAGGATCAGCAGTCGTTGCGCGACCGCTTGAAGAAGCTCCAGGATGAGATGGCCAAGCGCGGTCTCGCGCAGAAGGGCCAGAAAGGTCAGCAAGGACAGAAGGGCCAGCAGGGTCAGCAAGGCGACCAGGGACAGCCCGGCCAGAACGGCGATCAGGACGCCGACCAGGGCGACGATGATGGCGGGCTCGACGCCGCCGACGGCGCCATGGGCGATGCCGGCGGCAAGCTCGGCGAAGGCAATGCCGATGGCGCCGTGGACTCCCAGGGCAAGGCGCTGGATGCGATGCGCAAGGGCGCGCAGAAGATGGCCGAGGCGATGCAGCAGGGCGACGGCGACGGCCAGGGCGATGGTCCCGGCAACCGCGCTGGCCGCCAGCAGAGCGGCGGCAACCAGACCGACCCGCTCGGCCGTCCGCTGCACGGTCGCGAATTCGGCGACGATTACACGGTCAAGATCCCCGGCGAGATCGACGTCCAGCGCGTTCGCCGCATCCTCGAAGAGCTCCGCCGCCGCCTCGGCGACCCCTCGCGCCCGCAGATCGAGCTCGACTATATCGAGCGGCTGCTGAAGGATTTTTGAGAGGCCAGGCTGTCTCCCCAACGTCGTCCCGGCGCAGGCCGGGACCCATAACCCCAGGGAGATGTTTGGCGAAGACTCGTCATCCGGTACTGCTACCGATCGCTAATAGATAGATCACGCGGTATGGGTCCCGGCCTTCGCCGGGACGACACCGTTTTTGTGGGGCCGGCTCGTACTGCTCCAGCAGACTGCTGAGAGAGCTCTCTCCGCCGCTACCCCTTCTTCGCCGCCAGCGCATCCGCAACCGCCGTGCGGATATCCGCCACCGAGAACGGCTTTGTCACGACGTCATGCACCAGCGCGTTTAAATTCGACGCGCGCTCGCGCTGGTCGGCATAACCGGTCATCAGCAAAATGGTCAGGTCGGGAAAATCGCGCGCGACGGAGAGCGCCAGCGCGATGCCGTCCATCACCGGCATCTGGATGTCGGTGAGCAACAGATCGAACGCGCCGTCCTCGCGGGTCAGGATCTCCAGCGCCTCGGTGCCGTCCTGCGCGGTGACGGTCTCGTGGCCGTCCATGGCGATGGCGCGCGCCACCAATTGGCGCATCGAATCCTCGTCATCGGCGATCAAGATTTTTGGCATGAGACGAACCTTGGGACCAATCTCCCGCGCGGGACCCGGCGGGGTCGATTATACGCTGCCGCCGGCAATGTCGCGTCGGTTGAAGAAGCGAACGTCGATATTGCGGCCTTCCGGCGGCGGCGACGCCAGGCGCGACCTGAAGAAGGCGCGCTCACCGGGTTGCAGCACGGTCTGCTCCAGCACCGAATTCCAGGCGTAGATCTCCGCGCCTTGCGCGTCGCGCACCGCAAAACGCAGCCGCGGGATATCGAGCGGCTTCTTGCCCTGGCCGACGATCACACCCTCGATCACCAGCACCTGCTTACCGTCCACGGTCTCGCTCGAGAGTTTGACGTCCTTGAAGGCCAGGCCGCGCAGGTTCACATCAAACCCGACCATCTTGTAGAAGGCTGCCGTCTGCGGCAGCAGTCGCACCATGTCGCTGCGCCAGATCACCAGAGCCAGCACCAGCGCACCCATGGCGGCGCAGGCGGTCGGCAGGCCGACATGGGATTTTCGCCGCGCCGTGGTGGCCGCCGGACGGCTGACCCGTGCGCCGCGACGGGGGAATAGGCCACGGAACCAGGATTGGTGCGGCACGCCTATGCTGTCGTCCTCGGCAGAACGGGCCGCCGCCGACCAATCATCCTCGGTCGCGTCTTCGGTCTGCTGGGCATCCTCGGTGGGCCAGTCGCTGGCGATCGAGGGGCTCTCGACCTCGGGGGTCTCCGCCGTGCTGTCGTCCTTGGCGTAGGAGTTCCACTGCTCGGCGAGATCGGCCTGGTCGTCGGCCTGGCTGGCCGAGGCCATGGCCGGCACGGCCGCCTCCTCGATGGCATCCTCGGGATGCGCCATCCAGGTCTCCTTGCAGCGGGAGCAGCGGACGGTCCGCCCGTTAGCCCCAAGGCTCGCAAGCTTGATGGCGTAGGATGTCGTACAATGGGGGCAGACGATATGCATGGACGAGCCTTGATGCATGGAGAATCTTGGCGATGACCCAATCGCGCAGAACCGGGCGGCCTGGATGCTACAAGGCGACCGTTAACGAACCGGAAACCATAACGGTCGCACAACCCCTTGATCGCATGCGGCGAAACCCTCGCTGGCCGCGCGCCGCGTCCCCCCTCGAACGGAGCTGAGCTTGGTTCGGTTCGAAAATGTTGGATTGCGTTACGGCCTGGGGCCGGAGATCCTGCGCGACCTCAGTTTCCAGATCCCGCCGCATTCCTTCCAGTTCCTCACCGGCCCCTCCGGCGCCGGCAAGACGTCATTGCTGCGCCTGTTGTTCCTGTCGCACCGGCCGACGCGCGGCCTCGTCAATCTGTTCGGTCACGACATCTCGCAGCTCGGCAAGGATGAGATCGCGGACTTGCGCAAGCGCATCGGCATCGTGCTCCAGGATTTCCGCCTGCTCGACCACATGACGACCTATGAGAACGTGGCGCTGCCGTTCCGGGTCATGGGCCGCAGCGAGTCGAGCTATCGCAAGGAGGTCATCGACCTCCTGCGCTGGGTCGGCCTCGGCGAGCGCATGGATGCGCTGCCGCCGATCCTGTCCGGCGGCGAGAAGCAGCGCGCGGCGATCGCGCGCGCGGTGATCTCGCGGCCGCAACTGCTGCTCGCGGACGAGCCGACCGGCAGCGTCGATCCCACGCTCGGGCGAAGATTGCTGCGGCTCTTCATCGAGCTCAACAAGTCCGGCACTGCCGTCATCATCGCGACCCACGACATCGCGCTGATGGACCAGTACGAGGCGCGCCGCTTCGTGCTGCACCAGGGACGATTGCACGTCTATGAGTAGGCCCGACGAGCGCGGCGTGCTGGTCGATCTCGGACAGGAGCGTCCGCAGCTTCCGGCCAGGGCGCGCAACATGTCGCCGATCGTGCCGCGCGCCTCGATCCACGGCCGCGCGCTGGTCGCCGTCGTCGCCATCATGACCTTCCTCGCCTCGATGACGACGGGCACGGTGCTGCTGGTCAGCGCCTCCGCCGCGGAATGGCAGTCGGACGTCGCGAGCGAAATCACCATCCAGGTCCGCCCGCAATCCGGGCGCGACATCGAGCGCGACACCGTCGCCGTCACCGAAGCGATGCGCGCGCAAGCGGGCATCGTCGAGGTCAAGCCCTTCACCAAGGACGAGAGCGGCAAGCTGCTCGAGCCCTGGCTCGGCACCGGGCTCTCGATGGACGATTTGCCGGTGCCGCGCATGATCATCGCCCGCGTGCAGCCTGGCACGGCGCTCGATCTCGGCGCCTTGCGCGCCCGTGTGACGCAGGTTGCGCCAAGCGCCAGCGTCGACGATCACCGTGCCTGGATCGAACGCATGCGCTCGATGACCAATGCCACCGTGCTCGCCGGCATCGGCATCCTCGCGCTCGTCATTGTCGCGACCATCATCTCGGTCTCGTTCGCAACCCGCGGCGCCATGGCGGCGAACCGGCCGATCGTCGAGGTCCTGCATTTCGTCGGCGCCGGCGACCGCTACATCGCCAACCGCTTCCTGCGGCATTTCCTCAGGCTCGGCCTCGAAGGCGGCGTGATTGGCGGCGGCGTCGCCATGCTGCTGTTCGGCTTCTCCGAGTCGATCGCCGGCTGGTTTTCGGGCACCCCGGTCGGCGACCAGTTCGCGGCCCTGCTCGGCACCTTCTCGCTGCGGCCGTCGGGATACGTCGTGCTCGCGGTGCAGGCCGTGCTGATCGGCGCGATCACCGCAGTCGCCTCGCGCCAGACGTTGTTCGCGACGCTGAATGATGTTGATTGAGATGGTTTCTTCCTTCTCCCCTTGTGGGAGAAGGTGGCGCGAAGCGCCGGATGAGGGGTTTTCTCCGCGCATACGAACGTCGAGGCGAATTCGCGGAGACATACCCCTCGCCCGTCTCGCTGCTGTCGCAGCGAGCCACCCTCTCCCACAAGGGGAGAGGGGAAGAAGCCCGATAAACCGGACTCCACTTCGCCTCAAAACGTCTTAAAATCACCCGGGGAAGGGATCACCGACATCGCATGACCTCGCCGACCGACGATCAATCGCCGAACCTGCCGCGCGGCTGGCTGCGCGCGACTGTCGTGTCGACGGTCGCGTTCGTTTTCGTCGGCGCGGCGGCGGGCTTCGTCGCGTTCCTGGCGCAATTGCGCGGCGCCGAGATCGCGCCGGAGCGCAAGGCGGACGGCATCGTGGTCCTGACCGGCGGCTCCTCGCGGGTGTCGGACGCGATGGAGCTGTTGGCGGCCGGCTACGGCAAGCGGCTGCTGATCTCGGGCGTGCATCCGACCTCGACGGCAAGCGACATCTCCCGGACCTTGCCGGAGAACCAGTCCTTCATGACCTGCTGCGTCGATCTCGACCGCACCGCGCTCTCGACCCGCGGCAACGCGGCTGAGGCGCGGCGCTGGGCCGAGGGGCGCGGCTTCAAATCGCTGATCGTGGTGACCTCGAACTATCACATGCCGCGCGCGCTGGTGGAGTTCTCGCACGCGATGCCGGAGACGGTGCTGGTCCCGTTCGCGGTGGTCGGCGACAAATGGCGCGATGAGCCGTGGTGGACCTCGGCCTCCACGCTGCGGCTGTTGCTGTCGGAATATGTCAAGTACATCGCCGCCGAGCTCAGGGTGCGGCTGGAGGATTTCGGGATTGACCTTTCGCCCGAAGTATCGGAGCAGCCTGCGGGCCTGCAATCGAAGCGGCCCACCACCGCACAGGCCAATTGATCGGCAAATTGATCGGATCGTCGATGTTTCTGATTTTCCTGCGCTCGCTGGTCTTCAACGTGCTGTTCTACGCCGTGCTGGTGTGCCTCGCGATCGTGGCGCTGCCGACTTTCGCCATGCCGCCGCGCGCCTTGCTGGCGGTCGCGGGATGGTGGGCGAAGGCCAGCGTGTTCCTGATGCGCGTGATCTGCAACATCAAGGTGGAATTCCGCGGCGTCGAGAAGATTCCGTCGGGTCCTCTGGTGGTGGTCGCGAAGCACCAGTCGTTCTGGGAAACCTTCGCGCTGATGCCGTTTTTCGATCACCCGATCTTCATCCTCAAGCGCCAGCTCATGCACATTCCCGTCTTCGGCCAGTTCCTGGTCAAGATCGGCATGATCTCGATCGACCGCGGCGCCGGCGTGAAGGCGTTGCTGGACATGACACGGCGGGCGCGCGCGGCAGTGCGCAGCGGCCGCCAGCTCGTGATCTTCCCGGAAGGCACGCGCCGCCCGGCCGGTGCGGCGCCGGACTACAAGACAGGCTTTGCCCAGATCTATTCGGCTTGCGGCGTACAATGCCTGCCGGTCGCGCTCAACTCCGGTCTGTTCTGGCCGCGCCGCACCTTCATGCGCTATCCGGGAACGCTGGTGGTGGAATTCCTCGATCCGCTGCCGCCGGGCCTTCCGAAGGACGCCTACATCACGCGCGTGCGCGCTGAGATCGAGGGCGCGACCGGCCGCATCGTCGAAGCAGGGCGGAAGGAGCAGGAGCGTTTGATCGGCTCCGCGCCGAGCTACGCACGCTCTGGCGGCTAGCGATTCTCGTCAGTCGGCGCCGGCGCGCGCAGGGAATGCGCATCGCCATGCAGCATCGTCGCGAGCTGATGCAATTGCGCGTCGCGAAAACCTTCGGCCTCGATCGCCTTCACGGTCGCCGTCACATAGTCGCGGTTGGCACCGGATTGGCCGTGGCCCTGGAGCACGTGGCGGTGCTGCTCGGTGAGCGACAGCCGCCCGGCATATTGCACATGGCCGCGGTCGACGACATAGGCGAGCGCGGAGACGCGCTCACGCGCATCGTTCTCCAGCCACACCGAGCGCATCACCTCGCGATAGACCGAGGTGACCTGCTCGCGCGCCCGCAAATAGGCGACGACGTCGGCGCGGTTCTTCTCGGCGACGCGGAAGGCAATGCCGCGGCAGGCGCCGCCGCGGTCGAGCCCGAGCACCAGGCCCGGCTGCTCCGGTGTGCCGCGGTGCACGAAGGAATAGACGCAGAGCGCGCGGTGCTCGCCGACCAGCCGCGCCTGCACGCGTTCCTCGAATGCGAAGCCCGGCCGCCAGATAAGCGAGCCGTAGCCGAACACCCAGAGGTCGCCCTTGGCTGACGTGACGGAGGGGAGGGTGATTTCCGACATTTCGGGCACGGCTACCAGAACAGCGCCCCCAAGCGAAGCGAATTCTCCGCCTATCGTCCGAGGCCAGCCTCGCTTACATTTGCCATCATCTGGGGTCAAAGGGTCGCCGCATGTCCGATATGACCGTTGCCGCAGGCCGGCGCTCCCGTTGGGGGCTGTTCATCGCTCCCGTCCTCCTCCTGATCCTCGCCGTCGCCTGGAGCGGCTTCTGGTTCTATGCCGCCTCGCAGGCCGAAGTGGCGGCTGACGCCTGGCGCGCGCAGGAGGCCAAATCCGGTCGCATCTATGACTGCGCCAAGCGCTCGATCGCGGGCTTCCCGTTCCGCTTCGAGGTCCAGTGTTCCGGCGCCAGCGTCGCCCTGGTCTCGCAGAATGCGAGCAAGACGCCGTTCACGGCCAAGCTCGACAACATCCTGGTCGTCGCCCAGGTCTATGATCCCAAGCATGTCATCGCCGAATTCTCGGCACCGGCAACGCTCACCGACGGTGTCACGCAAAACACCTTCGTGGTGAACTGGAGCAAGGGCCGCAGCAGTGTGGTCGGCCTGCCGGCGATCCCGGACCGCGCCTCCATCGTGTTCGAAGATCCCACCATCAACCGACTCGATGGTGGCGTGCAGGTGCCGCTCGCGCGCGCAAAACAGGTCGAGCTGCATGGGCGCCTCGCGGATGGATCGCCGTCCGATCATCCCATCATCGAGACCGTGCTCCAGATCGCGCAGGGCAGTATCCAGGGCGTGCATCCGCTGCTCGCCGAGCCGTTCGAGGCCGACACGCGCGCCAAGATCACCGGGCTCTCCGATCTCACGCCGAAGCCGTGGCCGCAGCGCTTCCGCGAGATCCAGGCGGCCGGTGGCCATATCGAGATCGTGCAGTCGCGGATCCAGCAGGGCGAGATGATCGCGGTCGCGGCCGGCACGCTCGGCCTTTCGGCCAATGGCCGACTCGATGGCGAATTGCAGATGACGGTGACCGGCCTCGAGCGCGTGATCCCGGCGCTCGGCATCGAGAAGATGCTGGAAGAAGGCGTGCCGCAGGCAACGCTCGATCGAGTCGCGCCGGGCGTGAAGTCAAAGGACCTCAACAATCTCTTCGGCGCGCTCGACCGCGCCGTTCCCGGTCTCGGCAAGGTGATCAAGCAGAACGCCAATGCCGGCGTCGCCGCCGGCATCAATTCGATCGGCACCGAGAGCACGCTCGAGGGCAAGAAGGCGCGCAGCTTTCCGCTCAAGTTCGTCGACGGCGCCGTGATGCTCGGCCCCGTCAATGTCGGTCAGATTCCGCCGCTGTATTAGCAGCTCCCGTAGCCCGGATTGCGCTGCGCTCCATCCGGGCTACGAGCTGACTCGCGGACTCTTCGCCGGATCGTGATTGCGCATCGGGAATGCGGAGCCGCAAAGTCCGCTCTCTCTCCATGTACGGCCGCACGATGAGGCGGCCCGCCCAGGCAGGAGAGAGCCCCATGACGAAGTCCAAGCTGTTCGTTGCCGCCATCGCCATCTCGACCGCACTCGCGACCCCCGCGCTCGCGCAGTGGCAGTCGCAGGAGCCGGCTGCGTTCGAAGCCCAGTATCCGAACGGCGACCGCAACCTCGCGAGCCCCGCAACGCGCGATACGATGGCGTTCGTGCCCTCCGCGAAATCACCGCGTCCCACGGTGATCCGCACGACCAAGGGCAAATAGAAGCCGCCCCCTTGAGACGTTGCGCATCGCGGAGTTGGGCCCGGTCATGTCCCGGCCGGGCCCAATGCGCGCTGCCGAAGGCATGCGGGACAATCGCGCGCGTGCGGATCGGCCAGCCAGCGAAAATATTCCGAACAGGATCGTCAGGAAAACGTGATGCAGAAGATGCGCGCGGCCGAGAATAACAGCAGCCTCATTCAAGTCATTCCACACCAGGGAAGCGTGCACGCGCCGGGGGCGCAACTATCAGCACCTGCTTTCCCAGTGGAGGGAGGCTTACGTGCGGATCATCAATTACGGACTGATGCTGGGACTACTCGCTGCCTGTTCGGGACAGGCGCGTGCCGACGACAATGTCTCAACCGAAATCCAGGCGCTGAAGGCCAAGCTGAAGGAGCTTCAGCAAAAGGTGGATTCGGAGGCGCGTAAGACGCGCCAGGTCGAAGCGGTGCAGGCCAAAGTCATGCCGATGCCGGGGACCTACAAGGCGCTGCCCGTCGAGGCATGTGCGGGCGGCAAGGTCTGCTACAAGGGTATCACGCTGACATTCGGCGGCTGGGTCGATCTCACTGGCATCTACCGTTCGCGCAACATCGCCTCCGACACCGGCTCGGTGTTCAATGCCATCCCCTATCAGCAGGCCCACAATTTCTATGTCCCGGAGACGCGCTTCTCCGCGCGCCAGAGCAGGTTCTCGGTGCTTGCCGAAGGCAATGTCGATCCTGATACGCATCTGGCCGGCTACGGCGAAATCGACTTCGAAGGCGCGGCGCAGACGGCGAGCTCGGTTGCGACCAACTCCTTCAACCCGCGGATGCGGCAGCTCAGTCTCGAGCTCGACCGCACCGATCTTGGTCTGCACTTTCTCGCCGGACAATCCTGGTCGCTGAACGCGCCGACCAAATCGGGCATCGATCCCCGCGGCGTCGATGCGCCCGGCGTGATCGACTTCGAATCCGTTCCGGGATTCCTCGCAGCACGGCAACCCGGCATTCGCGTCTGGCAGGACATCGGACCCGAGTTCAAGCTGGCCGCGTCGGTCGAAAATCCGCAGACCGCCTTCTTCGGCGGCAACGTGCCGACGGTCGGCACGCCTGCGGTGGGTCCGCAGGGCGTGCTCAACCCGAACCTTCAGGTCAATCTGACCGGGCCGGGCGGCAGCTTCTTCAACAACCTCAACAATGTCAGCTTGAACCAGGTGCCTGACGTCACCGTCAAGGCGGCATGGGATCCGCGGCTCGGACCCTACAAGCTGCATGTCGAAGCCTGGGCGCTCTATCGCCAGCTGTTCGATCGCTTCAACGGCGCCAACCACAGCTACGACACCGGCAGTTTCGGCGGCCACGTCTTTGCCGAGCTGATCCCGAAGACGCTCGATCTTCAGCTCTACGGCGCGCACGGTGTGCTCGGACGCTTCACGGCGACGCCGTTCCCCGATGCGGCGGTGGCGCAGGACGGCACGATGCTTCCGCTGACCATCACGGCGGCCGCGGTCGGCCTGATCTGGCACGCCACGCCGAGCCTCGATGTTTACAGCTATGCGGGGCTGGAAAAAGCCAAAGCCAACTTCGCCAATGCCGGGACCGTTCCGTTCGGCTACGGCAACCCGCTCTACAACAACACCGGCTGCTTCACCGAGAACACGCCGGCCGCGAGCTGCAACGGCAACACGAAAGAAGTCCGGCAGATCACCGCCGGCGTCTACGACACCATCTACCAGGGCAATTACGGCACGCTCAAAGCCGGCGTGCAGTACTCCTACACGCAGCGTATCGCCTTCGACGGTGTCGGCGGCGCGCCCAGGACCGACGACAACATCGTCATGACGCAGATCCGCTACTACCCGTTCTAGTCTTCCGAGAGGGACAGTTGTCTGACGGCCTTCTGATCCTTCGGCTCGCGCACGTCGTCGCCCGGCTTGGCCTGGCGATGACGGGCGCGGTCGGCGCCACCTTCGTCGCCGCATTGTTGATGCGGGTCGAACTCCCCTGGTTCGACACGGTCGAATTCACCGCCCTGCTGATCGTGCTCGGAATGACCGGCGCCTATCTCGGGATCGATATCCCGCGTTGGCCCCAGCTTCGGGCGAAGCCCGCGCACCAATCCGCCGCGATCGGTCTTGCCAGCGCGACCGGCACGTTCCTCGCGGCCGGAGCCGGCCTGCTCGCACTCTATGCGTTCGTGTTCGACGAAACCTCTGATCCCAGCGGAAATCTCTTGTTCGGCATCACCTGGGCACTCGGCGTGTGCCTACAGATCGGCGCCGGCCTCGTTGGCCGCCTCCGCATCGCCAAGATGGAAGATCGCCGCTAGTCCGGCTTCTTGCCGAGCTGCGCATGCGGCCGGCCGAAATCGGGCGCAGCCGAATCCTGGCCGATCTCGACGATGCCGCGACGGATCGCGCGGGTGCGGGTGAAATGGTCGAACAGCGCCTCGCCGTCGCCGCGGCGGATGGCGCGGGTGAGTTTTGCGAGATCCTCAGTGAAGGTGCCGAGCATCTCCAGCACGGCCTCCTTGTTGGCGAGGAAGACGTCGCGCCACATCGTCGGATCGGAGGCTGCGATGCGGGTGAAGTCGCGGAAGCCGCCGGCGGAGAACTTGATGACTTCGGACTCCGTCACCTGCTGCAACTCGTCGGCGGTGCCGACGATGGTGTAGGCGATCAGATGCGGCAAATGGCTGGTGATCGCGAGCACGAGATCATGATGATCCGGCGTCATCACCTCGACCTTGGCGCCCATCGCGGCCCAGAACGCGCGCAGGCGATCGGTGGCAGCCGCCTCAACGCCTTCGGGCGGGGTGAGGATGCACCAGCGGTTGATGAAGAGCTCAGCGAAACCGGAATCCGGGCCCGAATGCTCGGTGCCCGCAACGGGGTGTGCGGGAACAAAATGAATGCCCTGCGGCAGATGCGGCGCCATGTCCCTGACAACAGCGCCCTTGACCGAGCCGACGTCGGAGATGATCGCGCCGGGCTTGAGATGTGCCGCAATCTCCTGCGCCACCGGCCCGCAGGCGCCGACGGGAATGCAGAGGATGACGAGATCGGCATCCTTCACCGCTTCCGCGTTGGTCGCGACGACATGGTCGACGATGCCGAGCTCGAGCACCCGCGCACGCGTCTTTTCTGAACGCGCGGTGGTGACGATCTCGCCGGCCAGGCCCTGGAGCTTCGCTGCGCGCGCAATCGAGCCGCCGATCAGGCCGAAGCCGATCAACGCGACGCGCTGGAAATGCGGTGTGACGCTCATTTGCCGGCCACGAAGTCACGCAAGGCCTCGACCACGAGGCGGTTGGCCTCCTCGGTGCCGATGGTCATGCGCAGCGCATGATGCAGGCCGTAATTCTTCAGCCCGCGCAGCACCAGGCCGCGCTTGGTGAGGTAAGCGTCGGCGTCATCCGAGGTCTTGCCCTTGTCGGTCGGGAAGTGGATCAGGACAAAATTGGCGACGCCCGGCGTCACCTTGAGCCCGAGCTTGGTGATTTCCTCGGAGAGCCAATTGCGCCAGGTCTCGGTGAACTGCTTCGACATCGCCTGGTGCGCGGTGTCCTCGATCGCGGCAACCGCGGCATACATCGCCGGCGTCGACACGTTGAAGGGGCCACGGATGCGGTTGACCGCGTCGATGACGTGTTCGGGACCGAACATCCAGCCGATGCGCAGTGCCGCGAGGCCGTGGATCTTGGAGAAGGTGTGCGTCACCACCGTGTTCTCGGTGGTGGCGACCAGCTCGATCCCCATCTCATAGTCGTTGCGAGAAACGTAGTCGCAATAGGCGGCATCGAGCACCAGCAGCACGTGCGACGGCAGGCCGGCGCGCAGGCGCTTGACCTCGTCGAACGGGATATAGGTGCCGGTCGGATTGTTGGGGTTGGCGAGCCAGACCAGTTTTGTCTTCGGCGTCACCGCTTTCAGGATGGCGTCGACGTCGCAGGTGAGGTTCGTCTCCTGCGCGACCACGTTCTTGGCACCGACCGCCATGGTTGCGATCGGATAGACCAGGAAGCCGTGGGTGGTGGAGATCGCCTCGTCGCCGTAGCTGAGATAGGTGTGGGCGAGCAGATTGAGGATCTCGTCCGAGCCGGCGCCGCAGATGATGCGGTTGGGATCGAGCCCGAAGCTGCGGCCGATCGCTTCGCGCAGCACGCGCGAGGTGCCTTCCGGATAGTCTTCCAGATGCGTCGCCACGTTCTTGAACGCCTCGATCGCCTTCGGCGAGGGGCCGAACGGGGTCTCGTTGGCCGAGAGCTTGAACACCTTGCGGCCCGGCTCAGCGACCGGGCTCTTGCCGGGCGTGTAGGGCGCAATATCGAGAATGCCGGGATTCGGCACGGGGCGGGACATCTTCAACTCCGGATGGGCTTAAGCGGTTCGCGATTTACGATTTCGACCCGGTCGGGGGCACCGTATAGCGCGTTGCGTGGCTGCCGACGAGGGCCGTGGAGCGCACCGAGGCCCCCGCTTCGATCAGGGCAGCCTTGATCTTGTCGATGCTGCTCGCGGCTGTGACCGAGACCAGCAGCGCCGCGCCATCGAAGGCGGTATCGGGCACCGCCACGATCTCGGCGAGCGGCGACAGCGCCCGCGCGACCTCGGCGTTCCACCCCGAGACGCGCACGCTGAAGGTCTCGACCTCCGTCACCAGGGCGCTGTCGGCGACGCGCGAGATCGCGAACACAGGCAGTGCGGCCGGATGGTCGGCGCGCTCGACGAAAGGCAGCCGCGCGATGATTTTTGGCGCGCCTTCCTCCTCCAGCTCCAGCCACCACGGCGTGTGGCTGGAGGTCGCCGAGACCAGCGCCAGATCGCCCTTGGATTTCGCCACCGCCTCGACCGCGGCCTGCGCGCTGAAATGCGCGACGTAGGGCACGGTGAAGCCGAAATGGAAGCGGACGGAATCGCGCATTGCAGGCTCGCTCACCGCGATGTCGGCATGCACCGAGAATGGCGCCTGGACGTAGGTGAAGGTCGCGATGATGACGCGCCAGATGCTCTCGACCGTGTCGAGCGGCAGGATGCCGCGATGGCGCTGGACGATATGGCGCATCATGTCGGCCTCGCGCGCCGGACGGAACGCGGAGCCGATCTCCTGGGTCTGCTTCACCTGGATCAGGCGGTCGATGATGTCGCCGCGTTGCATCAGCAGGCGATGCATGCCCTCGTCGATCGCGTCGATCTCCTTGCGCAGTTCCTGCAACGATGGTGGCGCGGGCGGACGTTGGGACATATCTGTGAGGCGCTGTTGAGAGGTGGTCCAATGCGGATCAGCAAGCGCCGGATCCGCTGCGGTTGAGGCTCTGATTAGGCAGGATGGGCCGCGAAAGCAAAGAGAAATGAGGGCCTTTTTCGCCGACGGCGGAGGGGTGAATTTGGCTCATCCGGACCGTGACTTGACGAAAACCGTCCGAGCCAGTAGATTTTGCCCGTTCCGTGGTCATTTGAGCCGGCCGGCTTGCAGCCACGTTAAAAAAATCGCTAAACAGGCCGGGGACGCTTTCGATCCCGGCCGAACCTATCGTTCAGGCCGGGTTTTTTATGGCCTGATGTCAGTGGCGATCTGAAGTCCGATCGCAAACGAGGACGATGGTCAGAGATGGTTGGCGTCAAGTCGATTCCCAGTCCCGCGATCAGTGCCGATGAACGGTCGCATGAGGTAGATCATCCGAGCTCGCTCGTCGCGCATTTCGGCGCCGATCAGCCGCTGCGGCTCGATTGCGGCATCGATCTCTCGCCGTTCCAGATCGCCTACCAGACCTACGGCGAACTCAATGCCGATCGCTCGAACGCGATCCTGATCTGTCATGCGCTGACCGGCGACCAGCACGTCGCCAATGTGCACCCCGTCACCGGCAAGCCCGGCTGGTGGGAAACTTTGGTCGGCGCGGGCCGACCGCTCGATCCGAGCCAGTACTTCGTGATCTGCGCCAACGTCATTGGCGGCTGCATGGGCTCGACCGGACCTGCCTCGATCAATCCGGCGACCGGCAAGGTGTGGGGCCTCGATTTCCCAGTCATCACCATCCCCGACATGGTCCGCGCGCAGGCGATGCTGATCGACCGGCTCGGCATCGACACGCTGTTTGCAGTCGTCGGCGGCTCGATGGGCGGCATGCAGGTGCTGCAATGGACCGCGGCCTATCCGCAGCGCGTGTTCTCCGCGCTCGCGATTGCCTGCTCGACGCGGCACTCGGCGCAGAACATCGCATTCCACGAGTTGGGTCGCCAGGCCGTGATGGCCGATCCCGACTGGCACAATGGCGGTTACGCCGACCATGGCCTCCATCCGCATCGCGGCCTCGCCGTGGCGCGCATGGCCGCGCACATCACCTATCTTTCGGACGCGGCGCTGCATCGCAAGTTCGGACGGCGCATGCAGGATCGCGAGCTGCCGACCTTCTCGTTCGACGCCGACTTCCAGGTCGAGAGCTATCTGCGCTACCAGGGCTCGTCTTTCGTCGAGCGCTTCGATGCCAATTCCTATCTCTATCTGACCCGCGCGATGGATTATTTTGACATCGCCGGCGATCATGGCGGCGTGCTGGCAAAGGCGTTCGCGGGCATCCAGACCCGCTTCTGCGTGGTCTCCTTCACCAGCGACTGGCTGTTCCCGACCTCGGAATCGCGCGCGCTGGTGCATGCGCTGAATGCGTCGAGCGCGCGGGTGTCGTTTGCCGAGATCGAGACCGATCGCGGCCACGATGCCTTCCTGCTCGACGTGCCCGAATTCCTCGATATCTCCCGCGCCTTCCTGCAATCGGCAGGCAAGGCGCGCGGGCTCACTGGCAAGAATGGCTAACAAGGACGGCTAGCGATGTCTGTACAGGAAGTGCTGCCGCTGGGCGGCCTCTCGACTGAACAGTCGGGGCAGTTTCGCGCCGACCATTTGCTGGTCGCCGGGATGGTCAAGGCCGGCTCGAAAGTGCTCGACGTCGGCTGCGGCGACGGCGATCTGCTTCAGATCCTGGAGACCCGCGGCATCGACGGGCGCGGCATCGAGCTGTCGCGCGAGGGCGTCAACCGCTGCGTCGCCAAGGGCCTTGCGGTGGTGCAGGGCGATGCCGACACCGACCTGATCAACTATCCCGACGATGCCTTCGACTATGTAATCCTGTCGCAGACGCTTCAGGCGACGCGCCAGCCCAAGGTCGTGCTGGAGAATCTGCTGCGCATCGGCCGCCGCGCCATCGTGTCGTTCCCGAATTTCGGTTTCTGGAAGATGCGCCTTCAACTCCTGATCGGCGGTCACATGCCGCGCACGGAGAATCTGCCGGCCAGCTGGTACGACACCGCCAACATCCACTTCTGCACCATCAAGGATTTCGTCGAGCTCTGCGACGCCATCGGCGTCAAGATGGAGCGCGCCGAAGCGCTCGACCTCTACGGCCGCCCGCTGCGGCTGCGGATGCCGTGGTGGGTGTGGAATCTGTTCGGCGAGCAGGGCGTGTTTTTGCTCACACGCGGGCAGGGAAAGTAGCTTCTCGTTATTGCGAGTGTAAGCGGCCGTAGCCCGGATGGAGCGCAGCGCAATCCGGGGCAGGTCAGGCCGCGTTCAAGAAACCCAGATTACGCTTTCGCTCCATCCGGGCTACGCGATGGAGTGTGAGGCAACGCCGTCGCGCTAATGCGCCGCCAGCGACCTCGGATCGCGCACTGGCCATCGCCCAGCTTCCACCAGCGTGACGAACCGCGCCACCGTCTCGTTGAACAGCGCGGGCTCTTCCAGATTGAGCACATGGCCCGACTTCGGGAACATCGCGAGCCCCGCCGCCGGCAGATGCTTCTTCAGGAACAGGCTCGCCCCGACACACGGATCATCTTCGTCGCCGCAGATGATCAGCGCGGGCGTGGAGGCGCGTCTGATCGCATCGGTCAAATTGTAGATCGAGGGGCGGCCGCCCTGGAAGCCGCACATCGTGTTGGCCGATCCCTTGGCATCGTGCCGCGCCAGCGCGGCGTAGAAATCGGCGTGGCCGCGCGGGTCTTTCACCAGGAAGGGAATCCGGCTCGGCGCCTCGCGCGTGACTTTTGCCACTTCAGCGGAGCCGAGCGTCTCGAACTGTTCGGCATTGGCGCGGCACTGCTTGCGCCAGGCGTCGAGAGTTTCGAGCTCCGAGCCGGAGCCGACACCAGCGAGCGTCATCGACAGCGCGCGCTGCGGCGCGTTCAATCCGATCTGAAGCGATGAATAGGCGCCCATTGAGAGACCGACGAGATGCGCGCGATCGATCTTGAGATGATCGAGCACGGCAAGCGCATCGGTGTAGAAATGCGTGTAGCTGTAGACCTCGCCATCAGGCACATCTGACGGCGTGTAGCCGCGCGCCGAATAGGTGATGCAGCGGTGGCCGCGGGAAAAATAACGCATCTGCGGCTCCCAATTGGTGTAGTCGGCCGCGAATTCGTGCAGAAAAATTATCGGCGTTCCCTGACCCGCCTCTTCGAAATAGATGCGGACATCGTCCCTGGTCGTGGCGTGGGGCATTAACTGTTTCCCTCTCTTGAAGCCGTACATAGAGGATCGCAGTTAATGCTGTTGTCCGCAATGCGGCAGCGTCAGACCAGCATCGACACAAAATCATCGCAACAATTCCCCGAAGCGTTAATTAGCGCCGCCGCGCGGCGTCTTGTTCTCGCCACATCCGGACGCTTTACGGCCTCACGGATGTCGGTCACCGCACGGGCCGACGGGAACTGGGGGTGTCAACGAAGGATGAAGAATGTTCGAGTTGTTTGCGTCTCGCCTGTCGCGTTGTGTTATCGCGCTGGCGCTCTTCTTTGCGGCGGTGGCCGTGGTCACCTCTCCAGCGTCAGCACGATCTCATCGTCATAGCGCTCAGCGGCACGCCTACGTGCATCACGCCGCGTACTCAGCCCAGCGATATCATCACTACCGGCACCATGCGCGCGGCTCGCGCTTCGAGCGCAGCGCCGCGCAATTGCAGGCGAGCGGGTTCATGAATACGCAGGCCAGCTACGATCCGAATGCCAATAGCGGCAGCATGGGTAGCATGCACTACGCGGGCGGTGGTGACATGGTCATCGGCGGAAACACCAGTCGCGCTGGCAATATGAGCCGCGCTCGTAACATGAGCTACGCTGTTAACAAGAGCAGCGCTGGCGACGTTGGGAGCGCGGGCAACATGGCCATGAGCAGCGGCTTCGGCGGTGGATCGGGCCTCGTGTCCGAGGCGCGCCGCTATGTCGGCGGCAATCCGACCGGGCGCGGCAGCCTGTGGTGCGCACGCTTCATGAACATGGTGCTTGAGAAGACCGGCCACCATGGCACCGGATCGGACATGGCGAATTCGTTTGCGCATTACGGCACGCGTGTCTCGGGTCCGCAGGTCGGAGCCATCGCGGTCATGTCGCGGGGCGGCCATGTCGGCATCATCACCGGCGTCGATGCGCAGGGCAATCCGATCATGATCTCCGGCAACAACGGCAATCGCGTCCGCGAAGCGCCGATCTCGCGCGGCCGGATCTATGCGTATGTGATGCCGAATTGACGGAGTGACGCTGCCGTAGGGTGGGCAAAGGCGCGCAAGCGCCGTGCCCACCAACGGCCTATCAACGTCCGAGGACCAGAATGGTGGGCACGCTTCGCTTTGCCCACCCTACGAAGCTCACACCAGCGTCGGCTCTTCCACCGCAATCGCATCCCCCACACCAATCTCACCATCAGCGATCACCTCGGCATAGATGCCGCAATCCATATGGCCGAGGTTGCGCGACAGCGTGGGCGGGATTTCGAGATCGCGCTTGGCGGTCTCTGGGTCGACGTTGACGGCCGGGCAGCGGACGATGCGCTTGACCACCTTCAGCCGGGCCTGCCCGATCGCGAGCGTCTCTCCGACCAGGTCGAGCTCGGACCAGGCCGGCCAGCCCTTGACGTAAAGGTTGGCGCGGAAGCGCAGGGGATGCACGGCGGCCCCGCCAAGCATGGTCTCGATGGCGCGGACGCTGGCGAGATTGATGATCGACACGACCTTGCGGGCGACGTCGGAAAAGCTGTGGTCGCGGCCGGACAGGACCTTGGGTGGACCCTTCAGCTCCGGCTGAAAATTCTCCGTGAAATAGTTCTCGATGGCCGAGCGGCCGGCGACGGTCTCGAGATCGCCGCTGGCGACGATTTGGCCGTCCTTGCGAATGGTCAGGCGGTTGGTCGCCTCCTCGAACCGGCTATCGAGCGAAGCCAGCCGCTCATTGCGCGCCAGCATCAGAAACTGGATTTTCGGCTTCCATGCCGGCGCCTCCGGGTCGAACCCGCTTGGGCCGTTCTCGATGGCGTAGCGGCGATCGGCGGGCAGGGTCTCCCCTCGTCTCAAGGGAACACGGGGCAGGGGTTCCGGCGTCAGGCCCTTGATCGGGTAGCGGTAGAGGCCGGTAATCTCGGCGGTATGGCTGGATGTCATAGCGCAAATTAAGGGATTCGACCGGTCCGCGCCAAGCAGGCTAACCCGCGCACGAAATTGTGAACTCGCCTCTTCCAGTCCGAAGGCACGCTTCCCACATCTGGGTCAGGCCGGCGCCAGCGCCGACTGATAACGACCGCTGCCGGTTGAGGAATGTCAACGCGGCAAACGGAAACCCAATGAAGATGCCGTTTGGAGTGCCTTAGGGGCTCCAGGGGCAGGCCGAGGGAAAGAAAAGACATATGAACATCGAGAAGTATACCGAACGCTCCAGGGGCTTCATCCAGTCCGCGCAGTCGCTTGCAGTGCGCGAGGGGCACCAGCAGTTTTCGACCCTGCACCTCCTGAAAGTCCTGCTGGACGACAGCGAGGGGCTGGCCGGCGGTCTGATCGACCGCGCCGGAGGTAATTCGCGCGCAATTCTGAAAACGACCGAGGACGCCCTGAGCAAGGTGCCGAAGGTCTCTGGCGGTGGCGCCGGGCAGATCTATCTGGCGCCGGAACTCGCCCGCACCTTCGATGCCGCTGAAAAGGCCGGCGAGAAGGCTGGCGACAGCTTTGTCACCGTCGAGCGGCTGCTGCTCGGGCTCGCACTGGAAAAGAACAGCGAGGCCGGCGCGATCCTCAGCAAGGGCGGGGTGACCCCGCAAAACCTCAATGCGGCAATCGAGGCGCTGCGCAAGGGCCGCACGGCTGACTCGGCGACCGCCGAGAACGCCTATGACGCGCTGAAGAAATACGCTCGCGACCTGACCCAGGCGGCGCGCGACGGCAAGCTCGATCCGGTCATCGGTCGCGACGAGGAGATCCGCCGCACCATCCAGGTGTTGTCGCGCCGGACCAAGAACAATCCCGTCCTGATCGGCGAGCCCGGCGTCGGCAAGACCGCCATCGCCGAGGGCCTGGCGCTGCGCATCGTCAATGGCGACGTGCCGGAAAGCCTCAAGGACAAGAAGCTGCTCTCGCTCGATCTCGGGGCGCTGATTGCCGGCGCGAAGTACCGCGGCGAATTCGAGGAGCGGCTGAAGGCCGTATTGCAGGAGGTAACTTCTGCTGAAGGCGGTATCATCCTGTTCATCGACGAAATGCACACGCTGATCGGCGCCGGCAAGGGCGACGGCGCGATGGACGCGTCCAACCTGCTCAAGCCGGCGCTTGCGCGCGGCGAGCTGCATTGCATCGGCGCGACCACGCTCGACGAGTACCGGAAGCATGTCGAGAAGGACGCGGCGCTGGCGCGGCGCTTCCAGCCGATCTTCGTCAGTGAGCCCACGGTCGAGGACACGATCTCCATTCTGCGCGGGCTGAAGGACAAGTACGAACAGCACCACGGCGTGCGGATCACTGATTCCGCGCTCGTGGCCGCCACCACGCTGTCCAACCGCTACATCACCGATCGCTTCCTGCCGGACAAGGCGATCGACCTCATGGATGAGGCCGCCGCGCGGCTGAAAATGCAGGTCGATTCCAAGCCGGAGGAACTCGATTCGATGGATCGGGAAATCATCCGGCTGAAGATCGAACAGGAAGCGCTGAAGAAGGAAAGCGATGCCGGCTCCAAGTCCCGTCTCCAGACGCTGGAGAAGGAGCTTGCCGAGCTCGAGGAGAAGTCGGCGGCGCTGACGTCGCGCTGGAGCGCGGAGAAGAACAAGCTCTCTGACGCCCAGAAGCTGAAGGCGGAGCTTGATGGTTTGCGCGTCGATCTTGCGAATGCCCAGCGGCGCGGCGAATTCCAGAAGGCCGGCGAGCTGGCCTATGGCCGGATCCCCGAGCTCGAGAAGCAGCTTGCCGATATCGAGGCCAAAGAGAACTCCGGCGAGATGATGGAGGAGGCGGTCACCGCCAATCACATCGCGCAGGTGGTCTCGCGCTGGACCGGCGTGCCCGTCGACAAGATGCTGGAAGGCGAGAAAGAGAAGCTCCTCAGGATGGAGGAGCAGCTCGGACAGCGCGTCGTCGGCCAGAGCGAGGCCGTACATGCGGTTGCGACCGCGGTGCGCCGTTCGCGCGCGGGCCTCCAGGACCCCAACCGGCCGATGGGCTCGTTCATGTTCTTGGGCCCCACCGGCGTCGGCAAGACCGAGCTGACCAAGGCGCTCGCGGAGTATCTCTTCAACGACGAGACCGCGATGGTTCGCCTCGACATGTCCGAATACATGGAGAAGCACTCGGTCTCGCGGCTGATCGGCGCGCCTCCGGGCTATGTCGGTTATGATGAGGGTGGTGCGCTCACCGAGGCGGTGCGGCGTCGGCCTTACCAGGTGGTGCTGTTCGACGAGATCGAGAAGGCGCATCCGGACGTGTTCAACGTCCTGTTGCAGGTGCTCGACGATGGCCGCCTGACCGATGGCCAGGGACGTACCGTCGATTTCCGCAACACGCTGATCATCATGACCTCGAACCTCGGTTCGGAGTATTTGGTGAATCAACCGGAAGGCGAAGACACGTCAGTCGTGCGCGAGCACGTGATGGCAACGGTGCGCGGACATTTCAGGCCGGAGTTTTTGAACCGTGTCGACGAGATCATCCTGTTCCATCGTCTCCAGAAGAGCGAGATGGGCCGGATCGTTCAGATTCAGTTCGGCCGCCTCGAAAGGCTCCTGACCGATCGCAAGATCGTGCTGACGCTGGATGGCAAGGCGCGCGACTGGCTCGCGGAAAAGGGCTGGGATCCCGCCTACGGCGCAAGGCCGCTGAAGCGGGTGATCCAGCGTTACGTCCAGGATCCGCTCGCCGAGATGATCCTGGCCGGCGATGTCAGGGACGGTGACAGCGTTGCGATCTCGTCCGAAGGCAACGTGCTGACCTTCAACGGCAAGGCGCCGCAGACCGCGGAGATCACCCAGTTCGACGCACCGGTGTCGAAGCGGAAGTTGAACTGAGCGTAGGCACACACCGCAAAACGAGAAACGCCCCGGAAGGCCATGCCTCTCCGGGGCGTTTTTCGACGTCGTATGATCTGAAAAAAATTACCGATTAGTCACTTGGAGCGGCCCGCCGGTGGCGTCCGACATGCGGGCGATCGCGCCGCCCCGGCCGCTCATCATGCCGTCGAGCCGGTCACGCTCTTTCTCGAAACCGGTGAGCATCGGGCCTTCCAGCGAGCGGCCGCGCGGCAGTTTCACGCGCATCGGGTCGACGAAGCGGCCGTTGACCAGGATTTCGTAGTGGACGTGCGGGCCGGTCGACTGGCCGGTCGAGCCGACGAAGCCGATCACCTGGCCCTGGCGCACCTTCTTGCCTGGCTCCATGCCCTTGGCGAAGGCCGACATATGGCCGTAGGCAGTCTCGTAGCCGTTGTTGTGCTTGATGCGGACATACTTGCCGTAGCCGCCTTCGAGCTGGGCCTTCTCGATCACGCCGTTGCCGGCGGCGAAGATCGGCGTGCCGTAGGCGGTGGCCCAGTCGACGCCGGTGTGCATCTTCACATAGCCGAGGATCGGATGGCGGCGGCCGCCGAAGCCGGAGCGCATGATGGCGCTGTTGACGGGCTTCCTGACCAGGAACTTCTTCGCGCTCTTGCCGGTCTCGTCATAGTAGTCGACGACGCCGTCATCGGGGCTCTGGAAACGGTAGTATTTCTTGGTCTCGCCGCCGACCGTGAGCGAAGCGAACAGCACCTCGCTCTTGTCGGTCGCCGTCACGCCCTCGTCTTCGCCGGCGTAGAAGACGTCGAACGAGTCGCCGGGCGCCACCTTGCGCTGGAAATCGACGTCGTAAGAGTAGATTTTGATCATGTCGTCGATGACCGGCATCGGCACCTTGTTGCGCATCGCGGTCTCGTAAATGCTCTGGTAGAGCCGCACGCCGGTGCCGTCGTCATCCTCATCATCGTCGCTGTTGGCGTTGGTCGCAGCGTCGGCGACGGTGTTCATGCTGGAAACGTCGACCGCGACGTATTTGCCGAGGTCGGACAGCGCAGCGATCGCCTCGACCATGGTGTCGTTGGCGACGACGACGCGATAGGGCTGGAGCCGGGCGCCGGGGCTTGAGGGCGCCATCAGGATGCGGAGTTTTTCGCCTTCCTTCAGGCCGCCGTCGCGACCGCGGGGCCCGAGCGTCGCTGAAATCGATTTGATTTCGTCCGGCGTGGCGCCGAGATCGCGCAGCACGGAGGAGACCGAGTCGCCCTTCTTGACGACATGAACGCGCTCGCCGTTGGGATTGCCGCCGGTGATCTGTTCCTTGGTCTTCGGCAGCAGCGTGACGTTTTCCGGCACCACGCGCGTCTCGAAGCCGGCATAGGGATCGGACGGCGACACTTCGGTGGCGTAGGCCATCTTCATGTCGGACGAGCCGGTCGCGCCGGAGACGTCGGCTGCGGCGTTCGCGAGCGAGGCGTAGCGCACCCCGCCATTGCCGCGCCAATTGGCGGCGTCGCGCACCCGCATCAGGATGTCGTCGAGCGCCACCACCGCGGAAATCTTGGCCTTCGGCAGCACCGGCGACAGGTCCTTGGTGACGAAGGAGACTTCTGCGTCGGGCTCGACAGCCTCGGGATTGTTCGGATCGTCAGCGGCGGCCTTCGGGTCGGAGCCGACATCGGTGAGCAGACGCTGGGCGTTGAACGGCGGAATCTTCGCCGACAGGTCGCTCGTCGTCATCGACAGATTGCCGGCGATCCGGACGAAGGGCCGCACGCGCATCACATCGCGGTTGCCGACGCGGGCGACGGTGGAGACGCGCACGATGTTGCGCGAGGCCGTGGATTCATTCGGCGGCGGCAGGCGGTCGCTCTTGTGCAGCGTGGCGGCGCGATCAGCCGCACCAAACGCACCGCGCAGCGCGCCCTCGACCCGCTCCGGCACCTTGGCGAAGGTCATCTCACCATCGAGCGATGCGAAAACGGCGCCGCCGATCAGGGCTGCGCCGCAGAGTCCGGTCAAAATTGTCCCGCTGAACCATTGTACCGAAACGCGACGGCGATCGATGACGGCGGCTTCCGAACCATCGACGGACAGCGGCGGCTCGTGGCCGAGATCGATGATCCCGGTCTCACGCCCGTAAGCGCCGCGTGACGTCCTGTGGTTCAACCCAAGTCCCCCAATAACGACCCGAAATGCCTCGTCTCGCGCTCCTCCCTGGTCGCCCTCTTCAAGGGGGATCGCGGGAAAAGCCGTGCCGCATAGGCGTTCGCGCTCAGAAGGCCCTGATTGAGGGCCCGGCCGAAATTACGAACAGCTAAGCGGGTAAAGGTCTCTCGATGTCTCTCGAATGTCCAAGGAAGGCCGCGTCATCGTAAGATCGCCTTCCTCTGACCCCGTAAAAATCGCAGGCAGCCCCCACTGGCATCCCGCGATTCAAGCTTGTCTCTTATCAGAACGCCGCGGGATTGTGGCTCTAGTACGGCGCCTCATATGGAAAAAGTTTCCTGAACGGGCTGGCGCCTGGGGCTTCCCCGGAGGGGGGCGCCAGAAGCCGCTTCCGGAGCCCCCAGGGACCCAAACTTTTTTGGATTTTTTCATCGGTCGCGTTCGGTCCGCGCGCTCACGACCTCTCTAACCGTCTGTAAACGCGTTATTTTTTCGAACAATCCACCGTGCGACGATTTGTTGACAATGGCCGTTGACAATCCCGAGCGGGGGGGCCTATAACCCGACCACTGAGCGCGGCGCCGCCGGGTCACTGACCAAGGCGAGCGAACGCGCCACTGATGCTCCTCACCTTGTTGAGTGACACAACAGTCGACGTAAGTCGATTGGGGTCCATTCATCGCCGGTAAGGGTGTCGGAACCCTTCCTCTGAGGAAGGTTGGGACCATCTGGTCCCGGGCTGTTTGACAAGTGAAGATGAAGAAAGAGAAACGTGGACGGCGGAGTCCTTGCGGGTCTCGCATTTGAAGAGCCTCGGCTTTTCGGATCGGGGCCGGACGAAAGACTTCGGCGGTACACGTTTTAAGGTTACACCATCGTTGCCAGCGATGTGAATCGCGGGCAGCTCGTCGACTTCGGTCGGCGGAAAATGGTGGGACCTCGTCAAAACGTTGTGATCAGCCGGTTCAAAGTTCAAGTCCAACTTGAGAGTTTGATCCTGGCTCAGAGCGAACGCTGGCGGCAGGCTTAACACATGCAAGTCGAGCGGGCGCAGCAATGCGTCAGCGGCAGACGGGTGAGTAACGCGTGGGAACATACCTTTTGGTTCGGAACAACACAGGGAAACTTGTGCTAATACCGGATAAGCCCTTACGGGGAAAGATTTATCGCCGAAAGATTGGCCCGCGTCTGATTAGCTAGTTGGTAGGGTAACGGCCTACCAAGGCGACGATCAGTAGCTGGTCTGAGAGGATGATCAGCCACATTGGGACTGAGACACGGCCCAAACTCCTACGGGAGGCAGCAGTGGGGAATATTGGACAATGGGGGCAACCCTGATCCAGCCATGCCGCGTGAGTGATGAAGGCCCTAGGGTTGTAAAGCTCTTTTGTGCGGGAAGATAATGACGGTACCGCAAGAATAAGCCCCGGCTAACTTCGTGCCAGCAGCCGCGGTAATACGAAGGGGGCTAGCGTTGCTCGGAATCACTGGGCGTAAAGGGTGCGTAGGCGGGTTTTTAAGTCAGGGGTGAAATCCTGGAGCTCAACTCCAGAACTGCCTTTGATACTGAAGATCTTGAGTCCGGGAGAGGTGAGTGGAACTGCGAGTGTAGAGGTGAAATTCGTAGATATTCGCAAGAACACCAGTGGCGAAGGCGGCTCACTGGCCCGGTACTGACGCTGAGGCACGAAAGCGTGGGGAGCAAACAGGATTAGATACCCTGGTAGTCCACGCCGTAAACGATGAATGCCAGCCGTTAGTGGGTTTACTCACTAGTGGCGCAGCTAACGCTTTAAGCATTCCGCCTGGGGAGTACGGTCGCAAGATTAAAACTCAAAGGAATTGACGGGGGCCCGCACAAGCGGTGGAGCATGTGGTTTAATTCGACGCAACGCGCAGAACCTTACCAGCCCTTGACATGTCCAGGACCGGTCGCAGAGATGTGACCTTCTCTTCGGAGCCTGGAGCACAGGTGCTGCATGGCTGTCGTCAGCTCGTGTCGTGAGATGTTGGGTTAAGTCCCGCAACGAGCGCAACCCCCGTCCTTAGTTGCTACCATTTAGTTGAGCACTCTAAGGAGACTGCCGGTGATAAGCCGCGAGGAAGGTGGGGATGACGTCAAGTCCTCATGGCCCTTACGGGCTGGGCTACACACGTGCTACAATGGCGGTGACAATGGGACGCTAAGGGGCAACCCTTCGCAAATCTCAAAAAGCCGTCTCAGTTCGGATTGGGCTCTGCAACTCGAGCCCATGAAGTTGGAATCGCTAGTAATCGTGGATCAGCACGCCACGGTGAATACGTTCCCGGGCCTTGTACACACCGCCCGTCACACCATGGGAGTTGGTTTTACCTGAAGGTAGTGCGCTAACCCGCAAGGGAGGCAGCTAACCACGGTAGGGTCAGCGACTGGGGTGAAGTCGTAACAAGGTAGCCGTAGGGGAACCTGCGGCTGGATCACCTCCTTTCTAAGGATGGTTCTTCAGAAGCTTGCTTCTATCGAACCGTTTTAGAAACATCAGTGGCCAACGGTCGTCAGGATCGTTGAGCTGCATTGGCGGGATTTCGCCGTCTACGTTTCTCTTTCTTCGCGGACGAACACGCGCTGGGCCTGCGTATCGCAGGATCCCTAGTCCTTGACGGGATATGCGTTAGGGGCTTGTAGCTCAGTTGGTTAGAGCGCGCGCTTGATAAGCGTGAGGTCGGAAGTTCAAGTCTTCCCAGGCCCACCACACTCATCGAGCAAGCATTCGTCTTCTGGTTACGGGGCCATAGCTCAGCTGGGAGAGCGCGTGCTTTGCAAGCATGAGGTCGTCGGTTCGATCCCGTCTGGCTCCACCAGATGGTTTGATTGCCGAAACGTTGTGTACCTAAATCGTCCGCGAAACATCACTTCGCACTTACTAGTCCGGATGGACAGTAAGCTGCGTGATTTCTGACATCGTAAAGAGGAGATCGATCCGAGTTGGATCGTGCAGCAAGCAATTGCTACGCGATACTTCATTATCTCCGGATCATTTCGGCGCTTGCGCGCCTTTCAGTGTAGCTCACAAGGCTGCGTCTGAAAGACGAGCGAGTTGTAAATGATCCTTTTAGCGAAGCTTGACCGCCTCGCTATCGGAACGATCTTACGAAGCAAGCTGGTCTTTCTAATCATTGTCCGGCTGCAGATAGCGTTCATCGAGGGCGCGTGCCGCAAGGTAGTTCTGCAGACAACATTCTGCCGAGTGTGTGGACATTGATAATGAGAGCAATCAAGTGCCTTAAGGGTGTTCGGTGGATGCCTTGGCGCTGAGAGGCGATGAAGGACGTGCTACGCTGCGATAAGCCGTGGGGAGCTGCGAAGAAGCTTTGATCCGCGGATTTCCGAATGGGGAAACCCACCTTCGATAGCCGGAACTCCAAGACCTTTGTCGAAAGACATCGGTGTGGGGTTCGATCGGATAATGTGAGAAGCCAGACCTTTAGATTTCGATCGAAGAGGTTTTGGATTTCCGGTTATCAAAAGAAGGAATGAGACTTCTGAATACATAGGAGGTTTCAAGCAAACCCAGGGAACTGAAACATCTAAGTACCTGGAGGAAAGGACATCAACAGAGACTCCGTTAGTAGTGGCGAGCGAACGCGGACCAGGCCAGTGATACATCAAAGACAATCGGAACCAGTCAGGAAAGCTGGGCCTTAGAGGGTGATAGCCCCGTACGAGTAATGCGATGATGTATCCACGAGTAAGGCGGGACACGTGAAATCCTGTCTGAACGCGGGGGGACCACCCTCCAAGCCTAAGTACTCCTCAGCGACCGATAGTGAACCAGTACCGTGAGGGAAAGGTGAAAAGCACCCCGACGAGGGGAGTGAAATAGACCTGAAACCGGACACCTACAAACAGATGGAGCCCAAGATACGTTCTGGGTGACATCGTACCTTTTGTATTATGGGCCAGCGACTTAATTTAACGAGCAAGCTTAAGCCGATAGGCGAAGGCGTAGCGAAAGCGAGTCTGAATAGGGCGTCAAGTTCGTTGTATTAGACCCGAAACCTAGTGATCTAGCCATGAGCAGGTTGAAGGTGAGGTAACACTCACTGGAGGACCGAACGGGTGTCTGTTGAAAAAGACTCCGATGACTTGTGGTTAGGGGTGAAAGGCCAATCAAACTGGGAAATAGCTGGTTCTCCGCGAAAGATATTTAGGTATCGCCTCGGATGAATACCTCAGGGGGTAGAGCACTGGATGGGCTAGGGGGACTTACCGTCTTACCAAACCCAACCAAACTCCGAATACCTGAGAGTACTATCCGGGAGTCACACAGCGGGTGCTAACGTCCGTTGTGGAGAGGGAAACAACCCGGACCTACAGCTAAGGCCCCTAATTCGTGGCTAAGTGGGAAAGGATGTGGAAATCCCAAAACAACCAGGAGGTTGGCTTAGAAGCAGCCATCCTTTAAAGAAAGCGTAACAGCTCACTGGT
>NZ_JYMS01000032.1:0-2500 GCF_000938285.1 Bradyrhizobium sp. LTSP857 | reverse complement strand
CTGTTCAGCGGCCACCTACCGGATGATGGGGTGATCTGCGAGTCTGCGGTTCGATTTGGACCGTTAGGCTTAGAATGGACACAGTGCATACTGCTATCACGGAGCCGGTACGGCGGCTTGAGGTCTTCACCGGCGCCGGCCGTCGGCGGAAGTGGAGCGACGAGGACAAGGCGCGGATCGTCGCGGAGATTGTGGCGAGCGGCGACTCGGTCTGTTCGGTAGCCCGACGGCATGGATTGTCACCGCAGCAGTTGTTTGGCTGGCGACGTCAGTTGCGAGAGGCAGCAGGCGGTCATTCCGAAATAGAAGAAGTGCAGTTTGTGCCGGCGGTGGTGGATGTCGCAGTGCCGGCGCCTGCTCTTGGCCGGGAGCGCAAAGTGGCGCGCTGCAAACCCAAACCGGATGTCCGAACTTGCCGTTGCGATGCCGGGATCATCGAGATCGAAGTCGACGGCATCACGATCCGGGCCGGTCGTGGTGCGGACACGGCAATGATTGCGTCGATCGTCCAGGCGCTGAAGGCGAGCCGGTGATCGGTCCGTCGGGTGCGGTCCGGGTGATGGTGGCGACCAAACCGGTGGACTTCCGCAAGGGGATGGAAGGGCTTGCGACCCTGGTGCGCGAGAGCATGGGGGCTGACCCATTCTCGGGAGCTGTCTATGTGTTCCGTGCCAAGCGGGCGGATCGGATCAAGCTGGTGTTCTGGGACGGAACGGGTCTGTGCCTGTTCGCCAAACGGCTTGAGGATGGGATCTTCCGCTGGCCGAAGATCGAGGACGGCGTGATGCGTCTGTCGGCGGCGCAATTGTCGGCGCTGTTGGAAGGGCTCGACTGGCGGCGTGTCCACGAGGTACGGGAGACGCCAGCGCCAACGCAAGCCGGATAGTTGTTGGCAGCGCTGCGGCGAAGTGAATCAGGGGCATCGAGCGCGTCGCCAGATGGCGGCGAATATGCTCTGAATTGCGTGTGAGCGACGCCCTGCCTGACGATCCCGAGACGCTGAAAGCGATGCTGCTTGCCGAGCGGTGCGAGAGCGAACGGCTGCGTCAGATCATCAAGGAATTGCAGCGGCATCGGTTCGGCCGGCGGGCAGAGACCTTGCCTGAAGATCAGATGCTGCTGGGCCTGGAAGATGTCGAGCAGGTCGCAGCGTACAGCGAGACGGCGCAGGACGTCAGCGCACCTGAAAGCCGTGAGGCTCGGGCTCGCAAGCGCCGGATCAACCGTGGCGCCTTGCCAGCGCACTTGCGGCGGATCGAGGTCGTCGTCGATATCGACAATAAGATCTGCTCCTGTTGCCAGGGCGAGTTGCACCGGATCGGCGAGGATAGAAGTGAGCGGCTGGACCTGGTCCCGGCGCAGTTCCGGATCCTCGTCACCCGGCGTCCCAAATACGCCTGCCGGGCTTGCGAGGACGGTGTCATGCAGGCGCCGGCCCCGGCCCGGCTGATCGAGGGTGGTCTGCCGACCGAGGCCACCGTCGCCCAGGTCCTGGTCTCCAAATATGCCGATCACCTGCCACTCTACCGGCAGGCGCAGATTTACGCCCGCCAGGGCATTGAGCTTGATCGTTCGACGCTGGCGGACTGGGTGGGACAGGCAGCCTTCCATCTGCGCCCGTTGCATGAGCGGCTCCTTGGCAAGCTCAGGCAGCGGCCAAAGCTGTTCGCCGACGAGACGACGATGCCGGTGCTCGATCCCGGCCGCGGGCGCACCAAGACCGGTCAGCTCTGGGCCTATGCGGCGGACGACCGGCCATGGGGCGGTGCCGATCCGCCGGGCGTCGCCTATGTCTATGCGCCCGACCGCAAGGCCGACCGACCGATCGCTCATCTGGCAGGCTTCAAGGGGATCCTGCAGGTCGACGGCTATGCCGGCTATGGCAGGCTCGCCGAGCGTGGCAACGTTCAGCTTGCATTCTGCTGGTCGCACATGCGGCGTAACTTCTACGAACTTGCCACCCCCGGTCCTGCGCCTATTGCGAGCGAGGCGCTCAAGCATATCGCCGAGTTCTATGCCATCGAGAAGGACATCCGCGGCCGCAGCGCCGAGGAACGTCGTCTCGTTCGACAACAGAAAAGCCGGCCGCTGGCGGAAGCCTTCGAGCTGTGGCTCCGCGCAAAGCTCGCGTTGATCAGCCAAAAGGGCAAGCTGGCAGACGCCATCCGTTATGCGCTCTCACGCTGGGATGGCCTGACGGGCTTCATCGATGATGGCCGTATCGAGCTCGACAATAACGCCGTCGAGCGCTCGATCCGTCCGATCACGTTGAACCGTAAAAATGCGCTGTTCGCAGGCTCCGACGGCGGTGCCGAGCACTGGGCCACCATCGCCTCCCTGGTCGAAACCTGTAAGCTGAACGACCTCGATCCGCTTGCCTACCTGACCGACGTCCTCACCAGGATCGTCAATGGTCATCCGAATAGCGAGATCGATCAGTTGCTTCCGTGGGCCTATTGCCGTCACGACCTCAGAGCTGTGGCCTGAAAACAGCGCTTAC
>NZ_JYMS01000031.1:0-7082 GCF_000938285.1 Bradyrhizobium sp. LTSP857 | reverse complement strand
GTAAGCATCCGGCGAAGACCGCGCGCGGGTCATTTTCGGCTCAGGCGGCTTGATCAACGTTCCGGATGGCAGAGCGCCAATTCCATGGCAGCAGTTCGTCGAGCCTTTGGACGGGATGCTCGGCGATGCGCGCCAGAACGTCGGCGAGCCAGGCTTGCGGATCGACGTCGTTCATCTTGGCGGTGACGATCAGGCTGTACATCACCGCCGCCCGCTCGCCGCCGCGATCCGAGCCGCAGAACAACCACGACTTCCGACCTAAAGCGATGCCGCGCACGCCACGCTCCGCCGCATTGTTGGACAGGCAGATGCGGCCGTCATCGAGGAAGCGGGTAAATGCGCTCCAGCGCTTGAGCATGTAGTCCATGGCCTTGGCGACATCGTTGCTGCGCGAGAGCTTGGCGCGTTGTGTGCGCATCCAGGCTTCCAGATCGGCCACGAGCGGCGCGCTGAGTTCCCGGCGAACTGCCTGGCGCCTTTCGGCGCTCTGACCGTTGATGGTCCGCTCGATCTCGAACAGGGCGTCGATCCGGCGGACTGTTTCCAGCGCCAGCGGCGAGATCACTGCCGGCCTCTTGCCCTGAGCCTTGCGACGCGCATTCTCGGCCAGATCAGCCATCACGAAGAACGGCCGCCGGGCATGGACCCAGCACGCGGCTTCCAGGATCGGACCTGCGTTGCGGCCCGGTTCGTAAAGCCTGCCATAGCCGCCATAGGCATCGGCCTGGAAGATTCCGCTGTAGTTGGCCAAGTGAGCCTGGGGATGCTCGCCGGCCCGATCGCGCGAGTAATAGAACACCGCGCCCGGCGGGGCCTGCCCTCCAAAAGGCTTGTCGTCGCGCACATAGACCCAGATCCGGCCGGTGTCGGTCTTGCCTTTGGCCAGGACCGGAACCGTGGTGTCGTCCCCGTGCAATCGCTCGGCGCTCAGTACGTAGGCCTCGAGGCGCTTGAACAAAGGTGCCAGCGCCGCGGTGCAGCCGCCGACCTGGTCGGCCAGGGTCGACAGACTGATCGGCACGCCCTCCTTGGCATAGCGCTCCGCTTGCCGGTTCAGCGGCTGATGTTGACCAAACTTCTCGAACAGCACCATCGCCAGCAGGCTTGGCCCCGCCCAGCCGCGGGCAAGCACATGGAACGGCGCCGGAGCCTGGCTGATCTTCTCGCAATCACGGCAAGTAAACTTCTCGCGGACGTGCTGGATCACTTTCCAGGATTTCGGGATCACCTCCAGCGTCTCGGTGATGTCCTCGCCGAGCTTGGACAGCCGCGCGCCGCCACAGCAGGCGCACGCCACAGGTCCCGGCACGATCACCCGCTCGCGAGGTAGATGCTCCGGGAACGGCTGGCGTGACGGCCGCTTGCGCGTGAACGACGCCACCTTCGTGGTTTTGGCCGCGGCCATTTCGGCGGCGAGTTCGTCCTCCGTCGCCGAACTCTCCAGCTCCTCCAGCGTCAGTTCAAGCTGATCCAATAGCCGCGCGGTACGCTCCGAGCGCGGACCATGGCGGTCGCGGTTGAGTTTCTCGATCTGCAGCTTCAGATGGGCGATCAACGCCTGGTCGTCGGACTGCCGGGCACGGGCGGCCGCAGCCTCCGCCCGAGCAACGATCAATGCCGCTTGCAGCGTTTCGATGTCGTCTGGCAGCGATTCAAGGCCGTCACCCATGGCCCCGATGGAATCACAAAAGAGGCGATTTGAGGCGTCTTTTCTTCCGCACCTCAGAACTTTTTTGAGCCTATCCTGCGCTCTGTGGCCGCCACGTGTGCTGCGGATTGCGCCAGTCGATCGCCTCCAGCAGATAACTCATCTGCGCCGCGCTCAGCCCCACCACACCGCCCACCGTCGCCGGCCAGACAAAACGGCCACGGTCCAACCGCTTCGCGTAGAGCGACAATCCAATTCCATCGTGCCACAAGGCCTTGATCAGCGAACCGCCGCGTCCGCGGAACACGAAGACATCTCCGGCGAACGGATCGCGACCAAGGCTTTCCTGCACCAATAATGACAAACCCTGCATGCCCTTGCGCATGTCAGTGTAGCCGGTCGCAATCCAGATGCGTGCGCTCGAAGAGACTGGGATCATCGACGCTCCAGAACCTGCAGCACCCGCGCCAGGGCGGCCGCATCGACGCCCGCATCGACAATCACCCGACGATCCCGGCCAACGACGATCACCATCTGCCCGCTCGTCGCTGTGGCAGCAACCGCCGGCTCGACCTCAGCGGCAAGGACGACCCGCGCAAAGCCGGATTGCTCGCTTTGAGGGCTGATCGGCTCGGGACCGAACGAGCGCCGCCATGTCATCAGCAACGAACGTGATATGCCATGGCGTCTTGCTGTCGACGATATCGCGCGCGGCGCTTGAAAGCTTTCGGTCACGATCCGCAGCTTTTCGTCATCCGACCAGCGTCGCCGGCGACCAGTCTCGACCACCTCAAGCCGTTCAAGCTGAGTACTGCGCTTATGGCTGTCCATAAGGACTGTTACGCACCAATTGGACTAATCCAACAAGGCGGCCCTCGCCGGAGGGAGACAATCTCTCAGGCCACTCAAGATTTGCAACATCAGGGTGTGTGTCGAACCGCCCGGTTCGGCCCAGTACTTCCAGATGCGTGCGCGCGTGCTACGTTTACTCTGGTTGCCCCGGTCGCGGGAGCCGTGGTGGGCCTGGCCGGCGCGAAAATTAGCCTAAAGCTCGGCTTTCAGCTTTCCGATAAAACTATTCAAAAGGTTCTGTGCTGCGATGAGCGCATCGAGTTGCGCTTTGCGCCTGCGATATTCGGCTACCAAACCGGTCACGTATACCTGCACACTATTCTGATAGTGCCCTGGATCAAACCCGTTATGGCACGACGGATCTGATAGCCGAACGTTTGTCACTTGCACATTAAGTTCTGGATCCAGCGTCGTCAGTGCATGGACCTCCGACGTACATTCTTCGTAGCTACCACCATCGTAGCCCTTGAACGAAATCATGCTGTGGAAAGTGTTGATCTGCTTGTCACCTCGTTGAGCATTGGCAAGGGCCAATTGCATAGCTACTTCGCCTTGCTTTTGGGCTATAGCGTCAGGGATATTGCCAGCGCCCGGACCAGCCCATTTCTCGAATATGGGGATAAGCTGGTTGAGAATCGAATCCCTTTCGGATCGCTTGGTTCCGAGCATATGGGCCAAGCTCAAGTATAGTGACGCACCGGCATAGATAGTAGGAAATATGGCAGGACCTCCGTTTGGCGGAATTGCTAAGAAAAGAGTTTCGCGCTCGGTTTCCTCCTTTAGTTGCTGGAATCCACCAGTGTTCTTATGCCGGTTGACGTCATTTAGGTAAGCGTTAAGCCGCTGGATCAAGACTTGGATCATCTTGACGTGCTGCTCTCGGAACTGCCGTTCGAGCTCCACAGAGATAAAAACTCTCAGTGCTCGCAGCTCACCCAAGATTTGAAGGTTCAAGCCTATTATCTCATCAAGCTTTTCACTTACGTGCTGCTGAAACAGCTTCATATCTCGGGTTTCTTTGTACTTGGTGGCCTGCTCCGCGGCAGCTTCAATTAGTGCTATTACCGCTGCGATCTCTGCTGGCTCCATACGATCCTCCCGCAATGCACTAAAAAAATGGGAATGCAACTATAAGTCGATCCGATTATCCCTACAAGAACTTTCGACTGGGCCGCCTAGTAGGAAAGCTTGGCTGTCGTAAATCAACCGACGAAGTTCACCGGTTCACCGGTTCATCGATGAAAAGTATTTATTCGATGCATCTTCGTTCGTCGTCCCTCTGGAATCTTCACCTTCGAAGCGCCCGAAGTGTTAGGCCTAATTGGCCGAGGATCGTCCTTCCCTTCATGCCCGCTTTTTCGCGAGCAATCAGCTGCCACGAATCTCGCGAGCGATCGCTACGAGTGCGCGGTGCGCGTTGATTATCTGCGCTCATGAGCAGAAGGCGCGGCATGCGCTTAGTTCATCGGCGCGATGGAAACGAGAAGCGCTGATCGAAGGGGCTCTCCGGGCGGCTTTTGCGACGATCCCGAACGTCGTCTATTCCGACCCTGGCGCGATCCCGGCTGCTTGGGTCGTCGACTTTCAATATCTCACGATATTCTTCGTCGGCGGCGTTCAAACAGTTCATCTTGAGTGCGTAATCCGCAACCTCAAATCGTAGCTGCGTAACTCGAACGGTTTTTGGTACAGGTGAGTCGTAGATTTTCTGCAGGGCAGCGGACGTGGCTGCAGCTGCTATGTGAATGCTGTACAACTTGTACTCTTTGTCCCAACTTGGCGAGGGGGCGCGTTCATCGCGACAACCGCCCGTTCGCTCAATAGCTTTGATGAGCGTGCGAGCCGAACCGGTCGCCTGGTCTAGATACTTCGATGCCAGTTGGTCGATATCTGATACCTGCGCATTGCAGGGATGAAGCATCGCAAGAAGTGAAATGCACAAAAGAGGAAATGCTCGCATGTCCAGCCCGAGCCGATCGCGTTCAACTCAGTTTTATATACTATAATATATGGTCCGCAATTCGCGATTCCCTTCGCATGCCCTTCATGGACGTGCGGAAAATTGTGGGGTTGAACATTTAGAAAGGCGCGGATTGATGCCGGTATCTCTCAGGAGGAGCTAGCCGGCCGGATGAGCGTTGAGCAGTTCTATATCAGTGGGCTCGAAGCTGGCCGCCGCAATGCCACTCTGGTGACCCTTTGGAAAGCAGCGATGGCACTTGGGGTTGATGCCGCGGCACTGTTTGCAGAGGGCGGTCATCGCCCCGAGCTTCCTGCCAAGAAGAAGCGAGCGAAGCGCTAGGCCAGCTAATTTGCAGGAACCTGCAACAGTTTGTAAGCGCTGTTTTCAGGCCACAGCTCTGAGGTCGTGACGGCAATAGGCCCACGGAAGCAACTGATCGATCTCGCTATTCGGATGACCATTGACGATCCTGGTGAGGACGTCGGTCAGGTAGGCAAGCGGATCGAGGTCGTTCAGCTTACAGGTTTCGACCAGGGAGGCGATGGTGGCCCAGTGCTCGGCACCGCCGTCGGAGCCTGCGAACAGCGCATTTTTACGGTTCAACGTGATCGGACGGATCGAGCGCTCGACGGCGTTATTGTCGAGCTCGATACGGCCATCATCGATGAAGCCCGTCAGGCCATCCCAGCGTGAGAGCGCATAACGGATGGCGTCTGCCAGCTTGCCCTTTTGGCTGATCAACGCGAGCTTTGCGCGGAGCCACAGCTCGAAGGCTTCCGCCAGCGGCCGGCTTTTCTGTTGTCGAACGAGACGACGTTCCTCGGCGCTGCGGCCGCGGATGTCCTTCTCGATGGCATAGAACTCGGCGATATGCTTGAGCGCCTCGCTCGCAATAGGCGCAGGACCGGGGGTGGCAAGTTCGTAGAAGTTACGCCGCATGTGCGACCAGCAGAATGCAAGCTGAACGTTGCCACGCTCGGCGAGCCTGCCATAGCCGGCATAGCCGTCGACCTGCAGGATCCCCTTGAAGCCTGCCAGATGAGCGATCGGTCGGTCGGCCTTGCGGTCGGGCGCATAGACATAGGCGACGCCCGGCGGATCGGCACCGCCCCATGGCCGGTCGTCCGCCGCATAGGCCCAGAGCTGACCGGTCTTGGTGCGCCCGCGGCCGGGATCGAGCACCGGCATCGTCGTCTCGTCGGCGAACAGCTTTGGCCGCTGCCTGAGCTTGCCAAGGAGCCGCTCATGCAACGGGCGCAGATGGAAGGCTGCCTGTCCCACCCAGTCCGCCAGCGTCGAACGATCAAGCTCAATGCCCTGGCGGGCGTAAATCTGCGCCTGCCGGTAGAGTGGCAGGTGATCGGCATATTTGGAGACCAGGACCTGGGCGACGGTGGCCTCGGTCGGCAGACCACCCTCGATCAGCCGGGCCGGGGCCGGCGCCTGCATGACACCGTCCTCGCAAGCCCGGCAGGCGTATTTGGGACGCCGGGTGACGAGGATCCGGAACTGCGCCGGGACCAGGTCCAGCCGCTCACTTCTATCCTCGCCGATCCGGTGCAACTCGCCCTGGCAACAGGAGCAGATCTTATTGTCGATATCGACGACGACCTCGATCCGCCGCAAGTGCGCTGGCAAGGCGCCACGGTTGATCCGGCGCTTGCGAGCCCGAGCCTCACGGCTTTCAGGTGCGCTGACGTCCTGCGCCGTCTCGCTGTACGCTGCGACCTGCTCGACATCTTCCAGGCCCAGCAGCATCTGATCTTCAGGCAAGGTCTCTGCCCGCCGGCCGAACCGATGCCGCTGCAATTCCTTGATGATCTGACGCAGCCGTTCGCTCTCGCACCGCTCGGCAAGCAGCATCGCTTTCAGCGTCTCGGGATCGTCAGGCAGGGCGTCGCTCACACGCAATTCAGAGCATATTCGCCGCCATCTGGCGACGCGCTCGATGCCCCTGATTCACTTCGCCGCAGCGCTGCCAACAACTATCCGGCTTGCGTTGGCGCTGGCGTCTCCCGTACCTCGTGGACACGCCGCCAGTCGAGCCCTTCCAACAGCGCCGACAATTGCGCCGCCGACAGACGCATCACGCCGTCCTCGATCTTCGGCCAGCGGAAGATCCCATCCTCAAGCCGTTTGGCGAACAGGCACAGACCCGTTCCGTCCCAGAACACCAGCTTGATCCGATCCGCCCGCTTGGCACGGAACACATAGACAGCTCCCGAGAATGGGTCAGCCCCCATGCTCTCGCGCACCAGGGTCGCAAGCCCTTCCATCCCCTTGCGGAAGTCCACCGGTTTGGTCGCCACCATCACCCGGACCGCACCCGACGGACCGATCACCGGCTCGCCTTCAGCGCCTGGACGATCGACGCAATCATTGCCGTGTCCGCACCACGACCGGCCCGGATCGTGATGCCGTCGACTTCGATCTCGATGATCCCGGCATCGCAACGGCAAGTTCGGACATCCGGTTTGGGTTTGCAGCGCGCCACTTTGCGCTCCCGGCCAAGAGCAGGCGCCGGCACTGCGACATCCACCACCGCCGGCACAAACTGCACTTCTTCTATTTCGGAATGACCGCCTGCTGCCTCTCGCAACTGACGTCGCCAGCCAAACA
>NZ_JYMS01000030.1:85570-150800 GCF_000938285.1 Bradyrhizobium sp. LTSP857 | reverse complement strand
CCTGAGAGCTTGTGACGCTTTTACTTGTTCGGAACGGAGTGGAGTTTCCTGTCGCGGTAAATGGCGGGTCTGAGTTCGTCGATGAGCTCTCGTTTATGCGCTGCGGAGGCGGTTGCCTTGCAGGATGTTGTTGGTGAGGGCGTACCAGAGCACGACGGCGCGGACCTTTTCGATCCCGCGCACGGTCAATTGCCGTAGGTTCCAGTTGCGCCAGCGGGCATGGATGCACTCGCATATCGAACGGGGCTTGTACCGGGCCTTGCCCTCTTTGCTCGCCATCCGCGCACGCCAAGCCAGTACCCCCGCGCCGTCGCCGCGTCGCGGCAGGTAGGGGTCGGTGCCGTGCTTGGATTGAGTGGGCGGGCAAAAAACCTCTATGCCCTCGGCATGCGCCCACTCGATGTCTTCCGCGCTGCCAAAGCCGCCATCGACGAGATGGTCTTTGGGCAGGCCGCCAGGGCGCGTGCGCTGCCGCTCCAGCATGGGCCGCATCAGCCCGCGGTCGGACCCCGTGTTGCATACCTTAACGTCAGTGACGAACTGCTCGCCGGCCGCACTCGTCACCTGCACGTTGTAGGCTGGGCGGAAGCCGCCATCCGCCATCTTCATGACCCGTGCATCGGCGTCCGTCGTCGACGCGCGCGGCTCCTTCGGCGTCTTGCCATTGCCTTGCTTGCTCTCGCGTTCCTTGCGCTGCTGCTTGATCTCGGCAAGCGCCGCCTGCGCCGCTTTCACGCGCGCGCTGCGTTCCTGCGCGGCTCGCTCCTTGGCTGCCCGGGCGCGCTGATTGCTGGCGTCAGAGCGCACGTCGACTTCGCGCTTGAGGTCTTCCACCACCGTCCCAGCCAGGGCCAGATGCCGCTCGAGTGTCGCCTCGCGCCGGAACGAGGCGGCTCCCGCGCTGGCCCGGACCCGCACCCCGTCCTGCGCCAGTGTCGCCAGATTGACGAGACCAGCCTTCGCCAGCGCCGCCAGATGCTCGCTGAGCAGCCGGTCCAGCAGGTCGGCGCAACCGACCCGGAAGTCCGCCAGCATGTGATAGTTCACCGACACCCCGCCGCACAGCCAACGATAGGCATCGTGGCTCTCGCACAGTCGCTCCAATGCTCGCGCGCTGCCGACGCCCTCGCTGGTGGCTGAGAGCCACAGCGCCAGCAAAAGCCGCGGCGAGGTCGCGGGGTGACCGGGGCGGTCGCCCCTGGCCTTGATCCGGTTCTCCAGCTCACTCAGATCAAGCTCTTCGACATAAGACCAGATCAGGCGCACCGGATGGTCTTCCCCGATCAGGCTCTCGATATCCACCGCTCGCAACGCGATCTGGTCGCGCTGTGGCTCACGCAGCCGTGGCGCGCCGAGCGGCGCCGCGTCGGCTTCAGGCTTCGACTGCGCCGGCAGATCACCGAACAATTCATCGGCAGCCATCTTCGCCTCCCGCCAATCCATCATCGCCAGAGAATCACATGCCACCGGCATTCGGACAGATTTACCTGGCACGCTGCCAAAAAATCACACGCTCTGAGGCGGCCGCGGGCAACAAAAAGGCCGGGAGCGATCCCGGCCTTTTTTCCTTTCGCGTGGCGCGCCGTGCCCGCGTTCCTCTCCGCTGTCATCGTCCGCGAAAGCGGACGATCCAGTATTCCAGAGGCGGCCGTGATTGAATCGAGAGGCCGCAGCGTACTGGATGCCCCGCCTTCGCGGGGCATGACAGCCGTCGTGTGGACAGTTCTTACTCCGCCGCTTCCAGCGTCGGGTAATCCGTGTATCCCTTCGCGCCGCCGCCGTAGAACGTGTTCTTGTCCCAATCGTTCAGGGCCGCGCCCTTCTTCAGCCGCTCGACGAGGTCGGGGTTGGAGATGAACGGCTTGCCAAAGGCGATCAAATCGGCCGCGCCGGCGTCGAGCACCTTGGTCGCGAGATCGAAATCGTAGCCGTTGTTGGCGATATAGGTGCCACTGAAGCGCTTGCGCAGGCCTGCATAGTCGAACGGCGCGAAGTCGCGCGGGCCGCCGGTGGCGCCTTCGACGACGTGGAGATAGACCAGCTTCAATGCGCTGAGGCCGTCGACGATGTGGTCGAACAAGGCTTGCGGATTGGAATCCGCGATGTCGTTGGCGGGCGTCACCGGCGAGATGCGGATGCCGGTGCGGTCGGCGCCGGCTTCAGCCACGACGGCCTTGGAGACTTCCAGCATCAGGCGCGCGCGATTCTCGATACCGCCGCCATAGGCGTCTGTGCGCTTGTTGGTGCCGTCCTTGGCGAACTGGTCGAGCAGATAGCCGTTGGCGCCGTGGATCTCGACGCCGTCGAAGCCTGCCTCCAGCGCATTCTTCGTGGCGCGCTTGAAGTCGTCGATGATGCCTGGAATTTCAGAAAGCTCGAGCGCGCGGGGCTCGGAGACGTCGGCGAAGGTGCCGTTGACGAAGGTCTTGCCCTTGGCGCGGATCGCGCTCGGCGCGACCGGCGCGGCGCCCTTCGCCTGGAGGTCGACATGCGAGATGCGGCCGACATGCCAGAGCTGGATGAAGATCTTGCCGCCGCGCTCATGCACCTTATCGGTGACCTTGCGCCAGCCGGCGACCTGGTCCTTGGAATAGATGCCGGGTGTGTCCTGGTAGCCCTGGCCCTGCTGCGAGACCTGGCTCGCTTCGGTGATCAGGAGGCCCGCAGACGCGCGCTGGCCGTAATAGTCGGCGGCAAGCGGGCTCGGCACGAAGGTGCCTGGCGCTGCGCGGTTGCGCGTCAGCGGTGCCATCGCGAAACGGTTGGCCAGCGTGATCGGGCCGAGCTTGTAAGTCTCAAACAATTTGGTCGGGCGGCTCATTGGGAGTGGTTCCAGGCGGTGAGAGGTCCGGAACACTTGTGCATCGCGGCAACCAGCGCAAGGGAGGAGCCATACGGAAAGTGCAGGCGAGCTACGCGGCAGAGCCCGCGTAGCACGATTCATGCGCGATTCGGGTCAGGGCAGCGGATTTCCGCTGCCGCGACCCCACGAACTCAGTTCGCGCCGAGGAAATCGCGCTTGCCGATCTCGACGCCATTGTGACGCAAAATGCCGTGGGCGGTCGCGGCGTGGAAATAGAAGTTCGGCAGCGAGACCGCACTGAAGAACTGCTGGCCCTTGAGCGTCATGGTCCGGTCCGGGCCCGCCGGGAAGGTCACGTCCTTGGTGTCGGCGCCTTCGAACTGCGCGGGCTTGTACGATTTGACGTAGTCGATCGTCTTGGCGAGCCGCTGCTTCAACTCCTCGAACGTCTTTTCCGTGTCGGGCGTCGAGGGCACCTCGCTATGCGTCAGGCGCGCACAGCCCTTGGAGGCGAAATCGCTGGCGAGCTGGATCTGCTTCGAGAGCGGCAGCATGTCCGGAAACAGGCGGGAGCCGAGCAGGACGGCCGGGTCGATCTTTTTGGCCGCGCAATGCGCCTCAGCCTTGTTGAGCAGGCCGATGAGGCTGTTGAGCAGTTGCAGATACGCGGGGACGACGGCGTCGTGGAAGGACATGTGTTGCTCGCTCGAATGAGGGAAATCTCAGGAGAAAACCTGAGCCACTCACATGGGAGCGTCATGGAAAAATACAATCGCCGGAGCGGCCTGTGCAGTGCAAAAATTCTACCGGATCGTCCCCGCTGGCTGCGCCTGCGCCGTGCCGCCGCGCATGCGGGCGAGCAGCTCGGCGGTCGGCCAGGAATCGGCCGGTAGGCCGTATTTGATCTGCATCGCCTTCACGGCGGCGCGGCTCTGCTGGCCGAGCACGCCGTCAACCTTGCCGACATTGAAGCCGGCTTGGACCAGAAGTTGCTGCAATTGCTTGAGCTCGTTGAACGGCAGTTGCACGACCGGCGTCGTCGGCCTTCGCATCGGCGCAGCGCCCGCGATGCGCGAGGCGAGATAGCCCGCGGTGGTCGAATAGATCAGCGAGTTGTTCCACTCAGTGTAGCCCGCGAAATTCGGATAGGCCATGAAAGCCGGCCCGGTCCGTCCCATCGGCAGCAGCACGGAGGCCGCGAGATTGTCGTTCGGCAGTGGCCTTCCGTCGGGATAGGTCACGCCCAACTGCGCCCATTTCGAGCGCGGCTGCTGCACGGTGAGATCGGTCTGATCCCACGGCAGGTTCTGCGGCACCTTGATCTCTTCCAGCCACGGCTCGCCGCGCCGCCACTTCAAACCGTTGGCGATGTAGTTCGCGGTCGAGCCGATCACGTCGGGCTCGCTGCGCAACAGGTCGCGCCGCCCGTCGCCGTCATAGTCGACGGCGTAGTTGACGTAATGTGTCGGCAAGAACTGCGTCTGTCCGAGCTCGCCGGCCCACGAGCCGATCATCTCGTCGGGCGTGAGATCACCGCGATCGATGACCTTCAGCGCCGCGATCGTCTCGTTCACGAACATCTCCGAGCGCCGGCAGTCATAGGCCAGCGACACCAGCGATTTCAGCGTCGGCAGATTGCCCATGTTGGCGCCGAAATCGCTCTCCAGTCCCCAGAACGCGGCGATCACCGCCGGCGGCACGCCGTACTCTTTCTCGGCGCGCGCAAACGCAGCCGCGTGTTGCTTAATGTGCTGCTGGCCGTTCTGCATGCGATAGGGCGCGGCCATGCGGCCGGCGAATTCGGTGAAGAGCTGGCCGAATACGCGCTGGCCGCGGTCGCGGTTGACGATGCCCTGGTCGTAGACGAGGTAGGGCCCGGCTTCCGAAAGCGCGCGTTGCGACACGCCCGCAGCAACCGCCTGTTGTTTCACGTCGGCCAGGAAGCGATCGAAGTTCGCCCCATTGTGGCACGAGGCCGCGCGCGGCGAAGGCGCGGTAGCCTTGGGAGCGGCGGGCTTTGCGGGCGGTGGGGCGAATTGGGCGGAGGCGGAAGCTGAGAGTGCGAGAAGAGCGGCGGCCGCGATCGCAAATCGGGTCTGGAGCATGAGGTTTCCGGAAGGGGGAGACGCTTGGATTCTTGACGAAGTTTAATGGAATGATCGAACTCAAACCAGTGCCGCGGCTCCGGGACGCACCTTGAAACCTTGCACCCGGGCCGGGGTCATTCCTACTTGAAAAGCGCCGGCCTGCAACGCCTCAAGCCGCCACGGCCGGCCCGGGAGACGGCCATGAACTATCTTCGTACCGCAATGCTGCTCGCAGGCCTCACCGCCCTGTTCATGGGGGTGGGCTATCTGATCGGCGGTGCGACTGGCGCCATGATCGCGCTCGTCGTTGCCGCGGCGACCAATCTCTTCACCTACTGGAACTCCGACCGCATGGTGCTGTCGATGTACGGCGCCCATCAGGTCGACCGCGCGAGCGCGCCCGAGCTGGTCGGTCTCGTCGCCGAGCTTGCAGGCCGCGCGGGCCTGCCGATGCCGCGTGTGTTCCTGATGGACGAGCCGCAGCCCAACGCGTTCGCGACCGGCCGCAATCCGGAGAATGCCGCCGTTGCCGTCACCACCGGCCTGATGCGTCAGCTCAGCCGCGAGGAGCTCGCCGGCGTGATTGCGCATGAGCTTGCGCACATCAAGCATCACGACACGCTGCTGATGACGATCACCGCGACCATTGCGGGTGCCATCTCCATGCTGGCGCAGTTCGGCATGTTCTTCAGCGGCAACCGCAACAACAACGGCCCCGGCATCGTCGGCTCGATCCTGATGATGATCCTGGCGCCGCTCGGCGCCATGCTGGTGCAGATGGCGATCAGCCGCACCCGCGAATATGCCGCCGACGATCTCGGCGCGCGCATTGCCGGCCAGCCGATGTGGCTGGCGTCGGCGCTGGTCAAGATCGAGAGTGCTGCGCATCAGGTGCCGAATGTCGAGGCCGAGCGAAACCCGGCGACCGCGCACATGTTCATCATCAATCCGCTGTCGGGCCATGGCGTGGATAGTCTCTTCGCCACTCATCCCTCGACGCAGAACCGTATCGCTGCGCTTCAGCAATTGGCGGCTGAGCTCGGCGCGCATGCGGCGCCGTCGGTCGGCGCCAATGAAAACTATCCGCCGCAAGGTCCGTGGGGACGCTCATCGTCGCGCGATCCCTCACGTGGTCCTTCACGTGGTCCTTCACGTGGTCCTTGGGGATGAGCTAGCGAGAGCCACGGCGCGGACGCATTTCTACGACGCTGCAATTCAAGCGAGAAATCTCTGATTCAACGTCGCATTGCCGGCATCTGCCGCGATCATCGTCAGGGTGCGGATTGCTGCTGCGCACTATCCGAAATGGCTATTGCGCTTTGTCGCACATTGGGCCAGACCTGTGCCTGCTCGCCTTGGCTGGGGGAGCAACAGGTTGGAATGCTTGCCGAGTGGCAGTCTTTGCTCATGCAAATTGCCGGAGGTTCGCATGGTACCGTTGCAGTTGGAGCAGGTGGTCGAACGCGATATTGCACCGCGTGAGGCCTTCTTAGAACGAATGGAAGGCGCACTTCTCCTGATCTCGCTCGCCGTGGTGACGGTCGTCTGGTGCTGTTTGCTCGCCTTGATGGCCTGGAAGGGCTTCTTCTGTATATTCAATCTGGCCTAGCTCTCCGAAGCGGAAGCGTTCTGAACGCTGCTCCTGCGCAGCAACAACATCGTACGCCCTGTGATCTGGCGCACACAGGGCAGGCCCGGCCGGTGTTAACACCTGATCGAGAGTATTCCTTCGAAAGGGGATCCGTGGCCGGCGTCGCGCCGGTCACCGTCGAAGATGACCAGAGCTGCCGTGCCATTGTTGATCGTCCTGGGCGTGCTCATCGGCCTGTCCACGCATACGGTCGTGAATTGCGGTGACGAGGACGAGCCGGACATCTGCTCGGCCGTGATCGGCTTCTCGCCGTTCCGCGGCTCGCTGATCGCCTTTGCCTATGAGGGGCGCGGACGGATCGCGCTGCGTCACGGCGACCACCGGCGGGCAATCGCCGATTTCAACGAGGCCATCCACCTCAATCCCAACCGCGCCTCGCTCTATCGTGATCGCGCGCTGGCCTACCGGCAGAACGGCGAGGTGGAGCTTGCGATTGCCGATTTTGACGACGCGATCGCGCTCGATCCAAAGCTCGCCGCGCCCTATCACGAGCGCGGCCTTGCGCTCGCCGCCAAGGGCGATCTTGACCGCGCCATTTTGAGCTACAGCACCGCCGTCCGTCTCGACCCGTCGGACGCGCAGGCCCGCTTCGACCGCGGCATGGCGTTCCTCGCTCGTGGTCAGGCCGACGATGCCCGCGCCGATTTCGAAGCCGCACTTGCGCTGCCCCCCGGCAAGGACGGCCGGACGCATGACGCCGCACGCACCAAGCTTGCCGAGCTCACCCGCGCCGGGCCGACCCAGGTCTCTACACCGCGGCGGTGAAAGGTGTTCTCCCTCGCCCCGTTCTTACGGGGAGAGGTGAAGTGCACCAGCCATAACTACTTCGCCTTCTTGGCTTTGGCCTTCTTCGCTTTCGCGGCCTTCTTAACCGGCTTCTCCTTCGCCGGCTTCTTCTCCGCCTTCACCACGACAGGTGTGCTGGCCGCTACTCGCATCGCGCGGGCATAGCTGTCGGCGACGTTGTCTGCGGACATCTGGAGGCGACGGGCCGCGGCGGTGGCCTGCTCCATAGTGGCCTTGGCCATCATCTTGAAGCGGTCGCCGGTCTCCTTGCTCTTGGCCTTGGCCGCAAGGCCGTTGAAGCGATCCCGCCGCTCCTTGGCGCGGGTCATCAGGCCCGTATGCTGCTGTCTGGCCAGTTGCCGGATCACGACATCCAGGTCGGCGTCCGCCATGTTCTTCTATCCTCTTCGAAACAGGTATCGATGCGGGCGGGACTATGCAGATCAGGCCCCACCTTGGCAATTCCCGCCCGGGCGTCATCCGCATCTTCCGGTTTACAAAACGAAAAAAGCCGCGCATCTCGCGCGGCTTTTGGCTTGGTTTGGCGCGAGGTGCGCTATCTCTGCCTCACTTCAGCGAGGCGACCGGACCACCCGAGGCAGCCGCCGGATCGGGGTCGAAGCCGAACACGCCGACCAGATATTTGTAATAGTCCGGCATCTTCTCCTTGAGCGCTTCGCGCGTCTTGGGATCGTGGAATTCACTCTTGCCGGCCAGGAAGATACTGGCGGTCACGGCAAAGAATTCCACGTGATTCTTCAGCGCATAGGCTTCCTTGGGCAGGAAATCCTTGGACTTGGCGTAGGCGTAATAGCCGATCACGCCCTTGTTGGCGTAGCCGTCCGGCAAGAGCCGCGCGTGATAGGCATGCAGCATTTCGTGGAGCAGCACGGCCTCCTTTTCGTAACGCATCATGTCCGGACGGATCATGATGACGCCAAGGCCCGAATCGACCGCGAGGTCGACGGCATTCGGATTGGTCCAGCGCTGCTTGTCGTGGTCCCATACCGTCAGCGTCCGGGGCGTGGTGCGCGGGGTGTCCGGCGTGACCCGGCCGTAGCACGCGGTCGCAGCGCCTTCGTCGAGGCAGGCCAGCTCGCTCGCGACGATCGGAACGGTTCGGAAGAAGCGCAGCACGCGCGGGGAGAACCCGGCGCCTTCGACGACGTCGATCTGCTGCTTCAGATTCTCGGTGAGCTTGTCGACGTCCTTGCGATCGGAATTCTCCGACACGTCGAACATGTAGCCGCGGTAGCTCTGGAAGCCGGGCGGCAGCGACTTCGCGGCATCGGCGGACGCGACGTCGAGCGAGCCGGCATTGGATGGATTGGCGAACAGCGTGCCGACAATGGTCGCGGTCAGCAGCAATGCAACGCGCATGATGAACCCCCTGATGTCACTTCGCCCGACAGGATAGGCCGCCGTTCTTTGCGAAAAGTGAGTGGGGCGAGACTAAGGCGCCGATGTTGAGGCGTGCTTAATCGTTCGTTGCAGATCGCCGAGGCGGATTAGGGCAGGGTTAACCAAGCAGGGTATCCCGGGTCCGCGCTTCGGCGTAGGATCGAAGCGAGGCACCATGCCCCACAGCAATAGCCGGAGGAGGAAGCCATGTATGCCGCCATCCGTCAGGCCAAGGCGAAAAGCGGGAGCGCCGAAGAGCTTGCGCGCCGCATCAAGGACGGCGCCGTTCCAATCATCAGCGACGTCGACGGTTTCAGGGCCTATTACGTGGTCTATGCCGGCGACGACACGGTGACCGCGATCTCGATCTTCGACAAGTTCGAGCAGGCGGAGGAGGCGAACCGGCGCGCGATTGCCTGGATCGAAAAGGATCTCGGTTCGCTGCTGGCAGGGCATGCAAGTGCGGCGGCGGGGCCTGTGATCGTGCATACGCTGGCGTGAGTTAAGTGGGAGCTCTCTCCTGTCGTCCCGGCGAAGGCCGGGACCCATACCGCGTGATCCATCCATGATGCGCGGTATTCGTACCGCGAGGGATCAACTGCCAGTCTTCGCTAAACTGCTCCCTGTGGTTATGGGTCCCGGCCTTCGCCGGGACGACACCGAGTGTGTCGGACGTACCTTTCACCAAGCGAGCAGCCACCCCCTCACAACTCCCTTGCATTCGAAAACACAAACGAGCTCACCCGCCGTGTCGTCTCGTCCAAAATCAGCGTGCGCGTGATCGGCGGCTCGGCGCGCTGGGCGCAGTTTTCGCGTTCGCAGAGGCGGCAGTTGACGCCGATCGGCGTTCCCTCCGCCTTCTCCAGATCCATGCCGGCGGCATAGACCAGGCGTGAGGCGTGACGGATCTCGCATCCCAATCCGATGGCGAAGCGCGGCTGCGGCAGCGGATGCGGCGCGACCGGCCGGCGCACCATCTGCGCGATCGAGAAATAGCGCGTGCCGTCGGAGAGCTCGATCACCTGCTTCAGGAGGCGGTCCGGCGTATCGAAGGTCGAATGCACGTTCCACAGCGGACAGGTGCCGCCGAACTTGGAGAACGGAAACGTGCCGGACGAAAAGCGCTTCGACACGTTGCCGGCATTGTCGACGCGCAGCAGGAAGAACGGAATGCCGCGCGCGTTCGGCCGTTGCAGCGTGGTGAGCCGATGGCAGACCTGTTCGAAGCCGGAGTTGAAGCGCTGCGCCAGCAAATGGATGTCGTAGTTGAGCGCTTCGGCAGCGGCGAGGAATGCCGGGTAGGGCATCATCACGGCCGCCGCAAAATAGTTGGCGAGCGTGATGCGAAACAGCCGGCGCGGCGCGTCGTCGAGCGGGCCGGCGCGGCCGATGATGGTCTCCAGATGTTGCGCGCATTCGCCAAGTCCGAGCTGGAAGGCGAGCTGGAACGCGCGGCCCGCCGGATCGACCAGCTCGGAGATCAGCAGCTGGCGGCGGTGGCGGTCGAAACGTCGCAGCGTCTCGCGCATGACGTCGACCGGCATGATGCGGGTCTGGATCGAATGTTTTTCGCGCAACCGCGTGGCAAGGGCCGCATAGAGCCCTTCGGCCGGCACGTTCAGTTCGTCGCGCAAGGTCTCGGCGGCCTGCTCGAGCTCCGGAAAATAGTTGCGGTTGGCCTCGATCAGCTCGCGCACGCGCTCGACCGGATTGGCCTCATAGCGCGTGCCGACATCACGGTCGGCCATTTGCGCTGCCGCCAGCGTCTCGCCCTGGCGCGCCTCGGCATAGGCGGCATAGAGCCGTTGCAGCGCGTGGGTGACGCCCGGGCAGAGCTCGGCGAGGTCGCGCAGCTCCTGCTTGGGGACGTCGATCTGGCGGAACAGGGGATCGGAAAAGATCTCGTTGAGCTCGGCGAAGAAGCGGTCCTCGTCGGCGCTGGCGAGATCGCGCAAATCGAGGTCGTAGGTTTCGGCCAGGCGCAACAGGATCTGCGCGGTGACCGGACGCTGGTTCCGCTCGATCAGGTTGATGTAGCTCGGCGAGATCCCGAGCCCCTCGGCGATCTGGGTCTGCGACAGCCCCAATTGCTGCCGGATCCGCCGGAAACGGGGGCCAACGAACAGCTTTTTCCCGGACTCGGCGGGCATCGTCACGTCTCCAGAGCCACTAAGGGCAGTCTTGTTGACCTATATCTTTACAAGATTTACAAAATTACATCTATTACATGATTTTATGTTACATGACATCACCATTCAAATACAAGGCCTCTATACGAACTTCGCTTTCTCGCGTTTAGCTCAGGTCACGCATTTCGCAATGCACTGTCATAAATGTCGAGAGAGAGCACGCACATGAACTACCAGCCCCGTGGCATCAACGCCCTCCAGAGCCCGGCCTCGTACCAGAGCGAGATCGAGGCGGCCCAGGCTCTCCTCGAAACCAAGCCGACCTGGAACGGTGTCTCGGCCGAGGCCGTCGCGCGCATGCGCCTGCAGAACCGCTTCAAGACCGGCCTGGACATCGCCCGCTACACCGCGGCGCTGATGCGGGCCGACATGGCGGCCTATGACGCCGATCCGACCAAGTACACCCAGTCGCTGGGTTGCTGGCACGGCTTCATCGCCCAGCAGAAGCTGATCTCGATCAAGAAGCACTTCGGCGGCAAGACCGATCGCCGTTACCTCTATCTCTCCGGCTGGATGATCGCGGCATTGCGCTCCGAGTTCGGACCGCTGCCCGACCAGTCGATGCACGAGAAGACCTCGGTGCCGGCGCTGATCGAGGAGCTCTACACCTTCCTGCGTCAGGCGGACTCCCGAGAGATGAACGACATCTTCCGCAACCTCGATAAGGCGCGCAAGGAAGGCGACAAGACCCGGGAGAAGGAGTTGATCGAGAAGATCGACAACTTCCAGACCCATGTCGTGCCCGTCATTGCCGACATCGACGCCGGCTTCGGTAATGCCGAGGCGACCTACCTGCTCGCCAAGAAGATGATCGAAGCGGGTGCCTGCGCGCTCCAGATCGAGAACCAGGTCTCCGACGAGAAGCAGTGCGGTCACCAGGACGGCAAGGTCACCGTGCCGCACGAAGTCTTCCTCGCGAAGATCCGCGCCTGCCGCCACGCCTTCCTCGAGCTCGGCATTGAAGACGGCGTCGTCGTGACCCGCACCGACTCGCTCGGCGCCGGTCTCACGCAGCAGATCGCCGTCAGCCACAAGCCGGGCGACATCGGCGACCAGTACAACAGCTTCCTCGACTGCGAAGAAGTGACGGCGGAGAACGCCCGCAACGGCGACGTCATCATCAACCGTAACGGCAAGATGCTGCGTCCGAAGCGCCTGCCCTCGAACCTCTACCAGTTCCGCGCTGGTACGGGCGAAGATCGCTGCGTGCTGGACAGCATCACGTCGCTTCAGAACGGCGCCGACCTGCTGTGGATCGAGACCGAGAAGCCGCATATCGAGCAGATCGCCAAGATGGTCGACCGCATCCGCAAGGTCGTTCCGAACGCGAAGCTCGCCTACAACAACTCGCCCTCGTTCAACTGGACGCTCAACTTCCGTTGGCAGGTCTACGACGCGATGAAGGAAGCCGGCAAGGATGTCAGCAGGTACAACCGCGCCGAGCTGATGAAGGTGGAATACGACGAGACGCCGCTGGCGATTGAAGCCGACGAGCGTATCCGGACCTTCCAGGCGGATTCGGCCAAGCGTGCCGGCATCTTCCATCACCTGATCACGTTGCCGACCTACCACACGGCGGCGCTGTCGACCGACAACCTCGCCCGCGAGTATTTCGGCGAGCAGGGCATGCTCGGCTACGTCAAGAACGTCCAGCGCGCCGAGATCCGTCAGGGCATCGCCTGCGCCAAGCATCAGAACATGGCCGGCTCCGATATCGGCGACGAGCACAAGGAATATTTCGCCGGCGAGGCTGCCCTGAAGGCGGGTGGCGCGCACAACACGATGAACCAGTTCGGTTAAACCGGGTAACAGGAGACTGACAATGACAAGCAGCAATTTCTGGGTGATCGGCGGCGAGTTCGGTTCGATGAACTTCCACAAGCTCGTGGAAGGCTCGGCCCAGGTGCAGGGTCCGTTCAAGACCCGCAAGGAAGCCGAGGATGCCTGGCGATCGGTTTCGGAAGAGAACCGCCATAAGGCCGGCGTCCGCTTCTCGATCGTGGAAGAGCCGTCGCGGGTTTCGGCCTGACGGCCGCCTCACTGACTTAAGAAGACGTCCAAGGACGGAGGGTCCCATCCGGCGCAAGCCGGGTGGGATCGTCTGTTTTTGGCACAGGTGAGACGCCTGTGGGTGCCGTAAGTATCTGGAATGATAGGCCCTTTGCGGACCGTTTGGTTGCTGATAGGTTAACGGAGGAAAGTCGAGGACGAGGCCGACAATGTCAGAGCCCGAGACCAGCGGGATCCATCCCAGCCAGCCGCGCCCGGTACGGCTGCGCGACGCGCTGTTGCGCGCGCGGATCGAGGCCGCCGACCGGACCGGCGTCGTCGTCGACCTCAGGGATGCCGAGGTGGCTCGGCTCGAGATCCTCAACGACGCGCTCGATCCCCTGTTCGCGCAGGTGCCCGACCAGATCGACCTGTTCGATCGCGGCATCAGCCAGGGCGATACGCCGCGCCTGTGGATCGACGTCGTCGCGCACATCCTGATGGGACGCGACAAACGGATGTATCGCTTCGTCCAGGACACAAGGTTCGGTCGCATCGTGCTCGCCGAATCGCACGATACCTCGGTGATCGTCGAAGCCGTCACGGACTATGTCGCGCGCCGCATGATCGAGCGCGAGCATGCGATGGTGGTCCTGCCCGAGCCGAAGCCGGAGGTCGCCGAGCAGCCCCGCCGCTCGCGCATCTGGCCGTTCGTGCTCGGCTTCATCCTCGGCGCCGCCGCGCTGTTCGGCGTCGCCGTTCTTGCGGCGTTGCGGAGCTGGTGATTGCTCTCCGTCGTCCGTGCTCGCGCTGACGCGCGCGCCTCAAACCAGCCGCGCGCGCTTGATCTCGCGGATCTGCAAGGCGCGATCGAGGCTCCGCACGATCTGCTCGCAGCGCCAGCCGGCATTGTCCTTCTCGATCGCGAACAGATTGTATGCGGCCGTCGGATAGCGCCCGTGCGCGAGTGCGGAGGCCGACGGCACGCCGATCGCGGGAATGTTGCCGTTGGGGCCTTCGAACCACATCGTCGAATGAATGTGGTCGTGCCCGTGCAGGATCAGCTCGACGCCATGGCGTTTCAACAGCGCCAGCAGCGCAGCGGAATCCGTCAGCCGCTTCTGCCATGCGCTGGACTTCAGCGGATGGTGCACCAGCAGCACGCGAAAGACGTCGTCGGCTGCGAGCTGTTCAAGCACCCGTTCGAGGGCCGCGAGCTGATCGCGCCCGAGCGTGCCCGTCGCCATCAACGGCAAGGTCGGCACGGCGCTGGAGAGGCTGATCAGCGCCGCCGGCCCGCGCCGGCGTATGGCGGGAAAGCCGATGTTGCCATCGTCGCCCGCAAGATAAGGCGCAAATGTCTCGCCGAAGCGATGGCGCGTGGCGCGGACATAGGCGTCGTGATTGCCGGGAATCGTTGTGACGCGGTCGGGCGGGCCGACGCCGTCGAGCCACGCGCGCGCCGGAGCGAACTCCGCCTCCATCGCCAGATTGACGAGATCGCCGGTCACTGCGATGTGGTCGGGCGCCTGCGCCTGCATATCGGCGACCAGCGCGTCGAGCACCTCGCGGCGTTGATATTTGTGGCGGTTGCGCGTCCAGTTGACGTAACCGAGCGCGCGCTTGCTGGCGAGCTCGATCAGCCGCGGCTTCGGCAACGGCGGCAGATGCGGGTCGGAGAGATGGGCGAGTGTGAAGGGGGCCATGACGCGCGATTGCCTCGCTATTCACGTGCTGTAATGGCAAGGTCGCGAGCGCCGCGCAAGCGAAGCCTGCAAGGGCCTCAAGCGGCGCGCATCACGAGAGGCTGATGGCGAAGCGCCTGGACGAGATCCGACGGAAATGCGAGCCGCTGCTGCGGCGAGTTTTCCACGCCTATTTCCTGCTCGTCCGCGGCATGACGCTCGGCGTCCGTGCCGTGGTGCTCGATGCCGACAACAAGGTGTTCCTGGTCAAGCACACCTACGTCACCGGCTGGTATCTGCCCGGTGGCGGCGTCGACCATGGCGAGACCATGGAGCAGGCGATGCGGCGCGAGCTCAAGGAGGAGGGCGATATCGATCTGACCGGGGAAGCGGAGCTGCACGGCATCTTCCTCAACAGCCACGTCTCTCGCCGTGATCATGTCGCGGTCTACGTGGTCAGGCATTTCCGCCAGGACCGCTTGCCCGAACCGAACCGCGAGATCATCGAATGCGGATTCTTCGATAGCGCCGCGCTGCCCGAGGGGGTGACGCCCGGTACGCGGCTGCGGATCGCGGAAGTGCTCGACGGCAAGCCCCTGATTGCGACGTGGCGCTGAGGGCGGCCTGTGCTAGTAACTCGCTTCGACGGGCGCCACGGAAACCGGATGAAAATCGCAAAATTCGCCTTCGGCCTGATCTGCCTTGCGATCCTCGCCAGCAACATCGTCACGATGTCGCGCTGGAGCGAGGCGCGCGGGGTCTATGATGACATCTGCTATCTTCGGCAGGCGCATCTGTTCCAGCGCTTTGGCGCCGATGGGCTGAACACGGACGCGGTCAGGGACGACGATCGTTATTTCGAAGGCAAGATGAAGGAGATCGCGTTCGCCGAGTGGAAGGATCCGGTCCGCTGGCCCTGCCACAATCCGATGCCGGGCGGCAAGGTGGTGATGCAATATCCGCCGGGCACCGGATTTCTACTGGCGCTGTTTCCGCAAGGCCATCAGGTGGTGCCGCTCTACATTGCCGCGAGCCTGATCGTGTGCGGTCTTGCACTATACGGCATTGCCATGGCGCGGACGCTGCCGTCGATATCAGGTGCGGGCCTGTTCGGCGCGCTGGCCGTCTATCTCATGATCAATCCGGCCAAGGCGAGCTATTCAGTCGCGCCGACCATGGCGGTGTGCGCCGTCGCGGGCTTCCTGACCGCGTTGTGGCTGACCAGGGACAAGCGCAGCGTATTGTTGATTGCGCTGATTGGTCTCCTGCTCGGCGCCTCCGTCAATTTCAGATTACCGAACGCGCTGCTCGCCGCCGGCTACTTCCTGTTCCTTGGCATTCCCTTCGTGTGGTCGCGCAAGCTCGCCACTTTCGTGCAGGGCCTCGGCTTCGGAGTCGGTGTCCTCGTCGGCATGGCCCCGACCCTGATCGCCCAGGCCATCAATGCCGGCAGCCCGCTCGCCACGACCTATGGCAGTGCGGACGTCGTCGCGCCGGGTTTCGATCTAGCCGTGATCGGCCAATATCTGCGCGACATGCAGTTCGTGCTCATCGTGCTCGCGATCGGTTCGACGGCATGGCTGCTGCGGGCGGGCGAGGGCAGCGTGCGGCAGGTTGCGCTTGTTGTCGCCGCCAACCTCCTCGTCAACCTCGTGTTCTTCCTGAGCCATCCGATCTTCACGCCTTATTACATCGTGCCGATCGCGATGCTCTCGCTGTGGAGCGTGTCGTTCGCCTGGCTGATGCAGCCGAAAGAAACGCGACAGGCCATGTCGCTCCGGCATGAGCCGGCCAGTCTGGGAGCGTTACCGCGATGACATCCGCGCAACCTCGCATCGCGGTGCTGGTGCCCTGCTACAATGAGGAGGCGGCGGTCGCGACCGTCGTCGCCGACTTCCGCAAGGCGCTGCCTTCGGCGGAGATCTATGTCTACGACAACAATTCGCGCGACCGCACCGCTGCCGTCGCGCGCGAGGCCGGCGCGATCGTGCGCGGCGAACGCCGGCAGGGCAAGGGCCACGTGGTGCGCCGCATGTTCGCCGACGTCGAGGCCGACATCTATGTGCTGGTCGATGGCGATGCCACCTACGATGCGCCGAGCGCGCCGCGCATGATCGACAAGTTGCTCGACGAGCATCTCGACATGGTGGTCGGGCTTCGCGTTGACCAGGTGCAAGCCGCCTACAGGCTCGGCCACCGAACCGGCAACCGCATGTTGACGGGCTTTCTGTCGTCGACCTTCGGACAGGAGTTCAAGGACATCCTGTCCGGCTACCGCGTTTTCTCCCGCCGTTTCGTCAAATCCTTCCCGGTGCTCTCTGACGGTTTCGAGATCGAGACCGAGCTCGCGGTCTACGCGCTGGAATTGTCGCTGCCGGTCGCCGAGGTCGAGACGCCTTACTATGCGCGGCCCGAAGGCTCGTTCTCGAAACTCAACACCTGGCGCGACGGTTTTCGCATCCTCGGCACCATCCTGAAGCTTTATCGCTCGGAGCGGCCGTTGCGATTCTTCACGGTGATCGGAATTCTGTTGGCGCTGGCCGCGATCATCCTGGCGATCCCGATTGTCATCACCTTCATCGAAACAGGTCTCGTGCCGCGCTTTCCGACCGCCGTGCTGTCGATGGGCCTGATGATCATGGCGATGCTGTCGGTCTCGTCCGGGCTCGTGCTCGATACCGTGACGCGGGGGCGGCGGGAGATGAAGATGCTGGCCTATTTGTCCCAGCCGGCGCCGAAAAGGAACTGACGTCGGGCGCTCCCATGGACGTCCGAACGTCCAGATGCTAATCCGCGAAATAATTATGACCGATCTCTCACTCACCATTCGTCCCGAGGCCGCTGGCGACGCCCAGGCGATCGAGCGGCTGCATGAGCGCACCTTCGGCCCCGGCCGTTTCGTGCTCAGCGCCTATCGCATCCGCGAGCACGTCGACCATCTGCTCGACGTCTCCTTCACCGCCCGCATTGGCACGCTTCTTGTCGGCTCGGTCCGGCAATTGCCGATCCTGATCGGCGAGACACCGGCGCTGCTGCTCGGGCCGCTCACCGTCGAGCCGCCATTCCGCAGCCGCGGCATCGGCCGCGTGTTGATGGAGCGCGCGCTGAAGGACGCCAGGGAAAAGGGCCACCGCCTTGTGCTGCTGGTCGGCGACGAGGCCTATTACAGCCGTGTCGGCTTCAAGCAGGTTGCGAAGGGCCGCGTCACCATGCCGGGCCCGGTCGATGCAGGCCGTGTCCTGGTGTTCGAGCTCGTCGACGGCGCGTTCGAAGGTGTGTCGGGGGCGGTCGCGCCCGACTGGAGCAAGGCGCGGGGATAGTGTTAGGCACGTAGCCCGGATGGAGCGAAGCGCAATCCGGGACGATCTCGGTGCGCGGACAGACCCCGGATTTCGCTTCGCTCCATCCGGGCTACGACGTCCGCCTTACGGAGTATCGCAGATGCAAGTGAGACCCGCGGATGCCGGTGAACTCGATCATCTCGCGCGCTTGTGGCACGACGTATGGCATGAATCGCATGCGGTTTTTGCGCCACCTGAGCTGATCCGCCTCCGCACGCTTGCGAGCTTTCGCGATCGGCTCGAGGCCGCACTCCCCGACGTCTATGTTGCCGGCCCGGTCGACGCGCCTCTCGGCCTATGTGTCCTCAGGGGTGAGGAATTATATCAGCTGTTCGTGGCGCTCGAAGCGCACGGCTCGGGCGTGGCCGCGGCGTTGATTGCCGATGCGGAGGCTCGGCTCGCCGCGCGCGGCGTGGAGACGGCGTGGCTCGCATGCGCGATCGGCAACACGCGCGCTGCGCGGTTCTACGAGAAGAGCGGTTGGCATCTGGCCGGCACCTTCGTCATGCTGTCGGAGACCTCGAACGGTCCCTTCCCCGTGGACCAATGGCGCTACGAGAAGCGACTCACGCGCTATGCGGGCGGCGAGTCGAGGTAGACATAGAGAGCCGCGATCTTGCCGTCGCGGGCGATGATGAAATCCACGCCGGTGTAGGCGGCCGCTTCACCTTTCGGCCCGGATTCCCACGCCAAGCGCCCCGAATTGTGCAGGACCTGGGGCGCACCGTGCGGCGTGTAGACAAAGTGAGGATGCGTCGCGCGGAGATCGCCGGCGAACTTGTCCAGCGCGTCGTGACCGACGAACGTGCCCGGCGGCGCGTACAGCACGCAGTCCTCGGTGTAGAGGTCCTGAATGGCGCGCCGTCGGCGAGCCGGATCGCCTTCACCGAACACTTCCGGAAGATTGCGGTTGAGCAGTGTCTCGATCCCGCTCACATCGGCGCCCACCGATGGCGGAGCGCTGGTCTTGCTGGCCTGTTGGGTCATCGGAGGCTCCCTGTCTATAGGGAGATGATGTGGTTGCTGGCTCAACGAGCGAAACAGAAATAACTGAAAGTCATCGTTTCAGTTTTTGGGATGTGGGCGATGGCGCCTACAAGCAGCCGAGGCGTGCCGGGGCCCGTAGGCCCCGACTGGAGCAAGGCGTGCGGCTAGAACCGCTGTGAGATTCCGGCATAGAATCCGCGCCGCGGTCCGTATTGCGGCGCGAACACGCCGATGCCGGAGCCGTCGCGGATCTGGTAGATCGTGTCGAACGCATTGACCACGTCGAAGCGCACCGTCGTCGGCTTGTTCGGCGCGACGATGTTGAAGTCGTGCGACAGGCCGAAATTGACCTGCGTGTAGCCCGGCAGATGATCGGTGTTGGCAAAGCCCGAGCGCAGGCCGCTGCCATAGATCATCGACACGCTGTAGCGCGTTCCCTCCCACAGATAGGAGGCACCGGCCGAGCCCGACAGCATCTGCGCGTGGTCGGTATAGACGTAATGGCCCGCGATATAGGCGAGCTCATCTGCGCCGAACAGATATTGGTTCGACACGACGCTGGTCGCGATCTGCTTGGCCCAGGCGAGATTGGCGTAAGCACTGAAATTGCCGTTGTGGTAGGTCGACTTCAGCTCGACGCCGACATTCTCGCCGCGATCGTAGTTGAAGCCGCTCAGCACATAGGCCGCGCCGAACTGGCCGTCGTCGAGCAGGTCGCGCGCCTTCTTGTAGTAGGCGTCGGCGCCGACCTCGAGGCCGGGGATCGGATAGATCTTTTGCACCACGCCGACGTCGAACACGTGCGAGCGTTCCGGCTGCACCGGGCTGTTCTGCCCGACCTCCGGCGTCTGCGTGTTGGCCGGCGCACCCGGCGGCGTCACCAGCGCGAGGTTGACCGGCGCGGCGATCACCTGCGAGGGCGGGGTGAAGTTGCGGGCATAGCCGGCGTGGAACGTCGTGCCGTCGAACGGCTTCCAGGTCAGGCTGACGCGCGGGCTGAGCTGGTTCGCATCGACATACTGGTACATCTGGTCGAAGCGCAGGCCGGCGTTGAGCGTCAAATTGTTGGTGATCTTCCATTCGTCCTGGACGTAGGTCCCGATCAGCCAACCGGTCTTGGCGCTGGAATCGAACACCGAGAACGGGGCGTCGATCGTGCCTGCCGTCGGATCCGCAGGATCGACCAGCGGCAGCACCGTCGTTCCGCTGTTGACCAGCGTCCGCTCCGCGCTCACGGAGAAGCCGAAGCGCAGCGTGTGCGCATAGCCGACGCGCCACGAAGTATCCTGCTGGATGCCGTTGACCACGCTCTGGCGATAGACGTCCGAGGACACGCCGTTGAACACGAGATCGCCGACCGTGTCGGGATAGAAGTGCAGCTGGCTATAGCGGTTGAAGTAGGACGTCTGGGTATCGAACTCGCCGTTCGATGTCTGATAGGCGACGACGTTGAATTGGTTGAACTCGTTCTGGTGCTCGTTGAGCTGCGACGAGTCGAAGTTCGAGACACCGAAGGCCGTGAAATTCGGCGTCTGGCCGGGATTGTTGGGAATCTGGAACGTCGAGTTCGAGACGCCGCTCATGAAGGTGAGGCGGCTGGTCGGATCGATCATCGTCGAGAGATAGAGAAATCCCTTCTCCTGGTTGGTGCGGTCGTGAATCGCATTGACCGACGGGGTTGGGTTCTCGATGCCGAGATTGTTCTGGAGAAAGCGTCCCGACAGGAAATACTGGGTCTGCCCGACCGTTCCGCCATATTCCACATTCGTCGAGATCGTGCCGTTGCTGCCGCCGTAGACGCCGACGACGCCGGTATTGTTGAAGGCGTCGGCCTTGGTCTGGATGTCCAGCACGCCCGCGGTTCGCTGGCCATATTGCGCGGGCAGCGCGCCGGTGAGCAGGCTGAGGCTGCCGACGATGCCGGTGTCGAGAATCTGCCCGAACGCGCCGACGCCGTCAGGAAGCATGACGCCGTTGATGCGGTATTGCAGATTGGCGTGCTCGTTGCGGACATGCAGGTCGCCGCTCGCGGCCGAATCCTGGGTGACGCCGGGGAACTGCAACAGCACCTTGTCCAGCGAGGCATTGGTGCCCTGAGGCAGCGCCTCGATGGCCTGGCGATTGAGCGTGTGCGTCGTGGCGCCCGCGGGCGCGAGGATCGCCTGACGCGCGGTGTCGAACTTCTCGCTCCGGCCGGCGGTGACCTGGGCCTCCGTCTGCGGCTGCACAACCGGCGTTTCGCGTCGCTTGTCGGTGACGACGCGGACCTTGGGCTTGCGCGGTGGTGTTGTTTGTTTGGGGGCGTCGACTTCGATGCCGGGCAGTGTCGTGACGCCGCCGGTCGGTGCGGTCTGTGCCATGGCGCTGCCGCCGAGATAGAAAAGCGTGAGTGCGGCGAGGCTCGAGCCCGCCAATATTGGTTTTGGAGACACCATTGTCCTGATTCCGATTGCGCACCGCCGCGCTCATTCCGAGGCTTTGCGGGCGTCACGCACCGTCGTTACGCGACGGGTCAATTTCGATAGCCTTGCGAGATCGGCGCAACAGCCGATGCCGATGGCAGCTCAATCGATGGGGATCAGGAGACGGGAGGGGCGCGCGGCTGGAACGCCGTGCGGGCCGAGTTCAGATGGACGAATTCGGCATCGGTGGTGCGGTAGAGCAGTTCGACCGCCTGCGGCAGCAGCAGCAAAGGCGGCGTCGCGGACATGACGCTGCCCGCCAACGCGATGACGGCGCAGATCGCGCAATTGTCGTCGCCCGGCTGCTCGCGATCGGGGCCGGCGGGTGATTGCTTCTGGACGACGGCGCGGTCGATCGAGGCGGTCGTCTTGGCGCTGTCGGTCAGATGAGACTGCGCTAGCGGCGCGGCCTGGGCGAACCAGTGGCTGTGGCCGAACGTCAGCGCGAATTGCACCAGCATCGCGAACATCGCGAGCCGGGCGCCGTGCCTGATATTCGACCGGAACCACTTCATCTGGAAACGCCACCCCGCATCGCGAGGCGCCAAACCCCTGGCGTCGCGATGTTATATTATAACATCGCCCGATCAGTCAGCGGATGTCAACGGCGGTCAGGCGATCTCGCGCGGGTGGCCGCGCGATGTGTCGTTCCGGCAACTAGCGTCCCTCGCGGACCCAGGTCGCGGCGAATGCGCCGAGCAGCAGCAATAGGCCGATCAGGCCGGCGAAGATCGGCAGCACGCCGACGCCTTTCACCACGCTGGCGTCGCGCATCCGCACGCCCATCCAGCCGTCGCCATGGAAGATGCTGGCGGAGCGTACCGGCGCGATGCGCGGCAGCTCGACGCTGGAGCCGTCGACCACGCGCACCGCGTCGCCGCCGGTCGCCTGTGTCAGCGGCTTCAAGGTATCGGTCGTGGAGGTGACTTCCGAAAATTCCTTCGGATTGGTCGGGCCGACATTGATCAGCGCCTTCAGCGTGCCGTCGGTCGCCTGCCACAGGCCGAGCTCGCTCGCCGGCAGGCTGGCGCGCCATTCGCCGGGGTCGCCGGGGCTGAGCGTCAGGTCGCGCGACACGCCGGAGGGCGAGGTCACGCTCACCGGCTGGACGCTGTCCGACATGGTCTGGCGCACCACCACGAGGTCCTTGCCCTGCACCTGGAGGCGCAGCGCCTCTTCATCAAGGTCCGGCTGCTTCATCAGCCAGTGCGACATCCGCCGCAGCAGATCGAGATGCGGGCCGCCGCCCTCATAGCCGCGCGCCCACAGCCAGATGTGGTCGGAGAGCAAGAGCGCGACGCGGCCCTCACCGAAGCGCGTCAGGAACAACAGCGGCTTGCCGTCAGCGCCCGTCATCACCGGCGGGTTGACGGAATTGCGGGTGTCGACGGTGCGGAAGAAGCGGCTCCAGTGCGGCGGCTCGGATGCCGAGCCTTCCAGCCCGCGCGTGACCGGATGGCGTTTGCCGACATCCGACAGATGCGCATAGAACGGCTTCTCGGTCACGCCGACGGGTTCAGCCGGCAGCACTGAATCCAGCGGCGTGCGCCAGATGCTGGTGTTGGAGGCATAGTCGGGTCCGGCCGAGACCAGCACGGCGCCGCCCGAGCGCACATAGCGCGCGATGTTGTCGAAATAGGCGATCGGCAGCACGCCTTGGCGGGCATAGCGATCGAAGATGATCAGCTGGAATTCGTTGATCTTCTGCTGGAACAGCTCGCGGGTCGGAAACGCGATCAGCGACAATTCGTTGATCGGCGTGCCGTCCTGCTTCTCCGGCGGACGCAGAATGGTGAAGTGCACGAGGTCGACGCTGGCGTCGGACTTCAACAAATTGCGCCAGGTGCGTTCGCCGGAATGCGGCTCGCCGGAGACCAGCAGCACCCGCAGCTTGTCACGCACGCCGTCGATGGCGACGACGGCGCGGTTGTTCACCGGCGTCAGCTCGCGCTCGAGCGGCGAGGCCTCGATCTCGACGATGTTGGGCCCGGCATGCTTGATCTCGACGTCGACGCTGGCGGTCTGGCCGCTTGAGAGCGTGCGCTCGTTGATGACCTCGCCGTCGCGGCGGACCGTGACCTTGGCGCGCTCGTTGCTGACGCCCTGGTCGTCGAGCCGGTAGGTGATGGTCTGGTTCTGGCCGACGATGCCGAAGCGCGGCGCCGCCGTGACCGCGATGCGGCGATCGCGCTCGTCCTTCTGCCCGGTGATCAGCGCATGCACCGGCGCCTGGAAGCCGAGCGCGGCGGCGTTGGGCGGGATGTCGTGGACGCGGCCGTCGGTGATCAGGAACGCGCCGGCGACGCGATCGACCGGCACATCCGCCAGCGCGGAGGCGAGAGCGCCAAACAATCTTGTGCCGTCGGTCTCGCCATCGGCCTGTCCGGCCTCGACGACGCGAACCTCGAGGCCCTTGATCTTCTTCAGGCTGTCGACCAGCGCCTCCTGCGCCTGCGCGGCTTCACGATTGCGGTTGCCAAAGTTCTGGCTCGGGCTCTTGTCGACGACGACGGCGGCGATCGAGGTGAGGGGATCGCGGTCTTCGCGCGTGAACGAGGGATTGGCGAGCGCCAGCAGGAACAGCGCCAGCGCTGCCACGCGCACGGCCGTGCCGCGCGCCCGTGCAAGCAGCAGCACGCCGGCGATGACCACGATCGCGGCGAGCGCGATCCACAGGACGATCGCGGGAACCAGCGGCGTGAAAGCGATGCCGTAATTCATGTTAGATCCAGCACGTTGGCGTCATCCTGAGGAGCGCGTCGCACTTGCGACGCGCCTCGAAGGATGCTCGGGCGGTGGGTGTGGCCCATCCTTCGAGGCTCGCCCAGCGGTGCGAGCGCACCGCCGGTCTCGCACCTCAGGATGACGACGGTGCTCATTGCCCCAGCCGTTCGATCAGGGCCGGTGCGTGCACCTGGTCGGCTTTGTAGTTGCCGGTCAGCGTGTACATCACGATGTTGACGCCGGCGCGGTAAGCGAATTCGCGCTGGCGCGGCTCGCCTGGCGTGAGCGGCAGCATCGGCTGGCCGTCGGGACGGAGTGCCCAGGCGCCCGCAAGGTCGTTCGAGGTGATGATGATCGGCGAGACGCCGTCACCGCCGCGTGCGGGCTTTTGCGCGCTCTCGTCGTCATCCTCGCGTGGCAGCGCTTCGACCCAGGTCTGGCCCGAGTTGAAGCGGCCGGGGAAGTCGCGCAGCAGATAGAAGGTCTTGGTCAGCACGTGCTCGCGCGGCACCGGCTCGAGCTCGGGCACGTCAAGCGAGGACAGGATCTCGCGCAAGGTCTGCATGCCCGGCGTCTGCGAGGCGCCGTTCTCGCCGGGCGGCGCTTCGACCGCGTCGCGGGTGTCGAAGATCACGGTGCCGCCCTGCTTCATATAGGCGTCGATCTTGTTGATGGCGTCCTGCGGCGGTTTCGGCGCGCCCGGCACGATCGGCCAGTAGATCAGCGGGAAGAAGGCGAGCTCGTCGCGCGCGGGATCGATGCCGACGGGATCGCCGGCCTCGAGCGCGGTGCGCTGCGCCAGGAACAGCGTCAGGCCGGACATGCCGGCCTTGACGATGGAATCGACGTCGGCATTGCCGGTGACGACATAGGCGAGCCGGGTCTGCGACACCGCCTTCATCGCGAACTCGTCCGATGCGCTGTCGGCGCGCGATGGCGTCGGCGCGAACGACAGCAGGCCCGCTAGCACCAGCCCGAGCACGATCATGGCGGGCGCGGCGCGCCGGCGCAGCAGCGCGGCAAGACCGCCGCCGAGCAGCGCAACGATGATGGCGTCGACCAGGAACAGCGCCAGCGATGTCGACAGCAGCCAGCCGCGCAAGTCGCGCGGCTCGGCATTGGTGTAGGTGGCGTGCCGCGCACGCAGGCTCGCGGTGTTGAGGGCTGCGATGCGGTCGGCGCTAGCGAGTGTGTTCACGGCGAGCGGTCCTTCTGCCGGACCGTAAAAGCCGGGCGGATGATCCGGCGTGGCGCGGTCGCGGTAATCAGCCGTTAGCGGCTTTGCGGTGGCCGGCGGCGGCCCGAAGGCGCCGAAGCCGTCCATCATGCGCAGCGGCGCCAGCGTCTCGGCATTGGCTTCGCCGGCGACACCGGCACCGGGTTTGGACGTGTAGCCGGACATGTCGACGACCCGCCTCAGCATTTCGACAAAGGTGCCCGACATCGGCAGATCCGACCAGCGCATGTCGGCGCTGACATGGAACAGGCTGACCAGTCCCTTGCCGCGATGCTCGCCGGTGACGAGCGGCGTGCCGTCTTCGAGCGAGGCCCAGCTCTTGGTGGCGAGCACTGCATCGGGCTCGGCCAGAACCTGGCGGCTCACGGTGACGTCCTTGGGAACCACGACGCCGGCAAAAGGACCGTCGGCCGCGAAGGTGGCGAGATGCTGCGGCTTCTCCCAGGTCAGGCTGCCGCCGAGCGTGCGGCCGCCCTTGCGCAGCTTGACCGGAACGAGATCGTCTTCGGCCTGCGCCAGCCGGGGCCCCGCGAACCGCACCAGCACGCCGCCCTGGTCGACCCAGGCATTGAGACGTTCGCGCAGCTCGGGCGCAATGGTGCCGACGTCGGCGAGGATGATCATCGGCAGCTTCTGGTCGAGGAATTGCGTGATGCCCTGCTGCGGCGAGCCCTTGTCGGCCAGCCGCACATCGGCGAACGGCGCCAGCGCGCGGGTGAGATAGAAGGTCGGCGCCAGCAGCGGCTGTGCGGTCTCGCTGCTCGCGCCCGAGACGATGCCGATGGCGCGGCGACGCCAGCGCTTGTCGAGCAGCTGCACCGCGCCGGCCGAACGCTCGCCGGAGATCTCGAGCCGGGCGATGTCGTTGCGCAGCTCGACCGGCAGGTCGAACGCCGCCTCGGTCTCCTTGTCCTGCGGCCCGAAGGTGTAGCGGGCTTCGCCGATCGGCGACGCCTTCTGGTCGAGCGCGCGAACCGTGCCGGCAGCAATACCGCTGTCGGTGCGCAGCACCTTCACCGTCATTTTCGCCGCTGCGTTTTCTGCAGCGACCAGCGCCATCGGGGAGGAGGTGCCGCCTTCGAACACCGTCAAGCTGCGATCCCCTATGGTCTTGCCGAGGGCTTGCACGAATTCTTCGCCGCGGCCGGTGTCGACGCCGTCAGACAGCCAGGCGATCTCGCAGTCGCCGGTGGCTTTCAGGAAGCGGTCGATCGCGGTGAGGGTTTCAACGCGGTCGATCGAATAGGGCTTTGGCGTCAGCTGGCGCAGCGCGACGCGCGCGGCGCCAGCCGGCATCAAGGTGATGTCGCGGTTCGGCTCGGACAACGGCACCAGCGCGATGGCGCGGCGGTCGTTGTCGGCATTGGCGATCAGCTCGTCGGCGGCCCTGATCCGGATGTCCCAGTTCGATGCGGCGCTCCAGCCGTCGTCGAACATGATCATCAGCGGCGCCTTGCTGGCGGCGAGGCCCGTTGGCGGATTCCAGATCGGGCCGGCGGCGGCGAAGATCACGAGCGCCGCAGCCAAGAGGCGCAGCGCGGTCAGCCACCACGGCGTCCGCGAGGGTGTCTCTTCCCGAGGCGCGATGTCGAACAGCAGTCGCGTCGGCGGAAACTCGATGCGGCGCGGCCGCGGCGGCATCACCCGCAACAGCCACCACAGCACCGGCAGGCTGACGAGGCCGATCAGGAGCAGCGGTTCGGTGAAGGCGAGCGGCAATCCCATCATGCGGCCGGCCCCGCCTTGATCGTCGTGGTGCGGGCGCCCGACTTGCTCACCTGCATGCCGGCATGGAGGAACAGCAGCAGCTCGGCGGCCGAGCGGTCGGTCGCATGTGTCGTGAACAGCCAGTCGAGCTTGTTGGTTTCGGCGCGGATCTGGTCGCGATGCAGCGCGAGCCGCGCGGTGTAGTCCTGGGCCCAGCTTTCGGCGCGGCCGGCGGTGATCACGCCAAAGCCTTCGGGCTCGACGAACTCGACGCGGCCGGAATAAGGGAAGCTCTCTTCGGCGGGATCGACGACCTGGACCATCGTGCCGTGCGCGCCCGATCCGGACAGACCTGCGAGCGTGGTTTTGATCTCCGGGATCGGCGACCAGAAATCCGACAAGACGATAATCTCGGCCAGCGCCGAGGGGACGAAGGATGGCGGCAGGCTCAGCCGATCGGCATCGTCATGCAGCATCGCCTGCGCCATCTTGTCGATGACGCTGCGGCTTGCGGTCGGCGCCATCAGGCCGGGAATGCCGACGCGCTCGCCGCCGGAGACCAGCAACTCGGCCAGCGCGAAGGCGACAATCAGCGTGCGCTCGAGCTTGGATTCACGCGCAGTCTTCGAAGCGAAGGCCATCGAAGGCGAACGGTCGGGCCAGATCCAGACCGTGTGCGAGGCTTCCCATTCAAGCTCGCGGACATAGAGATGGTCGTCACGCGCCGAGCGGCGCCAGTCGACGTTCTGCGACGGCTCGCCGGAAACGAAGCGGCGGTATTGCCAGAAGTTTTCGCCGGAGCCGGCGCGGCGGCGACCGTGCAGGCCGTGGATGACGTTGGCGGCGATACGGCGGGCCTCGAGCACCAGGCGCGGGAGCGAAGCGGCGAGCGTACGGCTTTCGCCATCGGCACGTCGGATCGCTACAATCTCCTTCGCTGTGTGCCCGGTATCTGCGGCCATCAACCGATCCGTGTCTTCAATTGCCGGATCACGTCCGGAATCGTACGTCCTTCGGCGCGGGCCTGGAAGGTCAGCGCCATGCGGTGCTTCAGAACAGGTTCGGCGAGGTCGAGCACGTCGTCGATCGACGGCGCGAGACGCCCGTCGATCAGCGCGCGTGCGCGCACCGCGAGCATCAGCGATTGGCTGGCGCGCGGGCCAGGTCCCCAGGCAATGAACTTGCCGGTCTCGCCGCTGTCCGGACCCGGACGGGCCGCGCGCACCAGCGACAGGATGGCTTCAACGACGGAATCGCCAACCGGCAGGCGGCGAACCAGTCGCTGCGCGGTGATGAGCGCATCGGCGGTCATCGAGCCCTTCGCCAGCGTCTCCTCGGCGCCGGTGGTCTCGAACAGGATGCGGCGCTCGGCGTCGCGATCGGGATAATCGACGTCGATCTCCATCAGGAAGCGATCGAGCTGCGCTTCCGGCAGCGGATAGGTGCCTTCCTGCTCCAGCGGGTTTTGCGTCGCGAGCACATGGAACGGCTTCGGCAGATCGTGGCGCGCGCCGGCAACGGTGATGTGCTGCTCTTGCATCGCCTGCAACAGCGCCGACTGCGTGCGCGGGCTGGCGCGGTTGATCTCGTCGGCCATCAATAGCTGCGCGAAGATGGGGCCGGCGATGAAACGGAACGAGCGTTTGCCGGCGTTGCTCTCGTCGAGCACTTCGGCGCCGAGAATGTCCGACGGCATCAAATCGGGTGTGAACTGGACGCGCTTGGCGTCGAGACCGAGCGTGACACCGAGCGTCTCGACCAGCTTGGTCTTGGCAAGGCCGGGCACACCGATCAGCAGCGCGTGGCCGCCGGAGAGGATGGTGACCAGCGTGTTCTCGATCACGCGATCCTGGCCGAAGATGACGGACGCGATCGCGTCCTTCGCTGCGCGAACCTGACTCGACACCTGCTCGGCCGAACGGACGATTCCGTCCTCGAGTTTCTCGACACTTTCCGCCATCCGTTAGCTCCTTAAGCCTGCCACGCGGCTATTCTGCGTCGTCAAATCGCCTGTCGTCACGCGATCTCGTGATCTATTGACTTGATCTCTCGGGCCCCATGCTAGACTTGCAGGAAGGCCATGTATTCGTTGAATTAACCTATCCCCACCTTATCGGCTTAGGGTTATGTAGGGCATCACGAAGTGGCGAACTCCACACCGGACTAATCCGGGGTGGAACCGCGCACCGACACACAACGTAGACTTAGAAATCAGACCTGCACCAATCGTGCCAAACGACATCCGCGACAAATGACAAAGTCAGGGCAAACCATGGCGAACCAAGGGCAGAGCGCCGATCGTGGTCTTGAGGGGCTGACTGCCGCCGCCAAAGTCGCTGCCAATGCCGAAGGCGTCAAAAAAGGACTACCTCCGGTACATCTGTGGAATCCGCCGTTTTGCGGCGATCTCGACATTCGAATCGGCATCGATGGTACATGGTTCTACATGGGCACGCCAATCGGGCGGCTTCCGCTGGTGCGCCTGTTCTCGACGATCCTGAAGCGCGAAGGCGACAAGCATTTCCTCGTCACGCCGGTGGAGAAGGTCGGCATTCGCGTCGACGACGCGCCGTTCATGGCGGTCGAGATGCAGAAGGATGACGAGGACAACCATCGCGTGCTGCGCTTCCGCACCAATGTCGACGACTGGGTGACCTGCGATGGCGCGCACCGGCTCCGTTTCGAGCAGGCGAAGGACGGCGGGTTGACGCCCTATCTGCACGTTCGCGCCGATCTCTGGGCCAAGGTCACCCGCGCGCTCTATTACGATCTGGTTGACATGGGCGAGGAGCGGATGGTCGATGGCCAGCCGATGTTCGGTGTCGAGTCGGCCGGCGAATTCTTCGCCATGGCCGACGCGGAGCAGGTGAGGGCCGCGCTTTGAACAAGCCTATCCTGAGGAACGAGCCCGTCGCGATCAGTGCGGCGGATTTTTTCGCCCGCTCCAGGGCGCGGCTCGGCTTCGACGTTCCGCCCGGGCTCTACGATCCGAACATCATTCCGGCCTCGGGCGATCCCGGCACCGACAAGATGCTCGAGATCGTCGCGCGCGAGCAGCCGGTGCGCCCGGCTGCAGTCCTGATCGCGGTGGTCGACCATCCCGAGCCGACCATCTTGCTGACGCAACGCTCGGCGCATCTCAACGACCACGCCGGCCAGATCTCCTTTCCCGGCGGCAAGATCGACGCGACCGATTCGTCGCCGCTCGATGCGGCGCTGCGCGAGGCCGAGGAGGAGGTCGGGCTGTCGCGCGATTTCGTCGAGCCGATCGGCTATCTCGATCTCTACGGCACCGGCTTCGGTTTCCGCATCCTGCCCACCGTCGCCAGGGTGCGGCCGGGTTTTCAGCTCACCATCAACCATTCCGAGGTTGATGACGCGTTCGAAGTGCCGCTATCCTTCCTGATGAATCCGGCAAACCACCAGATGCACAGCAAGGAATTCCGCGGCTTGGAGCGGTTTTACTACGCGATGCCGTTCGCGGAGCGCTACATCTGGGGCGCGACAGCCGGCATGCTGCGTGTGCTTTATGAGCGGATCTACGCATCATGATCCGGCCGGTGCTGACCGAGATCGGAATTTTCCTCATCCCCTTTGCCGTCTATGCGCTGTTCCTGGCCGCCACCCGTTCCGGCCTGTTCGTGCAAACGTCCTGGCCGATCACCGTCGTCGCGCGCCTGGCTCTGGCGGCGCTGGTGCTGGTGATCGCGGGGCTGATCGGTTTCGCGCATTTCTCCGGCGCCGCGCCGAATTCGACCTATTTTCCCGCCCATGTCGTGAACGGCAAGCTCGTGCCGGGCACGGAAAAATAAGGGCCGAAGGATGAGCGCAGAGCCCATACTCGCCGATGCGCCCTGGCTGATCTCGGGCGGGACCGCGCGCGTTCTGCAACTGTTGAATGCAGACGGCGAGGAGGCGCGTGTGGTCGGCGGCGCCGTGCGCAATGCGCTTCTTGGTCTGCCGCCGGGCGACATCGACATCGCGACCACGTCGCTGCCCGACGAGGTGATGCGGCGGGCCAGGAGCGCCGGCATCAAGAGCGTGCCGACCGGCATCGACCACGGCACCGTCACGCTCGTCATCGACAGCCAGCCCTATGAAGTCACGACGCTGCGCGAGGACACCGAAACCTTCGGCCGCAAGGCCAAGGTCGCGTTCGGTCGCGACTGGGTGAAGGACGCCGAACGGCGAGACTTCACCATGAACGGGCTGTCGGTTGATGCGAAAGGTGTCGTCTACGACCATGTCGGCGGGATTGCCGATGCGAGAGCGCGGCGCGTGCGCTTCATCGGCGACCCCGACCAGCGCATCGCCGAGGATTATTTGCGCATCCTGCGCTTCTTCCGCATCCATGCCGCCTTCGGCGTCGGTGAGCCCGACCGCGACGGCTATCTCGCCTGCATCCGCGGCCGCGCGGGTCTTGCGACCCTGTCGGCCGAGCGGGTCCGCATGGAAATGCTGAAGCTGCTGGTCGCGGGCGGCGCGGCTGCCGCGGCGATCGCAATGGCCGAGGGCGGATTGCTGCAAGCGCTGATCGGCGGTGTCGTCTATACCGGACCCTTGTCGGCGATGATTGCGATCGAAGGCGAGATCGGCCTGCCGGCGAGCGTCACGCGACGCCTGGCCGCGCTGACGGTGGCCGTCACCGAAGATGCCAAGCGTGTCGCCGCGCGGTTAAGGCTCTCCAATGCGGAAGCCAAGGCGCTGGATTCGATGGGTCATCGCTGGTGGCGCTTCCCGACCAAGGACGAAGCCAATGCGCGGCGGTTGCTGTACCGGCTGGGGGCCGAGCGCTATCACGATCGTGTGTTGCTGGCCTGGGCGCGGGCCGGCGGCGACGTGAATTCGTCGCGCTGGCGCGAGCTCGCCGAGCTGCCGCAGCGCTGGACCGCGCCGAAATTTCCGCTGAAGGCCGCCGATTTCATCGCGCGCGGATTGGCTGAAGGGCCTGCGCTCGGACATGTGTTGACATTGGCCGAGGACGCTTGGCTTGCGGCGGATTTTCCACTAGAGGAAGCCGCACTCGCTTCCATCGCCGATCAAGCTGCGGCACGCATCAGCCGCGATGAGAGAACGTGACCATCGTCTCAGGCTTCGCCGACATCTCGATTTTTCAGCTGCTGCTGGTCGCGTTGATGGCGTTGTTTGCTTCGATCATCGGTGGTCTCGCCGGCTACGGCACCGGCGCCCTGATGCCGCTGGTGCTGGTGCCACTGGTCGGCGCCGAGCCCGTGGTGCCGATCATCGCGATCTCCGCGATCTTCACCAATTCGAGCCGCGCGATTGCCTATCTCCGTTATGCCGACCGCCGCCGCGCACTGATCGTGCTCGCCTGCGCTGCATTGACGACGGCGCTCGGCGCCTACGGCTACACGCGCCTCACCAACGCCGGCGCGGCGCTCGTGATCGGCACCATGCTGATCCTGAGCGTGCCCTTGCGCCGCGTGCTTCGCCGCCGCCAGGTCAAGATCGGTGACACCGGTCTTGCGGCCGGCTCGGTCGGTTACGGCGTGCTGGTCGGCGGCACCTCCGGCTCCGGCGTGATCCTGCTCTCGCTGCTGATGGCGGCAGGCCTCGAAGGCGCCGCCGTGATCGCAACCGATGCAATGATCTCGCTCGGCACCGGCCTCATCAAGATTTCGGTATTCGGCCTCGCCGGCGCCGTGACCGCGCAGGTGCTCGCCTTCGCGCTTCTGATCGGCGGGATTGCGATCCCCGGCGCGTTCCTGGCAAAGGCCTTCGTCGAGCGGATGCCGGTGCACATCCACACCGCGATCCTCGATGTTGCCGTGATCACCGGCGGGCTGGTGATGATTTCGGCTGCGGCGAGGCAGCTGATCGCGTAGATGAGCGCGGGCGACGTGGACTCCCGCCTGGACCGCGAGCAGAACGAGTATGCGCTTGAGCCAAGGTGGACACGTCAAGGTGATGTGTCAAAAGCCGATGGTATCCCATATTGATGCCGATGGTCCCAAAAGCGAAGACACCCAACACCGCCAGGACCACGCCCGTTGCGAACGGTGAGAGCGTCTTTCAGCGAAGTGGATGCCGGTTCGCGTGACGAAAACGCGTCAAAACAAAGATCTGGAGCTTCCGTTCCGATTCTGTCGGAACGGAAGCTCTAGGGAGAAACGATGCAATGCCGACGCGCGAGCGAATGATCCGATTCTATGATCGCACGATGCGAGGTTTGAATCCGCAGCGCTTCTACGAGAATAGCGGCTTCTACAATATCGGGTACTGGGGCGGAGGGGCAAAATCGCAACGCGAGGCGAGCGAAGAGCTCGTCGATCAGCTCGTCGCGCGCATTCTCGACAAAGGAGGGCCGATGCTTGATGTCGCGTGTGGACTGGGGGCCTCCACGCAACGGCTGGCGCTGACCTTCGCGCCCGACATGATTACCGGCATCAATATTTCCGACACGCAGATCGCCGATGCGCGCATCAGAGCGCCCGACTGCACCTTCCAGGTGATGAACGCGACCGAACTGGATTTTCCTGACAATCATTTTGACGCGGTGATTTGCGTCGAGTCGGCGTATCATTTCGACACCCGCGACAAATTTCTCGAGGAGGCTCTTCGCGTGCTCAAGCCGGGTGGATCATTGGTCATGTCCGATATCCTGTTCCGGACGCCTTTCAACGCGCTGATCGAGATCGGTCACGTGTCGGCAGCGAATCTGGTGCCGAGAATTGTCGACTACCGTGACCGTCTGGCCGCCGCCGGCCTGGTTGCCATCGACGTGACCGACGCGACCAGCTTCTGCCTCGGCGGATTCCGCAAGAACTTAAGTCGGTGGCCGAGCGCGGAGCGCCGGGCAGGCCGCATGGATTTGCTGCAGAGCCTTGCTGCGGCTCCGATTTGCGGGCTGCTGGCAGCCTGTATCGGTATGGTCTGCAAATCTTACTTGCTGGTCTCGGCACGCAAGCCATCTTGAACAAGGCGAAGGGGCCATCAATCTGCCCGACCAACTATTCACGACCCCTGCGCTGACAACCTCATGGCCCTGCTGTCCGTGCATCTGGCCCGGCAGCGTTGCAAACAAGCGGTCGGCACAATATCGTTGATGGTCCGACGCTCTTTCTGACGACCCATCTTCTCGGGAGCCAACAATATGAATGTGATCTCAGCGCCCGGCGGGATCGATCGCCCTCCGGGGAAGATCGACATCCAATCTGCTTGGCTGGGTGCTGAGATGAAGGTCAATCCTGATCGATGGTTGATATCGCTTGGGGCCCGCGAGATCACCGAGCTTGAGAACGCGGCTGAATCATATCTTGGCAGAAGCAAGAAAATCGCCGCCATCACCAAGGAAGGCTTTCCGCTTCCTCACTTCGGCGCGCATCTGGAAAAGCTCAAGACAAAGCTTCTGCTTGGCTTGGGTTTCGAAGTCATACGCGGCCTGCCGGTGGCAAATTATAGCCAGGAGTTTGCGGCGACGATATTTTGCGGGGTGGGCGCGCATCTCGGATCGGCGCGGTCCCAAAATGCAGCGGGGCACATTCTTGGCCACGTCCGTGACGTCGGCGCCGATGCGAGGGATCCGAACACCCGAATTTATCAAACTTCGGAAAGGCAGACATTCCACACGGATTCGTCCGACGTGGTTGGACTGTTATGCATTCGCGAGGCGATGGAGGGAGGCGAGTCTCTCCTTGTCAGTACGACGACAATCTACAACGAGATGTTTGCCAGACGTCCCGACCTTGCCGCTCTCTTGTTTGATCCAATCGCGACAGACCGGCGAGGCGAGGTGCCGGAGAACGAAAAGCCGTATCTCGAAATCCCGGTGCTGAATTGGCATGCGGGTTTCCTAACCGGGTTCTATCAGCGCCAGTATATCGATAGTGCGCAGCGCTTTCCCGATGCGCCAAGGTTGACGCCAGCTCACGTCGAGGCGCTCGATCTCTTCGATGCGCTCGCAAACGATGCCACTCTGCATTTTGGGATGCGGCTTCAGCCAGGTGACATGCAGTTCGTCTACAATCATGCTTTGTTGCATGATCGGACCGGATTTCGCGATTGGCCCATTGCAGGCCAGAAACGTCATTTGCTGCGCCTTTGGCTCAGCATGGAAGGTGACCGGCCGCTGCCCGATTGCTTCAAGCAGCGCTATGGTTCGATTGAAATTGGCAACCGTGGTGGCATTATTACCAAAGGTACCAGTCTGAACGTGCCGTTGGATTGACGTCTGCGAAATCGAATGATGTCCGCGAGTGCTCCGTTGTGGCGGAGAAGTGGACATCAGGCGCGCTGGAGCCGTGCACCCCGATCGGGATGCAGGTCCAGGCGAGCTTCGCTCGAAAAGGCTCCAGCGCTAGCGCCTTGATCGCTTGAGTTCGGCGACCTTGAACCGGTTGCCGGCCTGCAGGCTGCTGCAAAACCAGTGGGCTCTGTTTCGAAACTCGCCCAGGAACACCTTCGTCTCGACGCAATTCTCGTAGGATGAATGGGTGATGGTGTCCCGGCACGTTGGCGAGAGAGGTCCATAATTCAGGCCGCCGCCCGACTCGCTACATCCAACCCAGGGATCCTTGCCGCTGGGGAAGCTTGATGCACAGCCACCGTTGCAACTGCTGGCGACTTTCTCCAGCCTGGCAATCCGCCCCAAGGGTGAATCTGGCGATGGCGTTCGAGCGGTTGACGGCTGAGCGGTTGCCGATCGCGTGTGATGGGTTGACGATGTCCGGTGAGATGTCTCTGTGCTGACCACCGGCCTCGGCGTTGCCGCCGGCTTCGGCGCATCGACCGTGACGGAGGGTAGTGTGGCGGTGGAGCTGGCTCCGGTTTGCGACGTTGCAGGACCGCACAGCAAGACAGTCGACAAGAAAGCGAAGGCTGAAGGCGCGACAAACTTTGACGACAGTCTCATGACATGTCCTTTCAAGGAGGGACTTTCCGTCCCAATGCGCACACGTGACCGACCACCAGATGCTAACCGAACTTTCCAAACCTGGCTACCGAGGGTAGAAAAGATTTCTGCCGATCATCGCCATGCACGTGGTGGCCACACCGCGAGGCAGAACCGAGGCTGCGAATACCCCGCCTGAGGCGATATGCCTGTCGTGCGATTAGTTGTGATCGTAGATCGCGATTCATGCATTGCGATCCAGCGATGTCCGCTATTGCGCCGTATTTTGGCAGAGAAGCGGACATCGGAGGTGCCGGAGCGGAACACTCCGATCTGACCAGGATGCGGTCTTAGACGCGCTTAAACTCTTTAGGGCGGCAGCCCTCCGGCATCCGGCGGCGTTTCGTTGCGAAGAAGCCACGACAGGCGATGACGATGGGCTGAGCGCAGATGGATTCTGGCAGCTTCTTCCGCCGCAGCCGGATCTCGCGCGCGAAGCGCGGCGAGAAGGCGCAAATGTTCGTCGTGAGATTCCTTTGCCCGGTCGATGTCGCCGAGCATCGTCGGCAAAAGAGTCATGGTGTCCGCGAGGCTCGAGAGACTGCGCAGCAGATAGCGATTATGCGCAGCAAAATACAATAGCCGGTGGATCCGCTGATTGATGCGCGAGAGTTCGGCGCCGTCATCGAGATGCGCGCTCTCGCCCTCGATCAGTTCGGCGAGCGCCGCGATTTCGATACTGGAGGCGTGCTGTGCCGCCAATCCCGCCGCCGTGCCCTCCAGCGCCTCCCGCATCACATAGAGTTCGATGACCATGGAATGATCGGGGCGCGTGACCGTCACCCCTCGCCGGGGCTCGTAACTGAGCAGGCCTTCCGCTTCCAGGCGGTGCATGGCCTCGCGCACGGGTGTTCGCGAGACTCGCAACCGAGCCGCCACGTCGAGTTCCGTCAGCCGTCCCCCGGCCGCGAAGGTGCCATCGCGGATCGCCTCCTTGAGTCTGACATAGGCGTCCTGGCCCAAGTCCAGAGCAGGGATGGACTTCTTGGACATCACTGTATACCCTTGTATCCAAAGTTCTGACAGGAGATACCATGCGCATTCTCGTTTTGCCAGGCGATGGCATCGGCCCCGAAATCACAGCCGCTACCATACAGGTTCTGACGGCTGCCTCGGGCCGTTTCAATCTCGGCCTCGAACTGATCGAGGATGTCGTTGGCCATGACAGCCTGCGCCGCTACGGGACGACGGTTCGCCCCGAGATTCTGGATCAGGCGCGCACGGTGCAGGGGATCATCCTCGGACCCACCGCCACCTTTGATTTCAAGGACGAGGCCAAAGGCGAGATCAACCCGTCCAAATTCTTCCGCAAGAGCCTCGACCTGTTCGCCAACATTCGCCCTTCCAAAACCTACGAAGGCTTTCCCGGGCCGGTCGGCAAATTCGATCTTGTCGTGGTGCGCGAAAATACCGAGGGCTTTTATGCCGATCGCAACATGGAGCTGGGAAACGGCGAGATCCTGATGACGCCCGACGTCGCGGTTTCGCTCCGGCGCATCACTCGTCAATGCTGCGAGAGAATCGCCCGCGCCGGCTTCGAATTGGCGATGCGGCGGCGCCGGCACGTGACGCTCGTTCACAAGGCCAACGTTCTCAAGATTGCGGACGGCATGCTGTTCCTCGACGAGTGCAGGAAGGTGGCCGCCGAGTTTCCCGAAGTCGTTGTCGACGATGTGCTGGTCGACGCGATGATGGCGCATGTCGTGCGCGCGCCGCAGCGCTTCGACGTCATCGTCACCACCAATATGTTCGGCGATATTCTGTCCGATCTCACCGCTGAACTGTCGGGCAGCCTCGGTCTTGGCGGCTCGCTCAATGCGGGTGCGGACTATGCCATGGCGCAGGCTGCGCACGGCTCCGCGCCGGACATCGCCGGCAAGAATGTCGCCAATCCCTATTCGCTGATCCTGTCGGCTGCGCTGCTTCTTGCCTGGTATGGGCGACGAACCGGCAAGCCTGCCTTCGAAGCGGCGGCCGAAGCGATCGAAGCGGCGGCGGAAGCGGCCGTCGCAGCGCGCGACGTCACCCGCGATATCGGCGGCAATCTCGGTACCGCCGAAGCGGGGCAGGCACTGGCCGAAGCACTCAAGGAGCATGAAGGACCGGATCGGCAGCGCCAGCGCGTCTGACAAACCGGCGGCGGAATCGCCGCCGGCAATTTTAAAACAATAATGATGGGAGGGGAAACCGGACATGACACTCTTGCAGCAGAGCGTCCTACGCCATCGCGACGTTGCCGAGCCGTCTGGTGCAGAGGCCATGCTGCAAAGCGCGACCCGCAAAGTCGCCCTGCGTTTCGTGCCGCTGCTGACGATCGCCTACATCTTCAATTATCTCGATCGCACCAGCCTCGGCTTTGCTGCGCTCACCATGAATCAGCAGATCGGATTGTCGGCCAGCCAGTTCGGCCTCGGCGCCGGCATATTCTTCGTGGGGTACAGCCTGTTCGAAGTGCCGAGCAATCTGTTGCTCTATCGCATCGGCGCCCGGCGCTGGCTTGCCCGTATCATGATCAGCTGGGGCCTGGTCTCGGCGGCGACCGCACTTGTGGTCGGCCCGAACAGTTTTTATGCGGTGCGGCTGTTGCTGGGGATTGCGGAAGCGGGTTTCTTCCCGGGCGTCACGTTTTTTCTCGCCGCCTGGTTTCCGGCACAATACCGCACGCGCATGCTGGCCTGGTTCCTGATCGGCATTCCCGCGTCGTCGCTGATCGGTGGTCCGGTTTGTGGCATGCTGCTGCAAATGGATGGAATCTGGGGACTGACCGGATGGCAATGGCTGTTCCTGCTGGTCAGCTTGCCCTGCATCCCCTTGGGTTTCCTGATGCTGCGCGTTCTCTCCGATCGTCCGGAGACCGCAGCATGGCTGACGTCGGACGAACGCCGTGCCCTGCGTGACGTCCTTGCGTCGGAAGTGCGGGAGCGGCCGCATTCCTCGTTGCTGGCGGCCCTGAAAGACACCCGTGTCCAGATTCTCGCGGCCATCCAGTTCGGCTTCACATTGGGATCTTACGGGATCGGCATCTGGCTGCCCCTGATCCTGAGGGAATATCACTTGTCGACGCTGACGATCGGCTGGATCTCGGCCATTCCCTATCTCTCTGCGTCCGTCGGCATGATCGTGTGGGCGCGCCATGTGGATCGGAAAGGACGACGTGTCGTCAACCTGGCGATCGCCTGTCTGCTCGGCGGGATCGGTCTCGCCGCGCCGATCCTGTCGGGGTCGCTCACCGTCGCCTTGATCGGGTTCAGCCTGGCTTTGATCGGCGTGACCGCGGCAAGGGCGATCTTCTGGACCATCCCGACCCGGTTCCTGACCGGCGTCGCCGCCGCGGGCGGGCTCGCGTTCATCAACAGTATCGGCACGGTCGGCGGATTTGTCGGTCCGTGGATGATGGGCTGGTTGAAGGAGCTTTCCGGATCGTACGTCATCGGTCTTGGCGCGGTCGCCGCGATCATGGTCGCGGCGACACTTGCCTCGGTGTCACTGAAGCTCGTCGTATCGAAGGAGTAAAGCCATGTTGATGATGACACGACGCGACGTTGGTAGGATCGCGGTTTCTGCCCTGGGAGCGACGCTGCCGATGGCCCATGCTTCAGCAAAAGACGTCTCCGAGATGCCAGCGGGCGCATGCGACTGCCACGTCCACATCATCGGCCCGGCCGGGCAGTATCCGATGGTGCCGCAACGCGGCTACACCCCGCCAGAGGCTTCGGTCTCCGATCTTCATGAGCTGCGCCGGCGCCTTGGCATCACCCGCAATGTGCTGATTCAGCCATCGTTCTACGGCACCGACAATCGCTGCATGCTGGACGCGCTCGCGCAGCTCGGCGACAGCGCGCGCGGCGTCGCGGTGGTCGCCCCCGACATCGGCGATATCGAACTTGCCGAACTCGACAGACGGGGAATTCGCGGCCTCAGGATCAACCTCGAGAGCGGCGAGAACCGTGATCCGCGCGCCGCCGTTGCGGCTCTCGATGCGATCGCGGGACGTATCGGCCATCTGGGCTGGCATATTCAGATCTATGCGGCTTTACCGGTGATTGCCGCCGCCGCCGACCGGATCGCCGCGCTGCCGGTGGAGGTCGTCATCGATCATTTCGGCATGGCGCAAGCTCGCGACGGCATTCGACAGGACGGCTTTGCCGCGCTGCTGGATCTGGTCAAGGCGCGCAAGGCGTACGTCAAATTGTCCGCTCCCTATCGGATATCACGACAGGCGCCGGGATATGCCGATGCAGCTCCGATCGCGCGCGCCTTGATCGCGGCGGGGCCTGATCGCATGCTCTGGGCCAGCGATTGGCCGCATACCGATCGCGTGCCTGATCGCCCGCCACTCGATATCCACCCGTTTCGCATCATCGACGATCATGCTGTTCTCGGCGGCCTCGCGGAGTGGTGCGGCGACAAGGCGCTGGAACGGACGATTCTGGCCGAGACACCGGCGCAGCTCTATCGTTTTGTCTGACCAGATCGATCCGATCGACCGGGTGCTCGACAAGCGGCGGTCGGTACCGATGAAGACGAAGTGTGGCTTTGGAATCTTGGTTTTCGCCACCCTGAGAAGGTGGCCGGAAACGCAGCCAATGAAAATCAAGGCAGCACGGTCTGAGTCTTGGAGACCATGCCGCCCTCATTTCTTAGGCGTGCTTATTCTTCGTCTTCGTCATCCTCGTCGTCCTCATCATCGTCGTCTTCGACTTCCAGGCGTTCGAGCGTGGCCAGTGGCAGCGTCTCGCGGAACAGATCGCCCTCCGAGCCCATCCAGAGGCAGAGGATATCGTCGCCCTTCACCTCCGCGACAGTCAGCGGCTGGCCGCCGGATTTCAGCATCACGACGTCGCCGGTTTTCAGTTCCATGGATGGTCCTTTCAGGTTGATCGACGAGGCGAAGGCTAGCAAGCCGTCATGACATGCCCATCACGGGCTGCGGGACCCGTGAATGTGCTCCGGCTTGCGTAGGCTGCGCGAAACGTCGATGGCAGAGGTTCGAGTGGGGGATCGCTCGATGGCCCTAGGGCTATTCCGTCCCAGGCGCGGCGATGATGGCATCATGCGCCTGTTTTGCCCGACAAGTCAAAGGATTTCGTAAAATCAGCAATGCATTGCGTTTGGCGGCAAGCTGTTGAAATTGCAGCATCCGGCTACTGTGCATGGGGTTGTTTTCGATATTTTGTTGTTACGCCCGGTCCGGCACGAGTTCGGTCAGCGAACGGATGATGCGGTCGGGCTTGACGGTCGAGCCCTCTGGCAGGCCCTCGCCATGCACGTCGATCCAGATCGCATAGATGCCGAGCCGTTGCGGCGTCACGACTTCCCATTCGAGGTTGTCGCCGATCATCCAGGTGTCTTTTGCGGTGACGCCGAGTGCGTCCATCGCGTGCAGATAGGCGCGCTCCTCGGGCTTGCCGAAACCGTGCTCGCCCTCGATCTGGATGTGGTCGAAGCGATGCGCGAGCTCGAAGCGCTCCACCTTGGCGCGCTGCATGTCGGCGGCGCCGTTGGTGACCAGCGCGAGCTTGACGCCGTGCGCCTTGAAAGCATCGATCGCATCATGCGCGCCCGGGAAGACGAAGATCGCTTCTTCGCGATAGGTGGTGAAGCGGTCGGCCAGGCGATCGGCAAGATCGTCGGAGAGGGCACGATGGCCGTTTGCGGCGAGCTCGGCGAAGCCGCCGCGCACCGTGAGCCGCCGCGCCTCGCCAAGCTTCATCCGCCACGCGGCTTCCGCGGTCGACCAGAATTGCCGCGCATAGGCCAGCACGGCCGCGGCGACCTGTTGCGGCGGCAGCGGTGCGAGCTCGTCGGCAAACTCGTTCGCGATCGTATTCCAGGCGATCTCGGGTCGGCCATAGGCCGACAGGATAGTGTCGTCCATGTCGATCAGCATGGCGCGGGGGAGCGGCTTCGTCTTGGGCGGCGTCATCGTCATCATGGCCATTTCACCTCCGGCGGCAGCGACGACAGGATCGAATCCACATTGCCGCCGGTCTTGAGCCCGAAGATGGTGCCGCGGTCATAGAGCAAGTTGAATTCGACATAGCGTCCACGACGGATCAGTTGCTCCTGGCGGTCTTCCGCGGTCCATGCGGTCGCGAAATTGCGTCGCACGATGTCAGGATAGGTGTTCAGGAAAGTACGGCCGACATCCTGCGTGAAGGCGAGGTCCGCGTCCCAATCGCCGCTGTCGTGCCAGTCGTAGAAGATGCCGCCGATCCCGCGCGCCTCTTTCCGGTGCGGCAGGTAGAAATACTCGTCGCACCATTTCTTATACTTGTCGTAGTCGGCGATGCCGTTCGGCTGCGTGCACGCCTCTTTCATCGCGGCGTGAAAGGCGATCGTGTCGGCATCGTCCTGCGTGCGCCGGCGGTCCAGCACCGGCGTGAGGTCGGCGCCGCCGCCGAACCAGGCCTTGGTGGTGACGACGAAGCGCGTGTTCATGTGCACGGCCGGCACGTGCGGATTGCGCAGATGCGCGATCAGCGAGATGCCGGAGGCCCAGAACCGCGGATCGTCCGCCGCGCCCGGAATCTGCGCGCGAAACTCGGGCGCGAACTCGCCGTGCACGGTCGAGCAGTGCACGCCGACTTTTTCGAACAGGCGGCCTGACATCATCGACATCACGCCGCCACCGCCGGGCGCGCCGCTGTGGTCGGTGCGCTGCCAGGGCGTGCGCGCGAAGCGGCCGGCCTCGCCGGGATAGAGGCTTTGCGGCGCGTCGTCCTCGAGCCGCTCGAAGCTCGCGCAGATGTCGTCGCGCAAGGATTCAAACCAGGCGCGGGCGCGCGTCTTGCGGTCTTCGATTGTCGATGCGTCCATCTGCATTCCTGTAGGGTGGGCAAAGGCGCCCTTGCGCCGTGCCCACCATCCTTCACCGTCGTCTTGAATGGTGGGCACGCTACGCTTTGCCCACCCTACGAAATCCTCGAAGTCTAATCTTGCGGACCGTAATAGGTGCAGCTCTCGTTGCAACTGTCGCGGTGGATGCTGACGCGGGTGAGCTGGCCGATATGCTGTAGCCGCTCCCAGACGAAGCGCGAGAGGTTTTCCAGCGTCGGCATTCCCAGCGCCTCGATCTTGTTGAGGAACTTGTGGTCCAGCGTCAGCCGCACGTCCTCGATCGCGCGCTGGAGCAGGCCGAGATCGACCACCATGCCGGTTGCAGGATCGGGCGTACCGCGCACTGTCACCTCGGCGCGGAAGGAGTGGCCGTGGATCTCTTCGCTGTCCGCACCAAAGGTCGTTCCCGACAGCGAATGCGCCGCCTCGAAGCGGAACGATTTCGTCAATTCCCACATCTGTCCGTCAACCAATCCTATCTGATGCCGAGCGATTTATGCGTCTGCACGCTGAGCCGCCATTGCGGATGGTGCAGGCAGTAATCGATGGCGCGTGCGGTGTTCTGGGCGACCTCGGGCCCGTCCATCGGTTGTAGCGAGAAGCGTTCGAAGGCGAGGCCCTCGAAAGTCTCCGGCGCTGCCAGCGCCTGCGGATAGACCAGCTTCAGCTCATGGCCGCGCTTCAGCACCAGCTCGCTGCCGCCCTTGGGGCTGACGCAGATCCAGTCGAGCCCCGCGGGCGGAGCAATCGTGCCGTTGGTCTCGACCCCGATCTCGAAGCCGCGGGCATGGAGCGCCTCGACCAGGTCGGCGTCCACCTGGAGCAGCGGTTCGCCGCCGGTCAGCACCACGTAGCGGTTGTCGGCCGTCGCACGCCATTGCGCGGCAATGGTGTCGGCAAGCTCCACGGCCGAGGCGTAGCGGCCGCCGAGCGTGCCGTTGGTGCCGACGAAATCCGTGTCGCAGAATTTGCAGGTCGCCTCGAGGCGGTCAGCCTCGCGCCCGCTCCAGAGGTTGCAGCCGGCAAAACGGCAGAACACGGACGCGCGCCCGGCATGGGCGCCTTCGCCTTGCAGGGTCAGGAAGATTTCCTTGACCGCGTAACTCACTCGTCTCTCCTCAACATATCAAACTTGCGGGTTCCGGACCTGCCGCAGCGCTTCGCCTGCGGCCATCGCCGCGGTCATGGCGACATTGAGCGACCGCAGCCCGGGCGTGATCGGGATCACCAGCCGCGCATCCGCGGCCTCGACCACCGCGTCGGTGACACCGGCGCTCTCGCGCCCGAATAGCAGGATGTCCGACGTCTGGTAATGAAAATCGCGGTAATCCGTGGCGGCCTTGGTGGTGAACAGCAGCAGCCGGGTGCCTTGCGCCGCGCGGCATTCCTCGAATTTCGACCAGGAGTCGTGGCGGGTCACACTCACATGGTCGAGATAGTCCATTCCCGCCCGGCGGAAATGTCGGTCGGAAACGGGGAAGCCGGCCGGTTCAATGATATGGGCAGCCATGCCCAGACAGGCGCAGAGCCTGAGAATCGTGCCGGTGTTCTGGGCGATGTCCGGCTGGAAAAGCGCGATCTGCATGTGTCGTGACCGGGTTGGTGCGGGTCGGAAATGTCTCATTAAAACATCGCTAGCCGCGGAATTCGTGCATTGCACCCTTCCGCGCCGTTAGCGGGCTTGCGCTCGCCCGGCAAGGGTGCCAATAGAACGATTCTGGACTGCTGTTTTCGCCTTGTTTTGGCGGGGACTAGCCAAGTTCTGCCGCCGCGGGGGGCCGCGGGCGCCGGCAGCCTGTTCTGGGGACCTTGGGGGCTCCTAGAGCGGTTCCACCGGCAGCATAAGAAGAAAGGGTTGGAATCGTGACGACAGCGTCTTCGGCGGACCATCCGACACGCCGTGATTTCTTATTCGTTGCAACGGGGGCTGCCGCAGCAGTAGGGGGCGCGGCCGCACTTTGGCCCTTCATCTCCCAAATGAATCCGGACGCCTCGACCATCGCCGCCGGTGCGCCGATCGAGGTCGATCTGACCCCGGTCGCCGAGGGGCAGGACATCAAGGTGTTCTGGCGCGGCAAGCCGATCTACATCAGCCATCGCACCAAGAAGCAGATCGACGAGGCGCGCGCCGTTCCTGTGGCGAGCCTGCCCGATCCGCAATCCGACGAGGCCCGGGTCAAAGCCGGCCATGACCAGTGGCTGGTCGTGATCGGCATCTGCACCCATCTCGGCTGCATCCCGATCGCTCATGAAGGCAATTACGACGGGTTCTTCTGCCCCTGCCATGGTTCGCAGTACGATTCGTCCGGCCGCATCCGCCAGGGGCCCGCGCCCGCGAACCTGCCGGTGCCGCCGTACCAGTTCGTTTCCGACACCAAAATCCAGATCGGCTGAGCTTCGGATCCTCCTCCGAAGCCTCGAACCGTCATGTCGTATTATTTCCTCAGGATCGCATCATGAGCGGACCATCCGACTACCAGCCGAGCAATCCGGCCCTGCAATGGATCGAGCGACGTCTGCCGATCCTGGGTCTCGTGCATTCCTCCTTCGTCGTCTATCCCACCCCGCGCAATTTGAACTACTGGTGGACCTTCGGCGCCATCCTCTCCTTCATGCTGGGGATGCAGATCCTGACCGGCGTGATCCTGGCGATGCACTACACGCCGCATGCCGATCTCGCCTTCAAGTCGGTCGAGCTTCTGGTCCGTGACGTCAATTACGGCTGGCTGCTGCGCAACATGCATGCCTGCGGCGCGTCGATGTTCTTCTTCGCGGTCTATGTCCACATGCTGCGCGGTCTCTACTACGGCTCCTACAAGGAGCCGCGCGAGGTGCTGTGGATCCTTGGCGTCATTATCTATCTCCTGATGATGGCGACCGGCTTCATGGGCTACGTGCTGCCGTGGGGCCAGATGAGCTTCTGGGGCGCCACCGTCATCACCAATCTGTTCTCCGCCATTCCTTATGTCGGCGAGAGCATCGTGACGCTGCTGTGGGGCGGCTATTCGGTCGGCAACCCGACGCTGAACCGCTTCTTCTCGCTGCATTACCTGCTGCCGTTCCTGATTGCGGGCGTCGTCGTGCTCCACGTCTGGGCGCTGCATGTCGCCGGCCAGAACAATCCGGACGGCGTCGAGCCGAAGACGGAAAAGGACACGGTGCCGTTCACGCCGCACGCGACCATCAAGGACGGCTTCGGCGTCGCCTGCTTCCTGTTGCTCTACGCCTGGTTCATCTTCTACATGCCGAACTATCTCGGCGACGCCGACAACTTCATTCCGGCGAATCCGGGCGTGACGCCGCCGCACATCGTGCCGGAATGGTATTACCTGCCGTTCTACGCGATCCTGCGCTCGATCCCGAACAAGCTTGCGGGCGTGATCGGGATGTTCTCGGCGATCATCATCCTGTGCTTCCTGCCCTGGCTCGATGCCGCCAAGACCAAATCGTCGAAGTACCGTCCGCTGGCCAAGCAGTTCTTCTGGATCTTCGTCGCGGTCTGCATCCTGCTCGGCTATCTCGGCGCGCAGCCGCCGGAAGGCATCTACGTGATCGCCGGCCGGGTCCTGACGGTCTGCTACTTCGCCTACTTCCTGATCGTGCTGCCGCTGCTCTCGCGTATCGAGACGCCGCGGCCGGTGCCGAACTCGATCTCGGAGGCGATCCTCGCCAAGAGCAGCAAGGCTGTCGCCTCGATCGCGGTCGCGCTCGTCGCCGCCGGCGCACTGTTCGTCGGCACGTTGCAAGATGCCCGCGCCGAGGAAGGCGGCCCCAAGCCGCCGGGCAACAGCTGGTCCTTTGCCGGCCCTTTCGGCAAGTATGACCGCGGTGCGCTCCAGCGCGGTCTGAAGGTCTACAAGGAAGTCTGCTCCAACTGCCACAGCCTGTCCTTCATCGCCTTCCGCAATCTCGGAGACGACGGCGGCCCCGGCTATTCGGTGGCGCAGGTCGCGGCCTTCGCCTCCGACTACAAGATCAAGGACGGTCCGAACGATCAGGGCGACATGTTCGAGCGCCCCGGCCGGGCGGCTGACTACTTCCCCTCGCCATTCCCGAACGAGCAGGCGGCTCGCGCGGCGAACGGCGGCGCGGCGCCGCCCGATTTGTCGCTGATCACCAAGGCGCGTTCCTATGGCCGCGGCTTCCCGCTGTTCCTGGTCGACTTCTTCAGCCAATACCAGGAACAGGGCCCGGACTATGTCGCGGCCGTGCTGCAGGGCTTTGAGGACAAGGTGCCGGAAGGCGTGACCATCCCGGAGGGCTCGTACTACAACAAGTTCTTCCCGGGCCACGCCATCAAGATGCCGAAGCCGCTCAGCGACGGCCAGGTGACCTATGACGACGGCTCGCCGGCGACGGTCGCGCAGTATGCCAAGGACGTCACCACGTTCCTGATGTGGACCGCCGAACCGCACATGGAAGCGCGCAAGCGCCTCGGCTTCCAGGTCTTCATCTTCCTGATCATCTTCGCGGGCCTGATGTACTTCACCAAGAAGAAAGTCTGGGCCGACTCGCACTGAGCGGCGCACGCGAGACGAGAATGAAGAAGCCCCCGCGAGGGGGCTTTTTTGTTTGGGACACGAGCGTGTGTTGTTTGACGCGATTGCCTATCGCGCGCGCAACCGCCAAAATAGCTCCAACCGCTCCCCACAACATCGTCGGAGGACACCATGGGAACCGCAATCACCTTCAAGCGCCCGGACGGCAAGGAGGCCTCGGGCTATCTCGCCAACGCTGCGCGCGGAAATGCGCCAGGCGTGGTCGTGATCCAGGAATGGTGGGGGCTGTCGGACCAGATCAAGGGCCTGTGCGACCGCTTTGCGCTGGCCGGCTTCGATGCGCTGGCGCCCGATCTCTACAAGGGCAAGGTGGTGCCGTATCACGACACGGATGCCGCCGGCAAAGAGATGAACTCGCTCGACTTCATGGACGCCACCACGCAGACCGTGCGCGGCGCCACGCAATATCTGTCGCGCAACGGCGCCAAGGTCGGCCTGACCGGCTTCTGCCTCGGCGGCGCGGTGACCATCATCGGCTCGGTGCATGTGCCGGAGCTTGCGGCCGGTGTCGTATTCTACGGCATTCCGCCGGAGCAGGCGGCCAAGCCCGCCGACGTCAAGATCCCGCTCCAGGCCCACTTCGCCAACAAGGACGATTGGTGCACGCCGGAGCTGGTCAACGGCTTCGAGAAGGCCATGAAGGCCGCCGGCAAGTCGCTGGAGCTGTTGCGCTATGATGCCGAGCACGCCTTCGTCAACGAGCAGCGCCAGGCCGTGCACGACCGCGAAGCCGCCGAACTCGCCTGGGGCAGGGCGACGGAGTTTTTCCGGAAGCATTTGGGGTAGGGGCTTGCTGGCGGCGCCACAAATTCCGTGTCGTCCCGGCGAAGGCCGGGATTCATAACCACAGGATTTTGTCGCTAGGGCGAGCTGTCACTCCGAGTCTTCGCAAAATTCAATTTTGTGGCTATGGGTCCCGGCCTTCGCCGGGACGACGGCGGAGATCGACGTCGACGGCTATGCGACGAGCAGCCACCCTTGACGCCGTCCCCCGGCCATGGTGAGTATCCCGCCCCATGAGCACCGCCGTCCGCCCAACTCGTCTTTGGTGGCGCACCTCCTAAGAGGTGGCCGGTGCGATTTCTTTTCCATAAATCGTCGAAGGTCGCCCACGCAGTGCGGCGGCCTGATCGTTTGTCCTGTGTGGCGTTCCCTCGGCAAGTTTCGTAAGAGGACCCCATGAACAGGACCGTATTTACCCTTCCGCCCAGAAGCGACTATGTGACCCGCGCAGGTCTCGCGGTCACGCGCGTGGCGGAGCAGTTTACCGGTGGTGCCAACCGGCTCGATGATCTCATCAGCCTGCTCGACCGCCGCCATGGCGTGGTGCTGTCGTCGGGCACGACCGTGCCCGGCCGTTACGAGAGTTTTGACCTCGGCTTCTCCGACCCGCCGCTCAAGCTCGAGACCGTCGGCATCAATTTCAAACTCGAAGCGCTCAACGAACGTGGGCGCGTGCTGATCGCCTTCCTCGCTGACGTGCTGCGCGAACCTTGCGTCGTGATCTCCGAGAAGACGCAATCGCACCTTGCCGGCCACATCATTCGCGGCGCTGCGCCGATCGAGGAGGATCAGCGCACGCGCCGCGCCAGCGTGATGTCGCTGGTGCGCGATCTCGTTGCCGCCTTCTCCGCCAACGACGACGGGCTGCTCGGCCTGTTCGGCGCCTTCGCCTACGACCTCGTGTTCCAGATCGAGGATATCGTGCAGAAGCGGCCGCGCGAAAAAGACCAGCGCGACATCGTGCTCTACATCCCCGATCGCCTGCTCGCCTATGACCGCGCCACCGGCCGCGGCGTGATGCTGACCTACGACTTCGCGTGGAAGGGCAAGTCGACGGAAGGCCTGCCGCGCGAGACGGCCGACAGCCCGTATCAGAAAACGCCGCGCCAGGGTTTTGCCGATCACGCCCCCGGCGAATATCAGGCCACGGTGGAGACCGCGCGCGCCGCCTTTGCGCGTGGCGATCTCTTTGAGGCCGTGCCGGGCCAGCTTTTCGCCGAGCCTTGCGACCGTTCGCCGGCCGAAGTCTTCCAGCGCCTCTGCGTCATCAACCCGTCGCCTTACGGCGCGCTGATGAATCTCGGTGACGGCGAATTTCTCGTCTCGGCTTCGCCCGAGATGTTCGTGCGCTCCGACGGACGCCGCGTCGAGACCTGCCCGATCTCCGGCACGATCGCGCGCGGCACCGATGCGATCGGCGACGCCGAGCAGATCCGCCAGCTCCTGAACTCGGAGAAGGACGAGTTCGAGCTCAACATGTGCACCGATGTCGATCGCAACGACAAGGCGCGCGTCTGCGTCCCCGGCACGATCAAGGTTTTGGCGCGACGCCAGATCGAGACCTACTCCAAGCTGTTCCACACCGTCGATCATGTTGAGGGCATGCTGCGTCCCGGCTTCGACGCGCTCGACGCCTTCCTCACCCATGCCTGGGCCGTCACCGTTACCGGTGCACCAAAGCTGTGGGCGATGCAGTTCGTCGAGGATCATGAGCGCTCGCCGCGGCGCTGGTATGCCGGCGCGATCGGCGCGGTGAATTTCGACGGCAGCATCAACACCGGCCTCACCATCCGTACCATTCGTATGAAGGACGGTCTTGCCGAGGTCCGCGTCGGCGCCACCTGTCTGTTTGACTCCGATCCTGCCGCGGAAGATCGCGAATGCCAGGTGAAAGCGGCGGCGCTGTTCCAGGCGCTGCGCGGCGATCCGCCAAAGCCGCTGTCGGCGTTTGCGCCCGATGCCACCGGTTCGGGCAAGCGGGTGCTGCTGATCGATCATGACGACAGTTTCGTCCACATGCTCGCCGATTATTTCCGCCAGGTCGGCGCCACCGTCACCGTGGTCCGCTATGTGCATGCGCTCGACATGCTCAAGCAGAAGAGGTGGGATTTGCTGGTGCTGTCGCCCGGCCCGGGCCGGCCTGAGGATTTCGGGATCAAGACAACCATCGATGCGGCGCTGGAGAACAAGCTGCCGGTGTTCGGCGTCTGCCTCGGCGTGCAGGCGATCGGCGAATATTTTGGCGGCGAGCTCGGGCAGCTCACCCATCCCGCCCACGGCCGGCCCTCACGGGTTCAGGTGCGCGGCGGGCGGTTGATGCGCAATTTGCCGAATGAGATCGTGATCGGCCGCTATCATTCGCTCTTTGTCGAGCGCGACAGCATGCCGGAGGTTTTGTCGGTCACCGCCAGCACTGAAGATGGCGTTGCCATGGCACTCGAGCACAAGACGCTGCCGGTCGCCGGCGTGCAATTCCACCCGGAATCGTTGATGTCGCTCGGCAACGAGGTGGGCTTGAGGATTGTCGAGAATGCGTTCCGGCTGGAAGCGGGGACGAATTGAGGGCAGGATATTTCACACGCGTCATTCCGGGGCGCGGGAAGCGCGAGCCCGGAATGACAACTGAAACGAGACAGCCATGAATTTTGACCACGATCTGAAGGCGAGCGTCCGCACCATCCCCGATTATCCCAAGCCGGGGATCATGTTCCGCGACATCACCACGTTGCTCGCCGACGCGCGCGCCTTCCGCCGCGCGGTCGACGAACTCGTCAATCCCTGGGCCGGCAACAAGATCGACAAGGTCGCCGGCATGGAAGCGCGCGGCTTCATCATCGGCGGTGCGGTGGCGCATCAGGTCTCGGCCGGCTTCGTACCGATCCGCAAGAAGGGCAAGCTGCCGCACACCACCGTGCGCATCGCCTATTCGCTGGAATACGGCATCGACGAGATGGAGATGCATGTCGATGCCATCCAGCCCGGCGAGCGCGTCATCCTGGTCGATGACCTCATCGCAACCGGCGGCACCGCGGAAGGCGCAGTCAAACTGTTGCGGCAGATCGGGGCCAATGTAGTCGCCGCCTGTTTCATCATCGACCTGCCTGAACTCGGCGGCGCTGCCAAGCTCCGCGCCATGGACGTGCCGGTGCGCACGTTGATGACGTTCGAAGGGCACTGAGGATCGTCGTCGCTAGCGACGTTCAGATCGTCTCGGCCTTCAGCTCTGCCAGCCAATGCAGCATGCGCTCTTTGAGGAGCGCGTTGCGGACATAGGCGGTCTCCTCATCTTCCAGCCGCTCGCATTCGCCGAACGTTAGGCCCGCCTCGCCATGCGCGTTCCAGGCGGCCTGGAGAGTGCGGCAGGTGTGGCTGCCCTGGCGCAGCGAAAACCAGACGCGGTTCTGGATTGTCTCCAGGTTCGGAGCCTGGCCGACCCAGGTCTCGCCCGAGGCCGCGCAACGAACGACGTAGATGCCCGCAACGGTCTTGCGCTCCTTGTAGGCGGCGATGGCTGCTTTGCGGTCGATGCTCACGGGATGCGCCCTTGTTGAGGGGATGCTAATGGCTGCCCTCAATAGGCTCGATCCCGCTTGCAGTCAATATTATCCGGGTAAAATTATTGCCTAGGACCGTTGCAGGATCAGGCTGAGCTCGAGCTCCCGGAACGCGAGGTAATTCCGCCGGACCCATTGGTGCAGCTCGGTGGAGGAGTCTTTCTCCTGTCGCAGATAGCCGGTGAAAGAAAAGTTCAGCCGGTCGATATACGTCTTCAGGAACCCGGGCAGCGCCGGCAGGCGGAGCAGCCGGCCCTCGGCCATCGCGGGCGGCAACTCGCCGCGGATGATGAATTCATTGTCCACTGTGATCAGGTTCACCCGCGGGATCTGCTGCCGCAGCATTTCATGGGCACGGGCCGAGACGCGGTCGGTGTCGGCGACGAACAGGATCATCGGCGCGACATGCCGGCGCGCCGCCTCTTTCAGCAGGCCGATCTCGTCGGCCATCTTGAAGAACTCGTCGAAGGCGTGGAAGCCGAGGTCGATCACCTTGGCAAGCCCATCGTCGACGATGACGCGGTCCATCAGTTGCATCTTGCCGAACGTGTCGATCACATCAGCCGTTTCGGTGACCTTCGGCAGATAGTCGAGCAGCGACGGTTCCTTCAGATTGACGTCGAAGGCCGTGACGTTGCCGTTCTTGAGCAACAGGAATTCGCTCAATAGCCGCGCCAGCAGCGTCTTGCCGACCTGCGGGCGGGGCGAGCAGATGATGTAGAGGGGCGTTGCGGGCATCTTGCGCTACTATCTGAGCGAAACTCACCGCCCAATCCAGCCGTATCCGCACGCCGCTCGCAACTATTTTTCGCTGCTGCGGGCCCCGGATTTCGTCGAGCCGACGATGTCGGTCAGCCGGATCCGGTCGAACTCGCTCCAGACGTTCGCGAGCCAGTGCCGGACATAACCGCGCAGCACAAACGAATAGTTCGCGGCTTCGTCGTGAATGCCCTTGTTGGCGACGAATTTCAGGAACGGGACGGAGGACACTTCGACCTGCTCATAGGCCATTTCGTTGAGCTTGGGGATGGTCAGCTCGGTCGCATCCTTGATGCGGTTGAAATACGATTGGTAGGTCGCCTGGTCCCACTGGAAGAACTGGGTATCGTTGATGAAGTTCTTCACCAGGAAATATTTCGCGCCGCCCATGAAGCCCGCGGTCTCGGCGATCTCGTCGAGCGAGGCGATCGAGGGTCCGAGGATATGGAACACCGCGAAGGTGATCTGGCCGGCCTTGGCGGCGTCGAGGAAACCGATATCGCGCAGCGAGGCGAGCGCAGGCGAGAGCAGGCCGGCGCGGACGTCGATCACGGTGACCGACGGGCTTGTCGCGTTGAGCGTATCGAAGATCTTCATCTGATCGGAGGTCGTCGTCATGTCGACGATCTCGGTGATCTCGGGATGGAAGCGCTTCAGCGTTCCGCGTGGCGACTCCGTGTCGAAGGCACGGGTCGGTACGTTGTTGGCGGAAAAATAATCGAGCAGCGTGCGCGACACCGTGGTCTTGCCGACCCCGCCCTTGTCCGCGCCCACCACAACCACTGCCGGCTTTGCCATTGCTGTCCCCTAACGCGCGCCCCCGATTGCGAGGTTCGCAATCGGCCGGGCCCCAAATCGATGTCCCAAGGATGTCCCGAGTCTGCTGTTGGGCGCGAACATGGCAGAAACAAGGGAGAATTCAATTCCTTGGGGTTCGGTCGCGGCAATTTCCGGAGTTTTTCCCGATCGCCGCGAAACCGGCCGCAAGGCGCAGCAGATTGCACGCTCAGTGGCGGCCCCAAGGACCCATGGGATTGCCTTTGGGATTGCCCAGCGGATTGCCGGCAGAGGTTCCGGAGGGGCTTGGCGCGGGTACGGGCGGCGGACTGGGCCGGCTGCCTGCGTCGTTCCACGGTCCTTGTGGCAGCGGCGGAGGGGCGTCCTGCTGGTCGGCCTGTTGTTCTTCGGGCGCCTCCGCCTCTTCAGCGGGCGGCGGCAGCGGGCCGGGATCATGGCCGCCGGCAAACTTGACCAGCGCATCGACCCGGGACTGCACCGACGGGTGGGTCGCGAACAGATCGGCAAAGCCCTCGCGCGGATTGTCCAGGCACAGCTCCATTACCGCCGAGGTCGCGCCCGGCAGTTCGCCGCGATTCTCGATCTTGCGTAGCGCCGAGATCATGGCATCGGGATTCTTGGTGAGCTCGACTGAGCCTGCATCCGCCAGATATTCGCGCGAACGCGACAGCGCGAGCTTGACCACCTGCGACACCAGCCAGGCCACCACGATCAGCACGACCGCGATGATGATGACCACGATGGCGCCGCCGCCGGAGCTCTTGCTGTCACTCGATGACGAGGACGATCGCGACGACGAGGAGGAGCCCGACGACCACGAGCCGCCGGAACTCCAGCTCAAATTCGTGAACAGGCGGAAGAACAACTCGCCGAAGAAGCCGACCACGCCGGCGATGATGACGGCGACGACCATCAGCTGCACGTCGCCGTTCTTGATGTGGGTCAGCTCGTGGCCCAGCACGGCCTCGATCTCCTGATCGTTCAGTGCTTTCAGGAGGCCCGTCGTGACGGTGACCGCATATTGCCGCGGGTTGAGGCCGGTCGCGAACGCGTTCAGCGCCGGGCTTTCCATGATCTTCAGCTTCGGCATGGTGATGCCGCGCGAGATGCAGAGATTTTCGAGCAGATTGTAGAGCCGCGGCTCTTCCTGACGCGTGACGTCATGGCCGCCGGTCACCGCGTCGATCATCGACTGGTGGAAGAAATAGGCGATGATGATCCAGGCGACCGCCGCGACCGTCGCAAAGGGCGCGGCTTTGAGCAGGTCAGAAAACGCGCGGCTCAGATAATAGGCGACCGTCTCATTGCCGTTGATGACGACTTCGGCGACCAGCGCGCCGGCATAGACCAGCACATAGACCAGCGCAAACAGGCCGGCGAGCAGCAGCATCGAACGAAACTTGTTCGAGGCGATGTGCGTGTAGAGACCATACGCGGCCATGGCGCGCTGTCCTGCCGGCCTATCGGCTCAAATCAGAACTTCACCTGTGGCGCTGCCTCGACCTCGGTGCGGCTCGCGCCGAGATCGAAGAAGTCCTTCTTGGTGAAGCCGAACATGCCGGCGAACAGCGCGGCGGGCATCTGCTGGATGCCGGTGTTGTATTCCTGGACCGCGTTGTTGAAGAAGCGGCGGCTCGCCGCGATCTTGTTCTCGAGGTCGGAAAGCTCGCTCGCGAGCTGCTGGAAATTGGCGTTGGCCTTGAGGTCGGGATAGGCCTCCGACAGCGCGATCAGCCGACCGAGCGCGCCGGAGAGCTGGTTCTCGGCCGAGGACACCTGCGTCGGTCCTTGCGCCGACATCGCCGAATTGCGCGCCTTGATGACGTCGTCGAGCGTGCCGCGCTCATGCGACGCGTAGCCTTTCACCGTCTCGACCAGGTTCGGGACCAGATCGTGACGCTGCTTGAGCTGCACGTCGATATCGGCAAAGGCCTGGCTGACACGCTGGCCCAGCGCCACCAGCCGATTGTAGGCGCTGAAGGCCAAGAACACGAGGACGACGATAACGCCGAGAACGATCCAGCCGGTCGACATGGAGAACTCCTGAAGGGATTAAGGCGGGCAGCGTAACCTAAAACGGGGCCGGGCGAGAGCCCGGCGCGGAGGAAAGGTAAGACTTGGTCGAATGGGGAGCCATCCGAGTTCAAGGCAAAAGCGGGTAACGAGGTTAACTTTCGGCCATGACGGCATCGCCCCAGCGCCAGCGCCGGGCATCCGCATAGGCAGTCTTGTCGCGTCGCAGCACCTTGGTGATGGTGAGGGTTTCCTCGGTGCAGAGCTTTGCGGTGATCTCAGCCTTGCCGATATCCGGCGGCGCCAGCACGCGCGCGGCGCGCGTTGCGGGCGGCGTGCGGGTCAGGGCGATGAAGATGAATCGTTCGTCCTCGAACGGCACCTCGGCGCCCTTGATCTGGCGGTGCGCCTGCGAGCGCGGCAGGCGCTGGGAGAAATGGCACCAGTCGGGTGCCGTGAGCGGGCAGGGCTTTTCGTGCGGGCAGGGCGCCGCGACGAAGGCACCTGCCGCGATCAGTTGCTGGCGCAGCGCGAGGATGCGTGAATAGCCGGCCGGCGTGCCGGGCTCGATCACGACCAGCGCGTGGCGGGCTTTGGACCACATCATTTCCGTGAGCGCGCGCTGATCGTGCTCACCGAGCTCGCCGATCAGGTAGCTTGCGATGACGATATCGGCGGGCGAGATTTCCGCGAGGTTCGCGCCGGCGTCGCCCGGCAGATAGCGGCAATCGCCCAGTCGCGCGCTGTCTTGCGCAAGCTCGAGCGCGAGCCGGCTCAGCGTGCCGTTGGCATCGAGCAGGGTGAAGGATTGCAGCGACGAAAAGGCCTCCGCGGCCGCCCAGCTTGCAGTACCCGGACCTGCGCCGACATCGAGCAGCGTCTCCGGCGCGAAGTCCGGCACGATCTCGGTCAGTGCGTTCAGGCTGGCGGCAACGGCAGCGTAGGTGGCCGGCATGCGCGCGAGCGCATAGGCGAGCGCGTCAGCCTCCGACTTGATCGTTCCGGAGCCGCCGCCCGAGCGATAGGTGTTCGAGATCTTCTGCGATCGCTGTGCGGCGTCGGTTCGCGAAAAGCCCTGGAGCTTGCCGTCGAGGGCGGCCTTTAGTTCGGCAGGGAGGGTGGGAGCGATCATCATCCGCGGTCATGCCCCGCGAAGGCGGGGCATCCAGTATTCCGAGATAGGGCCGTCAGCCGAGAAGCCGCGGCGTACTGGATCATCCGCTCCAGTGCGCAATTTGCGCACAAGGCGGATGATGACGTCAATGGTTGCCGAACGCGCGCGGCCTCACGCCACGTTCTGGTCGAGAATGTCCACGGCCTCTTGCAGGTTCACCGAGACGAGCTGCGAGACGCCGCGCTCGGCCATGGTGACGCCGAACAGCCGGTTCATCCGCGCCATCGTGATCGGGTTGTGCGTGATGATGACGAAGCGCGTGTCGGTCGAGGCGGTCATCTCGTTCAGCAGGTTGCAGTAGCGCTCGACATTGTGGTCGTCGAGCGGCGCGTCGACTTCGTCCAGCACGCAGATCGGCGAGGGATTGGTGAGGAACACCGCGAAGATCAGCGCCATCGCAGTCAGCGCCTGCTCGCCGCCCGAGAGCAGCGACAACGTCTGCGGCTTCTTGCCCGGCGGTTTGGCGATGATCTCGAGACCGGCTTCCAGCGGATCATCGCTCTCGATCAGATGCAGTGCCGCCTCGCCGCCGCCGAACAGCTCGACGAACAGCCGCTTGAAGTGGCTGTTGACCACCTCGAACGAGGTCAGCAGCCGCTCGCGCGCCTCCTTGTTGAGGCTCTGGATGCCCTGGCGCAGCCGTTTGATGGCTTCGACGAGGTCGTCGCGCTCGGTGGTGAGGCTGGTGTGCTGGGTCTCGACCTCGCGCAGCTCTTCCTCGGCGCGCAAATTGACGGCGCCGAGGCGCTCGCGGTCGCGGCGGAGCTTCTCCAGCTCTTCCTCGGTCTCGCCGAGTGGCGGCAATTCCGCGCCGGGCTCGATCTCGGCAAGGCCGGCGACGGCCTGCGGCTCGACCTCGAGCATGTCGCGGATTTCGCGCTCGATGTCGTCGAGGCGGCGCCGCGCGCCTTCCATGCGTTCTTCGGCGCGTGCGGTCGCCTCGCGCGAGCTCGACAACGCTTCGAGCGTCAGCTTGGCGGCACGATCGGTCTCCGCCATGGCGGTTTCGGCGGAAGCGAGCGCGTCGGCAGCGACGCGGCGGTCGTTCTCGGCATATTCGATCTCGGTGATCAGCGCGCTGCGCTTCTCCGCGAACACGGCGGGCGCGTTCTCGAGATCGCTGCGTTCGATCGAGACTTCGGTGATGCGGGCCTGGATGGTGTCGATATGGGAGGCCGCGCTGCCCTTGCGGTTCTGCCACTCGGTGCGCTCAGCGAGGATCGCCTGCACGCGGCGGTCGGCAAGCTCGGCCTCGCGCGCCAGCGCCTGCGCCTCGGCGCGCACTTGGGCGGCCATGCGGCGATGGCCTTCGATGTCGCTGCGGACTGCGGCGAGACGGATCTCGGCGTCTTCGCTGGGCGGCAGCTCGGAGATCGCGGCGGCGGCGTATTCATGCGCGGCCTCGGCCTCGGCGCGGTCGGCGGCGAGGCGGCTGTGGGCCTCGATCAGCGCCGATTTGCGGGCGGCATGACGGTTGATCTCGCGCTCGGCGGTGGCATGGCGCTCGCGCGCGGTGTTGAGCTCGCGCTGTGCGGCGCGCCAGGCTTCGCGCGCAGCACCTTCGGTGCTCGCGGCCATCTGCAATTCGGCTTCGGCGTTCTCCAGCGCCTGGCGCTGGATCTGCGCGTCGATGCGGGCCTGCTCCAGCTCGTTCTCGAGGTCGACGAGGCGGGCGCGCTCGGCCAGCCGCCGTGCGGCGCCGGTCGGGGCGTGAGCGGCGGCGACAAAGCCGTCCCAGCGCCAGACGTCGCCCTCGGGCGACACCAGCCGCTGGCCGGTCTTGAGCTGCGAGACGAGCTCGGCGCCACGCTCGCGCGGCACCACGCCGATCTGCGCCAGGCGGCGCGCCAATTCAGCGGGCGCCTGCACGTGGTCGGCGAGCGGCACGACGCCCTCGGGCAGCGCCGGATCGCCTTCGGTGACGCCTGCATTGGTCCAGCGCATCGGCGCCGACGGATCGACGGGTGCATCGAGGTCGTCGCCGAGGGCTGCGCCGATCGCTTTTTCAAAACCCTTGTCGACGGTGATGCCGTCGATGATCGGCGGCCACAGATTCTTGGTCTCGCCGTTGACGATCTTGGAGATCGTGCGCGCCTCGGTCTCGAGCCGCTGCACGCGCTTGTCGGCCTCGTTCAGCGGTGAGCGCGAGGATTCCAGCGTCTGGCGTGCGGCGACATGGGCGGATTCGCTCGCCTGGGCGGCCGCTTCGGAAGCCGCCAGCGTCTGTTCCGCGTTCTCGACCGTCGCGGTCAGCTCGTCGAGGTCACCGAAACCGCCGGTCTCGTCAGCAAGCTTCTGCTCTTCGGCCGCGACATTGGTGATTTCCTGGTCGAGCCGGGCGAGCTTGTCGCGGTGGGTGCGGACATTGGCCTCGAGCTGATTGCGCTTGGCGGTGAGGTCGGCGAGCGCGGTGGTGAGCTCGGAGAACTGGCCCTCGGCTTCGGTCAGCGTCGCTTCTGCTTCAGAGACGCGCTCGTCGACGCCGGAGCGCTTCTCGACGCGCGACTTGATCTCTTCCTTCAGCTCGGCGTCTTCGGTGTCGAGCCGCTCGAGCGCGACATCGGCATCCATGGTCTGCTGCTGGGCCCGGGCGATGTCGCCTTCGAACTGCGCCAGGCGGCGCTCGAGCTCGGCGACGCGCTCCTTGGCGCGCTCTTCCTCGCGGTCGAGCAGTTCGCGCGCATTGGTGAGGCGCTGAAGGCCTGCTGCGGCGCGCGCTTCCGCGTCGCGCAGCGCCGGCATTTCGGCGGCACGAATCGCCTGGATGCGGGCCGCTTCGGCCTGATGCTGGGTGCGCTCGGCCATCTCGCGGACCGCGAGATCATGGGTCTGGCCGGACTCATTCACGTCGGCGTGGGCGCCGATCCAGCGCAGATGGAACAGGGTGGCTTCCGCCTTGCGGACTTTGGATGCGACCTCGCGATAGCGCACGGCCTGGCGGGCCTGCTTCTTGAGGCCTTCCATCTGGCCCGCGAGCTGGCCGATCACGTCCTCGACGCGGGTAAGGTTGGTTTCGGCCGCCTTGAGCCGCAGCTCGGCCTCGTGGCGGCGGGCGTGAAGACCGGCGACGCCGGCGGCGTCTTCCAGCACGCGGCGGCGCTGCTCGGGCTTGGCCTGGATGATTTCGCCGATCTTGCCCTGGTGGACGAGGGCGGGCGAGCGCGCGCCGGTGGCGGCGTCCGCAAACAGGATCTGCACGTCGCGGGCGCGCACGTCGCGGCCGTTGATGCGATAGACCGAACCGGCCTCGCGCTCGATGCGGCGGGAGATTTCGAGAAGCTGGCTGTCGTTCACCGCCGCAGGCGCAGTGCGATCGGCGTTGTCGATCGTCATCGTCACTTCGGCGTGGTTGCGCGCGGGACGATTGCCGGAGCCTGCGAAGATCACCGCATCCATGTCGGCGGCGCGCAGCGATTTGTACGAGGTCTCGCCCATCGCCCAGCGCAACGCCTCGACGAGATTCGACTTGCCGCAGCCGTTGGGACCGACCACGCCGGTCAGGCCGGGCTCGATGACGAAGTCCGTGGGCTCAACGAAGGACTTGAAGCCGTGTAGGCGCAGGCGGGTGATTTTCATAAGCACGCATCTCTTTTGGCAGGCGCGAATCCCCCTGCCGGGACAATACCATGGAAGGCAGTGTCGCTATCCGGGCGAGTCGCGCGAGGCGCCTCATGCGGTCGGACAATGGCCGCGGTGCGCCGCGAGGGCAACCTGCGAAAGCCGCTTTTCCCAAGGGATTTATGCCGGGAAAGATACGGCTTTTGAGATGCGAATCAGGACCTTGACGAGCGAATCAGCTCTTCAGCAGCGGATTGATCTTCTTGGCGAATTCCTCGAACGAGGTCTCGCCTTTGATTTTCTCGCCGTTGACGAAGAAGGTCGGCGTGGAATCGACCTTCAGAACGTCGCTCGCATATTTCTGGTCGGCGGCGATCTTGTCGAGCAGCGCCTGATCCTTCAGGCAGGCTTCGACCTGCTGCTGGGTGAGGCCGGCCTGCTTGCCGATCCGCGCCAGTGTCTCAGTGGTGTTCTTCATCACCCAGTCGTTCTGCTGGCGGAACAGCATGTCGGTGACCGCAAAATATTTCGGCGCGTCGCCATTGGCGATGCAGCGCGACAGCATCGAGCCGGCGGCGGCTTTGATGTCGAGCGGGAATTCGCGGAAGATGTAACGCACCTTGCCGGTGTCGATGTATTCCGACTTGATCTTGGGGAACACCTGCTCGTTGAAGGCCGCGCAATGCGGGCAGGTCATCGAGGCGAATTCGGTGATGGTGACGGCGGCGTCCTTCGACCCGAGCGCCATGTCGGGCAGCGACACCGGCTTCGCGACGTCAGCGGCGGCCTGGGCCATGGCTTCGGAGATGAACCGCAGCGGCGAGAGCCCGGCGAGCGCGGCAAGCCCGGTCAGCGACAGCATCGTGGTGAAGGCGCGGCGGGTGATGATCAAGGTCGGCTCCCGGGATTGGCGTGGTCTCGCCCGGTTCCCTTCCCGAGCGGCCTGTCGCTAGCTTGAAACGTCGTTTGAGGCAATGGCGCGCCGCAAGGACAGGCCCAGATTGGCGGCAGAATAAGGCTCAATTTCGCTTGATTGCGGCCCCGAGCCGCGCCAGCGCGGTTTTCAATTGTTCATCTTCGATGTCGCCCAGGTCCTCGGCGACCTTGGCGACGGCCTTGGGGTCCGGCGGGCCGGGCCGCACCGGGCGCCGGGCGCGTGACAGGGGGGCTTGGCGGAAGGCGAGCTTGCCGACCGCGCTCCAGCCGAAGAAGCGGTTGACCCGCTCCAGGATGACATCGGCCGAGTGCTGGATCTCCAGCGCCATCGGCCCCTCGACCCGCAGCACCAGCGTCGCCGGCTCCTGCGGCTGGCCCTCGACCGGTCGCGGCCATTGCATCTTCAGCGGCTCGGCATGGGCCGCGATCTCCGGTCCGGCAATCTGCGCCCACCGCGTCACCAGCTCGCGCGCGGCAAAACCCTGCTTGGCATAGGCCTCGGCAAAGACGTCGTTGAGCAGCAGCGACAGCGGCTTTGCGCTGATGGGGCCGGGTTTGTATATGCGGGCCATAGCTATGCTGCCGCGCGGGGCCGGATGGCCTTCAAGTCGCGATCAATCTCGCGGCGCCGCTGCATGAGATCGTAGTCCATCTGGAGGCCCAGGAAAAAGCCTTCCGACAGGCCAAAATAGCGGGCGAGCCGCAGGTCCGTGTCGGCCGTGATATCACGCTTGCCCAGGACGATCTCGTTGATCCGGCGTGGCGGCACGCGAACGGCGCGCGCCAGCGCGTTCTGGCTGAGCTCCATCGGCTTCAAAAATTCCTCCAGCAGGATTTCACCCGGATGGGGATTGCGAAGAAGCCCGCTCCTACCCGTGGTAGTCGACGATTTCGACATCTCTCGGTCCTCCCTCATCCCAGATGAAGCAGATGCGCCATTGATCATTGATCCGGATCGAATGCTGGCCCTGGCGGTCCGCTTGCCTCGAGCCGGTTGCCCGGAGGAATCCTGAGATCGTTCAATACCCGGGCCTGGTTCAGCAAACGCAGCTTTCGCAGGGCGACGTTCTGGATATCAGCTGGCAATTTCCGACTTCGCCGCCGGGACCAGATCAGCTCTGTCTCGGAGTTTGCGAAGCTCTGGATCATGCTGATCTATAACGCAAGGCGTTATAGCGTACAACTGCCTGCCCAACGCTGGTCACCCGCCGAATCCTCCCTTAGAAGGCTTCAATGTCCCCAACGACGGCCATCAAGCGGCAACGACATTCGGCGGCGGTTGACCGTCCGAAGCTGCTGCTCGATTGGTACGACCGTCACCGCCGTCGGTTGCCCTGGCGGGCCCTTCCCGGCGAGACGTCTGATCCCTACCGTGTCTGGCTGTCGGAGATCATGCTCCAGCAGACCACGGTGAAGGCCGTCGGGCCCTATTTCGAGAAATTCGTCGCGCGCTGGCCTGATGTGACTGCGCTGGGCCAAGCCTCGCAGGATGACGTGCTGCGGATGTGGGCCGGGCTCGGCTATTACTCGCGTGCGCGCAATCTCTATGCCTGTGCGGTCGCGGTGACGCGCGAGCATGGCGGCGTGTTTCCCGACACGGAGGAGGGGCTGCGCGCGCTGCCGGGGATCGGGCCCTACACGGCGGCCGCAATTGCCGCGATCGCCTTCGATCGCCGCACCATGCCGGTCGACGGCAATATCGAGCGTGTGGTGTCTCGGCTCTTTGCAGTTGAAGAAGAGCTCCCGCAGGCCAAGCCGCTGATCCAGCAATTGGCGGCGACGATGCTCGCGGATTCGCGCGCCGGCGACAGCGCACAGGCACTGATGGATTTGGGCTCTTCGATCTGCACGCCGAAGAAGCCGGCCTGCTCGCTATGTCCGCTGAACGAGGATTGCACGGCGCGCGCGCAGGGGACGCAGGAGAGTTTTCCGCGCAAGACGCCGAAGAAAAGCGGAACGCTGCGCCGTGGTGCGGCTTTCATCGTCACGCGTGGCGATGAGCTGTTGGTCCGCACCCGTGCCGAGAAAGGCCTGCTCGGCGGCATGACGGAAGTGCCGGGCTCGGATTGGCTTGCCGGTCAGGAGGATACGACCGCGAAGCAGCAGGCGCCGGAGCTGAAGGGACTATCGCGCTGGCAGCGCAAGGTCGGCGTGGTCACCCACGTCTTCACGCATTTCCCGCTGGAGCTCGTGGTCTACACCGCAAAAGCCGAAGCCCGCACGCGCGCACCCAATGGCATGCGCTGGGTGCCGATCGCGACGCTTGCCGACGAGGCGCTGCCCAACGTCATGCGCAAGGTGATTGCGCACGCGCTGGGCCGCTAGCCGACATCCTGCTGACACCAGGCTGTCAGCAGGCCTACGCTATCTGTCGGGGGTCACGGAGGTTGGCATGGTCAAGACCGCGCTCGACAACTTCAAAAGGCCGCCCTGCGCCGAGCTGTTGGGATGGCGCCTGCTCGATGCCCGTCCCGCGGATGGCTGGATCAAGCTTGCCTTCGAGGGGAGACCTGAGTTCTGCAATCCGGCGGGCTTCATCCAGGGCGGCATGCTCTCGGCCATGCTCGATGACACGATGGGGCCCGCGGTGCTCGTGATGAGCGAGGGCCGGCTCTACACCACCACCATCAGCATGACGGTCAATTTTCTGAGCCCCGCCGGGCCCGGCCCGATCATCGCCGAAGCAACGGTGACGCAACTCGGCAAGACCATCGCGTTCGTCGAGGCCAAGCTAATGGCGGAGGACGGCACAGTGCTTGCGACAGCAACGGCCAGCGAGCGGCTGCTCGAAGCCGCGAGGGTGGTGGGTAAATAGTCTAGCCGCGCACGCGGTGCACCTTCTCCCCTTGCGGGAGAAGGTGGCGCGAAGCGCCGGATGAGGGGTTGCTTCAGCGAACACTAACGCGCGCGAGTCACGCGCGGAGACAGACCCCTCACCCGAGTGAGTCTGCGTTTACGGGCGTCGCTGCCCTCTCCCGCAAGGGCGAGGGCACATCAATGCGCATCTCGCTTCGTGCGAAAGCACTATGGATATTGAGCCGAACTCACGCCCCCACGCGCTTCGCATCCCCACTCACGATCGCCGGTTTCGCGTTCAGCGCCTCGACCTGGAAACCCGCAACGCGCTTGTAGTTCGCGGCGATGTCTTCCAGCTCCTTCTGCGAGAGCACGTCGGTGACGACCTCAAAGCCGTCAGGCGCGCGCTCCTCGACGAGCTGCATCACCTGCTCGGGACCGTTCTTGCGGTTGAGCAGCACGAGGTCAGTGGTCGCCGGCCTGCGCTCGGCCTCGTAGGCGAGCAGCGCCGCATTGGTTGGGCCATGCGCAAGAATCTCACGCGTGATAGTCCGGGCATCGAGGATCGCCTGCGAGGCGCCGTTCGAGCCGATCGGGTACATCGGATGCGCGGCGTCGCCCATCAGCGTGACGCGGCCAAACGTCCATTGCGACACCGGATCGCGATCGACCAGCGGATATTCATAGGCGTGCGGGCAGTTCTTGATCAGGCCGGGGACGTCGAGCCAGTCGAACTGCCAGCTCTCGAACCAGGGCAGAAATTCTTCCAGCCGCGCGGTGCGGTTGTAGTCCTCGCGGCGCCACTGATAGGTCGGCGGCATGTGGCGCTCGGCGACCCAGTTGATCAGATGGTTGCCGTTTGCATCCGGCGCCTTGCTGATGGGATAGCAGACGAATTTCAGGATCTCGTGCCCGGCCATGATCATGGTGCGCCCGCTGAGGAACGCTTTCGACGGTGTCACGCCGCGCCAGAGGATGCGGCCGTTCCAGATCGGCGGTCCCTCCTGCGGATAGAGCTTTTCTCGCGCGGCGGAATGGATGCCGTCGGCGGCGATCAGGATCGCGCCGTCGTAGGTCCCTGCGGCCTTGCCGGTCGCCTTGTCGATGAAATCGGCGCGGACGCCATCAGCGGTCTCGCTCCATCCGGTCAGATGATGGCTGGTCAGGATATTCTCGCGGCCGAGCCGCTCGATCGCGGTGTTGAGCAGGAGCTGCTGGAGCGTGCCGCGATGGATCGAGAATTGCGGCCATTTGTATCCGGCTTCCAGCCCGCGCGGCTCGCTCCAGATCGGCTTGCCGTGCTTGGAGAAATAGGCGAGCTCGCGCGTGCGTACGCCGCTGGCATCGAGCTTGTCCATCAGCCCGAGCTCGATCAGCTCGCGCACCGCATGCGGCAGCACGTTGATGCCGACGCCGAGCGGCTTCAGTTCCGCGACGCTCTCGAACACTTTTGCGGGAACGCCGATTCCGTGCAGGCTGAGCGCAAGCGTCAACCCGCCG
>NZ_JYMS01000030.1:0-85524 GCF_000938285.1 Bradyrhizobium sp. LTSP857 | reverse complement strand
GTGCAGGCGTCTTGGCACAGGCGGGCGGATGTGGGCAACTGCGAAGAGAATGTCGTGCTATAGACCTGAGGGACGACAGCCGCTAATTTCCAACTTTCCCATGAGGTCCGACATGCTCAAGCTCTACTACGCCACCGGCACCTGCGCGCTCGCCACCTACATCACCCTGGAAGAGGCCGGCGCCGACTACACGGCCGAGCGGTTGAGCTTCAAGGACAATCAGCAGAACAGTCCGGACTATCTCGCGATCAACCCGAAGGGCCGCGTGCCGGCGCTGGTGACCGACCGCGGTGTCCTGACCGAGACGCCGGCGATGCTGGCTTATCTCGCGCAGACCTTCCCCAAGGCGAAGCTCGCGCCGCTCGACGATCCCTTCGACTTCGCTCAGGTGCAGTCGTTCAACTCCTATCTCTGCTCGACCGCGCACATCAACCATGCGCACAAGATGCGCGGCGCGCGCTGGGCGACGCAGGAGAGCTCGTTCGCCGACATGAAGGCGATGATCCCGAAGACCATGGGCGCCTGCTTCTCCCTGATCGAACAGAAGATGTTCAAAGGACCGTGGGTGATGGGCGATCAGTTCACGATCTGCGATCCCTACCTCCACACGCTTTCGCTCTGGCTCGAAGGCGACAGCGTCGACATCAACGCGACACCGAAGATCGCCGATCATTTCAAGCGGATGTCCGACCGGCCCGCCGTGCGCAAGGTGATGGACGCGCAGAAGGCGTGAGGTTCTCGTAGGGTGGGCAAAGGCGCAAAGCGCCGTGCCCACCATCTTTCCGCGCTCCGAAAGAAGTGGTGGGCACGCTTCGCTTTGCCCACCCTACGAGAACTGTCCAGCCTTCCGCTTCTCCAACTCGCGCCCCGTCTCCAGCATCAGCCGCCGCAGCCAGATCGATCCCGGGTCCATCTGCGCCCGCGTCGGATGGAACATGAACTGCTCGTCGATGCCGGGGTCGAGCGGCGGCATCACCGTGACGAGGCCGAGTTGCTTCGACAGCGCCGCGATCAGCCGGCGCGGCACAAAGGCGACGAGGTCGGTGCGGGCGGTGACGTGCAGCGCTTCGAGATAGCCCGACACGACCAGTGAAATGTGCCGCTCGATGCCCTTGGTCCGCAGCCAGGTGTCGATCAGATCCTCACTGCCGCCGCGGATGATCACGCCGACATGGCGTGCGGCCAGGAAGGCCTCGCGCCGCTTCAGCTTGGCGCCCACGGGATGGCCGCGCCGCACCGCCAGCGCGTCGACGTCGGTGTAGAGCAACTGGCGGTGAAAGCCTTTGAAAGCGTTGCCGATCGAGATCACCAGATCGATGGTGCGGGCGAACTCGGCGTGGAAGATCGACGACCCCCGCCACGGCACGACGTCGATGCGGACGTTGGGTGCGGCCTGCGTGACCTTCTCCATCAAGGGCGGCATCAACAGCTCGACCGCGAGATCCGGCATCATCAGGCGGAATTGCCGCTCGCTGCGCGCGGCGTCGAAGTCGTCGGGTATGAACAGCCCGCGCACCTGGTCGAGTGCCTGGGCCAGCGGCGCGCGCAGGGCCTGCGCCCGCGGCGTCAGCTCCATCCGTGCGCCGGTGCGCACCAGCAGCGGATCGCCGAAAATATCGCGCAGGCGCTGGAGCGCGTGGCTCGCGGCCGGCTGCGACAGGCCGATCCTTAAAGCCGCGCGGCTGACATTGGCCTCGCGCAGCAGGGCGTCGAGCGCGGTCAGAAGATTGAGGTCAAGCGAATTCAAATTCATGAGGCGAATAGATATCATATTCGCTATCGATTTGAAGAATTCTCATTCCGCAGCGATGATCTCCGCGATGTCACCGCACGGAGATGCCGCCATGAGCACGAGCGCCAACAAGAAACTGATCCAGGATATCTTTGCCGCCTCCGCCAATCCCGATCCGGCCGTGCGCGATCGCGCGCTGTTCGCCGCAAGCCTTGCCGATGACGCCAAATGGGTCGTGACCGGCCAGTATTCCTGGTCGCGCACTTTCGCGGGAAAGGAGGCGATCATGAATGACTTGCACGGCTATGTGCGCACCCGCCTTCGCGACCGGACGCGCACGGTTGCCGAGCGCTTCATCGCCGACGGCGATATCGTCGCGGTGGAAGCCAAGGGCGACAACGTCACCCGCGAGGGCGTGCGCTACGACAATGACTATTGCCTGGTGTTCCGTCTGGAGGATGGGAAGATCAAGGAGATCAGGGAGTATTGCGACTCGGTCCTGACCGAGAAGGCGCTGGGGCCGTTTCCGCAAACGGCGGTGAGGGCTGCGAGCTGAGCCGCCCAACAAACGTTCATCCGGGCAACGCGTGCAGCGGCCTGCATGCCACTGCGGGCCTCGCGCCAAAACCTTGCGCAACGGGCTTATAAAATCAGCAGATTTCGCGCGCGCCGACACGGGCGCGCGCGAGAAATCGGAAGGTTCAATTAAGAAGTGTCCCCCATTGTGTCGCGGTGCAGCGTGAGTCGCCAAGGTGCAACGCGCGGCTGCCAGGGTGGCCGGTGACGATTGCCGGACGAATTCGGCCGCTCGAATTCACATGCTTCTGGGTGGACAGTGGGAATGCCGAAGTTTCGTTTGCGGATCAGGGGACGCCTGTACGCAGGCTTCATGGCCTTGGTGGCGGTTGGTCTCGTGATGGCGGTGGTCGCCGTCTGGAATTTGCGGGCGGTGCAGGACCAGGTCGCAAAGGCCTCGGCGTTTTCGGACAGCACCGCGCGGGTCCTCGAGATCTCGACCCATCTCCAGGCGATCCAGCGGGCCAATCTGCGCTACATTTACGACGCCAACGAACCTGCGATGCGGGAGGCCTCGGAACGGGAGGCGGCTGCGACCGAGCTGTTGAAGGTCGGCGCCAAGGGGACCCTGTCCGAGGAGCGGCGAAATCTCTATAATGGTCTCGTCGACGACATCTCGAAAATGAAGACCCTGCGCGACAATCTCGGCGACGCCGTCAACGAGGCGAGAACCGGCAAGGCGACGCTGCTGCCGAGCGGCGACGAGCTGACCGTCAAGATGGGCAAGCTGGTCGATGCGGCGCGCGCATCCGCTGATGAAGACACCGCGGCCCTCGTCGCAGACCTCGAATCCAGGCTCCTTCTTGTTCAGATCGCAAACTGGCGTTTCCTGGCCTTGCGCGACACCAAGGGGCCGGCGAATTTCAGGACGAATGCGGACAGGGCCGCGCAACGGCTCACTGCGCTCGAAAAGAGCCCACAGGCGGCGGAATTGCGCGCCACGCTCGCACCGGTGAAGACCCAGCTCGGAATTTACAAATCGGCGTTCGAGACAACGTCGGCCGCGATGCTTCAGGCCGACGAGATCTACCACAAGAACCTCGCGCCTCTCATCGTCGAGAGTATCGGCAAGCTCAAGGTTGCCGAGATCGCCCTGAAGAAGGATTACAAGGAATCACGCGCCAGCGCCGACGCCGTGCTCGACGGCACGACGTCGGTTCAGGAGATCGCAGGCGGCCTCGCCACCCTGTTCGGATTGATCGTCGCTGTCCTGATTGCCCGCAGCATCGTTGGTCCGTTGACCTCGATGACACGCGCGATGGGGGCGTTGGCCGGCGGCAATCTCGAGATCGAGATCCCCGGGCGTGGCAAAGCCGACGAGATCGGCGACATGGCCAAGGCGATCCAGGTGTTCAAGGACAACATGGTCGACACCGAGCGCCTGCGCCACGAGCAGACCGAGCTCGAGGCGCGGCAGGCTGAGAGCCGCAAGGCCGACATGGTCAGGCTCGCCGATCAGTTCGAGCAGGCGGTCGGCGAGATCGTCGACACCGTGTCCTCGGCGTCCAGCGAGCTCGAAGCGTCTGCCGGCACACTGACCACGACCGCCTCGCGTGCGCAGGATCTGTCGACCGAGGTCGCCAGCGCCTCTCAGGAGGCTTCAGCCAACGTGCAGGCGGTGGCGTCGGCCACCGAAGAGCTCTCCTCCTCGGTCAGCGAGATCGCCCGTCAGGTGCAGGAATCTGCCCGCATCGCCATCGAGGCCGTAGGCCAGGCCAGCAAGACCAACGACCGCGTCAGCGAGCTTTCCAAGGCCGCCGCCCGCATCGGCGACGTGGTCGAGCTGATCAGCACCATCGCGGGCCAGACCAATCTGCTGGCGCTGAACGCCACCATCGAGGCCGCGCGTGCGGGCGAGGCCGGCCGCGGCTTCGCCGTTGTTGCCTCCGAGGTGAAAGCGCTCGCCGAGCAGACCGCGAAGGCCACAGGCGAGATCGCGCAGCAGGTCTCCGGCATCCAGGCCGCAACGGAAGAGTCGGTCGGCTCGATCCGGGAGATCAGCAGCACCATCGGACGGCTGTCGGAGATTTCGTCGACGGTTGCCGCCGCCGTGGAAGAGCAGGGCGCCGCCACGCAGGAAATCTCCCGCAACGTCCAGCAGGCCGCCCACGGCACCCAGCGCGTCTCGACCAATATCGGCGACGTGCAGCGCGGCGCCTCGGAGACCGGCTCGGCATCATCGCAGGTGCTCTCGGCAGCGCGCTCGCTCTCGGCCGACAGCAACCGGCTGAAGCAAGAGGTCGCGAAGTTTCTGAACTCGGTCCACGCCGCCTGAGCGGCTCACCGCGCACGAAGGCGGCGGCGCGCCTCGGCGCGAGCCGTATGCCGGATAGTGTCGACTGCCACATTCTTATTCAGATGATGACAGATTTGGCGGTGCCGGCCGCGCTCACGACATCTATCGCGAAATCCACCGTAGTTGACGCGTGGGAATTGCAGCACTCAATTAACAAGTGTGTAGCATTGTGCCGTCGCGCAGCACGAATCGCCGAGAGGCGATCGCGGCTGCGTGGGCGATCGTTGCGATCTCGGGCGTCGCTCGGCCGCTCCGTCTCAGTTGCTGCACAATGGGGTGGACAGTGAAAATGCCGAGCTTGCGTTTGAGAATCCGGGGCCGTCTCTACCTCGGATTTTCGGTCCTTGTGGCCGTCAGTTTGATCATGGCCGCGGTCGCCGTCTGGAATTTGTGGGCGGTCCAGGGCCAGATGGCGCGACTATCCGCCCTGTCCGACAATACCGCGCGCGTCCAGGAAATTTCGATCCATCTCCAGGCCATCCGCCGCGCCAATCTGCGCTACATCTATGACGCCAACGAGCCGGCCTTCAAGGAGGCCGCGGAAAGGGAGGTTGCGACGACGGAGCTGCTGAAGGCCGCGGCCAAGTCGACGGTCTCCGAGGAGCGACTCAAGATCTACAATGGCCTGATGGGCGACCTCGAAAAGATGAAGCCCCTGCGCGAGCGCATGGGCGCTGCCGTCAACGAGACGACGAAAGGCAAGGCCACTCTGCTCGCCGGCGGAGACGAGCTGACCGCCAATACCGGCAAGCTGGTCGACGCTGCACGCGCGACCGGCGATACCAGCGTGACCGCCCCCGTCGCCGATCTCGAATCCAAGATCCTGCTGGTTCGTGTCGCAAACTGGCGCTTCCTCGCCGTCCGGGACGCAAAGGGGCCGGCGACGTTCAGGACCAATGTCGATCGGGCGCAGCTAGCGCTCAAGTCACTGGAGGGAGCCGGTCTGCCGGACGAGGTCAAGGCCGTGTTCGGGCCGATCAAGAGTTCACTTTCGACCTACAAGGCGGCCTTCGAGACGACCTCCGCCGCAATCCTCGAGGCCGATGAAATCTACCGCAATAGTATCGCGCCCCTGGTCTCTGCGAGCGTCGACAAGCTCAAGGTGGCGGAAACCGGATTGAAGGCCGACTACCAGACGTCGCGTGCGACCGCAGATGGTGTCATTGCCAGCACGACCTGGATTCAGGAAGTCGCAGGCGGCCTTACCGTCCTGTTCGGTGTCCTCGTCGCCTTCCTGATCGGCCGCAGTATTGCCGGGCCATTGGCTACCATGACCCGTGCGATGGGCGCGCTTGCCGGTGGCGATCTCAAGGTCGAGATTCCCGGTCGCGGCAATACCGACGAGATCGGCGACATGGCCAAGGCGATCCAGGTGTTCAAGGAGAGCATGGTCGAGACCGAACGGCTGCGCGACGAGCAGGCGGGGCTCGAGATGCGGCAGGCCGAGAGCCGCAAGGCCGATATGAGAAAGCTGGCCGGCGAATTCGAGCAGGCCGTGGGCGAGATCGTGGACACCGTGTCCTCAGCGTCGACCGAGCTCGAAGCCTCGGCGGGCACCCTGACCACGACGGCCGCGCGCGCCCGCGACCTGTCGACCGAGGTTGCCTCGGCCTCGCAAGAGGCTTCGGCCAACGTGCAAGCAGTTGCATCCGCGACCGAGGAGCTCTCCTCGTCGGTCAGCGAGATCGCGCGTCAGGTGCAGGAATCCGCCCGCATCGCGAGCGAGGCCGTGGTCCAGGCGAGCAGGACCAACGAACGCGTCGGCGAGCTCTCCAAGGCTGCCGCCCGTATCGGCGACGTGGTCGAGCTGATCAGCACCATCGCCGGCCAGACCAATCTGCTGGCGCTGAACGCAACGATCGAAGCGGCGCGCGCGGGCGAGGCCGGCCGCGGCTTTGCCGTCGTCGCCTCCGAGGTCAAGGCGCTCGCCGAGCAGACCGCGAAGGCCACCGGCGAGATCGCGCAGCAGGTCTCCAGCATCCAGGCCGCGACGGAGGAGTCGGTCGGCTCGATCCGGGAGATCAGCGGCACCATCGAGCGGCTGTCGGAGATTTCCTCGACGGTCGCAGCCGCCGTGGAAGAGCAGGGCGCGGCGACGCAGGAAATCTCCCGCAACGTCCAGCAGGCGGCCCAGGGCACGCAGCGGGTGTCGGCAAATATCGGCGACGTGCAGCTCGGTGCATCGGAGACCGGTTCGGCGTCCTCGCAGGTGCTGTCGTCGGCGCGCACGCTGTCGACCGACAGCAACCGCCTGAAGCTCGAGGTCAACAAGTTCCTGAACTCGGTGCGCACGGCCTGATCCGCGCCGGCGTCCTAAACGCAAAGGTCCACGCGCATGCGCGTGGACCTGCAATGACGGCCTGATGAGATCAGGCGACCTTCGTCGTCATGTGCTTGAACATGTTGCCGCGGGCCTCGTCGTCCATCTCGGCCTTGAAGGTGAACTTGTCCTTCAGCGCGATCGCGCGCGCCGCCGCAGGGCGTGCGGTGATCTCGTCGACCAGCCGCTTCACGTTCGGATACTTGCTAGGGGCATCCTCGCCGAGCACGAAGGCGGCCATGCGCGCCCAGCCCCACAGGTCCATGTCGACGATCGAGTAGCTGTCGCCGACCATGTAGCGGTGCTTGGCGAGGTGATCGTCGAGGATCTTGTAGTGGCGGTGGCCCTCGAATTGGTAGCGATTATGCGCGTACGCCTGGTCCTTGGGCGAGAAGTGCTTGAAGTGCACGGCTTGTCCCGAATAGGGGCCGAGGCCGGTGGCGATAAACATCAGCCATGACAGCGTCTCGCCGCGCACGGCGGCTGCGGGCAGGAATTTGCCGGTCTTCTCGGCGAGATAGAGCAGGATGGCGTTGCTGTCGAAAACAATTGTGCCGCCATCGTCGATCGCCGGCACCTTGGCGTTCGGATTGATCTTGAGAAATTCCGGCGTGAACTGCTCGCCCTTGCGGGTGTCGATCTTCACCGGCTCGAAAGCCAGCCCAGTTTCTTCGAGATACAGCCCGACCTTGGTTGGGTTCGGCGATCCGTTGAAATAGAATTTGAGCATGTTTGTCTCCCCAATTCCGTTTTTAGAGAATGAACGCAGCGTCAGGGCTTCTCTTGCCTGAATATGGTCCGCGGGCGCAACCGGCGAGTTTGCCGTGAGGTACCTGCGCGCCGCGCAGATCAGCCGGCGTAACAAAGGCCGATCGCAGCCGTAATGACCATCGCTGCACCCACGGCCTCCAGCCGCAAGGCCAGTCGCGTCGCCGTGTGCATGTTGGACGCCTGCGTGGCGCGCTCCGACCCCTTCGCATAGCCGTGCACGATGACGTCGTGATTGAAGGCGTCGTGGGCCTCGTTGCTGCTCGCAAGCCCGACGCAGACAATGAGCACGCCGAACAGGGCGAGGCCGAAGAACCCCAACAGTCCGATCAGGAACATCGGAAACATGCCGACCAGGAAGATCGGCAGCAGCGGCACCAGCAGCAATGTCTCGGATTGTCGTCGCATGGGAGCCAACCGGTCAAGACGGGGCTGATCGGGCGAATCTAGTCCTGGCTGTCGCGTCATTCAAGACGCCGTAGGGTGGGCAAAGCGAAGCGTGCCCACCAAATCTGCATCCCCGGGGAGAGATGGTGGGCACGGCGCAAGAGCGCCTTTGCCCACCCTACGAAGCTACGAAGTGAGGAACTGGCTATTCCGCCGCCATGCCGGCACGGATCTCGGCGCGGAGCTCGTCGATCAGCTTGAGGCCCTTCTTGGTCTCGATGTGCCAGAAGGTCCAGCCGTTGCAGGCCTGTGCCCCTTGCGCCACCGCGCCCATGCGGTGGATCGAGCCGACCTTGTCGCCGAACATGATGGCGCCGTCGGCACGGACGAGAGCGCCGAGCTTCTTCTTGGCGTCGAACAGTTTCGCGCCGGGCATGATCATGCCGCGCTCGATCAGCTCGGAGAACGCGACCCGCGGCGCTTCGCGCGCGGTCATGAACGGAGCGAGGCTTGCTTCCGGCAGTGGCTCGACCGCCGCGATGCGAGCTTCTGCCGCCTTGGCATAGGTCTTGTCGCGCTCGAAGCCGATATAGGAGCGACCGAGACGCTTTGCGACCGCGCCGGTGGTGCCGGTGCCGTTGAACGGATCGATCACGAGATCGCCGGGCTTCGACGACGACAGCAGCACGCGCGCGAGCAGGCCTTCCGGCTTCTGCGTCGGATGCACTTTCTTGCCGTCGGCGCCCTTGAGACGTTCCTCACCGGTGCAGAGCGGGATCAGCCAGTCGGAACGTGCCTGCACGTCCTCGTTGGCCGCCTTCAGCGCTTCATAGTTGAACGTGTAGCCCTTGGCCTTCTCGTCGCGCGCGGCCCAGATCATGGTCTCGTGCGCGTTGGTGAAGCGGCGGCCGCGGAAATTCGGCATCGGGTTGGTCTTGCGCCAGACGATGTCATTCAGGAGCCAGAAGCCGAGGTCCTGCATGATCGCGCCGACGCGGAAGATGTTGTGATAGGAGCCGATCACCCAGATCGTCGCCGACGGTTTCATCGCAGCGCGCGCGGCGAGCAGCCAGGCGCGGGTGAAATCGTCATAGGCGGAGAACGATTCGAACTTGTCCCAGTCGTCGTTGACGGCATCGACATGGGATTCGTCGGGGCGCTTGAGATCGCCCTTGAGCTGGAGATTGTAGGGCGGATCGGCGAACACCAGATCGACCGAACCAGCCTGAAGCTTCGACATCTCGGCGACGCAATCACCGAGAATGATGCGATGCGAGGCGGACTCAAAATTTGTGCGGGGCGCCCTTGCAGACGCCCCGCGACGCGACACTACCATGACTCAAGAACTCTGACTCAGGCGACGCTGTCGGCGACGCGGGACCAAACAACCGACTGACCGTTACAATGAAGCGGCAAAGTAAAAATCGACTTAACCCGCTGCTTTTGTAAGCAGGCGTCGCATCGCGCGGTGCACGTGATTTGTCGTGCGCATTCGCTGTGTTTTACGGTGGTTTTCGCATTTCTTCGCGGTGCGGGAGCTGCCAAGGCTCCAAAAGACTCCGAATTTCTCTCGGAAAAAATTGCACGACCCTCGGAAAAACTTGCTGGCGTCGCACGACGTCGCACTAGGCAATTTTTGCCGAGCGGGATATTGATTAACGCAATGGAAATTTTAGGTCTGTGGCACGTTGAGCTTTTAGCGGTTCTGGGTGCCAACGCGACGCAATCGACGACCTGAGGGAAGCCCGCCATGCGATATGATGATTTCCGCCGCAGCGACGACGTCGAAGATCGTCGCGGCGATGATGGCGGCGGCGGCGGTGGTGGCGGGTTCGGCCTTCCCATGGGCGGCGGCGGGCTCGGCATCGGCACCGTCATCGTGCTCGGCCTGATCGGCTATGCCTTCGGCATCGACCCGCGCATCCTGATCGGCGGTGCCGAGATCCTCACCGGCGGCGGCCAGGCACCGAGCTACCAGACCGATCGCCAGTCGTCCCAGACCGCCAAGCGCGGCGCGCCGACCGACGAGATGGGCAGCATGATCGCCGGCGTGCTCGGCGAGATCGACGATCGCTGGAGCGAGATTTTCCAGGCCAGCGGTCAGTCCTACACCGGCCCGAAGATCGTGCTGTTCCGCAACGCCACCAATGGTGGCCGCTGCGGCATGGCGCAGTCGGCGATGGGCCCGTTCTACTGTCCGCCGGACAAGACCATCTTCCTCGACACCGGTTTCTTCCGCGAGGTCGAGACGCGCTTCCGCGGCTGCTCCGGCAATGCCTGCAAGTTCACCGCAGCCTATATCATCGCGCATGAGGCCGGGCATCACATCCAGAATTTGCTCGGCATCATCCCGCGCGTGACGCGGCTCCAGCAGCAGGCCGGCAGCAAGGCCGAGTCGAACGCACTTCAGGTGAAGGTGGAGCTCCAAGCCGACTGCCTGTCGGGCGTCTGGGTCAACCGCGAGGAGAAGAAGCGTCCGGGCTTCCTCGAAGCCGGCGACATCGACGCCGCGCTGACCACGGCAAGCGCGATCGGCGACGACACGCTCCAGCGCCAGGCGACGGGCAGGGTCGTGCCTGATTCCTTCACCCACGGCTCGGCCGCACAGCGCAAGCAGTGGTTCATGACCGGCTATCAGCAGGGCACGGTGCAAGCCTGCAATACGTTTGGCGCCGGGGCGTTGTAGCTATCCGTCATTCCGGGGCGCGCGCAACGCGAACCGGAATCCAGAAGTAGTGGCGTCATCCTAAGGTGCTCGCCTCTTCGGCAAGCCTCGAAGGATGCGAGCCCCCGGCCCATCCTTCGAGGCTCGCCCTGCGGTGCGCTCGCACCGCACGGCGCGCACCTCAGGATGACGGCGGTGGTTGGGGAAGCAGGAGTGAAGCCGTGGCGTCCATCGACGAATCCAAACAGTTCATCCCGCTCAACATCGCGGTGCTCACCGTTTCCGACACGCGCGCGCTCGCCGACGACAAGTCCGGGCAGACGCTTGCCGATCGTCTCCTTGCGGCCGGCCATCATCTCGCCGCGCGCGAGATCGTCACCGACGACGTCGAGGCGATCCGCGCTGTGATCCGGCGCTGGATTGCGGATGCCGGCGTCGACGTCGTCATCACCACCGGCGGCACCGGCTTTACCGGGCGTGACGTCACGCCGGAGGCGATCGAGCCGCTGTTCGAAAAGCGAATGGACGGTTTCTCGATCGCGTTCCACATGCTGAGCCACGCCAAGATCGGGACGTCGACGATCCAGAGCCGCGCCACCGCCGGCGTCGCCGGGGCGACCTACATCTTCTGTCTCCCTGGTTCTCCGGGCGCCTGCCGCGACGGCTGGGACGGCATTCTCGAAGCCCAACTCGACTACCGCACGCGCCCCTGCAACTTTGTCGAGATCATGCCGCGGCTGGACGAGCATTTGCGAAGGGCGAAGGCGCAAGGCGCGACTGTGTGATTGCTTTCCTTCCCCCCTTGTGGGGGAAGGTGGCGCGAAGCGCCGGATGAGGGGTTTCTATCCGCATACACAGACGCTCGCGGAGACAAACCCCTCACCCAAGTGAGCCTGTGTCTGCCAGCGTCGCTGCCCTCTCCCGCAAGGGGCGAGGGCACAGCAACGCGCATTGCGCCCGCTGCGCCAGTGACAGCATCTACCTCTTCCTTCGCAGCGAGCTCCACACCATCAGCCACATCGTCCGGCACGCCTCCGCGTGCAGCCGTCGTGCGCGGCGCTTATAGAGGTCGACGAGCTCCCCCGTGATGCGGTGCGTGGGCTGGTGCGATCGGCGCATCAGAGATCGCGCTCCCAGGTCTCGCCGGTGAGGTTCTGGCCAAAGCTGCGGTGCGGCTCTGTCGCAGTCAGCTTGAAGCCGGCGTCCTCGTAGATCTTTCGCGCGGCGATCAGATTGCTCTGTGTCCACAACGTCATCCTCCGATAGCCGCAGGCGCGCGCAAAGGAGACGCATTCGGCGACCAGGCGCTGGCCGAGCGCCTGTCCACGTGCCGCCGGATCGAGGATCAGAAGCCGCAGCTTGGCGACGTCGTCGCTCGCCTTCACCAGAAACACCGAGCCGACCGGACGGCCCTCGATATCTGCGATCCAGCAACGCTCGCGCGCGGCATCATACGAGGTCATGTATTTGGCGACGATCTCGGCGACCAGCGCTTCGAAGCCGGAGTCGAAACCGTATTCGCTGGCATAGAGCGCGCCGTGGCTCTGCACCACCCAGCCCATGTCGCCGGGGCGGGGCTCGCGCAAGGTCGCGCGTGGCGACGGCGCGCGCGGCATCGCGAGCAGTCGCTCGATCGTCTCCATCGCGCCGGTCAGCCGCTTACGATCTTCGCCCGGCAGTGGTCGCAGCATCGCGGCGACGTCGTCCTGCGACAAACGCTCGAGCTTGGCGAAAGCCTGGCGGCCCTTCGCGGTCAGGCTCAGCTGATATTGCCGGCGATCGCTGGGGAGCGGCTTGCGCGCAATCAGCCCGCTCTCGTCAAAGCTCTGCACGATGCGGCTGAGATAGCCGGCATCGAGCCCGAGCGCGATGCCGATCTCCTTGGCCGATTGCTCGCCACCATGCGCGAGCTCGTACAGCACGCGCGCCTCGCTCAGCGAGAACGGGCTCTTGAGAAGCTGCTGGTCCAGCACGCCGAGCTTGTGGGTATAGAAGCGGTTGAAGGCGCGGACCGCCTGAACCTGGTTGTCAGCGACCTGTTCGGTCGCAAGGTCTGATGGTGAAAGGCTGGATGGCATGGGGCACCTCAATACTTGCCATTGTCAAACAATTATTTGACCTTGGCAAGTATCAGGTGTGCTTACCCGACCATGACGATCCGGCTGCGCAGCAGCGTCCGGGAGGAGCGGCCGAGCCGCCGCAACAGCCGGGCCTCGGAACGGCGGGCCTGGGGCGGATAGCCGCCGATCCGGTCGTAATGATCACGCGCGATCAAAAGTCCCTGATCGCCCAGGGGGCCGGCGAGTTTGCGGACTACGGAGAGCAGGAAATCGCGGAACCCGGTATCTGCATAAGGCGAACGGGCATAGCGGAACACCGCCGCGCGATCCCGCCCGCTGGACGCGACGGCCTGGATGAACTGGGTGGTCTCCTCGATCCAGCCGGTCTCCAGCACAGCGCCGGCGGGGAGGAACATCAGCCAGGGCGAACGCGCCTGGAGTGCGCCGGCAGCAAGGGCTGCGCCCTGCGACGACCCCTCGTATCCGATGAAACGGCAGCCTGCGACGTCGGCAACGCGCTCGATGACGCCGTTGCGGGTGCCGTCGACCAGAAGGACTTCGCGGATGACGCCGGCCGCGGCACCGGGGACCAGCGCGGCCAGAGTTGCAACCGCCGTCTGCTCCACGCCTTCGGTCGGAATGATGACGCTCAGCATGATCGAGGCTTCGGTGTCTCAATTTCGGGAGAAGCGTAACTTGCCATGATGTTGTCATAAACATGCGGCGTTGCCGAGTGCAACTTTCTGGCGGCACTTCGGCGATCGATGGTAAACCGCCGCCAGCCCATCAGCCAAATGTGTCGCGCGCGGGGTGGCAAGATTGCCAAATGTTTCGGCACCGGTGCAGAGTCCGTAGAAAGCCGGTGGCGCAAAGCAGGATACTCGCGTGAACGCCGATCAACTTCCTGTTGGCACAGCGTCAACATCGCCGAAGCAGGACGCCGCGCCGACCTTGCGGATCCGCGCCGTGATGCTGGGCGAGCGCATCAATCCGTCGGGGCTCGAAATCGGTCCGCCGGTTTCCTCGACGCCCGCCGCCTTTCGCGTCCATGCCGGCCTCGCCGTGATCTTCCGCTACGGCGTCGTGGTGCTGATCGGCCTTCTCCCTTCGGAGGAGAAGGTGCTGATCGACAGCCTGAAGTCCCGCGTGATTGGCGAACTCAGCCCCTATGAGGAGGAGATCGCGCAGGCGCAGCTCTGCAAGGACGAGAGCGCCGAAGCGATTCCGCCGGGCGGCCCGATCTGCCTCGCCAAATTCTCTGACGACAGGCTGCTGCTGATTGCCGACGCGCTCGCCAAGAGCACGTCGCTGGCGCGCGACGAGCGGCGCGTTGCGGCCGTGTTCGACGTCATCGAGCCCTTTGCGCGCCAGCTCGCCGAGCGCGGCCGTACGCCGCCCCGGCGCAAGGGTATTTTGCAACTGATCGGCAATGCGCTTCTGGTCCAGCAGCGCGTGGCCGGTCGCGTTGCCGTTGCCGAGAAACCCGACGTGCTCTGGGAGAAGCCCGAGCTCGACCGGCTCTACGGCCGTCTCGAAGACGAGTACGAGCTGAAGGAACGTCTCGACACGCTCGAGCGCAAGCTCACGGCGGTGTCGGCGACCGCCAACGCCCTGACCGACATCATCGACACCCAGCGCTCGCTGCGTCTCGAAATTGCGGTGGTGGTGCTGATCGTGATCGAGGTCGCGATCGGGTGCATCCAGATCTTTGCCGGGATTCACTGAGCGCGTTGCATCGAGAGGATCGCGTTCGCTGCGCGCGGCGCCCGATTGTTGTTGATTTGTCATGCGCCTGGGGACGTTCACCGGGATCGTCGCCAACTGGCAGTTCTACTGTGCATGGGGTTGTTTTCGAGTTTTTCATTCTTGTTCTTGATTTGTTCTGATCACATGCTATCTTGGCTTCATGAGTCCAGCATCCTCTCATGCTCTCAAGCACCCGCCGGTCACGGCGCCCTCCGAGCCGGCGGGTGCGCCTTCTGATTTCCCTGAGCTGGCGGTCGCCATCGACAAACAGCGCAGGCGAGGTCGGGGCGCGCAATCCAACGCCAGCGGCCGTTACGAGGCCGAGGCGCGCGTCGCCTTCGACGATGGCTGGCAGAGCCTTGAGGAGCTGCCGCCGTTCAAGACCACGGTTGCGGTCGACACCTCGCGCAAGGTGATCACCCGCAACGAGTCCCCCGACATCGGCTTCGACCGCTCGATCAATCCCTATCGTGGCTGTGAGCACGGTTGCGTCTATTGCTTCGCACGGCCGACCCACGCCTATCTCGGCCTGTCGCCTGGGCTCGACTTCGAGTCAAAACTGTTCGTCAAGCCGGACGCGCCGGCGCTGCTCGAGAAGGAGCTCGCAGCTTCAGGCTACGAGCCGCGAATGATCGCGATCGGCACCAATACCGATCCCTATCAGCCGATCGAGCGCGAGCGCAAAATCATGCGCGGCATTCTGGAGGTGCTGGAACGCGCCGGCCATCCCGTCGGCATCGTCACCAAATCGGCGCTGGTGACCCGCGACATCGACATTCTCGCGCGCATGGCCAAGCGCAACCTCGCCAAGGTCGGGATCTCCGTGACCTCGCTCGATCCAAAACTCGCGCGCACCATGGAGCCGCGCGCCTCGACGCCGCCGAAGCGGCTGGAGGCGCTGAAGCAGCTCTCGGACGCCGGCATTCCCACCACCGTGATGGTCGCGCCGGTGATCCCTGCGCTGAACGATTCCGAGATGGAGCGTATTCTCGATGCCGCGGCCCATGCCGGCGTCAAGGAAGCCTCCTACGTGCTGCTGCGGCTGCCGCTGGAGGTGCGCGATCTCTTCCGCGAATGGCTGATGGCGAACTATCCGGACCGCTATCGCCACGTCTTCACGCTGATCCGCGACATGCGCGGCGGCCGCGATTACGACGCGAAATGGGGCGAGCGCATGAAGGGCACAGGCCCGATGGCCTGGACCATCGGCCGCCGCTTCGAGATCGCCTGCGACCGGCTCGGTTTGAACAAGCGGCGCTCCAAGCTGACGACGGATCATTTTGCGAGGCCGAAGCGGGACGGCGATCAGCTCAGCCTGTTCTGAGCTGAATAACGGGAATTGCTGCGGGTTCCCCGTTGCGCCGCGCGGTCTGCTTGCGCACGATCCCGGCCATGATTCGGGATACATCCACAAAGAAGGCCAAGGGGCGGGCCAAGGGTAAGACCGCGCAGGCGCCGAAGGCGGCCAAAGGCGTCATCGCCGTCACCCGGCCGAGCTTCCGCCGCGAGCGGGGGCTGATCAAGCGCGGCATCTGGCCGGTCGCAGGCTGCGACGAGGCCGGACGCGGGCCGCTCGCCGGTCCCGTGGTGGCGGCGGCCGTGATCCTCGATCCCGATCGCATTCCGCGCGGCATCGATGATTCCAAGCGGCTGACGGCGGAGGAACGTGAAAGGCTGTTCGACAAGATCTGCGCGACCGCGCAAGTCTCGGTCGCCGTTGCCTCGCGCGCCCGCATCGACCGCGACAACATCCTGCGCGCCTCGCTCTGGGCGCTGAAGCGTGCCGTGGTGGCACTGCCCGAGTCGCCCAGGCACGTCTTTGTCGATGGCCGCGACCGGCTCGATACGGCGTGCGACTGCGAGGCCGTGATCGGCGGCGATGGCATCGTGCTGTCGATTGCGGCGGCCTCGATCATCGCGAAGGTGACGCGCGACCGGCTGATGTGCGCGCTGGCGCAGGACTGCCCCGGCTACGGTTTCGAGCAGCACAAGGGCTATGGCGTCCCGGACCACCTCGATGCGCTGAACCGCCTCGGCCCCACCGTGCATCACCGCAGCTTCTTCGCCCCCGTCGCCGCCGCCCGTGCCAAGCACATGCCCTGGACGGCGGAGCCGGCGCGGGATCTGTTTACAGGCGAGGTCGAGTTGCAGGTGGATGCGGCCGTTGAAATCGATGCTTCCGCCAGCCTCTAGATCAGACTGTCGTTGCCACGACGCGCAGCGCCCTTTATCAAAATACTCCTGAGTGAATAGGGCCGGCTGGACGGGTTGGCTGCATCTTGCGGGCGTTGCATGCGGTTTACCTCCCTGGTCATCGAGCTCATTCGCGCCCGGCCGCGGCTGATCGTGTGGATCGCCGTGCTGTTGCAGGCCGCGATGTGGCTGTTCGTGGCCCTGCTGTTCTACCGCAGCCCGCCCGGCAGCCTCGCGACCGTGCTGGCCTTCGGCCGCGAATACCAGGTCGGCACCGATCTCGGCCCGCCTTTGCCGGTCTGGCTTGCCGACATCGCCTATCGCGCCGCGGGCGGCCACATCTTCGGCGTCTACGTCCTGGCCGAGCTCTGCGAGATCGCCACCTTCGTCACGCTCTATCATCTCTCCCGCGCCGTGGTCGGCACCCAACAGGCGGTGCTCGCCGTGCTGCTGACCATGACGGTGCTGGCCTTCTCCTCGCCGGCGCTCGATTTCGGCCCCCTGGTGCTGGCACGGCCGCTCTGGACGCTGCTGCTGTTGCATTCCTGGCAGATCATCGGCCAGCGCCGCGGCAATGCCTGGTTCGCCTGGTCGATCGAGGCCGGCCTGCTGCTGTTGACCACGCCCGCGGCGATCTTCCTCCTCGTGCTGCTCGTGATCTTCGCGATCTCGACTGCCGGCGGCCGCCGCACGCTGCGTGCGCTCGATCCGCTGTTCGCGATCATCGTCGTTGCCGTGCTGGCAATGCCCTATGCGGTCTGGCTGATGCGTGCCGAGACGCTGGTCCTGCCTCCCGTGCCGCAGGTCTCCGAGCTGAACGCCCGCGCGCTGCACGCGGCCTGGCTGCTTGGTGGCCTCGTGCTCGGCGCGGCGGCGATCCCGGTGCTGACATTCCTCAACACCGGCCTGTTTGCCGGCAAGACCGAGGAGGCGCCGATCATCTATCGGCCGCCGGTCGAGCCGCTCGCGCGCAACTTCGTCTACTTCTTTGCGCTGGCGCCGGCCCTCGGCGCGGTCCTGATCTCCGGCCTGTTCGGGCTCGATGCCGTCGTCGGTGGTGCCGGCGTCGTGCTGGTGATGTCCGGTCTCGCAATGGTCGTGGTGGCCGGCGATCTCATCGCGATGCGCCGTGCCCGGATGCTGCGCACGGTGTGGGCGGCCGCCGTCGTGGCGCCGGCCGCCGGTGTCGTGCTGGCCGTGCTGTTCCTGCCCTGGAGCGGCACCGGCGAGATCGCGACCTCGATGCCGGCGCGCGCGATCTCGGACTTCTTCGACGACAGCTTTGCCCGCCGCACCAATCACCGCCTGCGCGCGGTCGCCGGCGAGACGCAGCTTGCAAGCCTGATCACGCTGCATTCCGGCCGGCCCCACCTGTTCATCGATGCCGAGCCCGCGCGCACGCCGTGGATGACGACGGCGCGGTTCGCCGAGACTGGCGGCGTCGTGGTCTGGCGCGCCTCCGATACTGCCGGCACGCCGCCGCCCGAAATCCTCAGGCGCTTCCCGGACATCGTGCCGGAAGTGCCGCGCGCCTTCGAATGGCTTGTGACCGGCCGCCAGCAATTGCTGCGCATCGGCTGGGCCATCGTGCGGCCGAAGGGGACTTAGTCGGACATACAAGGGTGGGCAAAGCGAAGCGTGCCCACCACGCGTCTACGAATGCGGCGAGATGGTGGGCACGGCGCAAGAGCGCCTTTGCCCACCCTACAAGAGGACTATCCCGCCAGCACCTTCGCGATCGCGCGCAGATCCTGCCAGGCCAGACGCTTGTAGGACGGCGAGCGCAACAGATAGGCCGGGTGGAACGTCGCCAGTGCGCGAATGGTGCGTTGGCCCGTCTCGTAGTCGAACCAGCGCCCGCGGGTGCGCATGATGCCTTCGCGGGTCGAGAGCAATGTCTGCGTCGAGGGATTGCCGAGCGTCACCAGCACGTCGGGATTCGCCAGCTCGATCTGGCGCTGGATGAAGGGCAGGCAGATCTGCGTCTCCTGCGGCGTCGGCGTGCGGTTGCCGGGCGGCCGCCACGGAATCACATTGGCGATGTAGGCGGTGGTGCGATTGAGCCCGATCGCGCCGATCATGAGGTCGAGCAGCTTGCCGCTGCGCCCGACGAAGGGAAGCCCTTCGATGTCCTCGTCGCGGCCCGGGGCTTCGCCGACGAACATGATGCGCGCCTGCGGATTGCCGTCGGCGAACACCAGCCGCGTCGCCGTGTGCTTCAGTGCGCAGCCCTCGAAGCCTTGCATCAACTCGCGCAAGGCCTCCAGCGTCGGCGCGGTGCGCGCGGCCTCGCGCGCCGACGCGATCGCAATGTCGGGCGCGGGCGCAGCCTCGCCGCGGATCACGGCGGGGGCTGCGACCGGTCGCGGTGCTTCGACTGGCGGTGCCGCACGCGGAGCCGGCGGCGGGGCATCGACTTCCGCCAGGCGGTCTATCGGTTCCTCCGCGAGCGCGCAGTCGACCCCGGCCTCCAAATAGAAGGCGAGCAGCTCTCGGACGGTGGGTGCGGGTTCGGGGGTCATTTGGAAAGTCATGCCTTTATATCAGTTTCGGGCGCCTTGTATCCCAGCGAAACGTATTTCCGTGGTTGTCCTACCCGGAAAAATCGGAAACAAGGGAGCGCAAACGACCAAGGAACCGTCTCAAGGGCTGAGATCAGATGAGCACCGAAGAACTTCCCCCGCGCGAATCCATGGAATTCGACGTCGTCATCGTCGGCGCCGGCCCCTCGGGCCTGGCGGCTGCGATCCGGCTGAAGCAGATCAACGCCGATCTCAACGTCGTCGTGGTGGAGAAGGGCTCCGAGGTCGGCGCGCATATTCTCTCCGGCGCCGTGATTGATCCTGCCGGGCTCGACAAGCTCGTTCCCGACTGGCGCGAGGATTCCGACTGCCCGCTGAAGACGCAGGTTAAGGACGACCGCTTCTACTGGATGACAGGCGGCGGCGCGATCAAGCTGCCGAACTTCATGATGCCGCCGCTGATGGACAACCATCACTGCTATATCGGCTCGCTCGGCAATGTCTGCCGCTGGCTGGCGCGCAAGGCCGAGGCGCTCGGCGTCGAGATCTATCCGGGCTTTGCCGCGGCGGAAGTGCTCTATGACGAGCAGGGCGCGGTGAAGGGCATAGCCACCGGCGACATGGGCATCGGCCGTGACGGCAAGCCGAAGGACTCCTTTACCCGTGGCATGGAATTGCTCGGCAAGTACACGCTGTTCGCCGAAGGCGCGCGCGGCAGCCTGACCAAGCAGCTGATCGCGAAGTTCGCGCTGGATTCCAAGAGCGAGCCGGCAAAGTTCGGCATCGGGCTGAAGGAAGTCTGGCAGATCGACCCCGCCAAGCATCAGAAGGGCATGATCCAGCATTCCTTCGGCTGGCCGCTCGACCTGAAGACCGGTGGTGGTTCGTTCCTCTATCATTACGACGACAACCTCGTCGCCGTGGGCTTCGTCGTGCATCTGAACTACGACGATCCCTATCTGTCGCCGTTCGACGAGTTCCAGCGCTTCAAGACCCATCCGTCGATCCGCTCTACCTTCGAAGGTGCCAAGCGGCTCGCCTATGGCGCGCGCGCCATCACCGAGGGCGGCTACCAATCGGTGCCAAAACTTAGCTTCCCCGGCGGCGCGCTGATCGGCTGCGCGGCCGGCTTCGTCAACGTGCCGCGCATCAAGGGCGTGCACAACGCGATGGGCACCGGCATGCTCGCCGCCGAGCATGTCGCGGCTGCGATCGCTGCCGAGCGCGCCAATGACGAGATCGTCGACTACGAGAACGCGTGGCGTTCGTCGCCGGTCGGCAAGGATTTGTTCCTGGTCCGCAACGTCAAGCCGTTGTGGTCGAAGTTCGGCACCGTGATCGGCGTCGCGCTCGGCGGCTTCGACATGTGGTGCAACACGCTGTTCGGCGGCTCGCTGTTCGGCACGCAGTCACATGCCAAGCCCGATCGCTCCACGCTCGATCCGGCGAAGCAGCATGCGCCCAAGAATTACCCCAAGCCGGACGGCAAGATCTCGTTCGACAAGCTGTCCTCGGTGTTCATGTCCAACACCAATCATGAGGAGGACCAGCCGGTCCATCTTCGGGTTGCCGACATGAACCTCCAGAAGATGTCCGAGCATGATGTTTTCGCCGGTCCCTCGAATCGCTATTGCCCGGCCGGCGTCTATGAGTGGGTCGAGGAGGGCGCGAGCCCGCGCTACCAGATCAACGCCCAGAACTGCGTCCACTGCAAAACCTGCGACGTGAAGGACCCCAACGGTAACATCACCTGGGTTCCGCCGGAGGGCGGCGGCGGCCCGAATTACGAGGCGATGTGAGGGCGGGCCAAGTCACGAAAGGTGATGGTGCGCACGTTCGCGTGAGGACCGGGGCGGGGCCGGGGGCCGCGGTCACGATAAGGCCATACTAGCAGCGTCTTGGGGCGCCTATGGCCGGTTTGGGGCGCGCGGAGGGGACCGCATGGTCCGAATCCTTGCGGTGAAGCGCCAAAAGCGGCATTGTCCGGCCCTGACGGTTCCGGGTCCCGATGTCGACGGCCGCGTTTGCATGCGAGACGGCCTTTTGCTCCATACCCAGGCACTACCAACCCAAGGCGAGCGCTGATGTTTTCAAATCGTTTCAACCGCTGGACTGTTGCCGCCATCGCCCTCATGGGCACAGCGATCGCGACGGTCCCCGGCGGGGTCCAGGCGCAGACGCCGGATCATCCGGCCGACACGGCGGCGCAGTTTCCGAACCGCAACGATCTGAAGGCGCTGACCACGTCCGGCAGCTATCTCGCCGCTCGCCACGCCAGCGTCGAGCGCGACGCCGCCTCCGCCGCCGCCTTCTACCGCTCCGCGCTGCGTACCGATCCCAAGAACAACGAGCTGCTCGACCGCGCCTTCATCTCCTCGGTCGCCGATGGCGACATCGATGAAGCGGTCAAGCTCGCCGAGCGCATCCTCACCATCGACAAGACCAACCGCGTCGCCCGCCTCGTCGTCGGCGTGCATGACCTGAAGCTGAAGAAATATCCGAGCGCGCAAAGCAACATCAATCAGTCGATTCGCGGACCGATCACCGATCTGGTCGCAACCCTGCTGTCGGGCTGGGCTGCCTACGGCGCCGGTGACGCCAAGAGTGCGGTCGCCACCATCGACAAGCTGGCGGGTCCGGAATGGTATCCGCTGTTCAAGGACCTCCACGCCGGCATGATCCTCGAGCTCTCCGGCAAGGAGAAGGACGCCGGCACCCGCTTCGAGCGCGCCTACAAGCTCGACGATTCCATGCTGCGCATCACCGAGGCCTATGGCCGCTGGCTGTCGCGCAACAAGGACGCGGCCTCGGCAACCGCCGTTTATGAGGCCTTCGACAAGAAGCTCGCGCGCCATCCGTTGATCGTGGAAGGCCTGCGCGAGACCAAGGCCGGCAAGAAGATGCCGCCGCTGGTTGATTCCGCGCAAGCGGGCGCGGCCGAAGCGCTCTACGGCATCGGCGCCACGCTGACCCGTCGCGGCGGCGAGGATCTTGCGCTGGTCTATCTCCAGCTCTCGCTCTATCTCCAGCCGACGCATCCGCTGGCGCTGCTCTCGCTCGCCGACCTCTATGAATCGGTGAAGCGGCCGCAGATGGCGATCAAGGTCTATGAGCGCGTGCCGGCGTCGTCGCCGTTGAAGCGCAACGCGCAGATCCAGCTTGCCGTCGATCTCGATTCCGCCGACCGCACCGACGAGGCGATCAAGATCCTCAAGGGCGTGGTGAGCGAAGACTCCAAGGATCTCGAAGCCATCATGGCGCTCGGCAATCTCGAGCGCGGCCGCAAGAAGTTCGGCGACTGCGGCGCGACCTACTCGCAAGGCATCGACGTGCTGCCGGCCGGCAGCGACAAGGCCAACAGCGTCTGGTACTATTATCGCGGCATCTGCGAGGAGCGCTCCAAGCAGTGGGGCAAGGCCGAAGCCGACATGAAGAAGGCGCTCGAGCTCCAGCCCGACCAGCCGCACGTCCTCAACTATCTCGGCTATTCCTGGATCGACCAGGGCGTGAACCTCGACGACGGCATGAAGATGATCAAGCGCGCCGTCGAGCAGCGTCCCGACGACGGCTACATCGTCGACTCCCTCGGCTGGGCCTATTACCGCATCGGCAATTACGAGGAAGCGGTGAAGAACCTCGAGCGCGCCATCGACCTGAAGCCCGAGGATCCCACCATCAACGACCATCTCGGCGATGCCTATTGGCGCGTCGGCCGCACGCTGGAAGCCAAATTCCAGTGGGCGCATGCCCGCGATCTCAAGCCCGAGCCGGACGACCTGCCGAAGATCGAGGCCAAGATCACCAACGGCATCACAGACGACAATTCGAATGCGCCCGCGGCGCAGGCCGAGAAGAAGGACGACGGCAAGGGCGGTTAAGAGTGCGTGTGGGGGCTGATCGCCAATGCCGGCGTTGATTGAAGAGGGGCGCGCGAAGGTCAATTTGAGCCTTCGCGTGGTCGGTCGTCGTGCCGACGGCTATCATGATCTCGAAAGCGTGGTTGCGTTCGCCGATTGCGCCGACCGGCTCACGCTGGAGCCGGGTGGCGAGCTGAAGCTTGCGACCACGGGGCCGCTCGCGGCGGCCTGTGGCGACACCACCGACAATCTCGTGTTCAAGGCCGCCAAGCTTTTAGCCGAGGCCGTGCCGAACCTGAAACTGGGTGCCTTCGCGCTCGACAAGGTGCTGCCGGTTGCAGCCGGTATCGGTGGTGGCTCAGCTGATGCGGCGGCTGCGCTGCGGCTGCTTGCAAATCTCAATAACCTGTCGCTCGATGATCCCCGCCTCCAGCAGGTCGCGCTCGCGACCGGTGCCGACGTGCCGGTGTGTCTGTTCTCGCGCGCCTGCGACATGACCGGGGTCGGCGAGCAGCTGTTGCCGCTGGCGCTGCCGAGCATGCCTTGCGTCATGGTCAATCCGCGCGTGCCGGTCGCGACCAAGGACGTGTTCAAGGCGCTCGGCCTGCGCAATGGTGAGCTCTTGGTTGGCGCAACCGACGTCCTCGAAGCGACGGCCTGGCCGGAGGAGGGCGCTTCCATTGCCGATTGGGTTGAGATTCTTGAGACCGTCCCCAACGATCTCGAAGCCCCCGCAATGCGCATCGAGCCGGTGATCGGCGATGTGCTGGAGGCCTTGCGCGATTCCGCCGGCGTCAAGCTCGCGCGGATGTCCGGCTCGGGCGCGACCTGTTTTGCGATCTTCGGCGCGTCCAATGATGCGCATGCCGCTGCCGAGAAGATCCGCAGGGATCACCCCGGCTGGTGGGTGCATGCGGGGACGTTGAGCTAGCGTAGTCTCCCAATCATTGTTGCGTAGCCCGGATGAGCGCAGCGACATCCGGGATTCTTCCTTGCGGCTTCCCGCATGTCGCTGCGCTCATGCGGGCTACGAGTCTGAGCTAGCCTCCCAGCCCGAGAAACCGCCGGATCGCACTTAACACCTCTTGCGGCTTGTCATGCTGCAGCCAGTGTCCGGCGCCGGCGATTGTCTCGACGCGCGCCTGCGGGAAATAGCGTTCCAGGCCTGCTGCCTTGGGGCCGGCGAGAAAGCTTTCGCCGGCATTGAGCAGCAGCGTCGGACAGGCGATGCGCGACCACAGTGCGACGTGATCATCCGGCCAGAGCCGGTGCGGTGCGGAGGCGCGCTGGTAGGGATCGAACTTCCAGCTATAGGTGCCATCCTCGTTTTGCCGTGTCCCATGCGTCGCAAGATGCAGAGAGAGCTCGCGGGACAGTCGCTTGTTGTAAAGCACCATCTGCGCGGCCGCGTCCTCGATGGTGCGATAGCGGCGCGGTGTCCGGCCATGCAGCTTGTCGAGCTGGCCGATCCATTTGCTGATGCGCTCATGCGCCGGGGGCTTTGGCGTATCGGGCAGCATGGTCACACCGTCGAGCACCACCAACCGTGACACCTGCTCGGGGAATGACCCTGAATAGATCAGGCTCACCATCCCGCCCATCGAATGGCCGATGAGTCTGATCTCTGGCGCCGCCGTGGCGCGGACGAGCTGGGCGAGATCGTAGACATATTCCGTTAGTGCATAGCTGCCGCCTTTGGTCCAATCGGAATCGCCGTGTCCGCGCAGGTCAGGCGCCAGCACGTGAAAATGTGGTTGCAACGATCGGGCGAGGACGTCCCAGCTCCGGCAATGATCGCGACCGCCATGGACCAGGATGAGGACCGGCGCGCCCGCGTTGCCCCAGTCGGCATAATGCAGCCGCAGGCCGTGAGACTCGTAGGTGCGACTTTGCGGCACGAGCATCGGATCGCGATCCTCTTCGGTGGGCGGTCAAGACAACGATGACATCGGAGTAGCCTGCCGCCGGCCATTCCACAAGCAATGGCGCGGTCATGCGTGCTTTGGCGCCGGGCCGGTGCGAGAGGCCGGCCGCTGCGTGGTGCGTCCGCGTCGCCGGGTCTTGCGCATCTTGGCAGCGCGACAGCGGCGCATGGCCCGCGACAACGACTTTGGCAGAAGGTGGTAACGCGACCAGGACATCATCTTCATCGAACCCTCCATCGCAACATCAATGGGTGGGCTCTTGGCGATGCTTCGTTCGAGCCGCGCGCGTTACATCTCGGCAAGTCATGACAAGTTGGACAGCTTGTTCATCGGCGTTAAACCTTCGTAACGCACCGAACGCGTTCGTCGTTCACCGCCTCCAACCGATGTTAGGAGGTGAAATCATGAAACTTGTTTCCGCGTTTGTTGGCCTCGCCGCACTTGGCGGCGTCGCCTTGTCCAGCGGGGCCGCATCGGCTCAGCCGATCGACGTCCCCGGTGCGTCGGGCGTCGTTCCGTCCGGCTATATCTGCAATGAATGGGGCCATTGCTGGCACCGCCACTATGACGGCGGCGGCTATTATCACCCGCATTATTGGGGTGGTTATGGCTGGCACCGTCATTGGGGCGGCGGCTATGGCTGGCATCATTGGCACCACTGGCATCAGTGGTGAAATCTGAGAAAGGGGCTTCGGCCCCTTTCTCTTTTGGAGCCCCAGAGCTGGCGGGAGCTTCGGTGCTATCACCTCACCGACAGAGTTGCCTGTCGCGTTACAGCCGTCAGGTTCATGGTCAGCAAGACGCCGGGCTTCGGAAGCTCCTGAACGGCAAACACCGTGCGCGCGGGTCGATGGTCTCCCATGGCCTCGACATAGGCTGCGTTCATCGCCTCGAAGTCCGACATGCGCTGCAGAAACACGTTGATGTGAGTGATGTGACTGAGGTCGGAGTCAACCGCCTCCAACATCACTCCGAACGATTTGAAGATTTGCCGTGTCTGGGCGGCGACGTCGGAGCCGGCCAGCTGTCCTGTCGCCGGATCGACGCCCGCGGTCCCGCCGATCCATATGTGTTCGCCGACCTTGGCAATGTGGTTGTAGGGACCGATCGGCTTTGGTGTGTTCGGCGGCGTTAGCGTTTCTACCCGTGATGTCATGGCCGGCCTCATTCAAGGATCATTCTCGAATGTACATGGAAGACGGCGCAGGCGCACCAGTTAAGCTGCCATGCCTCGTTAGCTCTGCACCGGCCGTCGTGCCAAAGCGAGCGACAGGCCGAGGCCCGTAATGAAGACGCCTGAGCCTTGCGTGAGGCGCTGCATCAGGCGCGGCCTTCCGATCAGCTGCGTGCGTGTCGCGGACGCCATCAGCACCACGACGACATCGGCGAGTGTGTTCAGCGTCACCGAGATCGCGCCGAGCACGATGAATTGCAGCGTGGGGTTCGGTGCCGCCGGATCGAGGAACTGCGGAATGAAGGCGAGGAAGAACGCCGCGGTTTTTGGATTCAGCGCCTCAACCAACACGCCGTCGCGGAACGCACGCTTGTCGCCGACGGGCTCGCTTTCGAGCGACAGCCCGCGGCCGGCGCTGCGAAAGGTGCGGATGCCGAGCCAGACCAGATAGAGAGCGCCGATGAACTTCACGGCCGCGAACAGCTCGGCACTGGCAAGGATGATCGCGGAGATGCCGACGCTCCCCGCTAGCACATGAACCAGCCCGCCCAGCGCCGTGCCTGCGGTGGAGGCAAAGCCGCTCGCGCGCCCTTCCGACAGAGTTCGCGCCGCGACGTAGAAGATGCCGGGGCCGGGTATGGCGGCGATGACGAGGGCGGCGGCCAGGAACAGCCAGAAATTCGTTTCGCTCATGCTGTTGTCGTAGCGATGCCTGGCGCGATTGCAAGTCTTCTCGTCTAGTAAGTCCCGCCGCCTAGCCGATGCGGCGGAAGATCACGCTGGCATTGACGCCGCCGAAGCCAAAACCGTTGGAGATGGCGTGCTGCATCGGCATCGGCCGCGCCGCGCCGGAGACGATGTCGATGCCTTCCGCACCGGGATCGGGATTTTCAAAATTGAGCGTCGGCGGAGCGATCTGGTCGCGCAGGGCCAGCACAGTGAAGATCGCCTCCAGGCCTCCGGCGGCGCCAAGCAGATGGCCGGTGGCCGATTTGGTCGCGCTCACCGCGATGTTGCGGTTGCGGCCGAACAGTGCGGCGATGGCGCCAAGCTCGCTCTCGTCTCCGGCCGGTGTCGACGTCGCGTGCGCATTCAGATGCTGCAAGTCACCGGGTGCGAGGCGCGCCTGCCGAAGTGCGATCTCCATCGCGCGGCGGGCGCCGTCGCCATCCGGCGGACCCGACGTCATGTGATAGGCGTCCGCGGTGGTGCCATATCCCACAACCTCGGCGATCGGCGTGGCGCCGCGTGCCAGTGCATGCTCCAGCTCCTCGATCACCAGAATGCCGGCGCCTTCGCCCATGACAAAACCGTCGCGGTCGCGATCGAACGGGCGCGAGGCGCGCGCGTCGTTGAACCCGCTCGACAGTGCGCGCGCCGCCGCGAAGCCGCCGAGACTGACGAGATCGATGCAGGCCTCACTGCCGCCGCAGATCGCAGCGTCGATTTCGCCGGCGCGGATCATGCGCGCGGCATCGCCGATGGCCTGGACGCCTGCGGCGCAGGCCGTGACCGGCGTCCCCAGCGGTCCTCTGTAGCCGTATTTGATGGAGACATGGCCGGCGGCGAGATTGGCGAGAAACGAGGGGATGGTGAATGGCGACAGCCGGCGCGGGCCGCGCTGGTCGGTGATGCGCACCGCTTCGACCATCGCCGGGAAGCCGCCGACGCCGGAGGCGATGATCGTCGCGGTCCGCTCCAGCGACGCAGCATCCTGCGGTGTCCATTTGGCCTGCGCGATCGCTTCCGCTGCGGCGAGCAGCGCAAACAGGATGAAGCGATCCATCTTGCGCTGATCTTTTGGCGCGGCGGCCTGTGCCGGATCGAAGCCGCCTTCTTTGTCGTTGGCCTTGTCGGGCACGAGACCGGCAATGCGCGCGGGCAGCGCCTGCGACCATTCGGGCAGGGCGCGCAGCCCGCTCTGGCCCGCGAGCAGCCTGCGCCACGATGGTTCGACACCACAGCCGAGCGGCGACACCGCGCCCATTCCCGTCACGACAATACGACGCATGTCAGTCTCCAGCCGGCGCAACGGCCGGGTTCATAGCCCTAAGCAAAGCGAGCCGCCGGCGCATCAAGCGGCTGGCGCCGGGGCCTGCAATCACGACGGCATCAGCGAGCGTGATTGGTTGTCGGTCGGCAGCGTCGACCACGACCGGATCGAGCGGCCGACGATCGTCCCGGTTCGCCAGCAGAATGGCTTCGCCCTTCGGTGCGAGATGCTTGTTACCCCAGGCAAGCAGCGTCGCGATCACCGGGAAGAAGTCGCGCGCCTTATCCGTAAGCACATATTCGTAACGCGGCGGCCGCTCGTTGTAGCGGCGGCGGACGAACATGCCAGTGGTGGTGAGATGAGACAGGCGCCGCGACAGGATGTTCGGCGCGATGCCGAGATTGCGCTCGAACTCGTCAAATCGCGTGGAGCCCTGAAACGCATCCCGCAGGATCAGGATGCTCCACCATTCGCCGACCGTCTCCACGGCGCGGCCAACCGGGCATTCCAGGATGGATGGCGATTTGGGCTGCATGGCGTGAAGGTAGGGTAGTGGCTTGCAAAATACAAGTTACTGGGGCTGTCGACTCTCGTGCCCCGGACGCGGCGCAGCGGTTCTTCAGCGATGCGCTGCAGAGCCGGGGCCCAGTTGCCGAGCACTGTGCGTGTTGGATGGGTCCCGGCTCTGTGCCGCAACGCTAAGGGGCGTTGCAGCGCGTCCGGGACACGAGAGTGGGTGGCGCCCGCAATGATGGTGTTGATGCAGCGAGCTCATACCTGTCACCGTCACCCTGAGGTGCGAGGCGAGCGACGCGATAGCGGCGCTTGTCGAGCCTCGAAGGGCGCCGGCCCGGATGTATCTCGGCCGTTCATCCTTCGAGGCTCCCCGCGCGATGCCGTGCATCGCGCGGCTCGCGCCTCAGGATGACGGGGCTAACAGCGGTGCGGAAGCGATAAGTGCGTCAGGCCGTCGCGCCTAATGCGACCGCGCCAAACAGAACGCCACGACCTGCTCCAGTGCGCTCTTCATCGGCGAGGACGGGAAAAGCGCCAGCGCGTCGACCGCCATGGCGCCGTAGTGCTGGGCGCGGCTGAGCGTGTCCTCGAGTGCGCGGTGCTTGTTCATCAGACCGAGGGCGTGGTCGAGATCAGTATCGCCGATCTCGCCGCGCTCGAGCGCCCGGATCCAGAACGCGCGCTCGGTGTCGTTGCCGCGGCGGAAGGCCAGCACCACCGGCAGCGTGATCTTGCCCTCGCGGAAATCGTCGCCGGTGTTCTTGCCGAGTTTTGCGCTCTTGCCGCCATAGTCGAGCACGTCGTCGACAAGCTGGAAGGCGATGCCGAGATTCATGCCGACCGAGCGGCAGGCGGTCTGCTCCGCCTTCGGGCGGTTGGCGATCACGGGCCCGACTTCGCAGGCGGCCGCAAAAAGTTCGGCGGTCTTGCCGCGGATCACGGCGAGATATTCGTCCTCGGTGGTCGCGGTGTTCTTGGCGGCAGCAAGTTGCATCACCTCGCCCTCGGCGATGGTGGCGGCGGCCGCGGAGAGGATGTCGAGCGCGCGCAGCGAGCCGACCTCGACCATCATGCGGAAGGCCTGGCCGAGCAGGAAGTCGCCGACCAGCACGCTCGCCTCATTGCCCCAGAGCATCCGCGCCGACAGCTTGCCGCGGCGCATCTCGCTCTCGTCGACGACGTCGTCGTGCAGGAGCGTCGCGGTGTGCATGAACTCGACGCTGGCAGCCAACTTGATGTGGCCGTCGCCGGTGTAGCCGGCGAGGTTGGCCATGGCCAGCGTCAGCATCGGCCGCAGCCGCTTGCCCCCGGAGGAGATCAAATGGTTGGCCACCTCCGGGATCATGGTCACGTCGGAGCCGGTCCGCGACAGGATCGTGGCGTTGACGCGCTCCATGTCCGGAGCGACAAGGGCAACCAGCTCTTCGATCGACGCGCCGGGAGTTTCGAAAGGTACGATGACGGCCAAGCCGGTCTCCAATATTTGCCCCGGAAGGGCTATTCTGATGCAAAGACAATAGAAACTGGAGGCGGATGCGGCAAGACCTGTGGAACCATTGACATTTGCCGCTCACCCCCGTCAGGCAGGAGGCTCGTTTTGCAAGAACTGGTTCGGACCAACGATATCGTGCTGGTGTCAGCGATCGGCGCGCTGCTCGACGGTGCGAACATCCATCATCTGGTGCTGGACCAGAACATGAGCATCATCGAGGGCTCGCTCGGCATTTTGCCGCGCCGGATCCTGGTCCACGAGGACGACGCCCTGGAGGCCCGGCAGCTGCTGACCGAGGCCGGCCTCAGCCACGAACTGCGCGGCGATGACTGAGGCTGCGGCAGACATCACCGAGGACGCCTTTCTCGGCGGGCAGCTGCTGTTGAAGCAGAAGCGGTCCGGCCATCGCGCCGGTCACGACGCCATTCTGCTTGCGGCGGCCACAGAGGCCAGGGGAGGCGACCGTGTCGTCGATCTCGGCGCCGGCATCGGCACGGCCGGGCTGGCGCTCGCCCGGCGCGTGACGGGGATCAAGCTGAGCCTGGTCGAGATCGATCCGGAGTTGGCCGCGCTCGCGCGCGCCAACGCGGCGGCGAATGCGATTTCGGCGGAAGCGATTGTGCTCGACGTCACAGACGATGCGCAGGCGTTTGCGGCACATGGGCTTGTGTCTGATGGTGTCGACATCGTGATGATGAACCCGCCCTTCAACGATCCCGCTCGGCATCGCGGCTCGCCGGATCAGGCGCGTCACACCGCGCATGTCGCAACCGAGGAGACCCTGCATGCCTGGGTGCATGCAGCGCGGCGCATCCTCCGATCGAACGGTGTGCTGACGCTGATCTGGCGTGCGGATGGGATAGCAGAGGTTTTGGCAGCGCTGTCACGCGGCTTCGGCAGCCTGTCGATCCTGCCGGTTCATGGCGAGGCGGGTCGGCCTGCGATCCGCGTTCTGGTGCGTGCAGTCAAAGGCGGTCGAGCTCCGACGCGATTACTGCCGGGCCTTGTGCTCAACGACGAGTCACGCGTGCCTAAAAAAGAGGTGAGGAATATTCTGGAGGGGAGGGCGGTCTTGCAGCTGGCGGAGCCGTGACGGCTTACTGCGGAAGCGATTCCGACTGCTGTTCTTGCGGGGACGTGAAGCGAATTGCCGCGAAAAGGGCACCGATCAGCATCAACAGCAGATAGATCTTCATGGCATTTCCTCCGCTGGCTTATTGCAGCTTCCCAACGGGGAATTTGCAAAACACGTTCCAGCCAACTTCAATGACAGTCGCGTGATAAGAATTGGTTAATCAGAGGTAACGGCATGGCCGAACAATTGAACGATCGCGCAGGTTCCGGCCTGGCCGACAAGCTGATGCAATATCTGCCGGCGCGCTTCCGCCCCGGCACAGCGGTGGTGCCCGTGGTGCGCCTGTCCGGTGTGATCGGCGCGGTGACGCCACTGCGCCCGGGCATGTCGCTTGCGGGCGTCGCGCGGGTGCTGGAGCGGGCGTTTTCGGTCCGCAATGCCAAGGCCGTGGCACTCGTCATCAACTCGCCCGGCGGCTCGCCGGTGCAGTCGCGCCAGATATACTTGCGCATCAAGCAGCTCGCGGCGGAGAAGAAGCTGCCGGTGTTGGTGTTCGTCGAGGATGTCGCGGCCTCCGGCGGCTACATGATCGCCTGCGCCGGCGACGAGATTTTTTGCGACCCGTCCTCGATCCTCGGCTCGATCGGCGTGGTCGGCGGCAGTTTTGGTTTCCAGGAGGCGATCAAGCGGCTTGGCATCGAGCGGCGCCTCTACACGGCCGGCGCGCACAAGGCGATGCTCGATCCATTCCTCCCGGAAAACCCGGATGACGTGGCGAAGCTGAAGGCGCTCCAGCGCGAGATCCACCAGATCTTCATCGGGCTGGTGAAGGAGAGCCGCGGCGCACGGCTGAAGGGCGCCGACGATACCCTGTTCACTGGTGAGTACTGGGCCGGCGAGAGCTCGATCGCGCTGGGACTTGCCGACGGCATCGGCGATCTCCGCTCAACTCTTCGTGCCCGCTATGGCGAGAAGGTTCTCACCCCTGTGATCGCCCAGCCGACCGGGCTCTTGTCCGGCATTCTGGGACGGAAATCGCCCGGCGCGGGCCAGCTTTCGGCCATGGAATCAATGGCCGGGCTGCCGGACGAGCTGATCTCGGCGGTCGAGACGCGGGCGATTTGGGCAAAATTCGGGTTCTAGGCGCAGCCCTGCCGCGCCATTTGGCCCCAAGGAGACTTGAAGCCGAGCCAATTGCGGCGCGGCCCGGTCTGCGCAAGAATGCGGGTGGGGGCTGAGCATTGTGAACAAGGAACGACCGATGCCCATCGTCGCATTCGCGGGCGTCCTGGGCGGGCTTGCCGTGGTCCGCTGGGCCTACAAGACCGCTGTCCGGATCAACCAGGAGCTGGAGGAGATGCGCCTCTCGCGCGTCGCCGAGGCCGCCCATATGGGGGACATCCAGACGCTGAAGCGGGACCCCGTGACCGGAGCTTACCGGCCGGGTTAGCGGCTCCACAAACCGCTGTCGTAGGGCGGGCAAAGCGAAGCGTGCCCACCGCCGGCCTCGCAGTTTCGGAAAGATGGTGGGCACGGCGCAAGTGCGCCTTTGCCCACCCTACGGCAGTCGGTAAGCCCGAATCCGCCCCTTTGCCTTGATTCCCATCCCCGCCGTCGATACGGTCCCGCGCGATTCAAAACCCCCCGCGAGAGCCCGATCTGACGATGGACGCCTCATTGCCCGCCCATATGCGCCCGGAACGCTCGTTCCAGGGCTTTATCCTCGCGCTCCAGCGGTTCTGGGCCGAGCAGGGCTGCGTGATCCTGCAGCCCTACGACATGGAGATGGGCGCGGGCACCTTCCATCCGGCGACCACGCTGCGCGCGCTCGGGCCAAAACCCTGGAACGCCGCCTATGTGCAGCCCTCGCGTCGGCCCAAGGACGGCCGCTACGGCGAGAACCCGAACCGGATGCAGCACTACTACCAGTTCCAGGTGATCATGAAGCCGTCGCCGCCGAACCTTCAGGAGCTGTACCTGAAGTCGCTCGCCGCGATCGGCATCGATTCCGCCGTGCACGACATCCGCTTCGTCGAGGACGATTGGGAGAGCCCGACGCTGGGCGCCTGGGGCCTGGGCTGGGAGTGCTGGTGCGATGGCATGGAGGTGTCGCAGTTCACGTACTTCCAGCAGGTCGCGGGTGTCGAATGCGCGCCGGTCGCGGGCGAGCTCACCTACGGGCTCGAGCGTCTCGCGATGTATGTGCAGGGCGTCGATCGCGTCTACGATCTTAATTTCAACGGCCGCGACGGTGACGCCAAGGTCACTTACGGCGATGTCTTCCTTCAGGCCGAGCAGGAATATTCGCGACACAATTTCGAATATGCCGACACAACGATGCTGTTCGAGCAGTTCAAGATGGCGGAAGCGGCGTGCAAGAAATATCTCGACGCAGGGTGGAAGGATGGCAAGCGCGAGGCTCATCTGATGGCGCTGCCGGCCTACGACCAGTGCATCAAGGCGAGCCACGTCTTCAACCTGCTCGACGCGCGCGGCGTGATCTCGGTGACGGAGCGGCAGAGCTACATTTTGCGCGTGCGTGAACTGGCCAAAGCCTGCGGCGAAGCCTGGGTGCACACCGAAGCCGGTGGAGCAGCCTGATGCCTGAATTGTTGCTCGAACTGTTCTCGGAAGAAATCCCCGCGCGCATGCAGGCCAAGGCGGCTGAAGATCTGCGCCGCATGGTCACCGACAAGCTCGTCGCCGAAGGTCTCGTCTACGAGGGCGCGAAAGCGTTCGCGACGCCGCGCCGCCTTGCGCTGACCGTGCACGGCATTCCCGCGCGCCAGCCTGATCTGAAGACCGAACGCCGGGGCCCAAAAATCGGCGCGGCCGATGCGGCGGTGCAGGGTTTTCTGAAAGCGACAGGTTTGCAGTCGCTGGATGAGGCCAAGATCCAGCGCGATCCGAAGGGTGATTTCTACATCGCGCTGATCGAGAAGCCCGGCCGTGATGCGATCGAGGTGCTCGCCGAGATCCTGCCGGTGATCATCCGAACTTTCCCCTGGCCGAAATCGATGCGCTGGGGCGCGCGCTCCGGAAAGCCGGGATCGCTCAACTGGGTGCGACCGCTGCACGCGATCACCGCGACCTTCGGCATCGAGACCGAAGAACCCGACGTCGTGAAATTTGCAATCGACGGCATCGAGACCGGGCAAGCCACCTACGGCCATCGTTTCATGGCGCCGGCTCCGATCAACGTGCGCCGCTTCGAGGATTACGAGGCCAAGCTGAAGGCCGCAAAGGTCATTCTCGATCCGCAGGCGCGCAAGGACATCATCCTTGCCGACGCCAAGGAGCTGGCATTCGCGCAAGGCCTTGAGCTGGTCGAGGACCAGGTGCTGCTGGACGAGGTCTCGGGCCTGGTCGAATGGCCCGTCGTCATGATGGGATCGTTCGAACAGGAATATCTCGCGATCCCGGACGAGGTGATCCGTGCCACCATCCGCAACAACCAGAAGTGCTTTGTGGTCAGGGATTCCAAGACGGGCAAGCTGACCAACAAATTCGTGCTCACCGCGAATATCGAGGCGCCCGATGGTGGCAAGACCATCGTCGCCGGCAACGAGCGTGTGATCCGCCCGCGGCTGAGCGATGCGAAGTTCTTCTATGAGACGGACTTGAAGACAAAGCTCCAGGATCGTCTGCCGAAGTTCGAGCAGATCGTGTTCCACGAGAAGCTTGGTACACAGGCGGAGCGTATCCAGCGCATCGAGCGTCTTGCCGCCGAGATCGCGCCGCTGGTCGGCGCCGATGTCGCCAAGACGGCCCGCGCTGCGCATTTGGCAAAGGCGGATTTGCTGACCGAAGTCGTCGGCGAATTCCCGGAAGTGCAGGGCCTGATGGGCAAGTACTACGCGCTGGCCCAGGGCGAGGATGCTTCCGTCGCTGCGGCCTGCGAGGAGCACTACAAGCCGCAAGGCCCTGCGGATCGCGTGCCGACCGATCCGGTGAGCGTCGCGGTCGCACTTGCCGACAAGATCGATACGCTAGTCGGCTTCTGGGCGATCGACGAGAAGCCGACGGGGTCGAAGGACCCATATGCGCTACGTCGCGCGGCGCTCGGCGTGATCCGGTTGATAGCCGAGAACACATTGCGGCTATCGTTGATGAAGGTAGCTGCGTCTGCGATCGCCGGGTTGCTTGAGACTGGTACGAAGCATGCGCTCATCGATACCAACAAGCTTCCGAGCGTTCTCCTCGCCTTCTTCGCCGATCGCCTCAAGGTCCAGCTCCGCGAGCAGGGCGCACGTCACGATCTCGTCGACGCCGTGTTCGCGCTCGGCGGTCAGGACGATCTGCTGATGATCGTCCGCCGCGTCGAGGCGCTGGGCAAATTCCTCGAAACCGACGACGGCAAGAATCTGCTGGCCGGCATCAAGCGCGCGAGCAACATCCTTGGCATCGAGGAGAAGAAGGACAAGCGCACGTTCGACGGCGCGCCGGATGCTGCGCTCTATGGCCTCAGCGAGGAGAAGGCGCTGGCGAAGGCGATCGGCGAAGTGACGACGGAAGCCAGCGCTGCGGTCGCCAAGGAAGACTTTGCCGCTGCCATGAGCGCGATGGCAAAGCTGCGGCCGCCGGTCGATGCGTTCTTCGAAAAGGTTCGCGTCAACGACGACGACCCGAAGGTGCGCGAAAATCGGCTGAAGCTCCTCAACGAAATCCGCAGCGCCACGCGTGCGGTCGCGGATTTCTCGAAGATCCAGGATTGATCGCTCCGCAAAAAAAGCCCCGCCCGGCGGGGGGACGACCGGGCGGGGCTGATGTCCGACTACGCGATGCGCGTCAGCCTGATGTGACGCGCCGGACATCAAGTTGTGCAGAGCGTTTTCAAGCGAAGTGGGTGCCGGTTCGCGTGAAGAAAACGCGTCCAAACAAGAAGCTAGTCGACCACCTCGACGATGCGCCGCGAGCGCGGCTCGACCAGCACGGTCTCGCCGTTCACGACGGTGTAGCGATAGGTCGTGGCGCCGAAACGTTGCGGCACGTCATAATAGGTGACGCCGGCCTCGGGTAAGGTGGCCCCGACCACCACGCGATCCGGAATGCTGAAGGCTGGTACACGCTGCTCGACGACATAGTCGCGGAAGGCGGGCCGCTGTTCGACCGCAATGGTCGGGCCGCTGTCGACGACGACGGGCGCGCGGCCCACCGTGATCCCGGTTTGCGCCTGCGCCGCAATCGGCGTGCCGAGCGCGATGCCAAGCGCTGCGAGGGCGAGAATCCTGTTCCGCATGGGCAACTCCTTCGAAGTGATTTCAGCCGGCGCCAGTGGCGCGACCGGTTGCCAATGCTGCGCCGCGCGCGATGTTCCGAAAAACCCCTGCCGCATACGCGGCATTTTCGGGCAGTTTTCGCGAAGCGGGGAACTCGTGCGGCTCCAGTGCGTCTCTACCCGCGGAACCGGGTCCGCTATGATCCGCCCGCGATTCGCCTCACGTCACAGGAAGACTCTTCATGCATCTCACCATCGCCCACATTTCGCCGATCCTGTCGCTGATTGCGGGTGTGCTCATTCTGATCATGCCGCGCCTTCTCAACCTGATCGTCGCGATCTTTCTCATCATAAATGGTGCGATCGGGCTCGGATTGTTGAGGTGGCTCCATCTCTAGGCCTTCATTTTCCGGAACTCTTCGACTTGCGCGGGCCTGCCCAAAGTGGTGTAAGGCCCGCAACTCCCGTCCCTCTCGCAGGTTGTGTGCAAGCTATGGCCAAAACCGCCTCGAAGCCTAAGAAACTCCCAGCGAAATCAAAGTCTTCCACCAAGGCGAAGGCGGCGCCGGCGGCCCGCAAGGCGCTTGCCAAGAGCGCCCCGAAGCCGGTTGCCAAACCGGCTGCGAAGCCCGCCGCGAAGGCCGCGACCAAGCCTCTCGCGCCGAAGGTTGCCGCAAAGGTAGCGCCTGCCAAAAGCGCACCTGCCAAGGCAGCACCGGCTGCGGCCAAGGCCGGCAAGTGGGTCTTCACGTTCGGCGACGGCAAGGCCGAGGGCAAAGCGGAGATGCGCGACCTGCTCGGCGGCAAGGGTGCCAACCTCGCCGAAATGGCCAATCTCGGCCTGCCGGTGCCTCCCGGCTTCACCATCCCGACCTCGGTCTGCACCTACTTCTACGCACACGATAAGAGCTATCCGAAGGAGTTGCAGTCGCAGGTTGAGAAGGCGCTCGACCATGTCGGCAAGTTGGCCGGCAAGATCTTCGGCGACACCAAGAACCCGCTGCTGGTCTCGGTGCGCTCCGGTGGCCGCGCCTCGATGCCGGGCATGATGGACACCGTGCTCAATCTCGGCCTCAACGACGACACCGTGGAAGCGCTGTCGGAGCTGTCGGGCGACCGGCGCTTTGCCTATGACAGCTATCGCCGCTTCATCACCATGTACTCGGACGTGGTGCTCGGCTTCGAGCATCACCATTTCGAGGAAATCCTCGACACCTTCAAGGACAGCCAGGGCTACACGCTCGACACGGACCTCACGGCTGAGGACTGGGTCGGACTGGTGGGCAAGTACAAGGACGCGGTCGCGCGCGAGACCGGCAAGGATTTCCCGCAGGACCCGCACGACCAGCTCTGGGGCGCGATTGGCGCGGTGTTTTCATCCTGGATGAATGCGCGCGCGGTGACCTACCGCAAGCTGCACGATATTCCGGAATCCTGGGGCACCGCGGTCAACGTGCAGGCCATGGTGTTCGGCAACATGGGCGAGACGTCGGCGACCGGCGTTGCCTTCACCCGCAATCCCTCGACCGGCGAGAGCAAGCTCTACGGCGAGTTCCTGATCAACGCGCAAGGCGAGGACGTGGTAGCGGGCATCCGCACGCCGCAGGACATCACCGAGGAGGCGCGCAAGGAATCGGGCTCCGACAAGGCTTCGATGGAAGCGGCGATGCCGGAGGCCTACCAGGAGCTGACGCGGATCTACACGCTGCTCGAGAAGCACTACCGCGACATGCAGGACATGGAGTTCACGGTCGAGCAGGGCAAGCTGTGGATGCTCCAGACCCGCGGCGGCAAGCGCACGGCGAAAGCGGCGCTGCGGATCGCGGTCGAGCTCGCCAATGAAGGCCTGATCACCAAGAAGGAAGCGGTGATGCGGATCGATCCCGCCTCGCTCGACCAGCTGCTGCATCCGGCCATCGACCCCGGCGCCAAGCGCGACGTGATCGCGACCGGCCTGCCGGCCTCGCCCGGTGCGGCCTCCGGCGAGATCGTGTTCTCCTCGGATGAGGCGGCCAAGCTTCAGGCCGATGGGCGCAAGGTGATCCTGGTCCGCATCGAGACCAGCCCCGAAGACATCCACGGCATGCACGCCGCTGAAGGTATCCTGACCACGCGCGGCGGCATGACCTCGCACGCCGCCGTGGTCGCGCGCGGCATGGGCAAGCCCTGCGTCTCCGGCTGCGGCACCATCCGCGTCGATTACGGCCGCGGCACCATGAGCATCGGCTCGCGCACCTTCAAGGCCGGCGACGTCATCACCATCGACGGCTCGCTCGGCCAGGTACTGGCCGGCCGCATGCCGATGATCGAGCCTGAACTCTCCGGCGAGTTCGGCACGCTGATGAAGTGGGCCGACCAGGTCCGCAAAATCGGCGTGCGCGTCAATGGCGATACGCCGGAAGATGCCCGCACCGCGATCAAGTTCGGTGCGGAAGGCATCGGTCTCTGCCGCACCGAGCACATGTTCTTCGAGGAGACGCGCATCCGCACGGTGCGCGAGATGATCCTCTCCGAGGACGAGCAGTCGCGCCGTGCCGCGCTTGCCAAGCTGTTGCCGATGCAGCGCGCCGATTTCGTCGAGCTGTTCGAGATCATGAAGGGCCTGCCCGTCACGATTCGTCTGCTTGATCCGCCGCTGCACGAGTTCCTGCCGCACACCCATGCCGAGGTCGAGGAAGTGGCGCGTGCCATGAACACCGATCCGCGGCGTCTGGCCGACCGTGCGCGCGAGCTGTCGGAGTTCAACCCGATGCTTGGCTTCCGCGGCTGCCGTATCGCAATCGCGTACCCCGAGATCGCCGAGATGCAGGCGCGTGCGATTTTTGAGGCTGCGGTCGAAGCCGAGAAGCGCACGGGCAAGGCCGTCGGCCTCGAGGTGATGGTGCCGCTGATCGCTACCAAGATGGAGCTCGATCTCGTCAAGGCGCGAATCGACTCCACCGCGAGGGCCGTGATGCGCGACACCAATACAAAACTCACCTATCAGGTCGGCACCATGATCGAGCTGCCGCGCGCCTGTCTCCTCGCTGCGGAAATTGCCGAGAGCGCCGAATTCTTCTCCTTCGGCACCAACGATCTGACGCAGACCACCTACGGCATCAGCCGCGACGACGCCGCGAGCTTCCTCGGGACCTACGTGTCCAAGGGCATCCTCCCGATCGATCCCTTCGTCGCGCTCGATCAGGAAGGCGTCGGCGAGCTCGTCAAGATCGGCGTCGCGCGCGGCCGCAAGACGCGCCCTTCGCTCAAGGTCGGCATTTGCGGCGAGCACGGCGGCGATCCCGCCTCGGTCGCGTTCTGCCACAATATCGGCCTCGACTACGTGTCGTGCTCGCCCTACCGCGTCCCGATCGCCCGCCTCGCTGCCGCGCAGGCCGCGCTCGGCAAGGCTGTGGCGAGCCAGGCGTAACGGCAGGTTAGAAATATTGAGATGCGAAAGAGGCGGGGNGCCCCGCCTCTTTTTGTTTGAAGCGATGCTGTCTCCACATGGTCATTGCGATCACCGCACATTCGCTGTCATCGCCCGGCTTGACCGGGCGATCCAGTACGCCGAGGCGGTAGTGATTGAGCGGAGAGGCTGCGGCGTACTGGATGCCCGCCTTCGCGGGCATGACAGCGGTGGTGTGGAGAGGCTTCTTGCAACAACGGGAACTCATCACGCGTCCCGTAATGATACGTGCGCGCAAGGGTTCCTTCACCATTCGCGTTGACCGGATGTTTACCGCGTCACGTGAGGCGGCATTTACCAACGCACGCAATCACCCGTGAAAACACCTGAGACCGCTTGAGTGTGTCGGCAGCGCAACGCCGATTAACGCCCCGGCAACCTAAATTAGATACTCACGAGAAAGATCGAATTGCACGGATGTACTGCTGCTCGATTTTTCTAGCGTAAGCCTAGTGTGAGCGTATCGATGTTTGTGTTGCGTAACCATCCGAGGGGCGCGCGGTTCGCGTCCTTCGGAATCGGTCTCTGCATCTTCGCATTGATGCCGAGAGAGACCGGCTATCAGGATATTGCATCGCTGCTGGCGCGTCAGCCCGGCGTTGCAGAGCGCTGGCAGAAGCAGGTGTTTTCTGCGGCCTCGTCCATTCAGCTTGCCACTTACAGCTTCTCCCGGCCGATCGGAACCTCGATTCCGCAGAGTGCGATGGTTCGTCTCGCGAGCCTCGATGGTCGTGACGTCACTGGCTCCATCACACACAACCCGGCGCTCCAGGCGCCGCCGCGTTATCAGGCCTCTGATTTCCCCAAGGTCGATCGCGCGCTGAAGGGTGATCGCCTCACCACCGTGACGCCTGCGCCTGCCCGCGAGATCGTCGCGCCGCCGGCGCAGCAAGATCCCGCGACCTCCAACAGCTCGGTGTTCGGCGCCAAGACGGTCGAGTTGCCTGTCGCGTCGCCGCAGGCGATGTCGCCGGAGTCCGCGGCAGCGCTCGATCCCGAGCTTCAGGAAGCGCTCCGCGCGCCGCCGCTGCCGCAATATGCCAACCCGCCGAAGGCTGGTGACAATGCGCTGTCCTTTGCGGCCCAGCCGCTTGCCGCGCTGAAGCAGGCCACGATCGCGGCGCCGCCGCGCGATCCCTTCAGCGTGAAGACCTCGAACCTGTTCTTCGGCAGTTCCTCGCTTGGCGGCAATCTCGAGAACATCGAGAGCTGGCAGCCCGGCGCCGAGCCGCTGATCGTGACGCCGGATCCCGATATGAAGCTGGCCTCGCTGTCGCCGCCGTCTGACGACGTTGTGAAGGACGACGAGAGCGGCGAGAGCGTCGCGCCCAAGGGCGAGGTCAACGCCGACAACCAGCGCGCCAAATCGCCAGCGGAACGGCTGGCGCTCGATGACAAGTCGCGCGCGAAATCGGAAAAGTGTCTCGCCGAGGCCGTCTATTTCGAATCCCGCGGCGAGGCCGTGCGCGGCCAGATCGCGGTGGCGCAAGTGGTGATGAACCGCGTGTTCTCCGGCAAATATCCCGACACCGTGTGCGGCGTGGTCTATCAGAACAAGTACCGCCACTTCGCCTGCCAGTTCACCTTCGCCTGCGACAACAATCCCGACGTGATCCGCGAGCCCGAGATGTGGGAGCGCGCCAAGAAAATTTCGAAGGCGATGCTCGACGGCCAGATCTGGTTGCCCGAGGTCGGCAAGTCCACGCACTACCATGCCTATTGGGTGCGCCCGTCCTGGGTCGCCGAGATGAAGAAGATGTACAAGTTCGGCGTGCACACCTTCTATCGGCCGCGCAACTGGGGCGACGGCAGCGAGGAGCCGAGCTGGGGCACGCCGGCGCAGACCGCCGCACTTTCCGCCGAGCTCGCCCAGGAAGCCAAGAGCTCCGCCGAGATGGGCGAAGTCGTGCGAAGGTAGTTTACTTCACCTCGCCCCGCTTGCGGGGAGAGGTCGAATTCGATCGCAGATCGAATTCGGGTGAGGGAGTACAGGTCCCTCGACAGTCTCACGCGTGGAGAGAGGCCCCTCACCCCAACCCTCTCCCCGTAAGAACGAGGAGAGGGAGAAGACCATCTCAAGCCTCGATATCCAGCGCGCAGTCGAAATTCGGGGCCGAATGTGTCAGCGCGCCGGATGAGACGTAGTCGACGCCGGTCGCCGCGATGGCTGCGATCGATTCCAGCGTGACTCCGCCGGAGGCTTCCAGCGCGACGCGGCCCTCGCTGAGCCTCACCGCCTCGCGCAACGTTGCGATATCCATGTTGTCGAGCAGCACGGCCTCGGCGAGGCCAGTGTCGAGCACCTCGCGCAGCTGCGAGAGCGTATCGACCTCAATCTCGATCTTGACGAGATGGCCGGCATGGGCGCGGGCACGCTCCAGCACCGGGCGGATGCCGCCGGCGACTGCGATGTGGTTGTCCTTGATCAGGATCGCATCGTCGAGGCCGAAGCGATGGTTGAAGCCGCCCCCGCAGCGCACGGCGTATTTCTCCAGCGCCCGCAATCCCGGTGTGGTTTTTCGCGTGCAGCAGATGCGCATTTTCGTGCCTTCGGTCCGGCGGACGTAGTCGGCCGTGAGCGTCGCTATGCCCGACAGCCGGCCGACGAAATTCAGCGCGGTTCGCTCCGCTGTGAGAATGGCGCGGGCGGGACCGGAGATCGTCAGCACATGCTGCCCGCGGGCGACCCGCGCGGCGTCGCGGACATGCGCGCGGACCTCGATGTCGGGCGACAGCTTTTGCAGCGTCGCCAGCGCCAGCGGTAATCCAGCAATCACGCCGGACTGACGCGCGACGAGGATGGCCTGCGCCTTGGTTGCCTCCGGGATCGTCGCGAGCGAGGTGATGTCGCCGGCGCGGCCGAGATCCTCGTCGAGCGCGCGGTGCACGGCTTCGTCGATCGCAAGCGGGGAGAGGAAGGCGTCGGGATTGAGCAGTGAGGTCGGGCCGATCATGGGGACTTCCTTCAGGCGATCATGGGTTGCGCGATGCGCGGCACGAGATGTTCGGTTAGGCTTTCCGCCACCTCGCGCGCCGCCGCGAGCGTGGTCATGGTCCGCTGCGCCAGCGCGGGGATCTCCGCCGGATGGTCGGAGCGGAAATGCGCGCCGCGGCTCTCGCGTCGGCTCCAGGCGGAGGCGGCCACGAGCAGTGCCGATGCGGCCATGTTGCGCAGTGCGATGCTGGCCGCCTCGCGCTCGAGCGCGGCAAAGCTGCGCACTGCATCCGCGAGCCCGTCACTGTTGCGGACCACGCCGACACGCGTGCTCATCATCGCCCGCAGCTGCTTCACGCTAGCTGCGTCCGGTGCGCCGCCGCGTGTCGTCACCAGAGTGTCAGGGAGCTGGGCAGGCGAGGGGATGGCGCGGCCGGCGATGTCGTCGGCGATGCGCGCGGCATAGACCACAGCCTCGAGCAGCGAATTCGAGGCGAGCCGGTTGGCGCCGTGCGCGCCGGTGGCCGACACTTCACCGCCGGCCCAGAGCCCGTCGATCGAGCTGCGGCCGTGCTCATCCACCGCGATGCCGCCCATGTGATAGTGCGCGGCCGGTGCGATCGGGATTGCCTGCTCGGCCGGGTCGATGCCGGCGGCGATGCAGCTCGCATGCACGGTCGGGAATTTGTCGGCGAAGCGCGCACCCAGCGCTTCGCGCGCATCGAGGAATGCGCCGCGCCCGGCTGCGATCTCGGCGAACACGCCGCGGGCCACGATGTCGCGCGGCGCGAGCTCGGCGAGCGGATGGAGCGCCGCCATGAAGCGGTCACCATTGCCGTTGATCAGCGTCGCGCCTTCGCCGCGCAACGCTTCGGTTGCAAGCGGCGCCGGATCGCGGCCGGCCATGATGGCGGTCGGGTGGAACTGAACAAATTCGGGATCGGCAATCACCGCGCCGGCGCGGGCCGCGATCGCAAGGCCCGATCCGCTCGCCTCGACCGGGTTGGTGGTGACGCCATAGAGATGACCGATGCCGCCGGTGGCGAGCACCACCGCGCGCGCGGCGATCATCACAGGCCTCGCTGCAACGTTGCCGGCCTCACGCAATTGCAGGCCGGTGACGGCGCCGTCCTCGGTCAACAGCGCTTCGGCGACAGAGCCTTCGATCAGGCGGATCGATGGCGTGCGGCGCACGGCCTCGCTTAGCGCTGCGATGATGGCCGCGCCCGCGCCGTCGCCACGCACATGCACGATGCGGCGTGCCGAATGCGCGGCTTCGCGCCCCACAGCCAGCCGGCCTTCGAGATCGCGGTCGAAAGGCACGCCATAGGCCAGCAGATCATGGATCCGCGGTGCGGCCTCGCGCGCGATCCCGAGCGCGACTGCTTCGTCGACGAGGCCGCCGCCGACCGCAATGGTATCCGCGGCATGCGCCTCCGGGCTGTCGCCCTCGGCCACGGCGGCTGCGATGCCGCCTTGCGCCCATGCGGATGATGCGCCCTGTCCGAGCGGCGCCGCCGAGATCAGCGTCATCGGCCGCGGCGCGAGTTTGAGTGCGCAAAACAGTCCGGCAAGCCCGCCGCCGACGATAACGACGTCGTCGGTGCTGCGGGTGAGGTTGTGGATGTTGTTTGTCATGGCTCTATCTCAGTTCTTCAAATTAATCATTCGCTCGACCGATCGCCGCGCGCGCACCGCAAGCTCGGGCTCGATCGTCACTTCCTCGCCAAGCGTCAACAGGCTTTCCAAGATGTTGGCGAGCGTGATGCGCTTCATGTGCGGGCAGAGATTGCAGGGCCGCAGCATCTCGACGTCGGGAAGCTCGGCGTGCACATTGTCGGCCATCGAGCATTCCGTGATCATCACCAGCCGCCGCGGCCGCTTTTCGCGCACCCAGTTGATCATGTGTGCGGTCGAACCCGTGAAGTCGGCTTCCGCCAACACATCCGGCGGGCATTCCGGATGCGCAATGATCTGCACGGACGGATCGGCCTCGCGAAGGCTGCGCAGCTCGTCGCCGGTGAAGCGCTCGTGCACCTCGCAGGCGCCCTTCCATGCGATGATCTTCACATCGGTCTTCGACGCCACATAGCTCGCGAGATAGCGGTCGGGCAGGAAGATCACGCTTGGCGCATTCAGGCTCTCGACCACCTGCACCGCGTTGGACGAGGTGCAGCAGATGTCGACCTCGGCCTTCACTTCCGCGGATGTGTTGACATAGGCGACGACGGGCACGCCCGGAAATTTCTCGCGGAGCAGGCGCACGTCCGCGCCCGTAATGCTGGCGGCGAGCGAGCAGCCGGCACGCTGGTCCGGGATCAGCACCGTCTTGTCCGGGTTGAGCAGTTTCGAGGTCTCCGCCATGAAGTGCACGCCACACTGCACGATGATGTCGGCCTTCACCTTGGTCGCCTCGACCGCGAGCTGGAGCGAGTCGCCGCCGATGTCGGCGACGCAGTGAAAGATTTCCGGCGTCTGGTAGTTGTGAGCGAGGATCACCGCGTTGCGCGCGCGCTTCAGCTCGTTGATCGCCTTGATGGTCGGTGCCATCAGCGGCCACTCGATCGGTGGGATCACGTGCTTGACGCGCTTATAGAGAGGCGCGGTGATCTGCTCGACCTCCGGCGTCCATTCCAGTGAGGGCATCGGCAATGCGGGTCCTGTTCGCGCAGGCGTGACGCGGGCGCGGGCGGTTTGGGCCTGCGGCCGGTTGGCAAAGTCGTCAGGGCCGTAAATTCCAGTGATCGGCATCGAAGCCTCCCATGCATGTGAATTATACTCAATATGAGTATATATAGAGCCCGAGAAATCCGGCCGAGAAGCCGGGCACATTCCGTCGTCGCTCTAATATGCTCAATCTGAGTAAATCAAAGATAACACGCCTTCCTGGGAGCCGCTAGGTCTCGTCCCACACATTCTCGTTAAGTCGCCCCCTCGCGCGTCCGGTGAGGCCCCCGGTGAAACGCAATGCTCCCCTGGCAGCTCTTCGTAGGACGCAATCATTTTCGACTTGGGATTTTCATGCATTTGCATTAAACGGCTGACCAGCGGTTGCCTGTTTGCGGATCCGCCAACGGCCGAGGAGGAACACCATGTCGACACAAGCGGGCGAGCTCGGTCCGGTCTCACGTTCGTCCAACTGGCGGACCCCGGCCGTCATCATCCTCTGCGGCTGCGCGATCGGCATGCTCGGCTTCGGCCCGCGCTCGGCGCTCGGCTTCTTCGTGCAGCCGATGAGCCACGAGTTCGCCTGGGGCCGCGACGTGTTTGGCCTCGCGATCGCCGTGCAGAATCTGCTGTGGGGATTGGGTCAGCCGCTCGCCGGCGCGATCGCCGATCGCTTCGGCCTGTTCCGGGTGATGTGCGTCGGCGCGCTGCTCTATGCCGGCGGCCTTTTGCTGATGCGCTATTCGTCGACGCCGCTGTCGCTCAATCTCGGCGCCGGCGTGATGGTCGGCTTCGGCCTCGCCGGCTGCTCGTTCAATCTGGTGCTGTCGGCCTTCACCAAGCTGCTGCCGGCTGAGAAGCGCGGCCTTGCGCTCGGCGCCGGCACCGCGGCGGGCTCGTTCGGACAGTTCCTGTTCGCGCCGATCGGCGTGGCGCTGATCGACAATTTCGGCTGGCAGCAGGCGCTCACCGTGTTCGGCTTCCTGATGCTCCTGATTATCCCGCTGGCGCTCGCGCTCTCGACGCCGCCGGTCGCAAGCACCGCCAGCACCGCGCCCGCTGATGAGCAGTCCTTCACCAAGGCGCTCTCAGAAGCCTTCGGCCATCGCTCCTACGTGCTGCTGGTGCTCGGCTTCTTCACCTGCGGCTTCCAGCTTGCCTTCATCACCGTGCATCTTCCGGCGTTCCTGGTCGATCGCGGCATCTCGACGCAAACTGGCGGCTGGGTGATCGCGGCAATCGGCCTGTTCAACATCATGGGGTCGCTGAGCGTCGGCTATCTCCAGAACTCGCTGCCGAAGCGCTACATTCTCTCGGCGATCTATTTCACCCGCGCGCTGGCGACGCTCGCCTTCATCTCGTTCCCGATCACGCCGTTCTCGGCGATCGCGTTCGGCGCGATCTCGGGCCTGACCTGGCTGTCGACGGTGCCGCCGACCTCGGCGCTGGTGGCGCTGATGTTCGGCACGCGCTGGTTCGCAACGCTTTATGGCTTTGCCTTCGTCAGCCATCAGGTCGGCGGCTTCCTCGGCGTCTGGCTCGGCGGCATCGTGTTCGAGCGCTTCGGTTCCTACACGCCGATCTGGTGGCTCTCGATCCTGTTCGGCGTGCTCTCGGCGCTGATCAATCTTCCGATCGTGGAGAAACCGGCTCCCCGGGCGGTTGCGCAGCCTGCCTGATCGGCTAAACATCGCCTGAAACAAGTCAGGGAGTTTTGCTGTGGCCACATTCAAGGCGATCCGGATCGACAAGGCGGACAAGGGCACCACTGTCGCGCTCACGCAGTTCGACGAAGCCGAGCTGATGGAAGGCGACGTCACGGTCCGGGTGGAATGGTCGACACTGAACTACAAGGATGGCCTCGCGCTCACCGGCAAGGCACCGGTGGTGCGCCGTTTCCCGATGATCGCGGGCATCGACTTTGCCGGCACCGTCGAGCAGTCCTCACATCCAGCGTGGAAGGCGGGCGATAAGGTCGTCTGCACCGGCTGGGGCATGGGCGAGACGCATCTCGGCGCCTATGCCGAGAAGGCGCGGGTGAAGGGCGACTGGCTGGTCGCCTTGCCGCAGGGCCTCTCGGCGCGCGATGCCATGGCGATCGGCACCGCCGGCTTCACCGCGATGCTCTCGGTGCTGGCGCTGGAGAAGCACGGCGTCTCGCCGAAGAGCGGCCCCGTGGTGGTGACAGGCGCGGCCGGCGGCGTCGGCTCGGTCGCGACCGCGGTGCTGTCCTGGCTCGGCTATCACGTCATTGCCTCGACCGGCCGTGCGTCCGAAGCGGACTATCTCAAGCAGCTCGGCGCCGCTGAGGTGATTGAACGCAACGAATTGTCGGCGGCGGGAAAGCCCCTGGCCAAGGAACGCTGGGCCGGCGGCGTCGACAGCGTCGGCTCGACCACGCTCGCCAACCTGCTGTCGATGACGAAGTATGGCGGGGCGATCGCCGCCTGCGGTCTCGCGGCCGGCATGGATCTGCCGTCCTCGGTTGCGCCGTTTATTTTGCGGGGGGTGTGCCTTCTCGGCATCGATTCCGTGATGTGCCCGATTGAGCCACGAAAAGCCGCATGGCAGCGTCTGGCATCTGACCTGGATCGGTCAAAACTATCTGAAATAACTACGGAAATTCCGCTCGACGAAGTTCCGGAATGGGGCGCGAAAATTCTGGCCGGCCAGGTCCGCGGCCGCATCGTGGTAAAAATTGTCTAACGACGTTCAGACTTTACCAACCAAGCTGCTTCAATGTTGCCTTGGTTAGTATGGTAAGCAGCGGGTAAAGAGATACGGCATCGCCCGCTGCGGGGGTTAGTTCGGAGTTGAGCATGCTTGCGCGTATTGTGTTGGGGGCTGTCACGGCTGTCGTGACGTTTGCGCCGGCCATTGCCGGAAGCATGAACGCCGACGAGGCGCGCCGCTTCGTTGCCGGCAAGGTATTCGCCTTCACGTGTTTCGACGGCACCCGCGGCGCAGGCCGCATCCTCGACGATCTTGGCGCCGCCGGCGCGGTGCAGTTCTCCGGCGCGGGTCCGGTGCGCCATCTTCGGCTGCCCGGCAACACGCTCCAGATCCGCGGCCAGAACGTCTGCGCCTCGATCAAGGGCATTCCGTTCGAGCCCTGTTTCAACCTGGAAAAGACCGACGAGCGCAGTTTCCGCGGCTCGGTGTCGGGCATGAGCTTCGCCTATTGCGAGTTCCACCATCAGGGTGGCAACCAGATGCTGATGGCGCGCGCCGTGGCGCGGCCGCGCTCGCTGCGCAGCTCCGAGCAGACCGGTTCGGTCAACGCATCGAGCACCGAGGTCGCCGCGCGCGTCGAGACGCCGCGTGTCGAAAGCAGCCGGATCGAGCCGGTGAAATCGGAAGCGAAGTCCGAGCCCAAATCCGATTCGAAGAACGAAGGCCCGCTCGAGCTGCGCCGCTCGACCGAGTGACTTTGGCCTGCACGCGCGACCACCAGTCCTGCGTTGCTGACAACATCCATCAGCGATCGAGCCGCTGCGCCGTAGTCATACGGACGGCGGCTTTCATGCCTTGGTAGCGACTGGCGCTCCAGCCTGCGTGACGGCCGGGGGGCGGCACTACACAAGGGTTCAACGATGTCGCTCTATTTCTTCCGCATCAGCACCGGCCGCTATTCCGGCGCCGCCGATCAGCCATACGAGTTCGAGGATCGCACCGCCGCCTGGACCGAGATGGGGGAGGTGTGCGCCAATCTGCTCGGCAGCATCGCGCGCAATCTGAAGCCGAACGCGAAGTGGAGTATGGAGCTGCTCGACGAGAACAAGGAGCCGGTGTTTCGCATCAGCCTCGTCGGCGAGACTGTGCGCTGACGCGGCTGTCGGTGGCGCGCGACGTTAACGAATGGGACAACTGCAAATTCGCGAGCCATCGCTCTGCTGCTCGTGAAGAGTGTGCAACTCGCGTGATTTGAGCCGCGTTCCCCGTACTTCTACCCAGGCCGCAGCCTCGATACTTAACGTTAACGACGAACCTGCCGGTTAGCCTGCCTAGGCCGTTTACGCGCTTCGCCGCGTCAATTCGTATCCTGGGAAATACTTCGATGATGTTCATTCAGAATCTGCGAATTGGCACCAAACTCGCCATAACCTCGGCACTGACCATCGGCCTCGTCGCGCTGATGATCTTCCTCCAGATGAGCGGTGACGTGGAGGTCCAGAAGCTGAGCAATGGGGCATCTGGACAGCAATCGATCGCGCAAAACGCTGCGGAAGCGAAGGCGTCGGTCCGCGGGATGCAGATCGGCATTCGTGACATCCTGACTTCCTCCTCGCCGGCCGAGATGCAGAAGGCCGTAACCTATTTCAATGACCGCCAGACGGCGGCCCTGAAGTTCTCGGATGAAATGGCGAAGCTCTCGCGGTCGCCGGAGAACCGCAAGCGGATCGATCGCCTGACTGTGCTGATCGGCAACTTTCAGAAGGGAGAGCAGCAGATCGAGGCGATCCGCAAGCAGGAGCTCGCGCTCGACGCGAAGAAGGACGGCGAAGCGTCGGCGCAGCTCGCAAAGCTGGTGGCCGAGGTCGACCGCATCCGCAAGGAAACACTCGCTCCGATCAACGAAGAGATCTCCGAGCTAGCGAACGAGATTACCAACTTCGCCAAGCAGAGGAGTGTCGAGACTCGCGCCGCAGCGGAAGCGGAGGCAGGGTCGGTTGCGCGCACGTCGCTTATCACCGGCGTGCTGGTCGCGATGGTCCTGATCGGTGCGTGCATCTTCTCCGTCTTCAGCATCGCGCGACCGATGCGGGCGTTGACGGTGGCGATGGAGAAGCTTGCCGGTGGCGACTTCTCGGTTGTGTTGCCGGGACTCGGCCGCACGGACGAGGTCGGCGAGATCGCCGGCGCCGTCGAGAAATTCAAGGTCGTGTCCGAGCAGAAGGCGCGCGCAGAAGCGGACGCCAAGATGCGGCAGGACCAGGTCGCGACCGAGCAGCGCAAGGCGGACATGCGCAAGCTCGCCGACAATTTTGAAGGCGCCGTCGGCGAGATCGTCGGCACTGTGTCGTCGGCCTCGACCGAGCTCGAAGCATCTGCGACGACGCTGACCTCCACCGCGGAACGCACAAAGGCGCTTACCACCGTCGTTGCGGCGGCCTCGGAAGAGGCCTCCACTAACGTGCAGTCGGTGGCGTCGGCGACGGAAGAGTTGTCGTCCTCGATCACCGAGATCAGCCGGCAGGTACAGGAGTCGGCGCGCGTGGCGAGCGAGGCAGTCGGCCAGGCCCGCAACACCACCGAACGCGTCAGCGAATTGTCCAAGGCGGCGACGCGCATCGGCGACGTGGTCGAGCTGATCAACACCATCGCGGGCCAGACCAATCTGCTGGCACTCAACGCCACGATCGAAGCGGCGCGCGCCGGCGAAGCGGGGCGTGGCTTTGCCGTGGTCGCCTCCGAGGTCAAGGCGCTGGCCGAACAGACCGCGAAGGCAACTGGCGAGATCGGCCAGCAGATTGCCAGCATCCAGACCGCCACCGAATATTCGGTCGGCGCCATCAGGGATATCAGCGACACCATCGCAAAATTGTCGGAGATTTCCTCGACCATTGCTGCCGCCGTCGAGGAGCAGGGCGCCGCGACGCAGGAAATCTCCCGCAACGTCGCGCAGGCCGCCCAGGGCACCGAGCAGGTGTCGTCCAATATCGCTGACGTGCAGCGCGGGGCAAGCGAGACCGGATCTGCGTCCTCGCAGGTCCTATCCGCCGCGCAGATGCTGTCCGGCGACAGCGATCGCCTCAAGCTTGAGGTCGGCAAGTTTCTGGAGACGGTGCGGGCTGCCTGATGGCGGGTCGAACGCTACAACCGCCGCGCGTGGAAGCGCGGTGGTTGCGCGCGCGCATGTTGCGGCGCCATGACGAATGAGCCGCAAGGTTAACGTTCCAGAAAAGCGAAGCGGTCATAATCCCCGGAATATTCCGGGTGCTGCGTCGCCCTCCTGTATTGCGTCCTTAGCGTTTTGGAGCCCATTCATGAGCGGCCTTTCCATCCGCCTGACCCATAAGGTCATGGCGATCGGGCTCTTCGGCCTGGTTGGTCTCGTTGCCTTCGGCGCGATCTACGAGATCGGCAGTCTTTCCCAGGACGCCTCCCGCAACGTCGCCAATCGCGCCCGTGCGATCGCCGACCTGAACAACCAGCTCTCGATCCGGATGCTGGAGGCCCGCCGCAACGAGAAGAACTTTCAGCAGCGCCGCAACGAGAGTTATGCCAAGGCGCACGCCGAGCTGATGGGCCCGATCAATCGTGATTTCGACGAGGTCGAACGGCTGATGTCGGCGGGCGGCATGAGCGCGCTGTCCGACAAGACGAAGCAGGCCCAGGAGGGCTTCAGGCGCTACGCGACGGATTTCAGCGCGCTGGTCGCCGCCGAGACCAAGCTCGGCCTGAACGAGACACTCGGTCTGTCCGGCTCGCTGCGCGGTGCGGTTCACGACATCGAGGCGAAGCTGAAGGAGCTCGACAATCCGCGGCTGACGAGCTGGATGCTGACGATGCGCCGGCACGAGAAGGATTTCATGCTGCGGCGTGATCCGAAATACGTCACTGAACTGAAGAAGGCCGCCACAGAGTTCTCGAAGGCCATGGAAGCCGCTGCCGTGCCAGCTCCCGTCTCGGCTGAGATCACGGCCAAGCTCCAGAAGTACCAATCCGAGTTCGTGGCCTGGGCCGAGACCGCACAGCAGAGCGCGGCCCTTGATGCCAGCATGATGAAGACGTTCCGTGAACTCGAGCCGGGGATGGTCGAGGTGCGGACCACGGTCGAAGGTCTCTACAAGCAGGCTGACGCTGCGGAAGCTGCGACCCGCGACGCCGTGCGCCTGTGGATGATGATCGCGTTCTTCGTCACGGTCGCCGTGCTCGCTGTGGTCGGCTTCTTCCTGGGACGCTCGATCTCGAAGGCACTGTCCGGCATGGTCGATGCGATGACGGGGCTTGCACGCGGCGATCTCTCGATTTCCGTTCCCGGCGTCGGACGCAAGGACGAGATCGGCGAGATGGCCGGCGCGGTCGAGGTGTTCAGGACCAACATGACGGAAGCCGAGCGACTCCGCGCCGAGCAGCTGGAGGCCGACACGCGCCGGCGCACGCAGCGCAAGGCGGACATGCAGCGGCTCGCCGATGGGTTCGAAGGCGCGATCGGCGAGATCATCGAGACCGTTTCATCGGCGGCAACCGAGCTCGAAGCGTCCTCGAATACGCTGACGCAGGCGGCCGAACGGTCCAACGGGCTCGCCACCGCCGTGGCGTCGGCCTCGGAGGAGGCGTCTGCCAACGTGCAGTCGGTGTCCTCGGCAAGCGAGGAGATGACGACGTCGATCTCCGAGATCAGCCGTCAGGTGCAGGAATCGGCGCGCGTCGCCGACGTCGCGGTGGAGCAGGCCCAGCGCACCAATGCGCGCGTCGGCGAATTGACCAAGGCTGCGGGGCGCATCGGCGACGTGGTCGACTTGATCAACACGATCGCCGCCCAGACCAACCTGTTGGCGTTGAACGCCACGATCGAGGCGGCACGGGCGGGCGAGGCGGGCCGCGGCTTTGCGGTGGTTGCGACCGAGGTGAAAGCGCTGGCCGAGCAGACCGCGAAAGCGACGGGCGAGATCGGCCAGCACATCGGCGCGATCCAGACCGCGACGCAGGATTCCGTCGGCGCGATCAAGGAGATTGGCGACACCATCGCGCGGATGTCGGAGATCTCGTCGGCTATTGCCGCTTCCGTCGAGGAGCAGGGCGCCGCGACGCAGGAGATTTCCCGCAACATCCTGCACGCCGCGCACGGCACATCGGAGGTCTCGGCAAACATCGGGGATGTCCAGCGCGGCGCCGGCGAGACCGGGGCTGCCTCGGCGCAGGTGCATTCGGCGGCGCAATCGCTGTCGCAGGAGAGCAACCGCTTGAAGAGCGAGGTCGCGCGCTTTCTGGACTCGGTGCGGGCCGCATGATGGCCAGCTCATTCACCGGCAATTTAAAGTTGTAGTTTGGTTAAGTATCGATAATCGGCAAGCCCGTAGTTTTACTAGGCTCTTGTTAACGGCTGTTTGCGACTATGAGCGCAATCTTACCGGATAAGAACCAGCCAGCATTGTTGGAATGACCCCCGCCCTGTCGTCAGTTGTGACGGTCGCGGCGCAGGTGACTTGTGCGTTGTCAGTTATCATCGGGATTAGATGTGATGTCGAAGTTGTCGATCGTCTTCAAGCTTTTGACCGTGTTGTCGATCCTCGTGCTCTCGCTCGCCGGCGTCGGCGTGGTGGCGATCGGCACTATGCAGAACATCAATTCTCACACCGTCGAGATCGCGCAGAGCTGGCTGCCGAGCGTGCGTGCGCTCGGCTCGATCCGTGCTGACGTCAACGAGCTGCGGGTCGCGCTCCGTCTGCATTTGATGCAGGACACTGCCGAAGGCAAGGACGCGGCCGAGAAGCGCCTCGGCTCGCTGCGCGAACGCATCGAGCAGACGCGCAAGACCTACGAGCAGCTGATCACGTCCGCCGAAGAGCGCTCAATCTACGGGCAATGGACGACGGCGTGGGGCGAGTACCTGAATGGCGTGCAGGACGTGATGGCGCTGTCGCGCAAGAGCGTCGGCCGCTTCCCGACCGACGCCAACGAGCTGTTGCAGACCAAGGTCGCCAAGATGGCCCAGGCGGCCGATCCACTGCTGACCAAGGACATCGACCTCAATAACCGCGGCGCCGAATCGGAGACGAAGCAGGCGGCCGACAGCTACGCCACGATCTTCCGCGTGCTGGTCGGCATCATCGTGGCCTCGGTCGTGATCGCGATCGGCGCCGCCTATTATCTCGTGCGCGACGTCTCGCGTGGTATTGCCTCGATCATCCGCCCGATGCAGTCGCTCGGTGAGGGCGACCTCTCGGCCGATGTGCCGCATCGCGGCGAGAAGACCGAGATCGGCTCGATGGCGGATGCGCTCCAGATCTTTAAGGAGGCGCTGATCGCCAAGAAGGCCGCAGACGCGGCCGCTGCGGCCGACGCCGAAGCGAAGATCGAACGCGGCCGCCGCGTCGATGCCATCACCCGCAAGTTCGAAGCGATGATCGGCGAAGTCGTCGGAACCGTCTCCGCGGCCTCGACCGAGCTCGAGGCGTCCGCGACGACGCTGACCAGCACCGCGCAGCGCGGGCAGGAGCTCGCGACCGTCGTTGCGGCTGCGTCCGAGGAGGCCTCCACCAACGTCCAGGCGGTGGCATCGGCCTCGGAAGAGCTGTCGTCCTCCATCACTGAGATCAGCCGCCGGGTGCAGGACTCGGCACGGATGGCGGCGGAAGCCGTCGAGCAGGCGGGGCGGACCAACGAGCGTGTCAACGCTCTGTCGCTGGCCGCATCCCGCATCGGCGACGTCGTCGAACTCATCAACACCATTGCGGGCCAGACCAATCTGCTGGCGCTGAACGCGACCATCGAGGCGGCGCGCGCTGGCGAAGCCGGCCGCGGCTTCGCTGTCGTCGCTTCCGAGGTCAAGGCGCTGGCAGAGCAGACCGCGAAGGCGACCGGTGAGATCGGGGCGCAGGTCGCAGGCATCCAGGCCGCGACCGGGGAATCCGTCAGCGCCATTCAGGAGATCGGCGGCACCATCGAGCGGCTGTCCGAGGTGTCCGCGGCCATCGCCGCCGCCGTCGAGGAGCAGGGCGCGGCCACGCAGGAGATCTCGCGCAACGTGCAGCAGGCCTCGGTCGGCACGCAGGAGGTCTCGTCGAACATCACCGACGTGCAGCGCGGTGCGATCGAGACCGGCGAGGCCTCGAGCGAGGTGCTCTCGGCCGCCAAATCGCTCGCGAGCGACAGCACGCGCCTCAAGGTCGAGGTCGCGCAGTTCCTGGAGTCGGTCCGCGCGGCCTAGAGCATGGTCCGGAAAAGTGCGAAGCGGCTTTCCGATAAGATCATGCTCAAACGAAAACGCCGTCACGCGCTCGTCTGCGGAGCCGGCGGCGGTGCTACCTGCCGCCGGAACAGCATGCGCTGGTAGAGCCAGCCGATCGCGACCAGCACGATGCCGAGACACATGAACGACAACGCGCGGTAGACACCGGTCAGCGTCGACATGTCGATGACGAAGGCCTTCAGGATGGTCAGCGCGATGACGGCGGCGGATGCCAGCCGCGCACGCTCGGAGTTGACGAGAAGCCCGATACCGAGCAGCGCCACGCCGAAGGCGAGCCAGCCGATCGAATAGGTGTATTGCTCGGCACCCGTGGTCTCGCCGCTGGACAGGATCGGGCCGTGATAGAAGCGGCGGATCTCCAGCGTCAGGTACACGAGCGCGAAGACAAGCGCGCCGCCCGCGATGGTGTTGGCATAGGCCTTGCCGCGCTCGCTCGCCACCGCATAGGACAACAGCAGCATCAACACCGCCGGCAGCGCGTAGCCGAGCAGCAGCAGGTTGAACACGGCGCCGCCGACATCGATGCGCCATAGCAGCGGGTTCTCCATGATGAGGAGGCCGAACACGCTGATGAGGCCTGCAATCGCCGTCAGAATGACGGCACCGACATTGTGCACGATGCTGCGGCTTCGCAGCTGCAAGCGCTCCAGCCCGATCGCCATGGCCAGCGCCATGCAGACCTGGAGTGCGCATTCGAGCAGTGACGGCGCTGCTATCATATCGCCGCCTGTCGCGAGATGGCGGATCTCCGTGAAGGCGAGCAGCGCGGTGAACAGGATCGCGGCCGCCTCCACCATGCGCAGCGGCGCGTCATCGGCGCGGCGGCGCAGGAAAATGCTCGCCATCCAGAACGACGCGGCGGGCAGGCCATAGCCCCACAACAGCCAGTTGAAGATCGGCGTGGTGCCGACAGCGTCGCCGACGATGCGGGGATCATAGGCGATGCGCGCGGTGACCAGGCCTGCGAAGATGGCGGCGAGCCAGCGCAGGAACGGGATCGGCCGCTGCATCGAGATCCAGGCGGTGCCGAGTGACATCAGCGCGAGCGCAATGGTGAGCCAGCCCTTCTCCAGCGCAAAGGTCAGCGCCAGCGCCAGCGCACCGAGCGTGCCGGTGGCGAACAAAGCAGTGGAGATCGCAAGGCCCGGCCGGGTCTCACGGCGGGTGAGGGTTTCAGTTGCTGCGCCAAAGGCGGCGGCGAGCAGCACCGCGAGGATCGCGAACGGGATCGAGCGGTCGAGATGGGCGATGCGTGCGTAGAGCGCAACCAGGATCGCAATCGGTGTTGCGACCGCAGCCGCCGACCACACCACGGGAATGATCGCCGAGCTTGAGCGGCCCTGCGCGAAAAAGCCGGCGATGCCGAAGCCTGCGGCGAAGATCGCGGCCATCACCAGATGCTGCGTCACGGCGCTGTCGGTCGCCGTCGGTCCGATGCCGGGCAGGGGCCCGCCCGGCAGCACCAGCATGTCCGGATTGGCGCGCACCGCCCATTCGGCGAACACGATGAAGACGGTCGCCGCCGCCGCGCCCAAGGCGCCGGTGGCCGAAGGCGTACGCCAGGCGACGAACAGCGTCGCCGCGATGAGAAGCGTGAAGGCGATCAACGAAAGATCAGCATGCGCGCTCGACAGCACGATCAGCATCGCGCCGAACAGATAGGCGCCGAGCGCACTCGACGAGACGGGCTCGATCTGCCCGTCCTCGATCGTGGGGCCGAACATGAAGCCGCAGACCACGAGCAGCGCGGCCAGCACGAAGCCCGCGATGGCATGGAAGGCGTGCGGCGCGACCTGCAATTCGCCGAGATCGAGCCCCGGGAAGATCCAGAGCACGGCGAAGCCGATGGTGGTCACGGCCAGCCAGCGCCACAGCCGGATACGGGCGAGGCCAAAACTCGCGGCGGTGACGATGGCGAGATAGACGTAGAGCGCCCAATAGTCAGGCTTGCCGCTGGAGACTAGGGCAGGCGTCGCGAAGGCGCCGACCACGCCGAGGCCTGCGAGCGCCGGCCCGTGCAGCAGCGCTGCCGCCAGCGTGCCGAGCGCGACAAGGCCGAGCAGCACGAAGGCGGTGGCGGGCACCAGGAAGTCGTAGAGCGCGTAGGCGGCATAGGTGGTCGCGAATGCCACGGCCGTGCCTGCAGCCGTGAGGATCGCGGGAATGTTGGCGATCGGCAGCGCCGCGATGGTGGAAATGCTCTCCTTGCGCCGCGTCCATTCGCCGGCCGCTAACAGCGCCAGCGCGAACACGCCGCCGAGGAACACGCGCACGCCGGGGCCGACAAGGCCGGCCTCGATCGAATAGCGCACCATGAAGAAGCCGCCGAGCGCCAGCGCAAGGCCGCCGATCCACACCACCCAGCGGGTGCCAAGCCGCTCCTCGAAGCCGGGCTCTGCGGCCGGCACGGGAGGCGGTGCGACACGATCCGCGCTCGCTTCGAGCGGCGGCGGCGAAACATGTTCGGTGACGAGCGGAGGGGGCGGCGCTGGTTCGGCTTCAGGTGCAAGCGGCGGTGGTTCTGCCGCGGTCGTCGCAGGCAAAGGCGCCTGCTCCTGCGCGGGCATCAGCGGCGGCGGCTGTACCTGCCGCTGGGCGTACAACATCGCCTCGAGCGAGCTCAGCCGCCGGCGCAGCTCGGTCGCCTGGCTGGTGGCCTTGATCGCGATCAGGAAGGCAATGATCGCAACGACCATCGCGATGTCGTCAAACGGGCTGTCGAACATGGGGCCTCCTGGCGATCGGCGCGCATGGGCCGACCGCGCGATCTTAAAGTCTTGGTCTTGAGCATGATCTTCTCGGAAAACCGCTGCACACTTTGCGCTAACGCGGCCCTCCGGGTCCGGATCATGCTCTAGCGCCGGGAACGTACGCGCAAGCCGGGTGCCGGGCGTTCCTGGAGCACGTCGCGGCGGAAGCGGTAGAGCGCCGCCGGCCGTCCACCCGTCTGTGTCGACATCACCCCGGTCGGTTCGACCAGGGCTTCCATTTCGACGAGGCGGCGGAAATTCTGCTTGTGCAGGTGCCGGCCGGAGATCGCCTCCACCGTGTACTGCAATTCAGTAAGTGTGAACTCGGCGGCCAAAAGTTCAAAGACCACAGGGCGATACTTCAGTTTTGCACGCAGCCGCGCGATGGCCGTGGCGAGGATCCGGCGATGATCGAAGCGCATGGAGGTGCCGAGTGCGGGAAGCGCCTTGCGCGCTAATGCCGCGGGGCGGCCGTCGCGCCGCGCCTCCTCGATCAGCCCTGCCTCGTACAAGAGCTCGTAGCGGTCGAGCACGCGCTCCTCGTCCCAGGCGGCACCCTCGAGGCCGAAACAAAACCGCACGCGATCCCTGCGCGGCAGTGCGCGCGTCGTCTCCGGCGTTTCTTCCTCGGCCCATTTGGTCAACGCCGGGATGATGTCGCGGGCAATGATGGCCGGCGGCTCCTCGCGCCAGTCTTCCCAGGGAAGGAAGCGATACCAGGGCTCGAAGCTCGCTCCCGTAGCAGTGAGCTCGCCGTCGATCGCACGTGTCAACGCGAGATATCCGATCGACACCATATGCGCACCGGTATCGCCGGCCTCCGCATGCCGGCCACGATCGCCAAACGTATAGAGCTGCTCGACATAGCCGAGCCGCAAACCCGCCTGCGCCTCGACCCAGGCGCGCAGGCCGATCTCGAAGGTGCGGTGGCTCGGCGCATCGAACGGACCGAACGGCAGGCCGGCAAGCCCGTCGCTGCCGCGCGCGGTGAGGACCAGCGGCTCATGATCCTCGATCGCGACGATCGCCGCGGTCAGGCCGATCTCGATCGGCGTCAGTCTGTCGCTCATGCGGTGGCGGGCGTTGGTGTCATTCGAGCTCGATCACGAAGGGGCGGCCCTCGACCATCATGGCGCCCGGGCCCATCTCGTCGAGCGCGCGCAGCATGCGGCCGTTGCGCCCCAGCGCGCGGTCGGCGAGGCTGACGATGCGCCGGTTCGGCGAGGCGATCGGAGAGGCCGCGCGGATTTTCTTGGCGATCTCGATCTCGTCGCGATTCGGATTGAGCGCGCAGACGGTCGCGAACGCACTCGCAGTGGAGCGGCTGATGCCGGCATAGCAATGCACCACCAGCGGTGCGTTGCGGTCCCAGCCGCGCACGAAATTCAGCACCTGGTCGATATGCGCTTCCGAGGGCGCGACAAAACCGTCCATCTCCTCGGTGATGTCGTCCATCGACACCTTGAGATGATTGGCCGGGAGCACCGACACCGGCCGCACCACTTGCTCGACATTGGCCATCACGGTCAGCACATGGCTGGCCCCGGTGAGGCGGACGGTTTCGGGCAGGGCGGCAAGGGAACAGACGTGGATCATGGGGGACCTTTTTGGTGACTATAGCCGCCGCCGTAGGGTGGGCAAAGCGAAGCGTGCCCACCATTTTTGTCGCGGTCGCAAAAAGTTGGTGGGCACGGCGCAATGGCGCCTTTGCCCACCCTACGAGACCGACGCAAACACCGCGTTGAACCGCTCCAGAAACTGCTTCTCAGCCCGCGCCGCCGTCCAGGGCGTGAGATAGTCGCGCCGGACGCTGTCGGAGAGGCCGGGATCGCGGCCGAACAGGCGTTTGGCCTCGGCATCGCTGAAGCCGGCAAGCTCGGTCGCCTCCAGATAAGCCGCGCCGCGGTCGGCGGCCTTGATCTGTTGCGTGATCTCGTCGGCCAGCACCGGCGGCAGGCCGAAGCGAATGTGGATGGCGCCGAGCAGGCGCTTCTCGACCGCCTTGTAGTGGCCGTCGAGCACGGCCTTGAACGGCGAGATCATGTCGCCGATCACATATTCGGGCGCATCATGCAGCAGCGCTGCGAGCCGCACGCGCAGATCGACCCGGCGCGTCTCGTGCCGCATCACGGTCTCCACCAGCAGCGTATGCTGTGCGACCGAGAAGATGTGCGCGCCGACGGTCTGGCCGTTCCAGCGCGCGACGCGCGCCAGCCCATGCGCAATGTCGGCGATCTCGATGTCGAGCGGGGAGGGATCAAGCAGATCGAGCCGCCGGCCCGACAGCATACGCTGCCAGGCGCGGGACTGGACGTCGCGCGCGGCCGTCTTCTTCGCCGTCATTTGACTTTGAGGCGCGGCTTGCGCTGCGTCTTGCTGACGCTCGCGTGGCAGTGGCAATCGACGAGATGGTCGTTGACCATGCCGGTTGCTTGCATGAAGGCATAGACGATGGTCGGGCCGACGAATTTGAAGCCGCGCGAGGACAGCTCCTTGGAGACCTGCACCGACAAAGGTGTTGAGGCTGGCACGCTCGCCGTGGTCTTAAAATGGTTGACCAGGGGCTTTCCGCCCATGAAGTCCCACAGCAGTTTTGAGAAGCCCGGCCCCTTCTCCATGATCTCCAGATAGGATTTTGCGCTGAGAATGGTGCCGTCGATCTTTGCTCGGTTGCGCACGATGCCGGCGTCGTTCATCAGCGCATGAACCTTCTTCGCGTTGTAGCGCGCGATCCTCTCCGGCTGAAAATCGTCGAAGGCTTTGCGGAAATTGTCGCGCTTGCGCAAAATCGTGATCCAGGACAGGCCGGCCTGGAAGCCGTCGAGGATCAGCTTTTCATAGAGCGCGCGGTCGTCATATTCCGGCACGCCCCATTCGGTGTCGTGATAGGCGACATAAACCGGATCTTCACCCGGCCAGGGGCAGCGCGTCTTTCCGTCGGGATGCAGGCGGGGCGCGCGGCTCATGCGATCGGCTGCTTCGTTGGGATACGGACGACTTCGGGTTCGGCGAGCTTCAACTCAAGGCCGCCGGCGGTGAGCGGCTGGCCGGCGTCGAGCGCGTCGGCGACGCGATCGATGCGCACCAGTGCGATGCCCTTGCCCTGTGCCGACGAGCCCATTGTGCCGACCGGCTTGTCGCCGGCCAGAATGCTGACGCCGGCCTCCGGTGAGAGGTCCTCAAGCAGCACCTTGACGCTGCGGGTGCGCGCAGTGCCGCGATGCTGCATGCGCGAGACGACCTCCTGGCCGACATAGCAGCCCTTGTCGAAATCGACGCCGGCCAGACGGTCCATGTTGGTTTCGTGCGGGAACGCATCACTGTACATGAAATCGAGCCCGCCGCGCGGCACGCCGAGCGCGATGCGATGCGCCTCGTATTCGGCGGCATCGACAAGCTCGGCGCCGATCAGGTCGGAGAGCTTCTGCTTGAGATCTTCGGGAATCAGGATGCGGTAGCCGAGCCCTTCATTGCGCGGATCGGCGAAGGCGAGGTCCGGCTGCGCGGTAAGCTTGCCGTCCCAGGCCGCGAGCACGCCGAGATTGTCGGAGAGGTTTTCCACCGTCACCTTGGCGCGCAGCTTGTAGAATTTCAGCTTGGTGGCAAGGCCGTCGGCCAGCGCCTTCGGGCAGTCGATCAGGAACCCGCCGCCATGCCCGGCAGGCACTTCCGTGATCAGGAAATCCACGGTGATCTTGCCCTGCGGCGTCAGCAGCGCACCGAATCGGCCCAGGCCCGGCTTGAGCTTGTCGAGATCGGTGGTGATGAGGCCGTTGAGGAAGTTGCGCGCATCCTCGCCCGCGACCTTGACCACGCCCCGGTCGGGAAGAAACGCTGATTTCATGCGAAAATCTCTTGCGACATGTTGCTCCGGAACGTAAGCCCGCGAGGCATAAACGACAAGACCTCGAGCCCTGCGCTTGGGGATGAGAGAGGCCTTTAGCCATGACCCAGCGTTTCGACGTCATCCTCAAGGGCGGCACCGTGGTCAACCAGGACGGTGAGGGTGTCCGCGACATCGGTATCGCCAACGGCCGCATCGCCGAGCTGGGCCCGCTGTCGCAAGCCTCCGCCGCGGAGGTGATCGACTGCAAGGGCCTGCACATCCTGCCCGGCGTCATGGACACGCAGGTGCATTTCCGCGAGCCCGGGCTGGAGCAGAAGGAAGACCTCGAGACCGGTTCGCGTAGCGCCGTGATGGGTGGCGTCACTGCCGTGTTCGAAATGCCGAATACCTCGCCGCTGACGGTGACCGAAGCCACCTTCACCGACAAGGTGAAGCGCGCCCATCACCGCATGCATTGTGACTTCGCCTTCTTCATCGGTGGCACCCGCGAGAACGTGCAGGACCTGCCCGTGCTGGAGCGCGCGCCCGGCTGCGCCGGCGTCAAGGTTTTCATCGGCTCCTCGACCGGTGCGCTGCTGGTGGAGGACGACGAGAGCCTGCGCCGCATTTTCCAGGTGATCCGCCGCCGCGCGGCGTTCCATGCCGAGGACGAATACCGCCTCAACGACCGCAAATCGTTGCGCATCGAGGGTGATCCGCGCTCGCATCCGGTGTGGCGCGACGAGACGGCGGCGTTGATGGCGACGCAGCGACTGGTCAAGCTCGCGCACGAGACGGGCAAGCGCATCCACGTGCTGCACATCTCGACCAAGGAAGAAATCGAGTTCCTGCGCGACCACAAGGACGTCGCCTCCTGCGAGGCGACGCCGCATCATCTGACGCTGGCTGCACCGGAATGCTATGAACGGCTCGGCACGCTGGCGCAAATGAACCCGCCGGTGCGCGGGACCGATCACCGCGCCGGCATCTGGCGCGGCATCGAGCAGGGCATCATCGACGTGCTCGGCTCCGACCATGCGCCGCATACGCTGGAGGAGAAGCAGAAGACCTATCCGGCCTCGCCCTCCGGCATGACTGGCGTGCAGACGCTGGTGCCGCTCATGCTCGATCATGTCAATGCGGGCCGGCTCTCGTTGGCGCGGTTCGTCGATCTCACCAGCGCCGGCCCCGCGCGCCTCTACAACATGGCCTGCAAGGGCCGCATCGCGGCAGGCTATGACGCCGACTTCACCGTCGTCGACCTCAAGCGCAGCGAAACCATCACCAACAAATGGGTCGCCTCGAAAGCCGGCTGGACGCCGTATGACGGCGTGCGCGTCACGGGCTGGCCCGTCGGCACCTTCATCCGCGGCCGCCGCGTGATGTGGCAGGGCGAGCTGGTGACGGCGTCGCAGGGCGAGCCAGTGCGGTTTCTGGAGACGTTGAAGCAGTAGGTTGTAGCGTTCGGTTTGATCCGTCATCCTGAGGTGCGCGCCATGCGGTGCTTTGCACCGCGTGGCAAGCCTCGAAGGATGAGCGGTCCCGCTGGTGGCCGTCGCCCTTCGAGGCCTTCGCTGCGCTCCGGCACCTCAGGGTGACGGACATTGTGAGCATATGACGGGAGACTATTCCAATGAGTCAGAATGCCCTCATCACCACCGAGCAACTCGCCACGATCCTCGGTGACCCCAACCTCCGCCTCTACGACTGCACCACCTACAACGAACCAGTACCGCCCGGCAGCGACGTGCCCTATCGTGCGGTCCCCGGCGACAAGACATTCGCGGCCGGCCATATCCCCGGCGCCGATTTTCTCGATCTGCAAGGCGAGTTCTCCGACGCCGCCGCACAACAGTTCTTCATGATGCCTGACGTCGCCCAGTTGGAGGCTGCCTTTGGCCGCCATGGCCTCGATGCGACCAAAACCATTGTGCTCTACAGCATCGGCACGATGATGTGGGCGACGCGGTTCTGGTGGATGCTGCGCTCGCTTGGTGTCGATGCGCAGGTGCTCGACGGTGGGTTCGACAAATGGAAAGAAGAGCGGCGGCCGATCGAGACCGGCGCGCCGAAGGGATATCCGGCCACGACCTTCAAGGCTGCGCCGCGCGCGGGCTTGTTCGTCGACAAGACCACTGTCGTGTCACGGATCGGCGATCCCTCGATGGCAATCGTCAACGCGCTCGGCCCACAATTCCATCGTGGTCTCGAGCCGAGTCGCTACGGCCGTCCCGGCCGCATTCCCGGCAGCGTCAACGTTTCCGCCGCAACACTCGTGAACGCCGACAAGACGCTGAGGACGCTTGCGGACGCCGAGGCGAAATTCGCAGCCCAAGGCGTCACGCGCGACAAGAACGTGATCTGCTATTGTGGCGGCGGCATCTCGGCGACGATCGACCTGCTGCTGCTGACACAGCTCGGCTTCGACAAGCTCACGCTTTACGATGCGTCGATGGGTGAGTGGGCGAGGGATCCGGCGCTGCCGATCGAAACGGATTAGAGCATGATCCGGACCCGAAGGGCCGCGTTAGCGCAAAGTGCGAAGCGGTTTTCCGAAAAGATCATGCTCAAAAAATGAGGCGCATATTCCCGATGGTGGCGGGAACATCTCCCGGTCATCGCAAGACTAATGCTTGTCTGCGGCCAACAGCTTCCGTGCGATAAACGCCGCAGACTTCGCGATCCTTCGCAAAGTCATTCATCCGTAGACTGGCCCCGCCTGCGTGGCGGGGTCATTTTCGGGAGGCTCTTACTGCCGGGAGATGTCGACGGAGAATTCGCCGTTGCGGATGCGGGCGGGAAAACCCTCGACGAACTTCGCCACCGCGTCTTCGCCATAGGTGCCGACGAGTTCGGCGAGCGCCGCGAACAGGCTCGCCTGCGCCAGGCAATCGCCGTCGACACCGTCATGGCGCGCCTCGGCCCAGGCTTCATTGAGATAGCTCAGCGCGGCCTGTTTCTGCTCGTGATCGGGCAGCGGCGCGCGGGCGGGGGCGTAGGACACTGGATGGCTCATGAAACTCGACAGGGCTGGGGCGCGATCCACGGCGATGCGCTGCACGAAGAGGTGTAGCACGCGCGTTAACGACCGCTAGGCCACATCTTTAAGAACGGTTAACGGCTGTGAACAAAGACGATGTCGTTGTTCCCGTGAGCTCAGTTCGCGTAGCGCGCGGTAAGGTCGCGCGAGATCTTCGAGCCTTCTTCGATATAGCGGCGGATTGCGACGGTCGCGGCTGGCGTGCAGCTCCGGTAGGTCTGCTGGAAACCGTTATAGCCGCGGTTGAAGCCGGCGATCATGCGGGTGCGGCGCTCGCCGGCCGGGGTTTCGGCATCGATCAGCGCCTGCATCTCACTGCGCCATTTGTTGCCCTCGTTGGACCCGCAGATGCCGCGCAAATAATGCAGCCCGCCGAGGATCTCAGCCAAGCGCTGCAAATCGGCGTCAAACGGCGCCGCCACGTCCTGGGCCCGGGCGGGCGCGGAGGCGCAGGCGAGAAACAGGACAAAAATGGCCAGAAATCGCGTGGACATCGGCCGGTGTATGCCTCCTCGGGACGGTGGACGCAAGGCGGGCGGAGCGGCCGTCAGGGTGCGATCAGGCGGTGCGCGGACTGGATGACCTCTTCCAGCCCCCCGGTCAGCTTGAGGTCGCCCAGGGTCGCCAGCGCATCCGGTGCGACCCAGCGGAAATCGTCGAGCTCGTCGTTGAGAGCCGGCTCCCTGGCCGTCCAGCGGGCGGCAAAGGACATGATCAAATAGTGGCCGGCGCCGGGCGTGGCCGGCAGCACCTCGCGCCAGCCGGCGAGCCCGACGATCTCGATTTCGAGCCCGGTCTCCTCGTCGACCTCGCGCGCCAGCGCCTGATGCAGCGATTCGCCGAACTCGACCCGGCCGCCGGGCAGCGAATAGAACCCCTTGGCCGGCGAGCGGGCGCGGCGGACCAGCAGCACTTTGCCGTCGCGAAAAATCGCGGCTGAGACAGCAAGCTGGGGATGGGTGGGCTGCACGACGGAAGCCACAGCTCAGTTCGCCATGATGGTGTCGATGTCGGCTTCCGCGCCGCCATTGATGATGCCGCCGCAGGCCGCGATCAGCGGCTTGACCCATGCCGTCGCCTGCTCGGCGAGGCGGACCCGCGTCGTGTCCTTCTCGACCTCGCGCATGGCCGAGCCTACCGCGGTCAGGATCGAGGTCATGGTGTCGGTGATGTGGTCGAACTGGGCGCGCACCGAAGGTTCGGCCGTCTCATAGGCCTCGATCGCGAGATCGCGCGCCTTGAAATTCGAGGCGGTGAAATGCTCGGCATAGGACAGCGGCGACCAGGTCAAAAAGTCGTCTGCGCATTCCGGCATGTCCGGGACCATTTCCAAGAGCATCACGGCTTCATTGAAATGGTTGAGATAGTCAGTGGCAAGCCCGGTCCGTGGGTTGATGTTGGCCACGCGCAGCCGCTCGGCCCAGGCCGCGGCCTCGGGCCCCGTCCGTCCATGCGTTCGCGCGGCTTGGGAGACCGTTGAGCTCATCCGCCGCAGTGTTAACGTTCGGGGTTAAAAGGACCTGAACGGACCCTATATAGACGCCTCAGGATGTGTGGACGCTTCGTCATAACTTCGGCCCCCGCGGCTTTGCGGCAATTGTTCGGCTATATCGAGCAGCCGAACTTCCCGCCCCGGTACAATGTGGCCCCGACACAGCCGATTCCGGTCGTGCTGGCGGAGAATGGCGCGCGCCATTTCCAGCTGATGCGCTGGGGCCTGCTGCCGAGCTGGGTCAAGGACCCTCGCGGGTTCACGTTGCTGATCAACGCCCGCTCCGAGACGGTGCTGGAGAAGCCCGCCTTCAAAAGGGCGATTCGCAGACGGCGCGGCCTGATCCCGGCCGATGGTTATTACGAATGGAAGGCCGTCGACGGCCGCAAGCAGCCGTTCTTCATCCATCGCGCCGATGGCGAACCGCTCGGCTTCGCCGCATTGTTCGAGACCTGGGTCGGCCCGAACGGCGAGGAGGTCGACACGGTCGCGATCGTCACGGCGGCAGCCAGCGAAGACCTCGCCGGCTTGCATGACCGCGTGCCCGTCACCATCAGCTCGCGCGATGTCGAGCGCTGGCTCGATTGCCGCGGCGACGAGGTTGATGCCGCGCTGTCGCTGATGGTGGCCCCACGCATCGGCGAGTTCGCCTGGCACCCCGTCTCCACCCGCGTCAACCGCGTCGCCAACGACGATGAGAAGTTGTTGCTGCCGATCAGCGCGGAGGAGATGGAGGCGGAAGCGGACGCGTCGAAGCCGAAGAAGGTCGCGCGGAAGGCGGCGGTCGGTTCGGCGGATGACGGGCAGGGGTCGTTGTTTTAGTTGACGGCGCCGTAGGGTGGGCAAAGCGAAGCGTGCCCACCATTATGCAACGAGCAAGCGGATAGATGGTGGGCACGGCGCGTCGCGCCTTTGCCCACCCTACACAATCTCGCTTGCCCTTAACGCCGCGATCGCATCCGCATCGAACCCGAGCTCGCCCAGTACGGCGTCCGTATCCGCCCCCAACTCCGGCGCCATCCGGTCGAGCCGACCACCGCCGTGTGCGAGCTTGAAACCGCTGCCGGCGAAGCGCAGGCGGCCATAGGGCGTGTCCAGCTCCTGTATCGCACCGCGTGCCTTGATCTGCGGATGGTCGATCACCTCCTCGACCTTCCAGATGCTGGCGCAGGGCGCGCCGGCATCTTCCAGTAAAGTCTCCCATTCGCGCGCTGGCCTTGCCGCGAGCGCCTGCTCGATGATGGCGCGCAACGCAGGTTCGTTCTCGTTGCGCGCGAACCAGTCGGCAAAGCGCGGATCGGCGAGCGTATCCTCGCGGCCGAGCGCAGACATCAGCGCGCGGTATTGTTTCTCGTTGTTGACGGCGAGCAGGATGTAGCCGTCGCCGGCTTTGAACAAATTCGCGGTGGTCTTGCGGCTGACCGCCTGGTTGCCCGAAAGTTGCTGGCGATGGCCGGCGACCGACCAATCCGCGATCTGCCCCGAGAGAAACGCCATCGTCGCCTCCAGCATGGAGACGTCGACGAACTGGCCTTGGCCGGTGCGGTCGCGCTGATACAGCGCGCTCGACACGCCGAACGCGGCGGTCGCGCCCGAGAGCACGTCGCACACCGCGAAGCCCGCGCGCGTGGGTCCAGTTTCGGGATGGCCGGTGATCGCCATGATGCCGGACAGCGCCTGCATCTTGCCGTCATAGCCGGGCCTTAGGCGATCCGGCCCGGTCTGGCCGAAGCCGGACACCGCGCAATAGATCAGCTTCGGGTTGATCGCGGACAACGCCTCATAGCCGATGCCGAGCTTGTCCATCACGCCCGGGCGGAAGTTTTCCATGACAACGTCGACCTGGCTTGCGAGCTTCTTCACGATGGCGATCGCGTCGGGCTTTTGCAGGTCGAGTGTCAGGCTGCGCTTGTTGCCGTTGACGGCCTGGAAAGCGGGGGCGAGCCCGCGCTCGGCCCATTCGCGGCTGAGCGGCGTGCGGCGCATGTCCTCGCCCTCGCGCCGCTCGACCTTGATGACGTCCGCGCCCAACAGCGCGAGCTGGTAGCTCGCATAGGGGCCGGCCAGCACTTGCGTGAAGTCCAAAATCTTCACGCCCTCGAACGGTCGCGTCACGTCTCTCTCCCTTTTGATTGTCGTTATTGGAGGACGTCAGGCGGCGCGATTGCCGCGCGCGATCTCTTTCTGCTTGTCGAACTCGGCGCGGCGGCGCGCCAGCTCTTCCGGGCTCATCTGTGCGACGTTGTTGTAGTCGAGCTTCCAGGACGCGTCCTCGTTCCAGCGCAATGGCGATTGCATCGTCGTCTGCGGGCCGCTCGCGGTCTCCAGCAGTTTCAGCGCCAGTTCGAACGTCTGCGCCTGCGAGGCGACATCGTGCGGCTTGCCGGCGGAATTGCCGAGCGGGAAGTCCGAGAACAAAAACCGCGGCACGGCGGCGTGCTCGATGATGTCCTTGGCGCAGCCCATCACCACGGTCGGAATGCCGTTGGCCTCGAGATGCCGCGCCACCAGCGCCGTGGTCTGGTGGCAGACCGGGCAGTTCGGCACCAGCACGGCGACATCGACCGCATCAGCGAGGCAGCGCGCCAAAATCTCCGGCGCGTCGGTGTCAAGCGTAACGCGATGGCTGCGGTTGGTCGGCGCCCCGAAGAAACGCGGCGCGACTTCGCCGATACGGCCCGCAGCGCTGGCCTTCAACAACTGCGGCAGCGGAAACCAGGTGCCGTTGTCGGTGGCCGAGGTGTGCTTGCGGTCGTAGCCGATGTGCGAGATGCGCAGATCGTGCTGCTTCGACGTGTCACCGTCATAGACCTGATAGAATTTGGCGCCGCCATTATACGCCGCGCCCGGCCCCTGGTCGCCCTTGGTGGGATCGTATGGCGCGGCCGTGGTGACGATCGTGACGCGCGACTGCGAAAGCTTTTTCTTCAGCGGCTGGAACGGCGCCTCGGTGTAGTGCGCCCAGCGATAGGCCGTGGTGTAGCCGATCGCCGCGTAATAGTCGCGCGTGCGCTGCATATAGGGGACGGGGGCATCGTAGTCGGGCGCAAAGCCGAATTCGTCGTCGCGCGGGGCGGACATGGGCGCGTCTCCTGTGGTTCTTGTTGAAGCCAGACTAGAGATAGTCGGCGGTCAGCTCAACAGGCCCCATGACCGCGCAGGTCAGAATTGCGTTGCGCAATCGCTCGCCGCGCAGCAAGTGCGCTCCCTCGCCCCGCTTGCGGGGAGAGGGTTGGGGTGAGGGGGAGTCTCCGCAGGGGTGGTGAGAGTTGGACTCGCGGAGAGTCCCCCTCACCCGGATTGCATCTTCGATGTAATCCGACCTCTCCCCGCAAGCGGGGCGAGGTGACGAAAGCACCTACCGAAACAGATGCAGCGCCGCGTATTGCAGCAGCATGATCGCCTTGGCGTCGATGATGCGTCCGTCTGCGATCATCGCTAAGGCCTCGTCGATGCCGAGCTCCAGCACCTCAATGTCCTCGCCCTCGTGCTCGAGGCCGCCACCGGCGCTCACCCGCATCTCCGGTTCGTATTCGGCGACGAAGAAATGCAGCCTCTCGGTGATGGCGCCCGGGCTCATGAAGGCCTCGAACACTTTGTGGACGTCGTGCAGGCGATAGCCGGTCTCCTCCTCGGCCTCGGCGCGGATGCGCACTTCGGGTGAGGCATCGTCGAGCACGCCGGCGGCGGCTTCGATCAGGAGATCGTCGTAGCCGCGGATAAACGCCGGCAGGCGGAACTGGCGCACCAGGATCACCGTACGCCGCGCGCGATTATAGGGCAGCACGGCGGCGGCGTTGTCGCGCTCATAGGTCTCCCGGTGCTGCGTCTGCCATTCGCCATTGGCGCGCCGGTAATCGAACGTGGTGTTCTTCAGGGTGGTCCAATTGTCCGAGAGCACGCGGACGTCCTTGATGCGGACGCGGTCGGAAATGGTCATTGCTGTCTTCCAGGCAAAAACTAAGAAGTCGGATCGCGGCCGTCGAGCCACTTTTGGAACATCACCGAGGTGGATTCCTCGAAGCCAAGCGACTGGTAGAATGCATTGGCTTGCGCATTCTCGCGGCGGACCAGGAGCTGAAGTTTTGAAATCCCGGCCTGACGCAGCCAGTCTTCGGCGGCCGCCATGATGACGCGGCCCAGACCGCGCTTGCGGCAGTCGGGGTCGACGGCGACGTAATAGATCCAGCCGCGATGGCCGTCATAGCCGACCATGACGGTGGCGACGATCGCGCCGCCGTCGCGGCCGATCAGGATCGTCGAGTTATCGCGCCGCCGCGCCAGTGCGATGTCGGCATGCGGATCGTTCCAGGGGCGGGTCAGGCCGCAGCGCTGCCACAGCGCCACGACCGGCTCGACGTCGGTGTCGGCGATTGCATCGATCGTGAGGGCGGAGGACACGTTCACAGCACTTTCCCCGGGTTCATGATTCCAAGCGGATCGAGCATCGCCTTGATCGACCGCATCAGCTCGATCGCGGTCTTGTCCTTGACGTCAGGCAGTTCGTCGCGCTTGAGCACGCCGATGCCGTGCTCGGCCGAGATCGAGCCGCCCATGCGCAGCACGATCGCGAACACCACCGCGTTCATCTCGTGCCAGCGCGCCAGGTAATCCGCGCTGTCGGCGCCGACCGGCTGGCTGACATTGTAGTGCAGATTGCCGTCGCCGAGATGGCCGAACGGCACCGGTCGCGCGCCGGGGATCAGTTTGACCACGGCGGCATTGGCCTCCGCGATGAAGCCGGGCACGGCAGCGACGGGCACGGAGATATCGTGCTTGATCGAGCCGCCCTCCGGCTTCTGCGCCGACGACATCTCGTCGCGCAGCTTCCAGAAGCCGGCGCGCTGGGTGAGATTCGCCGCGATCACGGCGTCGTCGACGATCTCGTCTTCCATGGCGCGGGTCAGGATCGTTTCCAGCGGCGCGCGGGCATCGTCGCCGGCTGCGGACAATTCCATCAACACGTACCAGGGATGCTTTTGCTCAAGCGGATCGCGCACGTCGATGCCGTGACGGATCGAGAAATCGACCGCCATCTCCGACAGCAGCTCGAAGCTCGTCAGCGAGTTGGCCGCCTCGCTCTGCGCGATCGTCAGCAGCTTCAACGCCGCCTCCGGCGACTTCAGCCCGACGTAGGCGGTCTCGATCGCTCGCGGCTTCGGGAACAGTTTCAGCGTCGCCGCCGTGATGATGCCGAGCGTGCCTTCCGCGCCGATGAAGAGGTTATGCAGATTGTAGCCGGTGTTGTCCTTTTTCAGCTTCGACAGCACATTGAGCACGCGGCCGTCGGCTAGCACCACCTCGAGCCCCAGCGCCATCTCGCGCGCGACGCCATAGGCGAGCGCGGCGGTGCCGCCGGCATTGGTCGAGAGGTTGCCGCCGATGGTGCAGCTTCCCTCCGCGCCGAGCGACAGTGGAAACAGCCGGTCGACCTCGGCCGCCTTCTGCTGTGCGATTTGCAACACCACGCCGGCCTCGCAGGTCATGGTGTTCGACCCAACATCGATCTCGCGGATCTTGTCCAGACGGCGCAGCGACACCACCACCTCGCCATTGTGCGGCGTCTGGCCGCCGACGAGCCCGGTGTTGCCGCCCTGCGGCACCAGCGCGATTTTGTGCTCGGAGGCGAGCTTGCAGATATCAGACACTTCAGCCGTCGAGCCCGGACGCAGCACCAGCGGCGAGCGGCCGTGAAACAGATTGCGCTCTTCGGTGACGTAGGCCTCGATGTCGGCGGCATCGGTGATCGCGTGGCGGTCGCCGACGATCTTGCGAAATTGTTCGATCAACTCGGGCGCAAGCGGAGGGGTGGCTGGCTTATTGACGTTCATGTCTTCTCTCATTGCGCTTCTTATCGTGCGACGGCCGCGCGGCGCAGCCGGTCGTTGATCGCTTCGCCCAAGCCTTCCTCGGGGATGGTCATTACGGCAATCGCCCGCGGGCTCTTCGCATCGAGGGCGCGAAGATAGCCGAACAGATTGGCGGCGGCTTCATCGAGATCACCGCTGGGCGACAAATTCATGACGGCCGACGCGACGTCAAGACCAGCCAGGCGCTCAGGGCCGAACGCCAGCAGCGCCTCGCCCGGGGTGATGTCGCGCGCATTGAGCCGCACAGTCGCGCGCGGCGCGTAATGCGAGGCCATCATGCCCGGCGCCAGCGGCTGGCTGTCGTCGCTCTCGGCCTCCGCGGGCGGCCGCGCCAAGGCTGCGCCGAGCACGGCCTCGATCCGCTCGCGTGACAGTCCGCCGGGGCGGAGCAGCATCGGTGCGTCGAAGCAGCCGACGATGGTCGATTCGACGCCGACCTCGACCGGCCCGCCGTCGACGATCAGATCGATCCGCCCCGAAAGGTCGCTCTCGACATGGGCAGCCAGTGTCGGCGAGACGTGGCCGGAGATGTTGGCGGATGGCGCCACCACCGCCCCGCCAAAGGCGCGCAGGATCGCCTCCGCCACCGGATGGGCCGGGATGCGGATCGCGACGGTGCCGAGCCCCGCGGTGGCGAGATCGGCCACCGGGCAGCCGTCCGTCTTGGCGACCACCAGCGTCAGCGGCCCCGGCCAGAACGCCTCCGCAAGGCGCAAGGCGTGCGCATCGAACCGTCCGATTCGGCGCGCCGCGGCGAGGTCGGCGACATGGGCGATCAGCGGATTGAAGGCCGGCCGCCCCTTGGCGGCATAGAGATGGGCGATCGCGGTCGCATTGCCGGCGTCGGCCCCAAGCCCGTAGACCGTCTCGGTGGGGAACGCGACCAGCCCGCCGGCGGCCAGCGTGCGGGCCGCAGCCTCGGCGCCAGCCTCGCCAGCCGGCAAAATCAGTGTTTCAAGGCCCGTTTTCACTGGGACGAAATTCCTCAAATCGGCCGCTTGCGGTGCGCCAAGCCCGACGCTATAAGCCGGCCTCTTGTCGGAGTGTGGCTCAGCCCGGTAGAGCACTGCGTTCGGGACGCAGGGGTCGCAGGTTCGAATCCTGCCACTCCGACCAGAAATCATTAGGTTTTTCCTTCTATCGTTGGTCCTTCCCGAGTCAACCACCGTTTCAACCACCGAAACATACCGGCCTTTTTGGCCGATGGCGGTGGCCGCTCCCTGAAGAAAGTCTGGGTGGTGGTGCCCATAGGTGTCCTGCAGGACCTCAGGAGACATACCCAGGAACCCTGCCGCCTCCCAAATTGGCACGCCACGCTGCATGAGCCATGTCGCAGCGGTATGGCGCAGGGTGTGGGGGGTCGCCTCCCGGGCAGCTCAGCAAGCCCTACGGCGGTCTTAAAACCCTTTTTCACGGAGGCGACCGGCTTGCCGTTGAACTCAACGAAGCACTCTGCGATCAGCTTCAGGTTCCACCAGCGTCGAAGGTGGACGAGCAGCCGAGGCGGTATGGGTGCTGGCGTCTGACGCTTCTTGGTCGCGCGCTTGCCAATGGCCTTGCGATAAAAAATGCCGCGCTCCAGATCCACGTAAGAGCGCCCAGTTATCGCATATGGCGACGCCGAAGCGATCGCGCCTGCGCGAGTGCCCGTGTACAGGCCGATCAGGATAAACCGAGCGATATGACGCAGAGGCCTGCGGTTCGTGGCGACCGGGCCGCCCTTCGACGCTCCTGAGTGTATTGTCTGCTTCTCACGATACCTCCAACAACGCCAAAGCAGCGCTGCGGCCTCTTTGCGAGTCAGCCATCGGTCGCGGGCGTCGCCTTTGGGAGGCAGCGAAACCCGCACCACGCCGCGGTGAAAGCCTTCCTTGGCGTGGTGATTGATCGCAGCGCGCAGTGTCTCAAGGTCGCGGCGGGCACCACCCGGATTGCCACGATGCGTGGTGTATCCCGCACAGGTCTGAGCGTTAACTTGCGCCAGCATCCTGCCACCCCAATACTCGTTTAGACGTTCGATCCTCGGCTCAATCTCGTGTTGCTCTCCTGGCTCGCCTATGTCCGTCAGGTAGATTGAGAGCACATCGGCGCAGTCGATGTCCTCTATGTCGCGTCTATTCCGTTCGGGTTGATACTTGCGCGCGATGTAGTCCGCGAGCGCCTGCTCTGCTTCTCGAGGCGGCTTTGTTCCAGACGCGTTCGCAAGGCATCCTGTGGCGATATGCTGGTCGCCGTCCTTGATGATCCAGACGGCTTGGGCGACGAGCTTGCCGTCTCTGTATCTGGGCTTGCCCCAATCAAAATGCGGCCTGACGTCGGGGCAGCGCCTGCCGCAGGCGGTGCAGACCGGGCGCTGCTCGACGTCCGACAGCCGGACCTCATCAGGCCAGCGGTCCGCGCCCAAGGCAACATGGTGGCCGCAGCAGCAGTAGATCAAGATGCCCCCAACACCCATTTCGCGCATCTCGCCGAAGGTGATCTTCACCGGGCGCCCGTCTGGTAGGGTCGGGCTGATGCGTTTGAACGGGCGAGGCATCTCGCCAAGAATGGCCTGACCAGAGCCGAGTCAAATTGTCGATTCCCAGTAGGTCGGGATGGCGTCGGGCTACCGCAGGTCGTGGGTGTGGAAATCTCGCCTTCAGCACAACTCCTCCCGGCGAGGTGCGCGGCTTGCGAGGTAAGGGTGCGCGAAACCACCAAGGCTGAACGCCAGAAGGCGGCGCAGCGGCGAAGGTCCTTGGAGTTGATGAGGCTGCATCCCGGCAAGTCAGAATCGGAAATAGCGGCTATGATAAAGGCCGGCGAGGCCTCATGAAGTATGGTTCTTTGGAATACCAATATGCCGAGCCAATTGCCCGCGCGCTCGCGGAGCATGAAGGGTTCTCGAAGTGGGTGCTGTCTAAATCGAAGTTCTCAGAAGATGCCGATGCGCGTCTGCTCAAGAACGAGATGATGCTGCAGAGACAGACCCCCACCGCCGAATGGTGGAGATTTCACTTTTTCATGGGCTGCAAAAACCCGTGCTGCAGTGGTGGACGGGAGACGGACATTTTCGCGGTCTTCGAGGCACAGGACAAAAGACGCTTTGCGATGCATTTTGAGGTCAAACAGCCCAAAGACAGGTTCGACCCTGCGCGGATGCAGGAAAAGCGGTTTGCGCTGCGGGCGCAATGCTGGGTGGATAAGGCTCCACCGAAGGTCTTAAAGCATCAGGATGCCTCGCTCGGCATTTTCTTCAGCGAGGATCGCCGCGATAGCTTCGAGCCGGTACTGTCCTGTTTCCCGACGCAGATCACTTTCGAGGAGATCGAGAGAGAGTTTCCTCAGGTAGCTGAGTGGAGAAACCAAGGGCGGACTAGCTGAGGCGGGTGTTGGACCGCCTCTAGCCACGAAGCCAGCAAAAGCGAACGGAGCTTGTCTCCATATGTTCTGGTCCTGTCATGGTTCTCTCCTTGATACCGAGAAAACCATACGCACTGACGCACTCGGAGTGTTTTGGAATCTTGTGTCCAATGAAAGTTAGTCTCCTCGCTATCGCGCCAGGTCCGCGAGGAGACGGTTCATCTCCGCCTGGTTTGACGCAGTTTGAAGCCGCTCATCGATACGATCACGCGAGTATTTCGAAAGGGCCCATCCCAGCGGGGCGTCGATCGCGCCTGCGATCGAGAATTGGTAGTAACTGTCACTAGGGGCCAGGCTCTCCCTCAATTGGCGCGCAACGCCAAGGCCGCTAATCGAACGCGCCTGCAATTCGACTTCGAGGGTTCCAGGAGTTAGATTTTCCTTCGGCAACGGATAAAGAAAGCGATGCAGGCCAAGCCGAGTATTGTGGGCGTAGTCGCGCCTATATTCTGCGTCCCAAGCGTGGAAGCCGAACCGCCAAATTGGCGCAAGCAGCTTACGCCTGTCCGATAAAACCTCATTGCATTCCGCGACCCGTTCCGTACGCCCATCGATGGCCGCCGCCGTCTCGCAATTCGCATCGCTGGTCACCTGGATAACGATTACGCGAAGCTTCAGATTGTTCTGAGACGCGACGGCCTTCGCTTTCTTGTAGGCCTCAAGAGCCGTAGCCGCGCCGAAATTGTCGTAGAACCCGCCATCCGCGACACCTTCATAGGCCTTGCAGCCGTTGGTCACGCTGGATGCTGTTTTGACGTTCTTGTCCTGCGGTGTGGCGGTCGGCCGAAACCATCCCCACTCCTCGACAAACGGAAAACGAGCACTGTTGTTTGCCGCCGTGCTCAAGGGCATGTCGATATGCTCGGCAATGTTCAGGTTGCACGAGTTTCTTGTTTCGAGCCATCCATCGGTGTGGAGATTGCTAATCGGTAGGCGATCGCCACCGAACACCGATGTCGTATTCAGAACCAATGATAGTGCAGTCGGCTGATCGCGCCAAAGGGCCCGAAAGGGCGCGCTGAACGGGTTGGAGGTCTCACCTGTCGACGCCTCGAGAGATCGCCATCGCGCTTCCCAAGTTTGCTCAAGAGCGACGCTTCGCGCAGGAAAGACTGGTATGAGAAAATTTAGGACGTCCCGTGTCACCATGGCTCCAATAATTCCAGCCAAGAAGTCCTGTTCATGAAACTTGGCCGCGCAAGCCTCGAGACGCCCAAGTTCCCCCGCAGCAGCACAATGGTTCGGTGAGGTGAGAAGCGCCCGAAAAAGACTAAGGCCGACAGAACCGCCAGACACTCCGCTCGCAAGGAACAGCTTTGTGCGCGCCGAAGGAGCACGATCAACAATCCTGGTCAACACTTTGGAGGTCCAATAGCTTGCCCTGATGCCGCCACCGGCAGCCGCAACAATGATAATTGTTGGCGTTTGCGACTTTTGTTGAGCAACGGATTCAAGCAGAGTCTTACCGAAATCCCGCTGCGGCACGAAGCGTTGAGCTCCCCGGATCATATCATGCGGCGGCCACGAGATGACGCACCCGCTAAGCTCCGAGAGAACCAGTACGCCAACGCAAGGCAAGAAAATCATTCGGAGACGAATGCCAGAGATTCTCACCCACCGGGCCAGCTCAACCACCAACAGGAACCAACCGGATAACCCTAGGGAAAGAATGAGCGCTGAACCGAACCATTCGCCAAACTCCGCAGGAGCAATGCCGATGGCGCTCAGCAGCACGACGCCGGTGATCCCAGCAACAAACCGACGGCGTAACGCCACTGCCACCAGGACCGTCGCCAGACTAAAGGAGACGATCAAAGCCGCGGCGATCACAATGGTGAGTCCGGCAGCCGCAAGCGTGAGAACGTCCTCCGGCAGCAGAAGCGCGAATGCGAAACTTGCCGCTAGTGATGTGACGAACGACAGACCTATTGCAAACTCCAACAGGTCGAATTCACTTTTCGTCAGTCCGAAACGACGTGGCGGCGACGCCTCATCACAGAACAATGCAACGGCACTACCAAAAACGACTGCGTTCAAGACGCCCATTGCAGCGCTGAGACGAATGGCAGCCCACACGTCGCCATCCGTCGACCGCCAAATATCGACGCCCTGGCCCGTAAACACCAGTACGTAAATAAAGAGTGCTGCAAACAACGTCAGAAATGGCAAAGTGATCAGTAGAACACGACGCCGGTGATCCTCGGGTTCTGCTGGCGGATAGTCCAAATTGGTGATTTCCAGTTGCGTAGGAATTTCGTTGAACCGAACGCCAAGGATAGCTTCGAGGCGCCGGCGTGCCCTGTCATCCAAATCGAACTCGCGCTCTGGCGGCGCAGTTGGACCCTTGTTCTTTCGCGCGAGCTGGCTTTGCAGCATCCAAAGAAGCTTCTTGGTTTGCTGTTCATCGAGATAGAATGGCTCCCGGTAGATGTGCCGCGGCTGGCGGACAACGATGGTAGCCCTGCGATCAGCTGCCGCAACCGTTCCCGGGTCCTTCGGCGACCAGAAGGTCAATTCTCGACCATCTGCTCCGAAAAACTTCAGGGTGCCGTCCGCCGATCGCTCAACGAAGGTATCGGTATATTGCCGCCGGCCGCCTCGGCTCGGCATCGAGCCCTTCACCACCGCTCCCCCCATTCCATTCGCGCTTGGGTAGCATAAGTATATCAGTTGCCGCGGTGAGCCAAATCACCGCTGGCGAATGTTGGCTTCTGGGCAGAGGCTAAGTGTTATCGGCCGGATGAATTGGACCGGTCTTGCGGGTCCCACCCTACTATTAAGTTCAGTACAATTTGTTTGGAACGAAAACTTGCGCTCCGCGTGGAGTCCTGCCCTCCCTCGTGGAGTCCTGAGAGTTGGCGGCAAAGAGAACTCGGGGGAGTTCCAGATGCCCAGATTCTATTTCCACAAGCACTTGAATGGGCAAACGGTGCCGGACCGTCGAGGCCTTTGCTTCGCAACGAAGACGAAGCACGCGCCCACGCCGTTCGCTGCACGCCTTTGACTCTCAGGAAATCGGCCAGCAGAGGGAAGAATGCCTGGGAGGTGTCGGACGGCGAACGCACGATTTATGTTGTGAGAGGAATTGTAAAATCGCGATATTATTTGTCCGTGCGATTGAGGAAAGGTTCATTCGCCCGAATGATGACGCTGGCCCCGGACGAGCGTACAGTTGGCTGCGTGGTCGGTGTTGCAGATAGCGAGTCGGCTGCCTGAAGGCCCCAGCCCCCGCCAGCCCCGGGCTGGGGCCTATCGTTTGACATCCGCAGAGGGGGATTAGGTTGCTTCGCCCGTCGCAATGTCGATAATCGAAATGGCGGGCCGGTTGGGTCCCTAGGGCGTCGAGGTAGTTGAATTCTTCCCTGCCTTGGACACCGCTTCTATTAGAACCGGGCACTTTTCATAGGTCTTAGCATCGCCCGCCTCAGTACCACGAAGCTCCCTGCATTCGCCGCCGTCAAAGAACCACTTGGTGCTACCAATGGCGACGATCACGCTGCATTTGGGGCACTGCACCTGCATAGTTTGCGCCCAGAGTTGGACTATTTCCAGTGGCTGGCATTGCCACAATAAAATAGACCCAGTACCTGATTTTCAGACCAGGCCACTGAGATCGTAAACAGGCTAGTGCCCCGGAAAGGCTGAAGTAGCCTTACAAGTTATAGCGGTGCCGACATGCGGCCGATCGGCGGCCATAAGCTAGCCGGCTCTAAAACATGTGGGCGAGCGCGAGCCAACTTGATACAGCGAGACAAGCAGCAATGCCGACGTAGGGCAACGCCAAGTTCATCGGAAATCTCCCCTCGAAAAGAGGTCACAGAGAATTGGCTGTCCTTCCGATGCCCGCATCTACGGCGAGCCTAAGATCTTTCCGTCTCGCGGGCCGAACCTTTTTGGAGTCTTGTCTATTTCGGACTTCGACCTTGGCCAGCACAACAAGCCGGCGCAGCCGCTGGATTTCCAGCATTATAACTTTCAGCTGTTGGCGTTCCTCAGAAACATGTCGCAGATGCGGGCTGTGGATATCCATTGGCCCCTCACGCAATAAAAACTGAAAAAAGCCGCTCAATGCAAGCAGACTATACGTATTTGCAGATTCCGGAAATAACCGTTTTCACATTTAATGAAGATGAGGCTCCGACCACTTAACATTAGTTATTAGCTGCCGCCCGCCGGGGCGAGAAAGCCTCGCTTGAAGGCCTGCCACGCAACGAGCCGGCGGACCCTGCCCTCAATAAACGGAACTCAATGCACGTTAGGCATGTTTCGGTTCCGGCGAAATTTACTTTGAAACTCTAATCAAGTTGGTGCTAAAATCTGCTACCGGGGCTGGCTGCATATTCTACTTGTTCATTTAACCCGGTTTATTTTGACCAGCGGGGCCGCAGCGAGAGATATTCGCTGCGGCCTTCGCATGCGGCACGTTAGCGCCGCAACGGCTCCGGCAGCCGCGAGGCAGCTCCCATCACCTGCTGTGTCCGTTCGATAACCCCTCAGTGAACGAAACCGTATACCCGGCTCCTGAAGCACTCCGGAAACAGAGCGGGCCTAGCCTCCTCTCGGGGCCGAAGAGGCGAGAGAAGATGATCACGCTTAAAGTAATTGCAGTTGCCCTTGGCGCTGGACTTTTGCTTTCGATGTATTCGGGAGACCTCGGCGCCGACGTCATTCTCACCATCGTCGCTTGCCTTTCATAACGAGAAGGCCCGCCAGCGTGAACGGGTGGGCATTTTGGGAGTGTAATCCCTGGCAGGTGCAAAACCCCCGGCGATTGCGCGTCACCTATTTTCAAGTAATGATTTGGTTTGGCAACGGCGGATTCATCGCAATCTCTGCGACTGTGAAATGGTTCACAGATCGTAAGAGGGGTCTCGCGGGGCCCTCCTCGCGTATTTCTTGCTTCTATTATCGAAGTCCGACATTATTAAAAGGTCGGGATATAAAGTCCTGGCCGAGGGAATGGGGGCGTCGCGGAGCGAAGACACTCCGCTACAGCGACGTTTAGGAATGTTGCCTCGGGGCACCTCACCCCGTGAAGCAAAAAGGAAAGAGATAGTAGCCGTCAAAGGAAGACGATGATGATTGACGAGCAGTTGTCGCGCGCACATCACAACAATATTCAACGCTATCGCCATTTATTGCGAACGAGTTTGATCGAGTTCGAGCGCCAATTTGTCGAAAGGCGCTTGAGCGAAGAGCAATCGAAGCTGGAGATATTGGAGGCCTGCCTCCCTAACGACCATCATCCCAGCAGATCACCCGGCTTAGATGGCCGCTTGGGCTTAACAAGCCGTCGACGACGTTCTGGCTCTCACCTCACGCCCGCTTATGCAAGCTCCAGAACCTGATCAGCAGCAGCGCTACGCTTCCGTTGCCTACTGGTGGGTGCGCATGGACAGGTGACGCCCCTTGCGCTCGCGCTCAGGTTGAGGTTGGATCACGGTTTTAGGAATTAGGATTTAAATGGCCATCAAATTCATTGTGGCAAAAGATCTAAGAGACGAACTCGCGTTGCGAGGCATCCGGTCGTTGGCTTCCCAAGAATCAGAGGAAATCGCGGCTCGTATCTTTGAACGGATTGCCGATCTCGAACTGGACCTTGCAGCGCGTGACTTCACCTCAACGAGCCGCGTCAAAAAACCAAGGTGACGAGCGGAGATGTCCATTTACGATCCCCTACGAACAAAGCTGGACAGCGTGCGAGAGCAAACTGTTCGACTCACATTCTCTGAAATCGAAGCGCTACTCGGAAGGCCACTACCTGCCTCTGCCCACAGATTCAGTGCCTGGTGGGGCAATGAGAGCTCGCGCAACGCTGGCCACACACAGGCCATGGCTTGGCTGAAAGCTGGGTTCAAGGCGAAGGTCTCGCTGAAGCAGCGGGCTGTTGACTTTCATCGAATATGAATCTCGCCATGATGCGTTGCCCAGGAGTCGCGGCTTACCAAGGGCAAGCCAGCTCAGACGCGCAGATTTTCTGCGCTACTCTTGCCGCGCTTCTGATCGACCTGCACCTCGTAAGAGACCTTCTGCCCCTCAGCCAAGCCCGATAGGCTAGCGCGCTCCACCGCGCTGATGTGCACGAAGACATCCTGGCCGCCGTCATCGGGCTGGATGAAACCAAATCCCTTCGTCGCGTTGAACCACTTCACAATACCGGTCGCCACGTCCGCCTCCACCGAGCAAATGACAACAGCCTAAGTCGTTGCACCAAGCCCGGCAAGTAAAACCGGCAGCCTAAGCGTTCGCGCGCTCTCTTTAACTTCTATGCGAATCGGATTCCTATGGGCTGAAGCCATGGGAGGGGGCAATGAAGCTGTTTTTCACCGGGAACGGCACCACGCCCGTGCGGGGCTGCGAGCTCTGCTTACAGCCCATGAGGTTCTTGGGTGAGCATGCCGAATGCCGGCTGTTTAGGTGCGACGATTGCACCCTTGTCGCCACAGAGGAAGTCGATGCTCGGCAATCCCCGGCGGAAGGAGTTTCACCGCCGACATACCGGATGTGACCTGGATTGGTCCGCCCGCAAAAGACCTCTAAGCACCGCGAGGATGGATCGAACAAGGAAACGGCCTCAGCGGCATCGGGGGATATGCTGAGGCCGGATCGATGTCTCCCGCGCGAGCGGGACGCCCAAATAAAACGCTGGCCGCCGTGCCTTGTTCCTAGCCAATCGGCCCCTCGCCTCGGGGTCCGCACCTATCCGAAGCGCGAGGCCGAACGCCTGCCAAGCATCGACCTGACAGCCGCATCATGGTGCACACTGCTTGGTAATCCTGCCATTCCAAAAGCAGCTGGGAAGGGGGGCGTGGGCAAATTCGCGGCCAGTGCCTAGGTTGAAGGCCTGCCAGCACGCGGCCCTGTGGGCCATCTCTCACTGATACTCGGTTGATGCCGTGTTCGCGCTCGTACTGCTTTGTATTGTGGCCGCTGATCCAGAGGTACAGCGCCACAATGACGAAAGCAGCAGAAATAGTTTGAAGCAGCGTCAGGCTTACGGACAGGAGGGCCGATCCCGTCTTTCGCCAATTATAAAAGTACGACCAAACAACACACCCACAGTAAAGAATTGCGGCTGCGACATACAGGGTGGTGTCGGTTACTTTGTGCCCTCGACGTTCTGCTTCCTCAGAGAACGCAAACATGGTCAGGCTGACCAAGGGAGCAAGAATGCCGCCGATGAGGCCAACGTAGATCGACGGGATAAACCAAAACCTGACGCCGATTAGATGAGTTGCTCGGATCGTCGTAAAAATCCAGCAACATACGAAGAGTGGGACAACCACCAGGCTAACGGCGTTAAGCGAGCCAACCATCCCCGATCGGGATTATCCATACCGGCACCCGACTGAATTAATCTTCTGCGACCGACTCACTCAGGTGGGAGCTTTGTCGGAAATATTTGGAACATTGTAAGCGCTGTTTTCAGGCCACAGCTCTGAGGTCGTGACGGCAATAGGCCCACGGAAGCAACTGATCGATCTCGCTATTCGGATGACCATTGACGATCCTGGTGAGGACGTCGGTCAGGTAGGCAAGCGGATCGAGGTCGTTCAGCTTACAGGTTTCGACCAGGGAGGCGATGGTGGCCCAGTGCTCGGCACCGCCGTCGGAGCCTGCGAACAGCGCATTTTTACGGTTCAACGTGATCGGACGGATCGAGCGCTCGACGGCGTTATTGTCGAGCTCGATACGGCCATCATCGATGAAGCCCGTCAGGCCATCCCAGCGTGAGAGCGCATAACGGATGGCGTCTGCCAGCTTGCCCTTTTGGCTGATCAACGCGAGCTTTGCGCGGAGCCACAGCTCGAAGGCTTCCGCCAGCGGCCGGCTTTTCTGTTGTCGAACGAGACGACGTTCCTCGGCGCTGCGGCCGCGGATGTCCTTCTCGATGGCATAGAACTCGGCGATATGCTTGAGCGCCTCGCTCGCAATAGGCGCAGGACCGGGGGTGGCAAGTTCGTAGAAGTTACGCCGCATGTGCGACCAGCAGAATGCAAGCTGAACGTTGCCACGCTCGGCGAGCCTGCCATAGCCGGCATAGCCGTCGACCTGCAGGATCCCCTTGAAGCCTGCCAGATGAGCGATCGGTCGGTCGGCCTTGCGGTCGGGCGCATAGACATAGGCGACGCCCGGCGGATCGGCACCGCCCCATGGCCGGTCGTCCGCCGCATAGGCCCAGAGCTGACCGGTCTTGGTGCGCCCGCGGCCGGGATCGAGCACCGGCATCGTCGTCTCGTCGGCGAACAGCTTTGGCCGCTGCCTGAGCTTGCCAAGGAGCCGCTCATGCAACGGGCGCAGATGGAAGGCTGCCTGTCCCACCCAGTCCGCCAGCGTCGAACGATCAAGCTCAATGCCCTGGCGGGCGTAAATCTGCGCCTGCCGGTAGAGTGGCAGGTGATCGGCATATTTGGAGACCAGGACCTGGGCGACGGTGGCCTCGGTCGGCAGACCACCCTCGATCAGCCGGGCCGGGGCCGGCGCCTGCATGACACCGTCCTCGCAAGCCCGGCAGGCGTATTTGGGACGCCGGGTGACGAGGATCCGGAACTGCGCCGGGACCAGGTCCAGCCGCTCACTTCTATCCTCGCCGATCCGGTGCAACTCGCCCTGGCAACAGGAGCAGATCTTATTGTCGATATCGACGACGACCTCGATCCGCCGCAAGTGCGCTGGCAAGGCGCCACGGTTGATCCGGCGCTTGCGAGCCCGAGCCTCACGGCTTTCAGGTGCGCTGACGTCCTGCGCCGTCTCGCTGTACGCTGCGACCTGCTCGACATCTTCCAGGCCCAGCAGCATCTGATCTTCAGGCAAGGTCTCTGCCCGCCGGCCGAACCGATGCCGCTGCAATTCCTTGATGATCTGACGCAGCCGTTCGCTCTCGCACCGCTCGGCAAGCAGCATCGCTTTCAGCGTCTCGGGATCGTCAGGCAGGGCGTCGCTCACACGCAATTCAGAGCATATTCGCCGCCATCTGGCGACGCGCTCGATGCCCCTGATTCACTTCGCCGCAGCGCTGCCAACAACTATCCGGCTTGCGTTGGCGCTGGCGTCTCCCGTACCTCGTGGACACGCCGCCAGTCGAGCCCTTCCAACAGCGCCGACAATTGCGCCGCCGACAGACGCATCACGCCGTCCTCGATCTTCGGCCAGCGGAAGATCCCATCCTCAAGCCGTTTGGCGAACAGGCACAGACCCGTTCCGTCCCAGAACACCAGCTTGATCCGATCCGCCCGCTTGGCACGGAACACATAGACAGCTCCCGAGAATGGGTCAGCCCCCATGCTCTCGCGCACCAGGGTCGCAAGCCCTTCCATCCCCTTGCGGAAGTCCACCGGTTTGGTCGCCACCATCACCCGGACCGCACCCGACGGACCGATCACCGGCTCGCCTTCAGCGCCTGGACGATCGACGCAATCATTGCCGTGTCCGCACCACGACCGGCCCGGATCGTGATGCCGTCGACTTCGATCTCGATGATCCCGGCATCGCAACGGCAAGTTCGGACATCCGGTTTGGGTTTGCAGCGCGCCACTTTGCGCTCCCGGCCAAGAGCAGGCGCCGGCACTGCGACATCCACCACCGCCGGCACAAACTGCACTTCTTCTATTTCGGAATGACCGCCTGCTGCCTCTCGCAACTGACGTCGCCAGCCAAACA
>NZ_JYMS01000003.1:0-1695 GCF_000938285.1 Bradyrhizobium sp. LTSP857 | reverse complement strand
ACGCCACCGGCTTTCTCAAGTCCAAGGACCAGATCGCTCTCGACGGCACGCACACCCAAACCTTTTATTCAAGCGGCGCCAACGAGAGCTTCACCGCTGAGCACGACGTCTACAATGCCGCGGGCACACTCATCAATGCGGTTCGCACTCACGCTGACGGAACTGTCGACTACACCTACACCCTGGGCGCAGACGGCACAAAGACGTCCCTTCAATACAACGCCAGTGGCAGTCTGCTGACGTCCAGCAATGTCGTGAAGGCGGACGGATCCTCGGACACCCTTGCCTACACCAACGGCGTTCTCACCAGCGAGACCGTCGTGCACGCCGACAAGAGCAAGGACGTCTATCTGTCCAACATCGCCGGCAAGACCTATGTCGCCGAGCACGACGCCTACAATGCCGCGGGCATCCTCACCAATACGATCCGCACCCACGCCGACGGCACCCGCGATTTCACCTACACCCTGGGCGCAGACGGCACAAAGACGTCCCTTCAATACAACGCCAGCGGCAGTCTGCTGACGTCCAGCAATGTCGTCGCTTATACCAACGGCGTTCTCACCAGCGAGACCGTCGTGCACGCCGACAAGAGCAAGGATGTTTACTACTCCCATCTCACTGGCAGGACCTACGTCGCTCAGCACGATGCCTTCAACGCGGCAGGCATACTTACCAGCTCGGTGCGTACCCATGCAGACGGCACGGTCGACTACACCTTCAGCCTGGGCAGTGACGGCACCAAGACGTCCCTTCAATACGATGCAACCGGCAACGTTCTCACGTCTCGCAGTGTCGTGAATCCGGACGGTTCCACGGACACTCTCGCCTACACCAGCGGCGCTCTCACCAGCGAAACCGCCGTGCATGCCGACAAGAGCAAGGACGTCTATCTGTCCAACATCACCGGCAAGACCTATGTCGCCGAGCACGACGTCTACAATGCCGCGGGCGTCCTCACCAGCTCCGCACGCACCCACGCCGACGGATCCGCTGACTACAGCTACACGCTGGCCGCAGACGGCACCAAGACGTCCCTTCAATACAACGCTAACGGCAGCCAGCTGACGACCAGCGTCGTCGTGAAGGCGGACGGTTCCTCGGACTCACTCGCCTATACCAACGGCGTTCTCACCAACGAGACCGTCGTGCACGCCGACAAGAGCAAGGACGTGTATCTGTCCAACATCGCCGGCAAGACCTACGTCGCCGAGCACGATGTCTACAACGCCGCGAGCGTGCTCATCAGCACGGCACGCACGCACGCCGACGGCACCCTCGACTCGACCTACACGCTGGGTGGGGACGGCACCAAGACGAACGACTATTTCGATACGACTGGCATTCTCAAATCAGAGGTAACCATCGGCACGAACGGCAGCACGGACACGCGAACCTATACGAATGCCTCGGGTCACGCTGTCCTGAGCAGCGACGTCTTGAAGTATGCCGCCGGATCGGCCGACATCTCCGACACCAAGCTGTATACGGTGGTGAACGGCCAGGCCACACTTTCCACGGAGACCGTGCTTCACGCCGATAACAGCAAGGACGTTTTCCTGACGAACGCCGCGGGAACGCCCTATGTAACCGAGCACGACGTGTATGACGCCACCGGCTTTCTCAAGTCCAAGGACCAGATCGCTCTCGACGGCACGCACACCCAAACCTTTTATTCAAGCGGCGCCAACGAGA
>NZ_JYMS01000029.1:0-6088 GCF_000938285.1 Bradyrhizobium sp. LTSP857 | reverse complement strand
GTAAGCATCCGGCGAAGACCGCGCGCGGGTCATTTTCGGCTCAGGCGGCTTGATCAACGTTCCGGATGGCAGAGCGCCAATTCCATGGCAGCAGTTCGTCGAGCCTTTGGACGGGATGCTCGGCGATGCGCGCCAGAACGTCGGCGAGCCAGGCTTGCGGATCGACGTCGTTCATCTTGGCGGTGACGATCAGGCTGTACATCACCGCCGCCCGCTCGCCGCCGCGATCCGAGCCGCAGAACAACCACGACTTCCGACCTAAAGCGATGCCGCGCACGCCACGCTCCGCCGCATTGTTGGACAGGCAGATGCGGCCGTCATCGAGGAAGCGGGTAAATGCGCTCCAGCGCTTGAGCATGTAGTCCATGGCCTTGGCGACATCGTTGCTGCGCGAGAGCTTGGCGCGTTGTGTGCGCATCCAGGCTTCCAGATCGGCCACGAGCGGCGCGCTGAGTTCCCGGCGAACTGCCTGGCGCCTTTCGGCGCTCTGACCGTTGATGGTCCGCTCGATCTCGAACAGGGCGTCGATCCGGCGGACTGTTTCCAGCGCCAGCGGCGAGATCACTGCCGGCCTCTTGCCCTGAGCCTTGCGACGCGCATTCTCGGCCAGATCAGCCATCACGAAGAACGGCCGCCGGGCATGGACCCAGCACGCGGCTTCCAGGATCGGACCTGCGTTGCGGCCCGGTTCGTAAAGCCTGCCATAGCCGCCATAGGCATCGGCCTGGAAGATTCCGCTGTAGTTGGCCAAGTGAGCCTGGGGATGCTCGCCGGCCCGATCGCGCGAGTAATAGAACACCGCGCCCGGCGGGGCCTGCCCTCCAAAAGGCTTGTCGTCGCGCACATAGACCCAGATCCGGCCGGTGTCGGTCTTGCCTTTGGCCAGGACCGGAACCGTGGTGTCGTCCCCGTGCAATCGCTCGGCGCTCAGTACGTAGGCCTCGAGGCGCTTGAACAAAGGTGCCAGCGCCGCGGTGCAGCCGCCGACCTGGTCGGCCAGGGTCGACAGACTGATCGGCACGCCCTCCTTGGCATAGCGCTCCGCTTGCCGGTTCAGCGGCTGATGTTGACCAAACTTCTCGAACAGCACCATCGCCAGCAGGCTTGGCCCCGCCCAGCCGCGGGCAAGCACATGGAACGGCGCCGGAGCCTGGCTGATCTTCTCGCAATCACGGCAAGTAAACTTCTCGCGGACGTGCTGGATCACTTTCCAGGATTTCGGGATCACCTCCAGCGTCTCGGTGATGTCCTCGCCGAGCTTGGACAGCCGCGCGCCGCCACAGCAGGCGCACGCCACAGGTCCCGGCACGATCACCCGCTCGCGAGGTAGATGCTCCGGGAACGGCTGGCGTGACGGCCGCTTGCGCGTGAACGACGCCACCTTCGTGGTTTTGGCCGCGGCCATTTCGGCGGCGAGTTCGTCCTCCGTCGCCGAACTCTCCAGCTCCTCCAGCGTCAGTTCAAGCTGATCCAATAGCCGCGCGGTACGCTCCGAGCGCGGACCATGGCGGTCGCGGTTGAGTTTCTCGATCTGCAGCTTCAGATGGGCGATCAACGCCTGGTCGTCGGACTGCCGGGCACGGGCGGCCGCAGCCTCCGCCCGAGCAACGATCAATGCCGCTTGCAGCGTTTCGATGTCGTCTGGCAGCGATTCAAGGCCGTCACCCATGGCCCCGATGGAATCACAAAAGAGGCGATTTGAGGCGTCTTTTCTTCCGCACCTCAGAACTTTTTTGAGCCTATCCTGCGCTCTGTGGCCGCCACGTGTGCTGCGGATTGCGCCAGTCGATCGCCTCCAGCAGATAACTCATCTGCGCCGCGCTCAGCCCCACCACACCGCCCACCGTCGCCGGCCAGACAAAACGGCCACGGTCCAACCGCTTCGCGTAGAGCGACAATCCAATTCCATCGTGCCACAAGGCCTTGATCAGCGAACCGCCGCGTCCGCGGAACACGAAGACATCTCCGGCGAACGGATCGCGACCAAGGCTTTCCTGCACCAATAATGACAAACCCTGCATGCCCTTGCGCATGTCAGTGTAGCCGGTCGCAATCCAGATGCGTGCGCTCGAAGAGACTGGGATCATCGACGCTCCAGAACCTGCAGCACCCGCGCCAGGGCGGCCGCATCGACGCCCGCATCGACAATCACCCGACGATCCCGGCCAACGACGATCACCATCTGCCCGCTCGTCGCTGTGGCAGCAACCGCCGGCTCGACCTCAGCGGCAAGGACGACCCGCGCAAAGCCGGATTGCTCGCTTTGAGGGCTGATCGGCTCGGGACCGAACGAGCGCCGCCATGTCATCAGCAACGAACGTGATATGCCATGGCGTCTTGCTGTCGACGATATCGCGCGCGGCGCTTGAAAGCTTTCGGTCACGATCCGCAGCTTTTCGTCATCCGACCAGCGTCGCCGGCGACCAGTCTCGACCACCTCAAGCCGTTCAAGCTGAGTACTGCGCTTATGGCTGTCCATAAGGACTGTTACGCACCAATTGGACTAATCCAACAAGGCGGCCCTCGCCGGAGGGAGACGGCCCGCGGGAGAAAGAAATGACTGTAACGACGTTCGACGACCTGCTGGATTTGTCGGAGTTCGACGGACACTCCCTAATTACTCGATTTGTTCACAAGGACAGCGATATAAACGCCTACACGAATACGTGGGATTTTGTTGCCTACAGCTACCAACGGGCCTTCGAGGAGTTAGCAAGGAAGGTTTTCGAGGAGGGCAGGCACAGGGTTAGCAATATGTCGAACCCACTGTTTTTTCTCGCAAGACATTCGGTTGAACTTTCGATCAAGAGCACAATCGACGAGTATGCGAAGACCGACGATAAAGAACCTGAGCTGACAGGACATCACCTTCTGGATTTGTGGGACCAACTCGCCGGCTATATGGACCGCTGGGGGAGTTCAGCTGATGATGATTGGGGCCGTGTTGTGCGAGAGCAGATCGCTCATATGCAGGAAGCTGATCCGAAAGGTGACAGATTCAGATATCCACTGGATATCAAAGGCAAGCCGTTTGAGCCAAAATGGGTCGAAATTGAAGGGCTTATACGCGCGCATAACAGCATCACGACATACTTGGACGGCAGTGCGACCATGCATACCGAAAGCTATCGGGGCTAACCGCTTGCCAACGTCATGAACTACGGAATTACGTTGACAGTGCACTCAATTGGAGCTCTCGGCCTAGTGTGGACCGAAGCCGCAGAGCCGCAGAGCCAGCAGAGAGCCGCGAATGAATTTAGTGCACTGTCACCGTAATTCAATGATTTCAATGTCATACAGGCGGCGGTTTGTATGACACGCCGCTAAACGTGGGGAACCGAGTCGGCGGACTCTTGCGCCGACTCGCGAAACAGCCGACAAATCTAAGTCCCCCGGAAAAACAGCTCTGAACCTTTTAGGGAGAGCTGCGTCATGTCGGACAAACTTCTGGTCAATCTCTGGGGTGCGAGTATCAGCGCTGACGGCGTCTGGGCGATCGGGGCTGCGGTCCTGATCGTGTTGGTCATCGCCATCGCGAGGCGACGGGCTTGATTCGAGCAAGACTCGCAAAAAGCCTCTCATCGCTTTTCAACAAGCCGTCCACCGAAAATCTTATCGGTGCAGGATTTCGGGGCGTTTAAAAGAAGACTCTTGCCACGCCTGCAAATCAGGCCGCAATAGATTATCCCCTTGAAAGAAAGTGATTCGGGTCTCACGAAATAATGGAGACCTATGTCATGTCGGACCATCAACTACGCTTCAAAGGCCCTGGCTTCGACTTCGACGCCAAGGGGATCTGGGGACTTGTGGCGGCGATCGTAATCGTCGTGCTGGTGCTGTGTAAGCGCTGTTTTCAGGCCACAGCTCTGAGGTCGTGACGGCAATAGGCCCACGGAAGCAACTGATCGATCTCGCTATTCGGATGACCATTGACGATCCTGGTGAGGACGTCGGTCAGGTAGGCAAGCGGATCGAGGTCGTTCAGCTTACAGGTTTCGACCAGGGAGGCGATGGTGGCCCAGTGCTCGGCACCGCCGTCGGAGCCTGCGAACAGCGCATTTTTACGGTTCAACGTGATCGGACGGATCGAGCGCTCGACGGCGTTATTGTCGAGCTCGATACGGCCATCATCGATGAAGCCCGTCAGGCCATCCCAGCGTGAGAGCGCATAACGGATGGCGTCTGCCAGCTTGCCCTTTTGGCTGATCAACGCGAGCTTTGCGCGGAGCCACAGCTCGAAGGCTTCCGCCAGCGGCCGGCTTTTCTGTTGTCGAACGAGACGACGTTCCTCGGCGCTGCGGCCGCGGATGTCCTTCTCGATGGCATAGAACTCGGCGATATGCTTGAGCGCCTCGCTCGCAATAGGCGCAGGACCGGGGGTGGCAAGTTCGTAGAAGTTACGCCGCATGTGCGACCAGCAGAATGCAAGCTGAACGTTGCCACGCTCGGCGAGCCTGCCATAGCCGGCATAGCCGTCGACCTGCAGGATCCCCTTGAAGCCTGCCAGATGAGCGATCGGTCGGTCGGCCTTGCGGTCGGGCGCATAGACATAGGCGACGCCCGGCGGATCGGCACCGCCCCATGGCCGGTCGTCCGCCGCATAGGCCCAGAGCTGACCGGTCTTGGTGCGCCCGCGGCCGGGATCGAGCACCGGCATCGTCGTCTCGTCGGCGAACAGCTTTGGCCGCTGCCTGAGCTTGCCAAGGAGCCGCTCATGCAACGGGCGCAGATGGAAGGCTGCCTGTCCCACCCAGTCCGCCAGCGTCGAACGATCAAGCTCAATGCCCTGGCGGGCGTAAATCTGCGCCTGCCGGTAGAGTGGCAGGTGATCGGCATATTTGGAGACCAGGACCTGGGCGACGGTGGCCTCGGTCGGCAGACCACCCTCGATCAGCCGGGCCGGGGCCGGCGCCTGCATGACACCGTCCTCGCAAGCCCGGCAGGCGTATTTGGGACGCCGGGTGACGAGGATCCGGAACTGCGCCGGGACCAGGTCCAGCCGCTCACTTCTATCCTCGCCGATCCGGTGCAACTCGCCCTGGCAACAGGAGCAGATCTTATTGTCGATATCGACGACGACCTCGATCCGCCGCAAGTGCGCTGGCAAGGCGCCACGGTTGATCCGGCGCTTGCGAGCCCGAGCCTCACGGCTTTCAGGTGCGCTGACGTCCTGCGCCGTCTCGCTGTACGCTGCGACCTGCTCGACATCTTCCAGGCCCAGCAGCATCTGATCTTCAGGCAAGGTCTCTGCCCGCCGGCCGAACCGATGCCGCTGCAATTCCTTGATGATCTGACGCAGCCGTTCGCTCTCGCACCGCTCGGCAAGCAGCATCGCTTTCAGCGTCTCGGGATCGTCAGGCAGGGCGTCGCTCACACGCAATTCAGAGCATATTCGCCGCCATCTGGCGACGCGCTCGATGCCCCTGATTCACTTCGCCGCAGCGCTGCCAACAACTATCCGGCTTGCGTTGGCGCTGGCGTCTCCCGTACCTCGTGGACACGCCGCCAGTCGAGCCCTTCCAACAGCGCCGACAATTGCGCCGCCGACAGACGCATCACGCCGTCCTCGATCTTCGGCCAGCGGAAGATCCCATCCTCAAGCCGTTTGGCGAACAGGCACAGACCCGTTCCGTCCCAGAACACCAGCTTGATCCGATCCGCCCGCTTGGCACGGAACACATAGACAGCTCCCGAGAATGGGTCAGCCCCCATGCTCTCGCGCACCAGGGTCGCAAGCCCTTCCATCCCCTTGCGGAAGTCCACCGGTTTGGTCGCCACCATCACCCGGACCGCACCCGACGGACCGATCACCGGCTCGCCTTCAGCGCCTGGACGATCGACGCAATCATTGCCGTGTCCGCACCACGACCGGCCCGGATCGTGATGCCGTCGACTTCGATCTCGATGATCCCGGCATCGCAACGGCAAGTTCGGACATCCGGTTTGGGTTTGCAGCGCGCCACTTTGCGCTCCCGGCCAAGAGCAGGCGCCGGCACTGCGACATCCACCACCGCCGGCACAAACTGCACTTCTTCTATTTCGGAATGACCGCCTGCTGCCTCTCGCAACTGACGTCGCCAGCCAAACA
>NZ_JYMS01000028.1:0-34404 GCF_000938285.1 Bradyrhizobium sp. LTSP857 | reverse complement strand
GGCCGAAGGCGTCGAGACCGAGGCCCAGCGCGACGTGCTGCGAAAACTCGGATGCAGCCAGATGCAGGGCTGGCTGTTCAGCCCGGCCGTGCCGGCGGCGAAGTTGAAGCAGTTGCTGTCGAAGCAGGCGGCGGCGGCTTAAGGCGCGGCAAACCGCACGACGGCTTCATGGGTTGACGTCCGCTTACGATCGCTTGAGCCCCTGAGAGACGCGTGATACAAGAATTCCTCGGGCCTTTGACAACCGCCCGATGAGCCTCCGCAGCCAAGCGTTGTTTCGCTCCAATACGGAGGTGAAACATGCCTTGCGGCAATTCAATAAGCACTCTCGATGCAGGGTCTCCATCCTTTCGGGTTTCCAGATGGTCCTGGAACAGCCCGTTGTCGTGGTTCGTTGGAATAACACTGGAGTGGGAACGACGATCCCAGTACAGGCAGCTTCTCGAACTTGATGACCGGCTGCTCGCCGACATGGGCTTATCGAAGACCACCGTTGAAGAAGTGCGCAGGTCTCCATTGTACCTGGCTGCGTGGCGCGATAGCCGATAGCTGTTCGACGTCCACGTTGGGTCAGAAAGCGAAATTCCGGCGCGACCAGCGAATGTTTCCGTTGGCTCCGAGAGCGGACAGCTCTCGGAGTGGCCGAAGGCGTCGAGACCGATGCGCAGCGGAAGCTCGGATACAGCCAGATGCAGGGCTGGCTGTTCAGCCCGGCCGTGCCGGCGGCGAAGTTGAAGCAGTTGCTGTCGAAGCAGGCGGCGGCGGCTTGAGCCGCGCGCCCGCGTTTCGTCCACGACGCATCACCGTTTCCTCCGCACCTTGTATTCGCGCAGGCGTTCCATATCTCACCGGCATGACGAAGCTCACACTCGTTCAGGACCAGGCGATACAGGCGCTCATGGCAGGCGCCGTCGGCGCCGAGACGTTCGATCGGCTCTTCGCGGGTATCCGCTTTGACAAGATCGACGGCACGATGCTCTACGCCTTCGCCAAGGACGAGGAGATCGCCTCCGACATCGAGGACGGCTATTCTCTGTACATCGCGTCTGTCGCATCGCGGGTCTTGAAGCGGCAGGTCGATATCGTCGTCGTGATGCCGAAAGTGCTGCAATAGGGGCTCATCTCCCCCGCAAGACGTCAGCCGCAAACCGATATCCTTCCCAGGACCAATGCATAGGAACGCTATGCGCCGTCGTGGATTGCCCTACAGGCACGGACCACCGTGGCAAACTGGCAAGAAAGGGTATCCAAAAATGAGCGTCAAAGGCGAAATCAAGGAAGGCGCGGGCTTCATCAAGGAAGAGATGAACGAGCACGGCAAGTCTGCCGAAAGCCAGCGCAAGGCGCAGGAGGGCCGCGATCTTCGTAACGAGGGCCGCATCGAAGACGGCAAGGCGCCGAAGACGACCAAGCCCGGCACCGGTCACCCGGAAAAGTGAGCGAAGGATGCCGCCTCGTCGTCGAGCGCGGCATCTCCACACTTCGGCACAGTTGAGTTCACAAAATTCGTAGGGTGGGTCAGCCACCCTACGATCCCCAGCAAAAGCGGCGAGGTGACCTCACGATAAAACCACGCTACCCTCTTGGTACAAGAACAAGAGGAAACGCCAATCGTGTACGACTTCATTATCGTGGGCGGTGGCTCGGCGGGGTCCGTGCTGGCCCACCGGCTCTCCGCGAAGAGTGTCAACAAGGTCCTGCTGTGCGAAGCCGGACAGGACACGCCACCCGGCAACGAGCCGGCCGAGATTCGGGACAGCTATCCCGGCACCGCCTATTTCGATCCGCGCTTCCACTGGACCGAACTCAAGGTCACGACGCAGGTCGTCAGCCACAACAATCCGAACGAAGCGCGGCCACCTCTGCGCAAATATGAGCAGGCGCGCGTGCTGGGCGGCGGCTCGTCGATCAACGGTCAGATGGCCAACCGCGGTGCACCGACCGACTACGACGAATGGGACGCGCGCGGCGCCACGGGCTGGACGTGGGACGACGTGCTGCCGTTTTTCAAGAAGGTCGAGCGCGACCTCGATTTCGACGGACCGTTCCACGGCAAGGATGGCCGGATCCCGGTCCGCCGAATCCCGCGCGAGCACTGGACCCGGCATTCGCAGGCCTTCGCCGACGCATTCCAGCAGGCAGGCCATCAATTCGTACCCGACCAGAACGGCGAGTTCGTCGACGGTTATTTCCCTGTGACGCATTCCAATCAGGCCGAGCAACGCGTCTCGGCCGCGATGGGCTATCTCGACCGCGACACGCGCAAGCGCGCCAACCTCACGATCTCGACCAACACGCAAGTTCAGGAGCTGCTGTTTGAAGGCACGCAATGCGTCGGCGTGAAAGCGAAGGTTGACGGGCGCGAGCAGGAATTCCGCGGCCGCGAGATCATTCTCTCCAGCGGCGCTATCCATTCGCCGGCACATCTGCTGCGCGCTGGCATCGGCCCAGTCGGTCACCTCAAGGATTTGGGCATTCCGGTCCTGATGGGGCTGGCAGGCGTCGGACAGCGCCTGATGGATCATCCCTCGATCTCGCTGTCGTCCTTTGTCCGCCGTGGCGCGCGCATGAACGAGCATACCAGGCGCCATATGCAACTTGGCCTGCGTTATTCGTCCGGGTTGGTAGGCGTGCCGAAGGGCGACATGTTCGTCGTCTTGCTCAGCAAATCGGCCTGGCACGCGGTCGGCGAGCAGATCGGGTCGTTGCTGACCTTCGTCAACAAGACCTATTCCGAGACCGGACAGGTCAAGCTCGCCTCGCGCGATCCGTCGGCCGAGCCAATCGTCGAGTTCAATTTGCTGTCCGACCGCCGCGACCTCGATCGCCTGATGAGCGGCTTCCGCAAAATGGCGGCGGTGCAGATGAGCGACGTGGTCAAGGCGGTGACGGACAAGCCGTTCCCGGCCTCCTATACCGACCGCGTACGCAAGATCGGCGTGGTCAATACCAGGAACAGGATATTGACCAAGATCGCCGCGGCCATGATGGACGGGCCGGCGGCGCTGCGCCATTACATGATCGACAATTTCGTCGTCGAAGGCTTTACCTTCGATGACGTGATCAACGACGACGAGGCGCTGGAAGCCTTTGTGCGCAAGGCGACCATCGGCGTGTGGCATGCCTCATGCTCATGCCGCATGGGCCGGGCTGACGATCCGATGGCGGTGGTCGATAACCAGGGCCGCGTCAAAGGCGTCCAGGGCCTGCGCGTCGTCGACGCCTCGATCTTCCCGGTGGTGCCATGCGCCAACACCAATTTTCCGGTGCTGATGTCGGCGGAGAAGATCGCGGCCGCGATGATGCAGTGATGCGCTGCGATTTCCGATGCTCATGTCCGCTTTGGCGCCAGAAGCGGGCATGAGCTAAGGCATTCAAATTGTTGTCTCACCAAAGCATGCCGCTCAGGTCGAGTGCCGGCAGGACAAAGTCAGGGGAAACTGGCAGCATCTTCCGTTCCCACTCCAACCATTCGTTCCGCAGCTTGTTGAGAAGATCGGGATGTTTGCGCGCGACATTGCCCCGCTCGCGTGGGTCCCAGGCTATGTCAAACAGAAATTCCTGATCGCCCACCTTCAGGTATTTCCAATTCCCGGAACGCACGGCCCGTTGCTGTCGGTTCGCGAGACGCCAGAACAGAGTGCGTTGCTGTTCGGGGCGCTCCTCCATGAGCAACGGCGTAAGGTCCATGCCGTCCAGTTGGTGCATGGGATCGGCTGCTACGCCTGCGGCGGCCAGGCAAGTCGCGGTCAAGTCCATGCTGATGGTGACCTGGTGCGAGACCAGGCCCGCCTGAACATGTCCCGGCCGCCAGATGATCTGGGGAATGCGCAGTCCACCCTCGAGCAGGTCCCACTTCCGTCCGACAAAAGGCCACATCTTGGAATAACGCTCGCCGCCATTGTCGCTCGTAAATATGACGAGCGTCTCGCGATCGCTCTTCCGCACGGCCTCCATGACTCGCCCGATCCCTGCATCCAGGATGCCCATCATCTCGGCATAGATGCGAGGAGAGCCTCCCTCTTTCCACTCCGCAGGATCGACTTCGCGTTCGCGGGCGGCAGCCTCCACCGACGGTGCCGACCACGGCCAGTGCGGAGCGGTGTAGTGCAGGCTGAGGAACCAGGGTGCTTCACGCGCATCGGATTGTTCGACATAGGCGGTCGCACGGTCGCTTAGCAGGTCGGTGACGTAGCCGACCTCATCCGTTGTCGTCTCACCCTCGTACAGGTCGAGTTCGCCGTCATCGCCGCGATGCGTGTAATACCCCGTGAAGGCACCCATGACGCCAAAGAATTCGTCATAGCCGCTTCGAAGCGGCCCATAGTGCGGCAAATAGCCTAGATGCCACTTGCCGATCAGGGCCGTGCGGTATCCTGCCAGCTGCATCAGTTTCGGCATCGTCGGAAAATGGGGTGGTATGCCCATGCCGTCCTGCGATCGTTGCTCAGGCAGAAGCGGCTCAACCAGGCCCAGCGGGAAGCGATACTGATACTGGCCGGTGATGATTGCGACGCGCGTGTTCGTGCACAACGGCGCGTTGGCATAGGCTTGGGTGAACCGCACCCCCTCGGATGCGAGGCGATCCAGCGCTGGCGTCGTGTAGTCGGTCTGCCCGCAGCATGAAAGGTCGGCATAACCGCAATCGTCCACGACAATGAATAAGATGTTCGGGCGTGAGTCGGTTGTCATGGGTTGCAAACCCTCCAGGCTAGGCGGCTCCCGCGCAACTCTGCGCATCAAACAAACGGTTCGGAGGTCTGGTTAGTCAAACCAGAGTCGAGAACAACAGCACGTCAATCAGTCTCCGACAAACTTATGGAAGAACACGCGCTGATAACCGTTCTGCTCGCGACGCTCTGTTTCTACCCATCCGAGAGCAGGATACATCGCCAGATTTTCCGACATCTTCTCGTGAGTGTATAAGGTTATCTCGCGATGGCCGCGACGGACTGCCTCTTGTTCGGCAAAATTCAACAACGCCCGTCCAATACCGCGACCATGGATGGCTTGGGTCAACGGCGACGTTATCCAAGAGGAGGTGGTCTGCTTCGTCGATGAGGATCAGCACCCCTGCTATCTGACCGCCAATTTCCGCCACCCAGGCGGTGCGGTTGCGGACGTGCGCAGAATAGTCGTCCAGCATAGGTCCTGGAGGTTTTCCGATCCTCTCGATATAGACGCGATATGCATCCGACACGATGCGTTCGATTGCAGGCAGATCAGCGAAGTTCGCTTGACGAATTATCACGGGGTGTCCTGATCGGGATCACACGGAGAAAACAAACTCTCGTAGCCTCAAAGCAGTTTGGACCGCGTTCGACGAAGCGAACAAGCCGTTTTCGAACTCCGAGTAAGTCATTGATTATGTTGATCGCGCGAGTCCACAATTGCTCGATCCGAAACAGCCGCAACATTGATTTGTGGTCACCGTCGATTGGGCGGGCGGCTTCGGTTCGTTGGAGGCTACGACGGCCGACATGCTTCCCGGCGGGGCCCACGCGCCAATACCAATTTTCCGGTGCTGATGTCGGCGGAGAAGATCGCAGCCATGATGCAGTGATTTCGTAGGGTGGGCAAAGGCGCGCTCTTCGCGCGCCTTTGCCCACCCTACGGACCGTTAGAAACTACGCCGCCCTGAGATTGCCGACGAAGCGATCGACGTCGCGCTTGAGATCATCCGACAGGCGCGCCAGCATCTGGGCCGAATCCAGCACTTCGCCGGCGGCTGCACCGGTCTGGCCGGCAGCCTGCGACACGCCGGAGATGTGCCGCGAGACTTCGTTGGTGCCTTGTGAAGCCTGCTGCACGTTGCGCGCGATCTCGCGCGTCGCGGCGCCCTGCTCCTCGACGGCCGCCGCGATCGCAGCCGCGATCTCGTTGACGCGCTGGATGGTGGTGCCAATCGACTGGATCGCGGTCACTGACGATTTGGTCGCGCCCTGGATCGCGGCAACCTGGCCCGTGATCTCCTCGGTCGCCTTGGCGGTCTGCGTGGCGAGGTTCTTCACCTCCGATGCGACCACCGCAAAGCCGCGGCCGGCTTCGCCGGCGCGCGCCGCTTCGATGGTGGCGTTGAGCGCGAGCAGATTGGTCTGCTCGGCAATGCCGGTGATCAGCGCGACGACGTCGCCGATGCGTTGCGCGGCGTCGGCGAGTGCCTGCACCTCGGCATTGGTGCGATCGGCCTCGCCGGCCGCGGCGCCGGCAATGCTGGAGGATTCCGCGACCTGACGGCTGATCTCGGTGATCGAGGCCGAAAGCTCTTCCGTCGCAGCCGCAACCGTCTGCACGTTGGACGAGGCATCGCCCGACAGGCTCGCGACCGAAGCCGCCTTGGACGAGCCCTGCTCGGCAGTCGACGACATCGATTGCGCGGTGGCGTTCAGCTCGCCGGAGGCCGAAGCAAGCGTGTGCAGCGATTCCGTGACGGTCTTCTCGAACTGCTCGATCAAGCCGTCGACGGCAAGCTGGCGCCGTTCCTTCCGGCCCTGCTCCGCCGCCTTTTCCTCGGCGAGGCGATCACCGGTGATCATGTTCTCCCTGAACACGGACACCGCGCGCGACATTTCCCCGATCTCGTCGCCGCGCTCGATGCCTGCGAGCTCGATCGCATAGTCGCGTTCGGCGAGGGAGCGCATCGCCTGCGTCAGCTTGCGGATCGGCGCGCTGACGCGGCGATTGACGAGGATGAAGCCGAAGATCGTGATCGCGAGCGCGACCAGCATCATCCCGCCATTGAGCGCCAGGCTCCACTTCGCCGATGTCATCTGCTGCCCGGCGCGGGCGACCATTTCGGCCAGCGCGACCTGGCCGGCCTCGACGCTGTAATTGAGAATGGCGGTGTTGAGCTTCGACAGATCCTCGATCTTGATGTCGATGGTCTGGTTGTTGCTCAGCGCCTTGATGAAGCCCTGCTGACGCTCGGTCATGGCGGCGGCATCGCCCTGCTTGGAGCGCGCGACCACGTCGGAGAGGCTTGCGGGAGCGTCAGCGCGGCCGGCGACGTCCTGCACCTGGCTCCAGGCCTGCTTGGCGCGGCCGGTATCCTCGGCGGCGCCGACCATGTCGGCAGCGCTCCAGGGCTTGCCGCTAGCTGCGGCGGTTTCCAGACGAATGGCGACGAGGCCGCCGAAATTGCGCGCGGCCCAGGCCGACTGCTTCACGCCCAGGAGATGATCGACCACGGGATCCGTGAGCTTGAGTGCGTTCTCGAGTTCGGCCGTCAGCGCCAGAATCGCGTCGAGATAATCCTGCGCAGCTTTGCGGAACTCGTCGCCCACCTTCGCGTCACGCTCCGCCTTCGCCTGGTGGATAGCCGTTTCTGCCTTGGACCGCAGTGGCGTGAGCGCATCGTGGATCGCGACGAGCTTGCTCAAGGCACCGGCAAGGCGTGAATCGGACACGCCATCGAGACGCTCGAGCACGCTCTTGTAGGCTGCTTCCGACAACTGCCGGTTGGTGGCGATGCGGTTGTCGGCATTGGCATTGGCGGGCCCCTCCGCGACCAGCGCCGACAGGAAGGTGCCGCGCTCGAGCCGGAAGCCGAGCAGGGTCGCAAACAGCTGCTGGTCGGTGCTGGCGAAGCGCTCGACCTTCTGGGCGGCACCGTTGCGCTCGATGGCGCCGAAGAGACCGGTCGCGAGCTGCCCGATCAGAAACAGGCCAAGGACACCAATGATGGCGCCGAGAACAGAACGGATAGAGGGATTGCCGAACAATGCCATAGGGAGCGCCGGATCGCTGAAAAAGATGCCGAAAAATACCGGGCCGCCCCTAAGATTTGGTTCACCACATGCGCTCGGTCTCGCGGCGCGCGCGAGGCATTCTCAGTTGTACTACGGAGGTGAGCTCAGCCGGCGTGCAAGGTCATTTGCCCTGCCGGGCAGCCCGGATCTCGACGAACTCAGCGTCCGGATGCGTCACGATGGTGGTGAACATGATACCGCTGATGATAAGCGACCAGGCGGTGTCCCAATAAATCCAAAACACGTGCCAGCCTCCGTTTTGGCGTCCTCGCCCGCGAGACCGAGGTAACGGCGCGACCGGGCTGCCGTTCCCGACCGATCATGCGGCCGAGGCCTGCTACCTTAATAATAGAAGGCGAAGCTTAGCGCTTTCTGACGTTAGTCGGCGAGATCTTGCGATCGGTTTGACTGGTGTGGCGCTTTGCCACGACGTCCGCATCCTGCGGGCCTTCGCGCGGGCGGGGCGGCGGCTTGGGCTGGCCGGCCTGGCCGCCGTGCTTGCCGCCCATGTCGGGCTTACCTTCGAGATCGTTTTCGCGGGGCATGCGAGGTCAATGCACTCGCCCGGCAATGGTTCGCAATTTGCTTGAGCGTCGTTCGGTTGTGAACGAGTTCATAGGGTCGTCGCCTATTGCAGTGCACGATGGCTGGCGCACTCCGGCGCATCGAACTTTCGACGGACGGATTTGGCGTGATGCGCAAACGACTTGTCGCCTGGACCATCCTGACCTCGGCGCTGCTGGCCGTCGCCGTCTGGACCGTGCTCGGGCCACCCGAACATCCAGCCGGCCCGCATCTGCCCTCTCGCGACCTGACAGCGGCGGTGCGGTAGATTCCTGTTTTGACGCGTTTTCCCGACGCAAACCGGCATCAACTTCGCTCGAAGACGCCTTGGTCATCGCCACCGATACGATTTCGGTATCAATCGATCCCAATTGGAATTTGGTGCGACGGCGCACCTCCCGCTATCCTCCGCCGCAAAACGACAATGCCGCACCGGCTTTAAGGAGGACGCCCATGCTCAGACCGACACGACGCATCGCATCCAGCGCGATCGCCACCACTCTTTTCACCTTCCTTGTCCTCAGCTCCGGAGTCCGTGCCGGCATGGCCGAAACCTTCGCCTATGTCGGCAATGCCGACAGCAACGACATCAGCGTGTTCAAGCTCGCCGAGAGCGGCGAGATGACCCCGGTGCAAACCGCCGCCTTCACGGGCGTCGAAAAGCCGGGATCCTCGACGCCGCTCGCGATCACGCCCGACCACCGCGTGCTGATCGCCGGCGTCCGTTCGCAGCCGTTCGTTGCGGTCAGCTTTGCGATCGATCCCAGGAACGGCCAGCTCAGCCATATCGGCAACGGGCCGCTTGCCGACAGCATGGCCAACATCGCAACCGACCGCGACGGCAAATTCCTGTTCAGCGCGTCCTACGGCGGCAACAAGGTCGCGCTGAATCCGCTGTCTGCCAACGGCGTCGTGGGCGAGCCGAAGCAGGTGATCCCGACCGGGCTGAACGCGCACGCCTTCCTGCCCTCGCCCGACAACCGCTTCGTGTTCACCACCAATCTCGGCTCCGACCAGGTGCTGAGCTTTGCGTTCGATGCCACAACAGGCACGCTGACACCGAATGATCCGCCGGCTCACAAGGTGCCGGAAAAATCAGGGCCGCGGCACTTCGTGTTTCATCCCAATGGCAAGTTCGTCTATCTCATCCACGAGCTGAACGCTGACGTCGCGGTCTTTACCTACGAAGCGAAGAGCGGCGCGTGGGACGAGATCCAGCGCACCACCGCGCTGCCGGAAGGCTTCAACGGAAAACCTTGGGCAGCCGACATCCACATCACCCCGGACGGCCGCTTCCTCTACGCCTCCGAGCGCACCACCAACACGCTCACCGCCTACAAGGTCGATGCGACAAGCGGCAAGCTGACCACGATCGGCAGCGTGCCGACCGAAAAGCAGCCGCGCGGCTTCAATATCGATCCGACCGGGCGTTACCTCGCCGCGGTCGGCGAGCTATCCGACGGAATGAGCGTCTACGCCATCGACCAGGCCAGCGGCGCGCTCGCCAAGCTGAAATCCTATCCCACCGGCAAGAAGCCGAACTGGGTGGAGTTTTTGAGCCTGCCGTGATGCTGACGCTTACCCTCCCCCTCCACGGGAGGGTGGCGAACCTCGGCTCCATTTCCGCGACTAATTCAACAGGCGGCACCGCGCCGCCTGCGGCATCTTCAGCCTCGTGCCGCCCATGGCCGGCCACGGCCGCTTCTGCTAACGATTGAGGCCTTGTCGACTAAAGCCTTGCGGCCAACCGGAATGACCGATGCGTCCATTGCCTGCGCGTTCCTTTTCCCAAAAACTCGTTGCCCTCGCCGGACTGGTGCTGCTGTCGGCCCAGCCGGCCCTTGCTGCCGATGACGACGCGCCCAAGGGGCCGGCGGTCACGGTGTTGAAGGCGGCAAAGTCCTGTTTCTCCGACATCGTCGAGGCCACCGGCTCGATCGTCGCGCGCGAGGAGACCTCGGTGCGGCCCGAGCGTCCCGGGCTGAAGATCACGGAGGTGCTGGCGGAAGCCGGCGAGACCACCACGGCCGGCCAGGTGCTGGCACGGCTGGCGCTGCCCGAAGGCGGCACGCTTCAGGTTACCGCCCCCGTCGCCGGCGTCATCGCCACGTCGACGGCGCAGATCGGCGGGCTCGCATCCGCCAGGGGCGAGGCGCTGTTCACGATCGTGGCGCGCAGCGAATATGATCTCGTCGGCCTGGTGGCGACCGGCGATGTGAGGAAGCTCGCAGTCAACCAGCCGGCGACCGTGCGCATCGCCGGCATCGGCGATATCGACGGCAAGGTGCGCCGCATCGGTCCGACCGTCGAGCCCAACATCCAGCAGGGCATGGTCTATATCGGCATCTCGTCGCAACGCCGGCTGCTGATCAATGCGAGCGGGCGGGCGCTGATCAAGACCGGGCAGAGCTGCAACGTCGCGGTGCCGCTGACCTCGGTGCAATATTCATCCGCCGGCACCGTGGTGCAGGTGATCCGGCGCAACCGCGTCGAGACCAAGCGCGTCGAGATCGGATTGATGTCGGGCGGCAATATCGAGGTCCGCGACGGCCTCAACGAAGGCGACATCGTCGTGGCCCGCGCCGGCGCGCTGCTGCGCGAAGGCGACCCGGTGCGGCCGATCATGGCGAGCGCGGAAGCGGCGAAGTAAAGCTGTCGAGAGAGCAGACTTCGTAGGGTGGGCAAAGCGAAGCGTGCCCACCAGCTAAATCACAGTGTTGGGGAGATGGTGGGCACGGCGCTTTGCGCCTTTGCCCACCCTACGATCTGCCGCGAAAAACTAGCCGCCGGCTTCGTTGAAATTGACGTCTTCGAGCAATGACGAGGAGACGGCCGGGACCTGGTCGCCGTCGGAGGCGCGGGAGATGGCGACGCGGGTCTTGTTGAAGACGCTTTCGGCGCTGCCCTGCGCATTGAGGTTGGTGAGGAGCTCGCTGATCAGCGTCGAGTGCTCGCCCTTGCCGTCGTCGGCGACCTTGCCGGGCGAGGCGGAGGAGAGGATCAGCGCGTTGTCGGGCGTGCCGATCGGCGCGAGGCCGTGGCTGTAGGAGCGGAAGCGGCGCTCATAGGGATTGCGGCGGGAGGCATCGACCACGACGAGCTTGGCCTTGGCGCCCTGCTCCTTCATCATGTCGAGCACGCCGTCGATGGAGACGCCCTGGCGGCGGACGTCGCTTTCCTTCCAGATCACGGCATCGACCGGCAGCATGTAGCTCTCGCGGCCGGCCTGCACGCCGTAGCCGCCGAAGAACAGCATGACGACGGTGTCGCGCTTGATCCGGGACTTCAGGCGGCTGATGGCGCGGACCATGTCGTCCTTGCTGGCGTCTTCCACCATGTCGACGTCAAAGCCGTTCTTGCGCAGCGTCGAGGACAGCGCGCGGGCGTCGTTGATCGACTGCGTCAGCGGCGCGCTGGCGTCGGGATAATGACCATTGCCGATGACGAGCGCGAGACGCGAGGCCTGGCCCAGCGAGCCCGTGACCTGGTCGGTCGAAACGGCCTTGGCGGCATCGAGCGCGCGCATGTTGAGGGCAGCATGGGCGCCGATCGCCAGCGACACCGTGCCGATGAGGGCTGCGGCGACTGCAATCGTGCGTCGGGACATGTCGAGCTGCCGTACATTCATTTCGCTGCATTCCTGTCATTGCCAAAGACCAGCCAAGCGCGCGCACATGTTGAGTAGCGCGAGAGCAGCTTTGGGTTTGAGGGATTGGCCGGGGGTGTGCCCCCGAATTGCGCGCAATTTGCGGCGCCGCAACAAACAAACCCTTAACCGGATATCGCCCGCCGAGCAATAGATCGCCCAAAAATTGAGCTAAGCAACTGAAGATGTTAGTTAATTTCGCGAACCGAATTCCGCTTTTTTTGCTCCCCCGTAGCCTTCCGGGGGTCGATCCTGCAGCCCTCGTGCCTGGGTTTTCCGTGATCTTTATCACATTTGTATTTCCTGCGAATCCGGGTAGCTTTTTCAAAGACTTGCAGGGGGTGGTGCGCAGATGGGAGCGTGCCGGCTGGCCCCCGGGCAAGGCCCCGCGACCAGGTATTTCATGAGCTTTCATTATTTTGCAGGTGCCGCGTGCCGGGCGCTGACGGCGCGCAAAGACGGCCCCTCCCTTTATGACGTCTGCGATCCCGTGTTGTCTGTTACGGCCGGCGGCAATCCGCATCTGGCCAAATTCTACAGGACCGCGCTCGGTAATCCCGCATTGCGGGTGTTGCTGCGGCGCGCCGGCCTGCCCGAGCTGCGTGACGACGCGAAGCTGGCCCGGTTGCGCGAGGCGATTGCCCGCGCCCGCGACGATGCCGAACCGGATTGGGCGGCGGTCGGCCAGCCCGTCGCCGATCTCGTCGACAGCATCACGCTAGAACACCCGAAGCCGCCGGCGGTGCCGTTCGCGGGCCTCACGCCACAACAATCGCAGATCGACGGCGCGATCCGCGACTGCGCGCAGCATCTGTTGGGCTCGTACCGTAAAAACGGTTTCCTGCCGACCTATGCCGCCTTCAATTTGATCGGCGATCCCGACTTCCGCGGGCGCGAGCTGATCATGGCGCTGACCGGGCTGAACGCGCGCGGCTACAAGAATTCCTCGCTGCTGTTCAACCTTGCCCGCGTCTTCATCGCGCGCTCGCCGGCAGCCGCCGTGGTCAATCCGCCCTGGAAAGGCATTGCCGAGCCGATGTGGGAGCCGGTGCAGATCCGTCACCGCTCGGCCTATTACGACGCGTTCTTCATCGAGGCGCTCCTCGGCTATGTCGAGACCGGCCTCGCCTCGCCGGTCGACAAGACAGCGGCGGAGCGCGCGATCGCCGACATGGTCGATTTCTGCGTCAATACCAGCCGCGAGCAGGTCGCGGGCAGCGACGGCGCGCGCTTTGACGTCATCACCGCGCTGGCGCCGGCGCCGCATCCGCGGTTTTCCCGCTTCTTCGCCCAGATCAAGCAGGATCTCGGCTTCGGCGTCTATGTGCCGGACTGCGACACCACGGCCTGCTCGATCTCCGCGGCAACGCAGGCCGGCTGCACCGATCCGATCCTCGACCAGCCGCTGCTGGATTTCTACGCCGGCTATCAGGTGCATGCGGGCGTCAACGAGCCGCGCGTGACGGTGCCGATCAACGACAATATCGACTATGAGGGCGGGGTTGCGACCTGGATCGACAACCTCAAGGGCGAGCGGCCCTATGGCAACGATCTCGATCCGACGCTCAATCTCGATATTCTGGAGGTGAGTTTTCGCAATCTGGCGCGCTGGAAAGTCCTGGAGACGCCGGCGCGGCTGGCCACCGTGCATCGGATCATCGGCTTCCAGAAGCGGCTGGCGGCGAGCGGCGCCTTCGCCAATCCGCGCTCGCACATCTACTACCTGCCGGAGCTCTACAGCGCCTATTTCGGCCGCTGCTATGCCGCCTTCCTGGCGCTGCCACTGGCAGCCCAGACCGCGATCGATCCCGACGGCGATTTCGATTTCATCCGCCATCGCGTGCTGTCCTACGTCAAGGGCGAGCTGATGGCTGCCGAGATGAACGTGTTCGACGCGGCGCTGGCGCTGATTGCGCTCGGCCATCTCGGTGCCGACCCGCGCGCCTTCGCACCGGCGCTGAACGTGATCGTCGATGCCATCGGCGAAGGCGGCCGCCGCGGCCCGTTCCGTGCCTATGAATGGAACAAGATGAAGACGCCGACACGGATTCTGGTCGGCGGACCCGAGGTGACGTCGGCGTTCGTGCTGATGGGACTGGCGGTGGCGCGGAAGGCGATGGTGGGGCGGGGGTGAGCCTCTTTACAATGACGGGAAGTTGAAAGCCTATCCGTTGGGCAGGCGCTGGCCGTGCGGCCCAAAGCCGACCACAATTGCGCGGTCTATCGAGATTTTCCTCACACGCGGACCCGCAAGTTGCGAAAATTCCTGATTGCGCTGTCATTGCTTGCCATATCGTTGCCCGGCTTGCCGTCGCAGGCCGAGGCCGCCGATATCACCGGCACGGCAAAGGTCCGCGACGGCGATTCCGTGCTGATCGGCACCACGCGGGTCCGGCTCGGCGGCATCGACGCGCCGTCATCCGACCAGCTCTGCCTCAACACCAATGGTGAACGCTGGACCTGCGGTATCGCCGCGCGCGACGAGCTCGCCAAATATACCGAGGGCAAGAACTGGGTCTGCCATGCCCGCTCGATCGACCGGCGCGGCCGCACGGTGGCGCGCTGCGAGGTCGGCGGCGAGGACATCCAGAAATGGCTGGCGCGGAACGGCTGGGCGCTGTCCTACACCCGCGTCTCGCACGATTACGACGCCGACGAGGCTGCCGCGCGTGAGGCAAAAGCCGGGATGTGGCAGGGCGCCTTCATCGCGCCCTGGGACTGGCGCGTGCGCAACAAGAAGACGACCATATTGGGCGCCGCCAAGCCGCCGGAGGGGGCGCATTCCGTGCTGCTCGCCTCGGCCTCGGGGCCAGTCGCCCCCTCGCCCGACTGCACCATCAAGGGCAACGTCAACACGGCCGGCGAGTGCATCTACCATACGCCAAACAGCCGCTGGTACACCCAGATCAAGATGAAGATCAGCAAGGGCACCCGCTGGTTCTGCTCGGTCGAGGAGGCGGAGGCCGCCGGCTGCCGCGAGACGAAGAGATAGCGCATGGTCCGGACGATCGCGTTCTGCATGATTATCCCGCGTTTTACGTGCTTTTCTTGAGCTGCTGCGGCGCGTAAAAGCGTAGTTCGATGACCCTCCAGATCGTCTTCACGACATAAGGACAAACGAAAATGACCGTTCGCGCGGGCCGGGAGTTTCTGGCCATCCCCGGGCCCACCACGATGCCCGACGCAGTGCTGCAAGCGATGCATCGTCCGGCGATCGACATCTACTCCAAGCAGATGACCGATCTGACCGACAGCCTGCTCCGCGACATCTCGAACCTGTTTGCGACCAAGGGCAAATCCTACATCTACATCGCCAACGGTCACGGCGCCTGGGAAGCCGCGCTGAGCAACGTGCTGTCGCGCGGCGACAAGGTGCTGGTGCTGGAGAGCGGACGCTTCGCGATCGGCTGGGGCCATGCGGCTTCGCTGATGGGCGCCGAGGTCGAGGTGCTCAAGGGCGACTGGCGCCGCGCAGTGCGGCCGCACGAGGTCGAGGAGCGCCTGCGCCGCGACAAGGAGCACACCATCAAGGCCGTCGTCGTCGTCCAGATCGATACCGCTTCCGGCGTGCAGAACGACATCGAGGCGATCGGCAAGGCGATCAAGGCGAGTGGCCACCCCGCTTTGTACATGGTCGACACTGTCGCCTCGCTCGGCTGCATGCCGTTCGAGATGGACAAATGGAATATCGACGTCGCGATGTCCGGCTCGCAGAAGGGCCTGATGACGCCGCCCGGCCTCGGCTTCGTCGCCGCCAACGCGCGCGCGCTCGAGGCGCAAAAGAAGGCGAATATGAGCACGCCCTATTGGAGCTGGAGCGAGCGCGAGGGCGCCGAGCATTATCGCAAATATGCCGGCACCGCGCCGGTGCATCTGCTGTTCGCGCTGCGCCAGGCGATCGACCTGATTCACGAGGAAGGCCTGGAGAACGCGTTCCGCCGCCACGTCCTGCTCGGCGAGGCCACGCGCCGCGCGGTTGGCGCATGGTCGGAGGGCCAGGTGCTCGGCTTCAACGTTGCGGAGGCGAGCGAGCGTTCCAACACGGTGACCACCGTGACCATGAGCAACGGCCATGATCCGGCGGTGCTGCAACGCTATTGCAAGGAGAAATGCGGCGTCGTGCTCGGCAACGGCATCGGCGACCTCACCGGCCAGGCCTTCCGCATCGCCCATATGGGCCACGTCAACGCGCCGATGCTGCTCGGCACGTTAGGGGTGATCGAGGTCGGCCTCAACGCGCTGAAGATCCCGCACGGCAAGGGCGGGCTGGAAGCGGCGGTTGCGTATCTCGGCGAAGAGGTGACGGCGTAGGCGCGAGGCTAGTAGCCCGGGTGAGCGAAGCGACACCCGGGATTCTCGCGCGAAGTCCCGCATATCGCTTCGCTCATGCGGGCTACGGCAGCTGCGGTATCCGATACGCCTCGACCTGTACCTTCAGTTCGTCCAGTGATGCCGTCGGCTTGTTGGGATCGACCCGATACTCCCCGCCCGCCAGCCACTTCAGCACCATCGCGTCGACCGCCGGCGAATGGTGGATGACGTCGCTGTAATTGTTGAGGTCGTGCGTGATCTCTTTGATCGCGCGGAAATCGGACAGGCGCACGTTGGGAAGCTGTGTCAGGCGTTGCGCAATACGAGCCGTGAGATCGGTGACGATCTTCAGCGTCGCCGGCGATGCATCGCGCATCGCGACGAATTGCAGGATCGAATAGGGCGGAAGGTAGATGTCGAACGTCACGTCCGGATGGCGCGTGATCAGGCCGACCGCATCGCGCTCGAAATGACGCACCATGGCGTCATAGAGGTAGCCTTCTCCAAGGAAGCGGCTGCGCACGGGACTGGTGATATAGGCGAAGGCGGCAAGCGTCCTCTCCGCATTATAGGTGCCCGCCAGGTCGAAATCCCGTGGCAGCGCGTAGATGTCGTCGACGTCGGACAGCGCAAATTTGACGGGGAGAAAAGGCGCCGCCCGGGTCAGCGGCTCCCGCAGCGGCGGAATCGACCGCAGCACTGCGAACAGCGATTCCTTGGCCATCGCGGCGCTGAACAGATAGGACGCGATGCCCCTGTTCGTCCTGCGATAGAGATCGACCGACAGATAGGGATCAGCCTCGATGTCGGCCGCGTCGACGAAGCTGAAGTCGTCCATCGCCCAGATCACGCGCCGGGCGCCGCGCTCGATCGCCTGCTCGAGCACGAAGATCTGCTGGCGCGAATTGGATCCGGTCATCGCCAGCTTGAGCGAATGCACGTCGAGCGCACGGTCGATATCGCTCTGGCGAAAATGAATCGCGAGCGAGGTGCCCATGAAGGCGGTGTCGAACGACTGGCTGCGGATCAGCCCGGCATTCTGCATGCGCGTGTCGTCGGAATAGACGGCCGAAACGAGGTGCGACGGCCGGAACAGTTGCAGCGGATCGACGACGAAAATCAGCGCAGCCGCGCCCAGCACGCAAGCCGCGCTGGCGAGGATAAAACGCTTCAAACTGGTGAAGGTGCTTCGCATCAGAACCGGAAATAGATGAATTCGCTGTGGCTCTGGATGCCGAGAATCCCGAACGCAAGCAGCAGCGACGCGCCATAGAGGAACAGCGGCCGGATTCGCCCGACCCTCAAGCGCTCGCCGACCCGGCGATTGCCGTGATCGTAGCCCATGATCGCTTGTGTGTTCGGCGCCAGCCACACCAGCGCGGCATAGACGCAGACCAACACCAGTGCCGCGATCTCCTCGCGGCCGAAGACGGTACTGGTGGGATCAGCCATGGCCCTGATGATCAACAAGGCCCAATCGACCCGCTCGGCACGGAAGAACACCCAGGCGACGACGACGGCAAGGAAGGTCAGCACCGCCCCCGCTATGCGGCTAGGGCGGGCAAGAGGCGACGGCATGTTCGGCACCAGCGCATTGAAGACGTGGTTGATGCAGAGATAGGCGCCATGCAGCGCGCCCCACACCACGAAGGTCCAGGCCGCACCGTGCCAGAGCCCGCCGAGCAGCATCGTGATCATCAGATTGACATAGCGCAGCACGCGGCCGTGGCGGTTACCGCCGAGCGGGACGTAAAGATAGTCGCGCAGGAATTGCGACAACGTCATGTGCCAGCGGCGCCAGAATTCGACGATGCTCGCGGCCTTGTACGGCGAGTTGAAGTTTACCGGTAAGAAGATGCCGAACATCAGGGACATGCCGATGGCCATGTCGGAATAGCCGGAGAAGTCGAAATAGAGCTGGAACGTGTAGGCGAGCGCACCGAGCCACGCCTGGTCGAAGCTCGGCGATCGCGCCTCGAACGCGAGCGCGACCAGAGGCTGGATGCCGTCGGCGAGGCACGTCTTCTTGAACAGGCCGATCGCAAATATGATGATTCCGCACAGGATCAGATGCGGATCCGGATGCTTGGTTTCCTCCCGCTGAAATTGCGGAATCATGTCCTTGTGATGCAGGATCGGTCCCGCGATCAGATGCGGGAAATAGGTCACGAACAGCGCATAATGCGGCAGTGCGTAGGCCGCGACCTGGCCGCGATAGGCGTCGACCAGGAACGCGATCTGGGTGAAGGTGTAAAAGGAGATCCCGACCGGGAGTAGAATGTCGACCGCGAAATGCGTGTCGAGCATCGCATTGAGATTGTCGGCGGCGAACCCAGCATATTTGAAGATACCGAGCACGAGGAGATCGCCGGCGACGCCAAGAGCGAGTGCAGCGCGGCGCCGCGTTGGGGCGAGCTTCGCCACAATGAGGAGATGACCGACGCCATAGTTGAAGGCGATCGACAGCAGTAGCAGGGCTACGAACTGCCAATTGCCGATGGCGTAGAAGGCGAGCGAGGCCAGCGCCAGCCAGATCACCGGGGTCAGATTGCTGCGTCGCCCCAGCCAGAAATAGCCGGCCAGCACGACCGGCAGGAACAGCAGGATGAACGGATAGGAGTTGAACAGCATCAGGCTGGACCGGTGGCGGGGCCATAGCTCCTAAAGGACTTGGCTCCTAAAGGACTTGGCCCCTAAAGCATACAAGGGAGCGGTCAACAACCCGGCGACTTGGCGCAGTTCCTTGGCACAGTCCCTGGCGCAGCGGCGCTGGCAATTCACGGAATCGGGACGATATAAGGTCAAATACGCATCTGAATGAGGATCGAGTGACACAAGCCAAACAGCCATCCCAGCCCCCCGTCGCCCCTCGCCGGCCGCACACCTTCACCCGGCACGGCATCACCGTTGCCGACGACTATGCCTGGCTGAAGGACGCGAAATGGCAGGAGGTGCTGCGCGATCCCGCGGTGCTTGATCCCGACATCCGCAAATATCTCGACGAGGAGAACGTCTACACCGAGAGCCTGCTCGGCCATACCGCGCCACTCCAGAAGACGCTGGTGCGCGAGATGCGGGGACGGATCAAGGAGGACGATTCCAGCGTGCCGTCGCCGGACGGGTCGTTCGCTTACTTCCGCAAATTCCGCGAGGGCGGTCAGCATGAGCTGTTCGGCCGCATGCCGCGCGACGGCGGCGAGAGCGACATCGTGCTCGACGGCGACGCGCTCGCCAAGGACCACACCTATTTCAAGTTCGGCGGCAGCCGCCACTCGCCCGATCACAAGCTGCAGGCCTGGAGCGCGGACACCAAGGGCTCGGAGTATTTTACGATCCGCGTGCGCGACTGGGCGACGGGAAAGGATTTTGACGACATCGTCGAGGAGACCGACGGCGGCATCGTCTGGAGTGCGGACGCAAAGAGCTTCTTCTATGTGAAGCTCGACGACAATCACCGGCCGATGCAGGTGTGGCGGCACCGGCTCGGCACCAGGCAGGCCGACGACACGCTCGTTTATGAAGAGCAGGATTCCGGCTGGTTCACGCATTTGCATGAGAGCACCAGCGGCCGCTTCTGCGTCATCGCCGGCGGTGATCACGAAACGTCCGAGCAGCGGCTGATCGACCTCGCTCATCCCGACACGCCGCCGCGGCTGGTCGCAGCGCGCAAGGAGGGCGTGCAATATTCGCTCGCCGACCGCGGCGATGAGCTCTTCATCCTGACCAATGCCGGCGGCGCCATCGACTTCAAGATCGTTACCGCGCCGCTCGCCGCACCCGAGCGCGCGAACTGGCGCGATTTGATCCCCTATCGTCCCGGCATCTACATCATCGACCTCGATCTCTATGCCGGCCATCTGGTGCGGCTGGAGCGCGCCAACGCGCTGCCGGGCATCGTGATCCGCGATCTCACCTCGAACGAAGAGCACGCGATCGCGTTTGATGAGGCCGCCTACTCGCTGGACACGATGGGCTCCTACGAGTTCGAGACGACGAATTTGCGCTTCGCCTATTCGTCGATGACGACGCCGTCAGAGGTCTACGACTACGACATGACGAAGCGCACGCGCGTGCTTCGCAAGCGCCAGGAGATTCCGTCCGGCCACAATGCTGCCGACTACGTCACCACCCGCATCATGGCGAAGGCGCAGGATGGCGCCGAGGTGCCGGTGTCGATCCTCTATCGCCGCGGATTGAAGCTCGACGGCGCGGCGCCGCTGCTGCTTTACGGTTACGGCTCCTACGGCATGGCGATGCCGGCCTCCTTCAACGCCAACCGCCTGTCGCTGGTCGATCGCGGCTTTGTCTACGCCATCGCCCATATCCGCGGCGGCGCCGACAAGGGCTGGGGCTGGTATCTCGACGGCAAGCGCGAGAAGAAGACCAATTCGTTCGACGATTTTTCCGCCAGCGCCCGTGCACTGATCGCAGCGAAATACACCAGCGCAAAGCGCATCATCGGCCACGGTGGCTCGGCCGGCGGCATGCTGATGGGCGCGGTCGCAAACCGCGCCGGCGAATTGTTCGCCGGCATCGTTGCCGAGGTGCCGTTCGTCGACGTGCTCAACACCATGCTCGACGACACGTTGCCGCTGACGCCGCCGGAATGGCCGGAATGGGGCAACCCGATCGAGAGCGAGAAGGATTTTCGCACCATCCTGTCCTACTCGCCCTACGACAATGTCGCGGCCAAGGACTATCCGGCGATTTTGGCGATGGGCGGCTTGACCGATCCGCGCGTCACCTATTGGGAGCCTGCCAAATGGATCGCGCGCCTGCGCGCCATCATGAGCGGCGGTGGCCCGGTGTTACTGCGCACCAACATGGGCGCCGGCCATGGCGGCGCCTCGGGGCGCTTCAACCGGCTGGACGAGGTCGCGATCGTGTATGCGTTCGCGCTATGGGCGGCGGGGATGGCGGAGGCCGGGGTGTAAGCCACACCCTCCGCCGTCGTCCCGGCGAAGGCCGGGATCCATACCGCGTGATTTATCGGCGAAGCGCGGGTAGCAGTACCGCAGGAAGATAACTGCGAGTCTTCGCCAAACCGCCCCCTGTGGTTATGGGTCCCGGCCTTCGCCGGGACGACATTGGTGTTTTGGCGCCACCAAATGTCCAACTACCTTCCGTTCTTCTTCCGCCACGCCGCGAAGTCAGTGAGCGTCTGCGGATCGGTCGCCGGATAGAGACCAAAAATGCCGCGGCCCTTGCCGACTTCCTCGGTGACGAAATCCTCGAACGCGGTCATCTCGAACGTTTCGTTGGCGATCTCGTCGGCGAGGTGCGCGGGGATCACGATGACGCCGTCGCTATCGCCCAAAATGATGTCGCCGGGAAACACCGGCGCATCGCCGCAGCCGATCGGGACATTGATTTCGATCGCGTGGTGCAGCGTGAGGTTCGTCGGCGCGCTGGGACGATGGTGGTACGCGGGGATGCCGAGTTTCGCGATCTCGGCGGAATCGCGAAAACCGCCGTCGGTGACGACACCGGCGACACCGCGCTTCATCAACCGCGTCACCAGGATCGCGCCGGCGGAGGCCGCACGCGCGTCCTTGCGGCTGTCCATCACCAGCACGCTGCCTGCCGGGCAATCCTCGATCGCCTTGCGCTGCGGATGCGAGCGGTCTTTGAACACGTCGATGGTGTTGAGGTCCTCGCGCGCCGGCATGTAGCGCAGCGTGAAGGCCTCGCCGACCATGGTCGGCTGGTCCGCGCCCAAGGGGTGCACATCCTGGATCATCTGGATGCGCAGGCCGCGCTTGAACAGCGCGGTGGCAACCGTGGCGGTGGAGACGGTCTTGAGCTTGTTGCGGGTGGCTTCGCTGAGTTTGGTCATGGGTGATCCTGCTAGTAAATCGAGGGCTCGCCGATCGGCGCGCCGAAATCGGTCTCCAGGAAGTCGAAGTCGCAGCCGTCATTGGCCTGCTTGATGTGTTTTGTGAACATCCAGCCATAGCCGCGCTCGAAGCGCCGCTCGGGCTGCTTCCAGGCGGCGCGGCGCTTTGCGAGCTCGGCCTCCGAAACATCGAGATTGATGGTGCGGGCGGCGACGTCGAGGGTGATGCGGTCGCCGTTCCGCACCAGCGCCAGCGGGCCGCCGATGTAGGACTCCGGCGAAACGTGCAGGATGCAGGCGCCGTAGCTGGTGCCGCTCATGCGCGCATCCGAGATGCGCACCATGTCGCGTACGCCCTGCTTCACAAGCTTTGTCGGGATCGGCAGCATGCCCCATTCCGGCATGCCCGGCCCGCCCTGCGGGCCCGCATTGCGCAGGATGAGGATGTGATCTTCGGTGACGTCGAGGTTGGGATCGTCGACCGCCTTCTTCATCGCGGGATAGTCGTCGAACACCAGCGCCGGCCCGGTGTGCTTGAGGAAGCGCGGCGCGCAGGCGGACGGCTTGATGACGCAGCCATCGGGCGCGAGATTGCCCTTGAGCACCGCGAGCGCACCCTCCTTGTAGATGGGATTGTCGACCGAGCGGATCACGTCGTCATTATGCACCTCGGCATGGGCGATATCTTCGCCGAGCGTCTTGCCGGTGACGGTGATGCAGTCGAGATGCAGATGCGGCTTGATCTGGCTCATCAGCGCCGGCAGACCGCCGGCATAGAAGAAGTCCTCCATCAAATAGGCATCGCCGCTCGGACGGACATTGGCGATCACGGGCACCTTGCGGCTCGCGATCTCGAAATCGTCGAGCCCGATGTCCTGTCCGGCGCGGCGGGCCTGCGCGATCACGTGGATGATCGCGTTGGTCGAGCAGCCCATCGCCATCGCCACCGCGATCGCGTTTTCAAAGGCTTTTCGGGTCTGGATCGTCTTCGGCGTCAGATCTTCCCAGACCATCTCGACGATGCGGCGACCGCATTCGGAGGACATGCGGATGTGGTTGGCATCCGCGGCTGGAATCGAGGAGGCGCCCGGCAGCGTCATGCCGATCGCTTCGGCGATTGCGGTCATGGTCGAGGCCGTGCCCATGGTCATGCAGGTGCCGTAGCTGCGGGCGATGCCGGCTTCGATGTCGAGCCAGTCCTTCTCGGAAATTTTTCCGGCGCGCCGTTCGTCCCAATATTTCCAGCCGTCGGAGCCGGAGCCGAGCGTCTTGCCCTTCCAGTTGCCGCGCAGCATCGGGCCGGCCGGCAGATAGATCGCCGGGATGTTCATCGAGGTGGCGCCGAGCAGCAGCGCCGGTGTGGTCTTGTCGCAGCCGCCCATCAGCACCACGCCGTCAACGGGATGGCTGCGCAGCAGCTCCTCGGCGTCCATCGCCAGCAGATTGCGATAAAGCATGGTGGTCGGCTTCAGCAGCGATTCCGACAACGACAGCGCCGGCAATTCCAGCGGCAGGCCGCCCGCCATCAGGATGCCGCGCTTGACGTCGTCGACGCGCGATTTGAAATGCATGTGGCAGGGCTGCGCGTCCGACCAGGTATTGAGGATCGCGATGATCGGGCGGTCCTTCCACTCCTCCGGCGCGTAGCCCATCTGCATGGCGCGGGAGCGGTGGCCGAACGAGCGCAAATCATCGGGCGCAAACCAGCGCGCGCTGCGGAGCTGGTCGGGCGTCTTCTTCTTTCTGATCATAATCCTTGTCCGTCCGGAGAATCCGCTCTGCTCTTCTCACAGGCCCTCCACCCCTCGCAAGGCGCCGGGTGAGCGGCACGCGAGCCTCTGGTATGCACGCGGCTGTGCATACACCCGGTTGCATCGCAACATCCGGCCAAACGGGCCGGCACAAACCCGAAGTGCTTGCAGGCCGGGCGCAATCCGCGCAACAATTTCGCATTTGATGCTTTGATTTGCGGTCGGCGGGAAACGTCCCCGTCCGACCCGGAGGTTTTTGACGTGGCCAACATCCTGATCGTGGATGACGACCCGGCCGTCCAGCTCACGATCCGGCTGCTTCTGGAGCGGGCCGGCCATCAGGTGACGGTCGCCGGCGATGGCCACAAGGGGCTGGCTCTGTTCGCGGCGAGCCAATTCGACCTGCTGTTCCTCGACATCTTCATGCCCGGCATGGATGGACTGGAGACGATGCGCCGTGTCCGGGCGCTGAGACCTGCCATTCCGATCGTCGTCATTTCCGGCCGCTCGATCACGCCGGACGCCTATGCCGAGCCGGACTTCTTGAAAATGGCGACCAAGCTCGGCGCGGTGGCGAGCTTGCAGAAGCCATTCCGGGCCGACGCACTGCTTGCGGCTGTCGACGGCTGCCTGAAATCGGCGCAATCATTATCCCCGCCGCGGCCCGATGCCGGAGCCGACAGCCGATGACCGGGCGATCCATGGTGCGCCGTAACAGAACATTCGGGTCCATTCTCGACGCGGCGCGAAGGCCAACATGACCCTCGCAACCCGGCTGGCCATCGCAATGATTCTGCTGGTCGCGGTGACCGTGGCGGCGGTCGATTGGCTGGGCTATCGCAACATCACGCAAGCCGTCATTCCGCGCGTGCTGGAGCGGGTCGAAGCCCAGTCACGCCTGCTGGCGACCAATCTTGAATCCTACGTTGCCGGAGTTCGCGGCGATCTGATCGGCTATCGCTCCGCCGCGGCAATCAATGGTCTGATCCGCGCTCACCTCGGTGGAGGAACTGACGCTGTCGACGGCGTGTCAGAGCAAACCTGGCGCGAGCGCATCGCGACGCGGCTCGCGGCCGAGATCGAGGCCAAACCCAGCTACGGGCAGTTTCGAATCATCGGTCTTGACGACGACCAGCGCGAACTGGTCCGCGTCGATCGCTCCGGCCCGAACGGAGCAGCACGGATCGTCCCCGACAGCGAACTGGAGAGCAAGGGCGAGCGAACCTACTTTCACGAGACGATTCAACTGGCGCCGGGCGAGATTTATGTCTCGCCCATCGATCTCGCGACCCGTCAGGGGGGGACCGCAGATCTGCACATTCCGACTCTGCGGGTCGCAACGCCGCTGTTCGCGCCGGACGGCAAGCCGTTCGGTATCATCATCGCCAACATCGACATGCGTCCGGCTCTCGACCGCATCCGCTCGACGACGAGCTCGGCAGGAGAGATTTACGTCGTGAATTCGCACGGCGACTATCTGGTCAATCCTGATCGCGCGCGAGAATTCGGCTCGCTGCGTGGCCACCCGACCAACTGGCGCAGTGATTTTCCATTTTTTTCGAGCTTGGCCGGCACGTCGGCCGTATCCACGCAGATCATGACCGATCGGTCGGGCCGGCCGAGCGGTGCGGCGATTGCGCCGGCGCTGCTTGCTGGCAAGGAATGGGTCGCAATCCTTGTGATCGTTCCCCCGTCCGTCTTCGGCCGCGTGCCGGCCGCCATTCAAAAAACGTCCTTGCTCGTCGGCGTGCTTGCCGTCCTCGCCGCGGCTTTACTCGCAGTGCTCCTGGCGCGCTCATTGACCCGCCCGATCGGGCGCCTGACCGCGGCGGTGGAGGCGATCGGCAGCGGCCGGCCCGCCGACATCCCCGTCGATGCAAGCGGCGAGACGGGCGTGCTGGCGCGGGCTTTTGCCCAGATGGTCGAGGAGACGCGGGCGAAAACAGCTGCCCTCGAGCGCGAGGTCCGGGAGCATCGCCGCACCGAGGCCGCACGAAGCCACCACGAGGCGCGCGAGCGCTTGTTCAGCGCTGCTGTCGAATCGTCCGACGACGCAATCGTGATGCAGTCGCTCGATGCCGTCATCACGGGCTGGAATCCTGCCGCTGAACGCCTCTATGGCTATTCGGCGAATGAGGCGATCGGACAATCCACCGCGATCATTGTCCCGCCCGACCGCCGCGAGCAGGGCAAGGACTATCTGGCGCGGATCGCCCGGGGTGAGCCGATCGAACGGCTCGAGACGGTGCGCCTGCGCCGGGACGGCACGCCGGTCGAAATCTCGCTCAGCCTCTCGCCGATCAGGGGGCCGTCGGGCGAGATCATCGGCGCCTCCGGGAGCGCGCGCAGCCTCACCGAGGAGCGGCGCGCCGAGCGGGCGCTCCAGCAGCAGATCGAGGAGCGGCGGCAGCTCTTCGACACCTCGCAGGATCTGATCATGATCATGAACGCGCGGGGCCATATCGTGCAGATCAGCCCGAGCAGCGAGGCCATTCTGGGCTACCGGCCGGGCGAGATGATCGGCCGCAGCGGCGTCGATTTCATTCACCCCGACCATCTCGATCAATCCCGCGCGGAGATGCGCGCGCTGCGGCAGGGCGGGCATCCGAAGCTCGCCGACACCCGCTGCTTCCACAAGGATGGGCGCGAGGTCTGGCTCTCCTGGCTCGGCAATTGGTCGGATCAGGCCAAGCGCTTCTTCTTCGTCGGGCGCGACATGACCGAGGCACGGCTGGCAGACGAGTCCTTGCGGGAAAGCGAGCTGCTCGCGCGCAACATCGTCGAGACTGCACTCGACGCCTTCGTCCAGACCGACGATCGCAGCACCATCCTGAACTGGAGCTCGCGGGCCGAAGAGCTGTTCGGCTGGCGGCGCGACGAGGCGCTCGGCAAGAATTCGGTCGACCTGATCGTCGCAGAGGGTGAGCGCGAGAGGGTCAAGGCCGGCCTCGCGCGTTTCCTCGAATCCGCGGACGGCCAAATGCTCAACCGCCGCCGCGAGCTCATGGTGCGTCGCCGCGACGGCAAGGAATTCAAGGCCGAGCTGAGCGTCACGGCGCTCAGGCGCCGCGAGGGCGTTCTGTTCAACGTCTTCTACCGCGACCTCACCGACAAGATCGCGTCCGAGGAGCGCATCCGTCATGCCGAGAAGATGGAAGCGGTCGGCCAGCTCACCGGCGGCGTGGCGCACGATTTCAACAACATCCTCACCGTCATCACCGGGACGATCGAGATCCTGGCGGACGCGGTGGCGAAAGAGCCGGAGCTTGCCGCGATCACCAAGATGATCGATGAGGCTGCCGGGCGTGGCGCCGAGCTGACCCAGCATCTGCTCGCGTTCGCGCGCAAGCAGCCGCTCCAGCCGCGCGAGATCGACATCAACTCGCTGATCATCGACACCGCAAAGCTGTTGCGGCCGACGCTCGGCGAGCAGATCCAGATCGAGTCCGTGTTCGAGGACGAGAGCTGCGTCGCGATCGTCGATCCCAACCAGCTCACCACGGCGATCCTCAACCTCGCGCTCAACGCGCGCGACGCCATGCCAGGAGGCGGCAAGCTGATCGTGGAGACCGGCGCCGCCTATCTCGACGAGATCTATGCCAGCGCCAATGACGTCCCGCCCGGACACTACGTGCTGATCGCCGTCAGCGACACCGGCTCGGGCATCGCCGCCAACATGCTGGCCAGGGTGTTCGATCCGTTCTTCACGTCGAAGGGACCAGGCAAGGGCACCGGGCTCGGGCTCTCCATGGTCTATGGCTTCATCAAGCAGTCCGCGGGCCACATCAAGATCTACAGCGAGGAGGGCCACGGCACCACGATCAAGATGTACCTGCCGCCGGGCAAGACGCCCACGGCCGTCAGCGAAGGTGTGACGCCGGCGTCGATCGAGGGTGGGCACGAGACCATTCTCGTGGTCGAGGACGACCGGCTGGTGCGCGACTACGTGCTGGCGCAACTGCATTCGCTGGGCTACGTCACCCTGCAAGCCGCCAACGCCGCAGAGGCGCTCGCGATCGTCGTCTCCGGACAGCCGTTCGACCTGCTGTTCACCGACGTGATCATGCCGGGCAAGATGAACGGACGGCAGCTCGCCGACGAGGTGCTGAAGACGCGCCCCGATCTCCGGGTGGTCTACACGTCCGGCTATACCGAGAATGCGATCATCCATCACGGCCGGCTGGATTCAGGCGTTCTGCTGCTGGCAAAGCCCTATCGCAAATCCGACCTCGCGCGGATCATCCGCAAGGCACTGAGCGGACAGGCTCTGTAGCCCGGAGTAGCCCGGATGGAGCGAAGCGCAATCCGGGGCGATTGCCTCCGCTGGCACTGGTCCCGGATTTCGCTGCGCTCCATCCGGGCTACGAGATCACCGAAAAACGTTACGACGCGCGCTGGGCTGCGGTCATCACGATGCGGATCAGATCGGCGGCGTTGCGCGCGCCGAGCTTCTTCATGATGTTGGCGCGGTGATCCTCGATGGTGCGCGGGCTGATGCCGAGCGTGCGGCCGGCTTCCTTGTTGGAGGCACCGGCGGCGAACTGTTCCAGCACCTCGCGTTCCCTGCGGGTCAGCGGCTCGCGTCCGGGGAAATGCAGCGAACCAAACTTCGGCGACGCGTTCTCCGCCTGCCTGCGTGCATAAGCCCCGATCGCCTCGTCCAGCCGGCCGACGATCTCGCTGCCGCGGAACGGCTTCTCGATGAAGTCGAGTGCCCCGCTCTTGATGGCGCCCACCGCCATCGAGATATCGCCCTGCCCGGAGATCATGAAGATCGGTGCCGGATAGTCCTCACCGTGCAGTTCCCTGAGAATGTCGAGACCCGACTTTCCGGGAATGTGCACGTCGAGCAGAATCGCAGCCGGTGTGCGGTTTCGCGCGACAGAGAGCAGCGCTGCCCCATCCGCGAAACAGATCACCTCATAGCCCGCCCCCTTCAACACCATCGACAGGGTGTCGCGAACGGCAGGGTCGTCATCGACCACGAAGATTTCACCACGAGAGGTTTGTTCGGCCATGTGCCAAATCCATTTGTGCCAATTCCTATTGGCATTAAGGAGACGCGTCCGCCCCAACCGTTATGGCGTTCGGCGCGGATTCGGCCCACCCGTATTTGTACGGGACATGGACTTAACGCACAAGTAGCGGCGGAGTGCCTTATTGCTGGGGACGGAGAATATCCATGCTAAATTTTGCCGGCACGCCCCTGCTCGTCGCGACACCCGAAGCTGACAGCCGACAGTTGATCGCAGCCGATCTTCGCTCTCTGATCGCGCGGATCGAGACCAGCATGCGCCTGATCGACGCGGCCATGGAACAGGACGGCGACGGGAGCGCTATGATTTCCGCCGACATTTTCGTGCTCGACGACGTCACGCCCCGTTATGCCACGGCGAGCGCCGCTCTCAACGCCTGTCGGGCGGGCCTTGGCCACGCCCTGCAATGCTTGTCGGAAACCGGCAACCCGGCATAGATTGCCATCAGCGCGGCGGATCGTCCGCATCTGAACGCATGGCCGCTCCGCGCCTTACGCGCGGTGCCGTTCCACGATCGCGTCGGTGGCAACACCACCCCAGGTATGGATCGCCGGCAGGCCCATTGCCGTCTTGCCGAGATTGGCAAGGCTGATGCGGAGCGCCGCGAGATCCAGCGGCTTCGGCAGGCTCTGAAGCTCGATCCCGACAGAGCGGGCGAAGCTGCGGGCGGCGCTGCGGCGCTTGCCGTCCATGCCGCTGATCACGATCACAGAACCTGCGAATTTTGCCGCCGCCATCTCGCGCAGCACGTCGATGCCGTCGCCGTCCTCCAGCACGAGATCCAGCGTCACGCAGTCGAAGCGCGCGGCACGGAGCTTTTCGATCGCCTCCGCAACCGACGGCGCCACGGTGACTTCGTGGCCGGCCTGCTTGGCGGCGACCGTGATCAGGCTGCGTTGCGTGGCGTCGTCGTCGACCACCAGCAGCTGAAGCGCGCGCCGCTCGGCGGCGTCGGGCAGGTTGGACGTAACGGGGGAGAGAGAGCTTCTTGGCATTTCCTGACCCTGAGATTGAGACCGGCAATGGATACACCGAGCGCGCTTAGGCCACGTAAAGCCGCTGCGACAAATTCAGTCGGATGTTTTCAGCAAATGTGAAGCAATGTATCGGGAGCGGCGATGGCGGAGGCGCGGATCAGGCCACGGCGTCATGGCCGGCCGCGCCGCGCTTCTTCCGGTTCTTGCCGCGCAGGAACTGGATGTCCATCTCGGCGCCGTTGACGCGCACCAGCTCGCAGCGGCGGTAGGCAAGTCCAGTCGACGACAGCAGCAGGAAGAACTCCTTCAGATTCAAGCCCTGGATCGAACCTTCCACCGTGAGGATGGCGTCGGTGTCGGAGATCGCGTTCAGCTTGCAGTCGCGGCGCCAGGTGCCGTCGATCGCCATGATGCAGACATCATAGCCGCGGCTGAACGTCACCCGTTCCGCGCCTTTTCCATCCTCGGCCATGCTTATCGTCCTGCCATCACCGCGATGCGCGATGGCACCGCGCCGGCGACAGCTGGCTTGGCCGCACGCGGATCGTTCGGCTTGTAGAGGCCGCGGCGCTCCGGAAGCGGCTTGAACGTGTCGGTCAGGCCGACCACGGTTTCGGCCGCACCCAGCACCAGGAAGCCGTCACCCTCGATCTGGCGCGCCAGGCGGTTGAAGATGTTGATCTTGGTGTCCTGGTCGAAATAGATCAGCACGTTGCGGCAAAAGATGACGTCGAACGTGCCGAGCTGGGCAAAATCGTGCAGCAGGTTGAGCTGCCGGTGCTGGATCATCGCGCGCAGCTCGGGATTGACCTGCCAGGTCTCGCCGGTCTGCTTGAAATATTTCATCAGCATCTGGATCGGCAGGCCGCGCTGCACCTCGAACTGGCTGTAGATGCCGGCCTTGGCCTTCTCCAGCACCTCCTGCGACAGATCGGTCGCGATGATCTCGACGCGCCAGCCGGTGAGTGCTGCGCCCATCTCCTTCAGGCTCATCGCCAGCGAATAGGGCTCCTGCCCGGTCGAACCGGCGGCGCACCAGATGCGCACGCTGCGGCGGCCGGCACGGGCCTTGATGACCTCCGGCATGATGGTGTCGCGGAAATGATCGAACGGGACCTTGTCGCGGAAGAAGAAGGTCTCGTTGGTGGTCATGGCTTCGACCACGCTGGTGACGAGCGCGCTCGAACCGCCTTGCAGCTTCTGCACGAGCTCGCCGATGCCGGAGAGATTGGCCTTGCGCGCCAGCGGCAGCAGGCGGCTTTCGATCAGATATTGCTTGTCTGCGGACAGGTCGAGACCAGAATGATCCCTCAGAAACTTGCGCAGATACTCATACTCGGTCGGGGTCACGGATAGCCTCTCGGAAGCTGTACTGGGAACACTCTGGCCAAAGGACTCGGGCCAGACACACTCAGACCATGGCTTGTCCGACCGGGATCAGGCCAACTTCAGCGAACTTGTCGGCGATAATGTCTTTGTCGAAGGGCTTCATGATGTACTCGTTGGCGCCGCCGCTGAGCGCCTGGGCGATGTGAGCCACGTTGTTCTCGGTGGTGCAGAACACCACCTTGGGCTGGTCGCCGCCGGGCAGGCGGCGCATGTGGCCCATGAACTCGAAGCCGTCCATGACGGGCATGTTCCAGTCGAGCAGCACCGCGTCGGGCAGCTTCCGCTGACAGATCTCGAGCGCTTTCGAGCCGTCCTCGGCTTCGGTGACTTCGAATTCCAGGCCTTCCAGGATCCGGCGTGCGATCTTGCGCACGACGCTGGAATCATCGACCACCAAACACGTCTTCATATTGGTTCTCCGGCTTCGATGTTTTTGTTAGCTCACGCAGCCATTTGCACTTCGGTTTTGAGTTCGAGCACGCGATCGACGTCGAGGACGACCATGAGCTGGCCGTCGAGGCGGTGGACACCGCCGGCGAGCTTGGCCATGCGGGGGTCGAGGTTGACGGGGTTTTCTTCCTTGCCGTCCTCGGACAGACGCAGGACCTCGCCGATCTGGTCGATCAGCAGGCCATAGGATTCACCGCGGAGATCAACGCCGACCGCCATCGGCACCTTGCCGTCCTCGGGCTTGGGCAGGCCGAGCCGGGCGCGCATGTCGACCACGGTGACGATGCGGCCGCGCAGGTTCAACACGCCCGCGATCTCGCGCGAGGACAAGGGAACGCGGGTGACGCGCTCCGGCATGAACACGTCCTGGACCCGGGAGATCGGCAGGCCGAACAGCTGGCCACCGATCATCGCGGTGACGTATTCGACCATGGCGCCTTCGCCCGTCTGCATCTTCTTGCTCATCTTTGCGTCTCCTGATCCGTGACTCTTTGTTTGAGCATGATCTCCGCACAAACGCGTTCCGCGTTTGTCGCGAGGGAAAACCGCTTCACACTTTTCCGGATCATGCTCTCACGCCGCCGCCCGGCTCAGCTCGGAGGCGCCGGCGGCACCCGCGGTCTGTTCCTTCAGCGCCGCGATCAGGCCGGGACGGTCGAACTTGGCGACATAGTCGTGGAAGCCGGCCTGACGGCCGCGCTCGATCGCCGCCGGCGACACCAGCGCCGACAGGCCGATGATCGGCATCGAGCCCAGATTGCTGTCGGAGCGGATCACTTCGGCGAACTCGAACCCGTTCATATCGGGCATCTCGATGTCGGTCAGGACCACGTCGAAGGTCTGCGCGCGCAGCGCGGCCAGGCCCTCCTGCGCGGTCGGCGCGGTGCGGACGCGGTAGCCCGCGGCCTTCAGCACCGGCGCCAGCATGTTGCGGAAGAACGCGCTGTCGTCGACCAGCAGCACCGACTGCGAGTGCAGCGACGGCTTCATCTCCTTGCGGGTGAACCAGTCGGAGAACGCCATCGGCAGGAAGTGGCCGACGTCGATCACTTCGGTGGCCTGGCCCTTGATCACGGCCGAGCCCAGAATGCCCTGGCTGGAGCCGCCGACCTCGATGTTGAGCCGTTCCTCGACGATGTCGATGATCTCGTCGACGACGAGGCCCATGGAGCGGCCGTCATCGGAGAACACCAGGATCGGCTGGGCGCCCTGCGAGGCGATGGTGACGCTCTCCATGGCGACGAGCGGCATCAGCTGCTCGCGGTACTGCACCATGTAGCGGCCGTTACTGAACTCGATCTTGTCCGCGGGCAGCTCTTCCAGGCGTGTGACGAGCCCGAGCGGGACCGCCTTGGGCTGGCTGGAGCCGGCGCGGAACACCAGCAGCGAGGTGGTCTGCTCGCCGGAGCTCGAATGATGCGCGGCGGCTTCATCAGCCATGCCTTGGGCCGAGGAGCCGGAGGCGCCGAGCGCCTTGGCAATGCCGTTGGGGTCGATGATCATGATGACCGCGCCATCGCCCAGGATCGTATTGCCCGAGAACATGTCGATGTGGCGCAGCTTGGTCGACATCGGCTTGACCACGATTTCTTCGGTGTGGAACACGCCGTCGACCACGATGCCAAAGGTCTGGCTGCCGACTTGCGTCACCACGATGAAGCCGTTCTCGGGATCGGAGGCCGCGCCGTCGTCGATCTTGAGCAGCTTCTTGAGGTGGATCAGCGGCAACAGCTTGTTGCGGAGCCTAAGGACCGCGGTGTCCTTGATGCGCTCGATGCGATGCTCGGAGTTGGCGCGGGCACGGACCAGCTCGACGACCGCGAGCTGGGGAATCGCAAAACGGTCGCCGGCGGCTTCCACGATCAGGGCGGAGACAATCGCGAGCGTCAGCGGGATCTTGATGGTGACGGAGGAGCCTTCACCGGCCACCGACTTGATGTCGATGGTGCCGCCGATCTGGTCGATATTGGTGCGGACCACGTCCATGCCGACGCCACGGCCGGAGACCGAGGTGATGGCGGCCGCGGTCGAGAAGCCCGGCGCGAAGATGAACTTGTGGATCTGGGCTTCCGACATCTTCTCGAGCTCAGCCTCGGTGGCGAGACCGGAGGAGATCGCCTTGGCCTTGATCTTGTCGGTGTTCAGCCCGCGGCCGTTGTCGGCGATGCAGATGATGATGTGGCCGCCCTCGTGATAGGCGGACAGCCGGATGGTGCCCTGCTCGCCCTTGCCGCCCGCGAGGCGCTCGGCCGGGGTCTCAAGGCCATGATCGGCGGAGTTGCGCACCATGTGGGTGAGCGGGTCCTTGATCAGGTCGAGCACCTGGCGGTCGAGCTCGGTGTCGGCGCCGTGCATCTCCAGCTCGATCTGCTTGCCGAGTTCGCTCGAGAGATCGCGGACGATACGGGGCAGCTTCTGCCAGGCGTTGCCGATCGGCTGCATGCGCGTCTTCATGACGCCTTCCTGCAGCTCGGCGGTGACGTTGGACAGCCGCTGCAACGGCACCTTGAACTCGGTGTCCTCGTTGCGGCGGGAGATCTCGAGCAGCTGGTTGCGGGTCAGCACCAGCTCGGAGACCATGGTCATCAGGTGCTCCAGCGTATCCACGTTGACGCGGATCGACTGGTTGGCGATGCGGTCGCCTTCGGAGGCGCCCTCTTCAGCCATCGACTTCTTCGGCGCGACCTTTTCCTTGG